>CAZWDS010000051.1:368-22680 GCA_964632495.1 uncultured Rhodobacterales bacterium
GGCTGGTTTTCCCGCCGCGCAGCAGCACCGAATTTTGCGGTAGCGCAGCATTATCCACGCTGCGTGGGCGCGCAGCACAAAATCACAATGACCGCGTTGGGCTCAATGCTGTCATTCGCGGCAAAGCACCCGAAGGTCTGCTATTTCCGGCTTCAACTGATCCAATTCGGTAGCGGCAACACGAATGCTTCATGTGGGAACATATGTGGGAACAAATCAAATTCACCTATTATATTTTAATAAAAACAGAGGCTTGATTCGGCTTGGTGGCGGAGACGAAGGGATTCGAACCCTCGAGACGGTTTCCCGCCTACTCCCTTAGCAGGGGAGCGCCTTCGACCACTCGGCCACGTCTCCATTGGCGGGTCTAGCCGAGGGGGATGGGTCGGGCAAGAGGGAATTCTGGGAATGTCAGTTCGACGGGTCGTTGCCCAACAATGCCAATTCCGCACGGGCGCGGGCCAGATCGGCGGGGGTGGTGATCTTGAAGTTCGCTTCCGAGCCATCGACGATCCGAACCAACTGTCCGGCGGCGCGGGCGACTTCCACATCATCGGTCGCGGTGCCGCCAAAGGCGCGATGCGCCGACAGGATGCTGTCAAACCGAAACCCTTGGGGCGTTTGGGCGCGCCACAACAGGCTGCGGTCCAGAGGGCTGATGGCAAATCCACCGTCCGCCCGCCAGATCGCATCGACAACAGGGACTGCCGCAAAGGCGCCGTCGTGCACGTTCAATGCGTCAAGGACGCCGAGGATCGTGTCAGGCGACACGAAAGGGCGGGCTGCGTCGTGGATCAGAACCCGGTCTGGCGACGTGGCAGCCATGGCCTCCAGCCCGGCGCGAACGGATGCAGCGCGTGTGTCGCCACCGATCACGGGGTCTGTGATGCGCTTGTCTTTCAGACCGGTTATGGCTTTTTGGTAAGCCGCGTCGTCCCCCTTTGCGATGACGACGGTCACCTGTGTGATTTCGCTTAAGCCCAAAAAGACCTCGACCGTGCGATGCAAAATGGTTTTGCCCGCCAGTTCGACGTATTGCTTTGGCACATCCGTGCCTGCACGGGTGCCGCGGCCTGCGGCGACGATCAGGACTGCGCTCATGACATCACCATTCGAACGGCGGAGCGATTTGGCGCTGCCCCATGGTAAAGGCGTCCGCCACATGGCGCATAGGGGACAGGTCGACATCGCGGGTGCCGGTCTGAACAAGCTTGGCAAAGCGCCTGTAAAGGCTGGGATATTCTTCGTCGGGGCCCGAGATGTCTGCGCCGCCCTCCACGCTTAGGCGAGCGCCGCCTTCCGACAAAAGGGCCGTGCCTTCCTCGGTGGTCAGCGCGATGTTCCACTTGGGATCGCCTTGTTCCAACCAATCCAAATCGGCCGTCACGTCGGCACCACCCGGATCATGAAATGTCATCTGTGCGGCCACAGGCGTGTCGCGGTTTTCAGGGAAGACAAGTTTCGCATCCTTCAGGAAAACCGCACGCGGCAGGATGGCCGTCATCACGGACAACGCATTGATGCCGGGGTCAAACACACCCAAGCCACCGGCCTGCCAAATCCAGTCCTGACCCGGATGCCACTGGCGTACGTTTTCCTTCCATGTGATCGCGACCTTCCTCAGCGTCTTGTCGGCCAACCAATCCCGCGCCGCTTCAACCGCCGCCGCGTGGCGAGAATGCCATGTCGCGAAAAGCGTGACGTTCTCGGCCCGGGCCAAAGCCTCAAGCGCGTGAACTTCGCTGAGTGTCGCGCCGGGCGGTTTCTCCAGCATCACATGAAGCCCGGCCTCCAGCGCCAAATGCGCATCGGCGTAGCGCGCCATCGGCGGGGTACACAGAGACACGCAATCCACCTTGGGTTCTGCGTCCAGCAAGGCCTTCAGACTGGGATAAGACGGAACACCGTCAACACTGGCATTCCGGCTGGCCACGGCTTGGATCGTAAAGTCACGATTGGCCGCAATCGCCGGAATATGCTGATCCCGGGCGATTTTGCCAATGCCAACAAGGGCCAGTGTTCCGCGCATTCAACGTCCTTACCGCCCGACAAATGCCGGATCCAATCGCGCGCGCACCCAAACAGTCTGACCGATTGCGGGCTTGCGCATTGGCGCACAACCCCGTGGCGCTTTGGTCAGAATGACATCTCAAACCCCTAAGGTGAAGACATGCACGAAAAAACATGCGCTTTCACAGGCAGTTGATCGTGATCACCGCTTCGGCATAGCTTTACCTGATGAAAACCAGACCGTGACACCGTAAGGTTTTGGCGGTTCGGTTAAAAAACGGGCGGAATTTGACGATGCGGGACTATGATCTTTTGGGGGAAAGCGGCGCGCGCGCGGTGGAAACCGGTTTGGCGGCGGCGGAATGGTATCACACGGCTATCCCCCGGACAGAAATGAAGGCCCTAATGCGCCGCAAGGATGGCCCTGCGATCCGGGACAGCGTGATCTATTATGGCGCCTTGATCGGTTTGGCCGGTCTGGCTGTTGCGCTTTGGCCAACGGGGTGGGCGGTGCCGGTGTTGCTGCTTTACGGCGTGCTTTATGCCAGCGGGGCCGACAGCCGGTGGCACGAAGCCGGGCATGGCACAGCCTTCAAGACGCAATGGATGAACGACTGGGTCTATCAGATCGCCTGTTTCATGCTGGTGCGAAACCCCGTTGTTTGGCGCTACAGCCATGCGCGTCACCACACCGACACGATCATCGTCGGCCGCGACCCTGAAATTATCACCATGCGCCCGCCCGACATTGCCAAGGCTATGTTGCTGTTCATCGGCAAGGATTCTGTGGAATCCTTCATTAAAATGTTCCGCTACGCCCGTTCCGGGCCGAATGCAGCCGAAGCGTCCTTTATCCCTGAAAGCGAACGCGGCAAGGTCGCCCGCATTGCTCAGATCTGGATTGCGATATACGCAGGCGTTCTGGTGCTGGCGTTCGTCACGGGATCCATCCTGCCGCTTTTGCTGATTGGGGGACCGGTGCTTTATGGCTCGTGGCATTACGTGATGACCGGGCTGTTGCAGCACACAGGGTTGGCCGACAACGTGATCGATCACCGGCTGAACTCGCGCACGGTCTACATGAACCCGCTCAGCCGGTTCATCTATTGGAACATGAACTACCACATCGAACATCACATGTTCCCCATGGTGCCCTACCACGCACTGCCCGCGTTGCACGCCAAGATCGCCCATGATCTGCCGTCGCCCAACCGATCCATTGCCGAGGCGTTCGGCGAAATGTTCACCGCTTTGAAGCGTCAGGTTCGCGAACCTGAATACCGGATCGAAAAGTCTCTGCCTGCCAGCGCGCGCGCCTACCGTATGGATTTCCATGCCGAAGCCTTGGGATCGGACACCGCCTAAAGGCCTTGCCTCCGGACCGCATTCCTGTTTGCTGGCGTATGATTGAAGAGTAAGGAGCCCCCCTTGGCCAATACAGATTTTTCGCTGCCCGAAGGGACGCATACGGTCGCTTTGGGGCTTGGGGACCTGAACGGCATCATGCGCGGCAAGCGTATCCCGGCCAGCCATTGGAAGACGATTTGCAAAGGTGGCAATGCGTTTGCGGTCTCGCTTTTTTCGATGGATATGACCTGCGATATCTGGGATGCGCCCCACGTCAGCTTCGAGACCGGTTTCCCTGATTTCCACATGTTCCCGATGACCAAACCCGTCGCGCTTCCGTGGGAGCCGGGCGTTGCCATGTGTTTCGCCCGCGCCGAAGGGATGGATCACGCTTCTATCCCCATTGATCCGCGCCAAGTGCTGGTCCGGCAAATCGAACGCGCCGCACATATGGGGATCGACGTGAAGGTTGGCCCCGAGCTGGAATTCTACCTCTTAGACCCTGAAACCAAGCTGCCGCGTGAGACCGGGATTGATTGCTATGGTTTGGCCCGTGCGGCGGAACTGGAACACGTCATCGGCCCCATTCGCACCCAAATCAACCAAGCCGGCATCCCGATCGAACAATCCAACCCGGAGTACGCCGCCGGTCAGGTCGAGGTGAATATCCGCTATGGCGCAGCACTAGAGGCCGCAGATCGCGTGGTCATGTTCCGCTCGCTGGTCAAACAATTGGCGCAGAAACACGGATATCTGGCAAGTTTCATGCCGAAACCCTTTCACGACGCTTCCGGCAGCGGCTTTCACTGCCATTATTCCCTGTGGCGCGACGGCCGGAACATATTTGCCGATGGTGGCCAATTGTCTGACACCGGGCGTTATTTCGTCGGCGGATTGCAGCAACGCATGGCCGAAACAGCGCTTTGCGGCTCGCCCACACCAAACGGATTTCGCCGCCGTGTGGTCAATTCATTTTGCCCCACAAACGCGTCTTGGGGCATCGACAACCGCACAGCCGGATTGCGCGTGATCGAAGGTTCGGACAGTGGCACGCGGGTCGAAAAGCGGGATGCTGGTGCGGATGCGAACCCGTACTTCCTGATGGCCGCCGACATTGCCGCCGGGCTGGATGGCATCGAAGGTCATATCGAGCCGGGCCCCGTGTCCGTCGGCAACGCATACAAAGATGCCGAAGCCCCGCCAATCCCCACCAACATCCGCACCGCGATTGACTTGGCGCGTGGTTCGGATTGGCTGCGCGGTGTGATGGGCGACGATCAATTCGAGATGATGGTGCAGCAATCGGAACGGGAAGAAGCGTTTTTTGCCAAACAAGTAACCCAAGTCGAGCTGGATCGGTATCTGCGCAACTTTTAGGATCAGGATCGCCGCACAGAGCTTGGGGTTACCCCAAATTCCGCCTTGAAAGCACGGGCCATCGCGGCCGGGTCCTGATAGCCCGTGCGGCTGGCAATCTCGGCCACACTATCGCGGGTCTGCTCCAAACGTCGCCGCGCCTCGGCCAATCGGATCGAACGATAAAGCCGCGCGGGGCTTTGTCCGGCGTGGGTTTGAAAGGTCAGTTCCAGTGTGCGTTGGCTTAAGGACAGGGCGTCTGCAATCTGGCCGATTTTCAACGGCACCTCGACATTGCGCCGCATCAACGCGGCTGCCGCACGCAACACCTGATGATCGGGCAGGACGCGTGTGGACGGGGTCAGGGGATCACGCTCGCCGTACATAAACAGCGCGGCCACCTCTAACGCCAAGGTGGCGCCGAAATGTGTTTCGATCAGGTTCAGCATCATATCCAACGTCGTCGTCGCCCCGCCGCAACTGGCGCGGTTGCCATCAATCACGAACCGGTCACGCGTGACGGTGATGTCGGGGAACGTCTCTTCCAAGGCATCCAGCGTATCCCAATGGGACGTGGCCCGCCGCCCATCCAACAAACCCGCAGAGGCCAAAAGCCAACTGCCCGTATCCAGCCCGACCATGGAATGAAATCGCGAACTGGCGGCCCGCAGACTGCGGCGGTTGGTCGGCGTGTCGTGCTGAAGGTGCCCATAGCTTGGCATGACAAAAAGATAGTCGCCGCTTTGATAGCGCAAGGGCATCGTCGCGACCGGCATGTCACTGGACGATTGCACCACGCCGGCGTGCAGCCCGCAGAATTGCCACGCGTATAAGTCCCGGCGAGAAAGTGTGTTGGCGGCCCTCAAAGGCTCCACAGCATTCGCCAGACACAGCGCCGAAAAGCCGGGGTACAGCAGAAGCGTGAAGGTTTTCGTATTTGGCATGTAACTTTCGAATTGCGCATGGATCAGGCGCGACCCTAGGGCTAGTCTTTGGACAGACGCAAGGGAGCAAGCGATGCATTTCGGACTGACCGACGAACAACAGATGATCGTTTCAACCGTGCGCAGTTTCGTCGAGAACGAGATTTACCCTCATGAGGCCAAGGTCGAAAAGACCGGCGAAGTGCCGCACGACTTGGCCGAAGCCATCAAGCAAAAGACGCTGGATCTGGGCTTTTACGCCTGCAATTTCCCCGAAGAGATCGGCGGTGCGGGCCTGTCCCACTTGGATTTTACCTTGGTAGAGCGCGAGTTAGGCCGGGGCTCTATGGCGCTGACCCATTTCTTTGGCCGCCCGCAAAACATCCTGATGGCTTGCACGGGCGATCAACGCGAAAAGTACCTGTTGCCCGCCGTTCGGGGCAAGCGGATGGACGCTTTGGCGATGACAGAACCGGATGCAGGCTCGGATGTGAGGGGGATGAAATGTGCGGCGGTGCGGGATGGTGGGGATTGGGTGGTGAATGGCTCAAAGCACTTTATCTCTGGCGCAGAGCATGCTGATTTCTTTATTGTTTTCGTTGCCACGGGTGAAGACGACACGCCTAAAGGTCCGAAGAAACGCATCACTTGTTTTCTGGTTGATCGCGGCCATCCGGGGTTTCAAGTGCGCGAGGGTTACAACTCGGTTTCGCACCGGGGATACAAGAATTGCATTCTGGAATTCGATGACTGTCGCTTACCCGATGCGCAAGTGCTGGGCGAGGTGGATGGCGGGTTCGCGGTGATGAACGAATGGCTTTATGCCACGCGTCTGACCGTGGCCGCGTTCGCTGTGGGACGGGCGCGGCGCTGCTTTGATTACGCGGTGAACTATGCCGCCGAACGCAAGCAGTTCGGTCAGGAAATCGCCAAGTTTCAGGGCGTTAGCTTTCAAGTGGCCGATATGATCACCCAGATCGACGCCGCCGACTATCTGACATTGGCCGGCGCTTGGCGGTTGGATCAGGGCTTGCCGGCGAACCGCGAAATCGCCTCGGCCAAGGTCTATGCCACCGAGATGTTGGCGCGGGTCACGGATACGACCTTGCAGATATTCGGAGGCATGGGCCTGATGGACGACTTTCCCATCGAACGGTTCTGGCGCGATGCGCGGGTTGAACGGATTTGGGACGGCACCAGTGAGATTCAGCGCCACATCATCGGGCGCGAGTTGTTCCGACCATTGGGCGCATGACAGCGCAGCGTCCCCCCCAGGGCCAGCCCCTGTTGTCCCGAAACAGGGGGTCTTCCCTGTCGCGGCTTCTTTCGCCACGTTCGATTGCCGTCGTTGGTGGCGGGGTGTGGTGCGCCAATGTGCTGCGCGAATGCCGAAAAATTGGCTTCAAAGGGCCGGTTTGGCCGGTTCATCCGACAAAACCAGAGATTGACGGATACAAGGCGTATTCTTCGGTCACGGATTTGCCCGAGGCTCCGGATGCGACGTTCATCGGTGTGAACCGCGAGGCCACGGTTGAGGTCGTGAAAGCCTTGCGTGATCGTGGCGCTGGTGGTGCGGTGTGCTTTGCCTCGGGCTTTGCCGAGGCGCGGGCTGAAGTGTCGGACGGGCCGGATTTGCAGGCGCGTTTGCTGGACGCCGCAGGCGATATGCCGATTTTGGGGCCGAATTGTTACGGGTACCTCAACATGCTGGAGGGGACTGTCCTTTGGCCCGATCACCACGGGGGCGTTCCGGTCGAGAGCGGTGTTGCGGTGCTGGCGCAGTCGTCGAACGTGGCGATCAATCTGACCATGCAACGCCGTGCTATACCTTTGGCCTATGTGGTGACCCTTGGAAACGAGGCCAAGACCGATCTGGCCGAAGTGGGCACGGCCTTGTTGCAAGACCCGCGTGTCACGGTTCTGGGGCTTTACCTGGAGGGTGTGGGCGACATTCAGCGGTTCGAGGCTTTGGCGGCCATGGCGCGTTCTCTTGGCAAGTCTATCGTGGTCTTGAAGGTGGGTGCATCCGAGCAGGGGCAGAAGGCTGCGGTGTCACACACGGCATCTCTGGCGGGCAGCGCATCGGGAGCGGCGGCGTTGTTTAAACGCCTTGGCGTCGGGCAAGTGCATAACCTGGGTGCCTTCTTGGAAACGCTGAAACTGTTGCATGTGACGGGGCCGTTGGCCTCAAACCGGATTGCGTCGATGTCGTGTTCCGGGGG
The DNA here is from genome assembly GCA_964632495.1 of uncultured Rhodobacterales bacterium. Taxonomy (GTDB): domain Bacteria; phylum Pseudomonadota; class Alphaproteobacteria; order Rhodobacterales; family Rhodobacteraceae; genus CALKXV01. The sequence continues at coordinate 8,227 of CAZWDS010000051.1, forward strand.
CGAGGCAAGTTTGGTGGCGGATTTGGCCTTGGGCAGCGGTCTTAGTTTCGCTCCGTTGATGAAAGCTCAGAAAGAGGCTTTGTTTCAATCGCTTGGGCCGAAAGTCGCCTTGGCGAACCCGCTGGATTACCACACCTATATCTGGGCCGATGTCGACGCGATGACGGCAACCTTTGCAGGCATGATGATCGGAGATTTGGCCTTGGGAATGGTCATCTTGGACTTTCCCAGAAGCGACCGCTCAGATGCCACGGAATGGCCCTTGGTGATTGATGCGGTGGAACGGGCGCAGGCGTCCTCGGGCAAGCCGATTGCGATTGTGTCTAGTTATCCCGACACGATGCCCGAGGAGATGGCGGTCGAGATGATGCAACGGGGCATTTTGCCGATCTCGGGTCTTGTGGATGCTTTGGCGGCTTTGGATGTGGCCGTGGGGCTTGGCGGGGCACGGAGGGATCCGATGCCTCTTGCTCTTCCTACGGATGATGCGCCGGGGCGCGTGATCTTTGAGGGCGACGCTAAGGCTGCGCTGGCCGCACATGGGTTGGATGTGCCCACGTCGATGCGAGCCGGGGGCGGCGAAGACGTGGCCAAACTGGCTGAGGCCTTGTCTTTCCCGGTGGTTTTGAAGGGCGAGGGGGTGGCGCATAAGACAGAGGCCGGGGCGGTTGTTTTGGGTCTGGCCGATGCTGGCGCGGTGCAGGCGGCGGCGAGGCAGATGGCGGCGGATCGTGTCCTGATCGAAGAGATGATCACGGATGGCGTTGCCGAACTTTTGGTGGGCGTCATGATGGACCCGGCCCATGGGTTTCTGCTGACCTTAGGGGCGGGCGGTACCTTGACGGAAATTATCGGCGACCGCGTTTCGCTTTTGTTGCCGGTGACCGGCGATGAGGTGGAAGTGGCTTTGCAGCGCTTGGCCTATGCGCCTGTGCTGAACGGATATCGCGGCGCACCTGCCGTGGATACGGCCGCGATTGTGGCCGCCGTCCTTGCGGTGCAGGATTACGTGATCCAAAACCGCGAAACGATCCTTGAGGTTGAGATCAATCCATTGATCACCACCCCCACACGCGCTGTTGCGGCAGACGCATTGCTTCGAGTGAAGGACGAGACATGAGCGACCCGATCAAGACAGAAAAGCGCGGCCATGTGCTGGAAGTCACGCTGGACCGACCCAAAGCGAATGCGATTGATCTGAAGACCAGCCGGATCATGGGCGAGGTCTTTACCGAGTTTCGCGATGACCCCGATTGCCGTGTGGCTTTGGTAACAGGGGCGGGGCGCAAGTTCTTTTGCCCCGGCTGGGATTTGAAGGCCGCCGCTGATGGCGATGCGGTAGATGGCGACTATGGAAAAGGCGGATTTGGCGGCTTGCAGGAATTGCGTGGGCTGAACAAGCCGGTCGTCATGGCCGTCAACGGGATTTGTTGTGGCGGCGGGTTGGAATTGGCCTTGTCCGGCGACATCATCTTGGCGGCGGATCATGCGTCGTTTGCCTTGCCTGAGATACGGTCGGGCACGGTTGCTGATGCGGCTTCGGTGAAACTGCCAAAGCGTATTCCTTATCACATCGCGATGGAGATGCTGCTCACCGGGCGTTGGATTGATGTGGAAGAGGCCGCCCGTTGGGGGTTGGTGAACCATGTGTATCCGGGCGACCAGTTGATGGAGAAGGCACGGGAAATGGCCGATCTTTTGGCCTCGGGCCCGCCGTTGGTTTACGGCGCGATCAAAGAGATTGTGCGCGAGGCCGAGGATATGAAGTTTCAGGATGCGATGAACCGGATCACCAAGTCCCAGTTTGAGACGGTCGAGCGGTTGTATCGTTCGGAAGATCAGTTGGAGGGCGCGCGGGCTTTTGCTGAAAAGCGCGATCCTGTTTGGAAGGGCAAGTGATGCCGGGTGGCGCGCGTTCTGACGAACGACGCCCCACCCACCATCCCGTAAGTTGGAGAGAGCAAGATGCCTTTGGCGATGAATAATGAGGTGTTTATCACCTGTGCAGTGACAGGGTCCGGGTCAACGCAGGATCGCAGCCCTCATGTGCCGCGTTCCCCTGCCGAGATTGCCGAAAGCGCGATTGCGGCGGCACGCGCGGGGGCGGCTGTGGTGCATTGCCATGTGCGTGATCCCGAGACGGGCGCGCCATCGCGAAAGCTGGCGTATTACCGCGAGGTGACGGATCGTATTCGGGCTTCGGACGTGGATTGTGTGTTGAACCTGACCGCTGGCATGGGCGGTGACATGGTGTTTGGTACGCCGGATGCGCCTTTGCCGTTAAGCGATGCGGGCACGGATATGGCGGGGGCTGGCGAACGCGTGGCCCATGTCGCCGAATGTCTGCCCGAGATTTGCACGCTGGATTGCGGGACGATGAATTTCGCCGAGGCCGATTATGTGATGACCAACACGCCCGGCATGTTGCGGGCCATGGGACGTATGATGACCGACTTGGGTGTGAAGCCCGAGATTGAGGCGTTTGACACCGGACATCTGTGGTTCGCCCGGGAGTTGGTGAAGGAAGGTGTGTTGGACAGTCCGGCCTTGGTGCAATTGTGCATGGGGGTTCCTTGGGGTGCGCCGGATGATCTGAACACCTTTATGGCGATGGTGAACAATGTGCCGGGCGACTGGACTTGGTCGGCGTTTTCGCTGGGGCGACATCAGATGGCCTATGTGGCGGCGGCTGTGCTGGCCGGTGGGAACGTGCGTGTGGGGTTGGAGGATAATCTTTGGTTGGGCAAAGGGGAATTGGCGACCAATGCGCAATTGGTGAACCGCGCGCGTGGAATTATCGAAGGGATGGGCGCGACGGTGATTGGTCCTGAGGCTGTGCGGGAGCGGTTGGGATTGGTGAAACGGATGCCGGTGGGGTGATTTTACCGGCGGGGCTTTGCCCCCTTGGCCGTTGGCCAATTCCCCCAAGGTATTTTTAACGGAAAGAAAAGCCTAGCGCGGTGGTGTCGCGGCACTTGAGGCGCGGGGGACGAGCGCTTTGACAAGGTCTTTCATGTCGAGTTGGCCGACGATTTGATCGCCATCTGTCACGCGGTAGATGTGACCCGTATCGCCATCGGACATTCGGATTAGGTTTTCCAGCGTGCTGGAGGCTTGGACGTCGCCGTCGAAGGTTTCGGTTGAGATGGGGGCCATGACTGAGCGGACGCGCAACACGCGGGCGCGGTTGATGTCGGAGACGAAGTCTTCGATGTAGGGATCGGCTGGGTGCAAAAGGATGTGTTGGGGTTCGCCTTGCTGCACCACACCTCCGTCTTTCAGGATCACAAGGTGGTCGGCGAGTTTCAGGGCCTCGTCCAGATCATGGGTGATGAAAACGACGGTTTTTTGGAGTTCGGCCTGGAGTTCGACGAGGAGGTCCTGCATATCGGTGCGGATCAGGGGATCGAGCGCTGAGAAGGCTTCGTCCATCAGCATGATGTCGGTGTTGGCGGCCAATGCCCGGGCGATGCCGACGCGTTGTTGCATGCCGCCGGAGAGTTGTGACGGGTAGCGATCTTCAAAGCCTTCAAGGCCGACTCGTTTCAGCCATTTCTGGGCTTCGGCGTTTTGGATGGCGGTGTCGGCGCCTTGGACGGACAGCGGCATTTCAGTGTTTTGTTGCACGGTTTTATGGGGCAGAAGCGCGAACTTCTGAAACACCATCGACATCTTCTTTTGGCGAAGCGCGCGCAGGGCGGTCGAGCCGAGTTTCATCACATCTTTGCCGTCGATCAGGATTTCGCCCGCCGAAGGTTCGATCAGCCGGTTGAGGTGGCGGATCAAGGTGGATTTGCCGGACCCTGACAGCCCCATGATGACGGTGATCTCGCCGGCGCGCATTTCGACGTTGATGTCTTGCAGACCAAGGACATGGGCGTGTGTGTCCAGAAGGGTTGGCTTGTCCATGCCAGATTTGACCCGGGCGACCATCTGGACGTGATCGGGGCCGAAGATTTTGTAGAGACCCTTGATGGAGACTTTCGCGGTCATTCGATGCTTCGCTGTTTGTCGACGCGAGACAGGGCCGCTTTGGACACGCGATCAAGGATGACGGCAAGAAGGACGATGCCAAGGCCGGCGACGATGCCGACACCCAGTTCAAGGTTGCGGATGCCGCGCAGGACCAGAACGCCAAGGCCCGGGGCCGAGACGAGGGAGGCGATGACGACCATGGCCAGGCTCATCATGATGGTTTGGTTGACGCCTGCCATGATGTTGGGAAGTGCCAAGGGCAGTTCCACGCGGGACAGCTTTTGCCACGCGCTCATCCCGAAGGCGTTGGCGGCTTCGATCACGTCGCGGTCCACCAGCCGGATGCCAAGGTCGGTCAGGCGGACGACGGGGACGATGGCGTAGAGGATGATCGCGATTCCGTAGAGTTTGGACTCTGTGACGGAAAACAGGAAAATAAGCGGGATCAGGTAGACGAAGGTGGGCAGGGTTTGAAGGAGATCGAGGATTGGAACGATGATCCGTTGTGCGGTGTCGGATTTCGACATGCCGACGCCGATAGGCACGCCCAAAAGAACCGATATGCCGGTGCAGACGAAGACGATGGCCAGAGTCTGCATAGCGACGTCGTAGTGATCGATGATGCCGAAGAACAAAAGCACCACGGCGACAAACGCGGTCACGCTTTTGGAGCGGCTGACCCACCAGCTGACCAGCAACAACACGGGGATCATCACCCACCACGGTGTGCTTTCAAAGGCGTAAAGTGTGCCGTCCAGCATCCAGCTGAGGGGTTGTGTGATCGGGTCGAGGACGAATTTCAGCTCGGACCGGATGGCAAGAAAGCCTTTTTCCAGGCCTTCGGTCACGTCGCGGGTTTGGCTGATGCTGTGGCAGGCTTCGTGCAGGACGTCGAGGGAGGGGAAGGGGACGCCGCTTGTGGTTTCTTCGCTGCCACCTGACTGGGCCAGAAGCTGGGCCATGGACATAGGTGCTGCTTCTTTGTCCTGATCGCACCAATCGCGCAGACCAAAGGTGTCGAACAGGCCTTCGTATGCCGCCATGTCTGTTCCCGCCCCCTAAAATCCCCGCGCCATGACAGCGCGGGGCCTGTGATTTACTGCAAGAGTGCGGCGAGTTTTTCGCGGGCGGCGTCGTTCAGCCAACCGCTCCAGACATCCTTGTAGGTGGTCAGGAAATAGACGGCGGTTTCTTCGTTGGAGGCTTGGTTTGCTTCTTGCCAGGCCAGCACTTCGCCCATTTGGGCGTTGGTGAAGGTGATGTTGCGCATCAGGTCGGCCGCTTCGGGTTCGCGTTCGACAAAGGCTTTGCTGGCCGCTGTCACGACGTTGGCGACAGGATAGGCTGACAGGGCTGGAGTGGCGCAGTTTTCGTCGCCGTTGCAGGTGTGCTTGTCGGCGTCATAGGCGGGCATTTCGATCTGCACCATCGGGTATTTGCCCAAGACGGATGTCGGTGCCCAGTAGTAGCCGAACCATGGTTCTTCGGCCTCGTAAGCCGCAGCGATAGCGGTGGCGAGAGTTTCGCCCGATCCGTGTTGAAAGCGTTCAAGGCCCGAACCTTCAAAGCCTGCGGCTTTAAAGTTGTTGAAATTGGTGATGTCGCAGCCCCAGCCTGCGGGGCAATCGTGAAAACGGCCGCCCACCAGGTCTGGATTGGCCTTGATACCTTCCAACGTGGTCAGTTCGGGGTGCTTTTCGGCCAGATAGGCCGGGATCCACCACGCTTCGACACCGCCGTCGGACAGGACTTTGCTAAGTTCAACAACTTTGCCAGCTTCGCGGAGTTCTTCATAGACGGGCGTATAGCTGGTCCAAAGTTCGGTCAGGATGTCCGGCTCGCCGGTTTCGGCAAGCGAGGTCATCGCGGGCACCGTGGTGGTGGGCACAGTGGTGACGGTGCAGCCATAGCCTTGTTCCATCAGGAATTTTGCAACTGATGTCACGATGGCAGAGGATGCCCAGTCCATTTCGGTGATCGAGACTTCGCCGCAATCGGCCGAGGCGGCGGTCGCGCCGGACACTCCCATGGCAAGAACGGCACCTGTGATTAGTCTTTTCATGTGATCTCTCCCAGTTGGATTTTTCAGCATTCTTGAGCAATGTGCGTCGGGTTACCAGTTATTGATTGGGGTCTTCGTTCACATTTGTCGGAAAATCGCAGTTGCTTTGTCGTGGGAAGACCGTTTTTCGCGGCGCATTCGTGTCGCAAAAAGAATGGACGGGGGCGTGGCGGGCTTCCAGAATGGGCGCAGCATTTGATTCCCGGAAAGGACGCACAAGTGACCGAACTGCCCAGCCCGGACGCTTTTGCGTCCATAAGCGCCGGCTACGATCCGGTGCCCGAACGGTCTTTTTCGCTTCGGGCCGAGGCTTATGTGTCGCCTGAGTGGTTTCGCGCGGATCAGGTCGGCGTGTTGGCCAAGTCGTGGCAGTGGGTGTGTCACGTGGAAAAGCTGCGCGTGCCGGGGTCTTTTGTGACGGTCGAGGTTGCGGGGCAGTCTGTGGCGATCCTACGGGATCGGACGGGTGCGCTTCGGGCGTTTTACAACGTGTGCAAACATCGCGCCCACGCATTGCTTTCGGGTGAAGGGCAAATCAGCCGGATCATGTGCCCCTACCATGCTTGGGTTTATGGGTTGGATGGGCAATTGGTGCGCGCGCCCCACACGGAAAATCTTGAGGGTTTTGAGCCGAGGGACATATGTTTGGACAGCGTGCAGATTGAAGAGTTTTGCGGCTTTGTTTTTGTGAACCTCGATCCCGAAGCGACTGCTTTAGCTGAACAATCTGGCGATCTTGAAGCCGAAATTCGCCACTGGGCGCCGGACATCGACAAACTGACCCATGGCCATCGTTTGACCTATGACATCAAGTCGAACTGGAAGAACGTCGTGGATAATTTCCTTGAATGTTACCATTGCCCGACCGCGCACAAGGATTTCTGCGATCTGGTTGATATGGATACCTACAAGGTCACGACACATGGGATTTATTCGTCCCATATGGCCGAGGCCGGGACGAGCGCGAATTCGGCTTATGATGTGTCTAACGCGACAGTGCGCACGCACGCGGTGTGGTGGTTGTGGCCGACGACGTGCCTGATGCGTTATCCGGGCCGGTCCTCGATGATTGTGTTGAACGTGATTCCGGTGGGACCGGATCGAAGCTTGGAGACCTATGATTTTTACCTTGAAACGCCCGATCCCGATCCGATGGAGCAGGATGCTATTCGCTATCTGGACGAGGTTTTGCAGGTCGAAGACATCGGGCTGGTGGAAAGTGTGCAGCGGGGCATGACCACGCCGGCTTTTCAGCAGGGCCGGATTGTGAACGATCCGGATGGGTCGGGCAAATCAGAACACGCGGTGCATCATTTCCATGGTTTGATTCTGGATGCTTACGCCGGGATTGCACGTTGATGCTGAGGCGCGCAAAAGCGATGCAATATCAACCGCCTCCGGGGTTCCTTTGATCCTCTCATACCCCCGAGATTTCAAAGGACTTACACATGTCTAAACCAAACATCGTTGTCATTATGGCCGACCAATTGGCCCCGCAGTGGACAGGGGCCTATGGTCATCCGCTGGTCAAGACGCCGCATATCGACGCGCTTGCGGCGCGGGGCACGCGGTTCGATGCCGCCTATTGCAATTCGCCGCTTTGCGCGCCGTCGCGGGCGTCTTTCATGACGGGCCAGCAGGTCAGCCAGATCGCGGCTTTCGACAATGCGGCTGAGTTTCCCGCCTCGATCCCGACCTTTGCCCATTATCTGCGGTTGGCGGGGTATAGGACGGTGCTGTCGGGCAAGATGCATTTTGTCGGCCCGGATCAATTGCATGGGTTTGAAGAGCGTCTGACGACCGAGGTGTATCCTGTCGATCTGGCCTGGACCCCGGATTGGACCAAGCCCGACGAGCGGATCGCCCATTGGTATCACAACATGGATGCTGTGCGTCAGTCTGGCCAAGCAATGACGACGTTTCAGTATGATTACGACGACGAGGCGGTGTTCCTTGCGCGGCGACGTATCTTTGATCATGCGATGACCGGGGATGGGCCTTTGGCGATGGTTGTGGGCTTGATTCACCCGCATGATCCCTATGTCGCGCGACCCGAGTTCATGGATTTGTACGATCCCGAAGACATCCCCATGCCGGACAGTGATGTTGCGACTGATCCGCATTCGGCGCGTTTGCGCATTGGGATCGAGGCCGAGCAAGGCGCGGTCAGTGACGCAGACATTCGCCGCGCCCGGCATGGGTATTTCGCCAACGTCAGTTATTTCGACGACAATGTTGGCAAGGTGGTTCAGGCTCTGCGCGAGGCGGACATGCTGGATAATACCATCGTCGTCGTCACCTCGGATCATGGCGATATGCTGGGCGAGCGGGGCTTGTGGTACAAGATGAGCTGGCTGGAACACTCGGCCCGCGTTCCGTTGATTTTTGCCGGACCCGGTGTGTTGCAGCAGACCTGCGGTGATCCTTGTTCATTGTTGGATTTTTTGCCGACGCTTCGGGATATCGCGGGCGAGGATGGCGGATTAGGCGCGCCGGTCACAGGTGTTTCGCTTTGGCCGACGTTGCAGACGGGCGAAACGTCTCAGACCGAGGCGATTGGCGAATACTGCGCCGAGATGACCCCGGGCGTGCCGGTCTGTATGATCCGACGGGGGCCGTGGAAGTACATCCATTGCGCCTATGATCCGCCGGTCCTGTACAATCTGGACGATGACCCGGGCGAGAGGGTGAACTTAAGCGACGCCCCGGACTGCGCTGACATTGTTGCCGAATTTGCCGCTGAGGCGGCTGCGAAGTGGGACAGTGAAGCCATACGCCTGCAAGTGATCGCCTCGCAAACCGGGCGGCGTGTTGTGCAACAGGCCCATGAGCAAGGGCAGATGTCGGCTTGGGATTATCAGCCGCCGCGGGATGCGACGCAGGAGTACGTCCGCAATACGGTATCTTGGGACGACGTGTTGCACCGGATGCAGTATCCGCCGCCGGAGGGGGCATAAATGACGGCGCTGGACGGCAAGGTCGCTTTGGTGACCGGCGGGCGTGGCGGCATCGGGCGGGCCATTGTGGATCGGTTCCAACGGGAAGGGGCCCGCGTTTATGCGGCCGATCTGGATGCGGGTGGGTCTTTGGGGGCGGCGGCTGAAGCGGCTGCGTTCCTGCGGCTGGATGTAACGTCCGAGGCTGACGTGATCGCGGCCATGGGGCAGGTCGAGCAAGATCACGGCAAGCTGGACATTCTGGTCAATGCCGCCGGGATCGAGATTGAGAAGACGGTGGAAGAGACCTCGCTTGAGGAATGGAACCAGTCGTTCGCGGTCAATAGCACAGGCACCTTCCTGACGTCGAAATATGCGCTGCCCCTGATGCGGAAGGCGGCGGGTGAAGGCAAAACCGCCAGTCTGATCAACTTTGGCTCTTACGACGGGTTCATCGCGGATCCTGGTTTGGCCGCCTATTGCGCGACCAAGGGCGCGGTTCACGCGCTGACCCGCGCCATGGCTTGCGATCACGGGCCGGAAGGCATCCGCGTGAACGCCATTTGCCCCGGGTACATCGACACGCCCATGTTGCAGAGTTTTTTCACGGGCGACGGTTCGGGCGGGGGCGGCAAGTCGATTGATGAGTTGCAGCAAGCGGTACGCGATGTGCACCCTATGCGCACCTACGGCACGCCCGAGGATATTGCGAACCTTGTGAACTGGCTGGCTTCGGATGAGGCACGATATGCCAGCGGGCAGCTTTGGGTGCTGGATGGGGGCTTGAGTGCTCAGGTGCAGCAGATGAGGCTTTGACCAGAATGAGCAGTGAACTGGAAGGATAAGACGAACATGCCCAAATCCGTCATCATCACATGTGCGCCGACGGGCGGAATCCATACGCCCACCATGTCCGAGCATCTGCCGATCACGCCTGCCGAGATCGCGCGCGCCAGTATTGATGCAGCCGAAGCAGGCGCGTCGATCATTCACCTTCATGCGCGGGATCCGCAGACCGGCAAGCCCGACCCCCGGCCCGAGACGTTTCAGCAATTTCTGCCTGTGATCAAGCAATCGACGGACGCGGTGATCAACGTCTCAACAGGTGCGGGGCTTGGCATGTCGATGGACGACCGATTGCGGGCGGCGACCGAGGCCAGCCCCGAGATGGCATCCTTGAACATGGGGTCGATGAACTTCGGGATCTTCCCGCTGCTGGAGAAGTACAAGGATTGGAAGTTCGACTGGGAGCCCGAGTTTCTGGGCATGACCCGCGATTTCATCTTCCCCAACACCTTCGCCACCATCGAATATGCGCTGAAAGAACTGGGCCAGAAGCACAGCACCAAGTTCGAGTTCGAATGCTACGATCTGGGCCATCTCTACAACGTCAAACATTTTGTCGATCAGGGGCTGATCAAACCGCCTTTCTTTATTCAGTTCGTGCTGGGCATTCTTGGCGGGGCGGGGGCCGAGTTGGAGAACTTGCAACACATGAACCGGATGGCGGACAAGTTGTTCGGGCCCGAGAATTATGAATGGTCTGTTCTGGGGGCGGGGCGGCATCAGATGCCCATGGCAACGCAGGCCGCTTTGCTGGGTGGCAATTTGCGGGTCGGGTTGGAAGACAGCCTGTTCATCGGCAAAGGCGAATTGGCGGTGTCCAACGCGCAGCAAGTCGAGAAGATCCGCACCATTATCGAAGCGCTTGGGTTGGATGTGGCCAAACCGGACGAGGCGCGCGAACGGTTGGGATTAAAGGGCGGCGATCAGGTTGCGTTCTGAGGGAGGCTATCCATGCAGACGCAAATGTTGATCGGTGGCAAAAGGATCGCGGACTGATGCGGTTGGCGGGCAAAAGGGCCTTTGTAACCGGCGGGCGACAGGGCATAGGATCTGGGATTGTTGGGGCCTTCCGGGCCGAGGGCGCAACGGTGACAACCTGCGGGCGGGGCTCTCGTCCTGAGGGACTTCCAAAGGATGTTGGTTGGGTGACCCTTGATGTATCGGATGCGGCGGCGGTGACGGATTTGGCCAGACCGATTGATATTCTGGTGAACAACGCAGGCGTGCAGGTCGAAAAGACGGTGGTCGATAGCTTGGATGCGGATTGGGAGGCGGTGATCGGGGTGAATTGTCGGGGCGTGTTCAATGTGTGCCGCGCGTTCATTCCCGTGATGCCAAAAGGTGGGTCGATCATCAACATCGGGTCGATCTCGGGGCAGGTCGCGGATCCGGCGATGGCGCTTTACAATGCGTCAAAGGCTTTCGTGCATGGGCTGACCCGGTCGATCGCGGTGGATCATGGGCCGGATATCCGGTGCAATGCGATTTGTCCGGGCTGGATCGAAACGGGGATGTTGGAGGCAGGTTTTGATCAGGCGGTCGATCCTGAAGCCGCGCGGGCGGATGCTGTTCAGCGGCATCCCGTGCGCCGGTTCGGCAGGCCCGAAGACATCGCTGCCATGGCAGTCTGGCTGGCGTCTGACGAGGCGGGGTTCGCCACGGGCCAGCTGTTTACGGTGGATGGCGGCATGACGGCGGCCTCGCCTCTTAAGCCTGGCGTATTCTGATCTGAATTGCCCAAAGCGATTCCCCATGTCGCGGCGCGAAACGTCTTACAAAACCCATGGCGAAGCTGTGTTTGAGGCGAGACACGCTTGGTACGGTGACCCTTTTGGCGACGACAACTGAGGGGGACTGATCGTCGCGGTGCTTGCGATTCTTTAGAGGCACGGACGTCCGTTACGTTTTGGAGGTGCATAAATATCCTTATTTTCTCAATTCATTGCAACTTTTTGAGGATCCAATCTTAGCATGAGTTAAGAAAATCAGCGGATTTGAAAAAAGTTCGATTCAAGAATTGTCTCGCATGAAATGTCAGGTATGGTTGACACTAGCGAACAGGGAGCCGGTGCAATGGCGCGTCAAAGTGAAGCGAATAGCCGATGCGGATCTTGTCCGATCAGACATCGGGCGGTCTGCGCTACTTGTAGTCCTGACGAGCTCGATGTTTTGGAATCCATCAAGTATTACCGTACCTACGAAGCCCGTCAGCCGATCATGTGGCGCGGGGATCGGATGGAGTTTGTGGCGTCGGTTGTGTCGGGCACCGCGACGGTTGAGCATCTGACGGAAGATGGGCGCAAACAGACGCTTGGTTTGTTGTTGCCGTCTGATTTTATCGGACGACCCGGGCGCGAAACCGCGCTTTATGATGTGACGGCGGTGACAGATGTGACGCTTTGTTGTTTCCGGCGTAAGCAGTTCGAAGAACTTGTGGCAACGACGCCAGCGATCTCGCAGCGTTTGCTTGAGATGGCATTGGATGAGTTGGACGCCGTGCGCGATTGGATGTTTTTGCTGGGTCGGAAGACGGCGCGCGAAAAGATCGCCAGTTTTCTGATGCTGTACTATCGCCGCACGATCCTGTCTGACACGATCACGCCGGATGTGGCCGTCGATCTGACGCTGACACGCGAGGCGATGGCGGATTATCTGGGTTTGACGCTGGAAACGGTGAGCCGCCAGTTTTCGAAGTTGAAATCTGACGGTATCATTGAGTTAGATGGCAAGCGCCGTGTGATCATTCCCGACGTGGACAAGCTTCAAAGCGAGGCCGGTGACGCGCAGGAAGCAGCCTAAAGGCGTCGCGACTATAAGCCCCTAGTGCGCAAGCAGGACGGGCAAGGGCGCTTCGTGAAGGATGGTTCGGGTGACACCACCCAAAACAGCTTCTTTCAATCGCGAATTTCCGTAACCACCCATCACCACCAAATCCGCGCCGACCTCGTCTGCGCGTTTTAGCAGTTGTCGCCCGGTGTTCGGTTCTTTGCGGGACGTCACGGTGATTTCGACATTGGCACCGGATCTTGCAAACAGCCCGGCCAGTTTGCCGCCGGGGTCCGAGCGATCCACGCCATGATGCGGCGGGTCGATCATATGAATGCAGGTGGTTTGTGCTGCGGCGACAAACGGTAAGGCAGCCCGCGCGGCAGCAAGTGCTGCAGCACCGTTGTCCCAGCCGACAAGAACTTTGCAAGGTAGCTCCTTCATTTTGTAACCATCGGGAATGGCAAGAACGGGGATCTTGGCATCAAGAAGACTGGTTTCCAGATTGATGATGTCGATCACGCTGCACTTGGGCCCATAGGGCAGGGGCAGAACGACCAGATCATGGAACCGCAGGCATTGTTTCAAGTACGGGGCCAGCCCGGATGTAAGTGTGGTGACGGCTTCGACATCCCAACTGGCGGTGTGAAAGCGCAAGGCATTTCGGGCGGCGCGCTCCAGATTTTCCGACAGCTCGTTTGCCAGTTCCAGGTTTTGCTGAATGGCGATGGCCTGAGCGCCGTTATAGTAGTAGGCGGGGTCAACGGTATCGACACCGGCGCACAGCACCGACAGATGGGAATTCCACTGTCGCGAGATCGTCATCGCCGCGCGCATAGCGTTTACGTCGACATTCGGATCATGCTGGATCGTCGCAATCGATGCGTAAGTCATAGCGGTCACTCCGGTTGATAGAGGCATTGAACACAGAAGTGATATTGGCGCGCTTTGATCTGGCTCAATAAGAAATCCCGAAATGCTTGACCCAGATCAAAGCTACGTTAAGGCCGTTTTGGCATTCCTTCCATACGAACAGGTCGCAGACGAAGAATCACGTCGTGCGAGAAGCGGAAGGGGACATTACCCATGTTAAACTTTGTCAAACTTGGTCTTTTGGGCCTTGTTTTTCTGGTGGCAGCACTGGCTGCCAACTGGGGCCGGGATCTGGCCTATCAGGTTCACGCCATTATCATCATGGCCATCGCGGGCGGATTATTCGTCTGGGTTCTTCGCAAAACCGACGAGCCGACGATCAATGTTGATACAAGCGGCTATATGGACGGGGTGGTGCGCGCAGGCGTGATTGCCACAGGGTTTTGGGGGGTCGTCGGGTTTCTTGTCGGGGTCGTCATTGCCTTCCAACTTGCCTTTCCGGTTTTGAATTTTGATTGGGCGCAACCCTATGCCAACTTCGGTCGGCTACGGCCCTTGCACACGTCGGCGGTGATTTTCGCCTTCGGGGGCAACGCGCTTTTGATGTCGTCTTTCTACATCGTGCAACGCACATGCGGTGCGCGACTTTGGGGTGGCAACCTCGCTTGGTTCGTCTTCTGGGGATACCAGTTGTTCATCGTGCTGGCGGCCACGGGATACCTTTTGGGGGCCACGCAATCCAAGGAATATGCCGAACCTGAGTGGTACGTGGATATCTGGCTGACCATAGTCTGGGTCGCGTTCCTGGCGGTCTTTTTGGGCACGCTTTTCATTCGTAAGGAAAAGCACATCTACGTGGCGAACTGGTTCTTGCTGAGCTTCATCGTCACCGTTGCGATGCTGCATATCGTGAACAACCTGTCGATCCCGGTCTCGATCTGGGGCTCTAAATCGGTGCAGGTTTTCTCGGGCGTGCAGGACGCAATGACGCAATGG
>CAZWDS010000052.1:0-20842 GCA_964632495.1 uncultured Rhodobacterales bacterium
GATCGTGCGCGAATTGACCAGCGGTGTGTACTTTGGCGAGCCGCGCGGCGTGTTCAAGGAAGGCAACGAGCGTGTGGGGATCAACACGCAGCGCTATACCGAAAGCGAGATTGCGCGTGTGACGCGGTCGGCTTTTGAACTGGCGCGGAAGCGCAGCAACAAGGTCTGTTCGATGGAAAAGGCCAACGTGATGGAATCCGGCGTGCTTTGGCGCGATGTGGTGAATGAAATCCATCAGGCCGAATACTCGGACGTCGAACTTTCCCATATGTATGCCGACAACGGTGCCATGCAGTTGGTGCGGGCGCCCAAGCAGTTTGACGTGATCGTCACCGACAACCTGTTCGGCGATATCCTTTCGGATTGTGCAGCGATGCTTACCGGATCGCTTGGCATGTTGCCGTCGGCTTCGCTTGGCGCACCTATGGCGAATGGTCGCCCGAAAGCGCTTTACGAACCCGTCCACGGATCGGCCCCCGACATCACAGGGCAGGGCAAGGCCAACCCGATTGCCTGTATCCTGAGCTTTGCGATGGCCTTGCGGTACAGCTTTGATCGGGGCGACGAGGCAAAGCGTCTGGAAGATGCGGTTGAAGGCGTTCTGGCCGATGGTCTGCGCACGCCCGATCTGATGGGCCCCGAAGACGGATCGCCCATTAGCACGGTTGAAATGGGCGATGCGATTGTCGCAAAGCTGAGCGCGAGCCTCTGACCGACGCTGGCAAATCCATGCTGAAAGGCGTTTTGTTTGGCCTTTTTGGGTTTGCCCTTTTTTCCACACATGATGCGGTGATCAAGCATCTGGGGGCATTTTACATGCCCTTCCAGATCTTGTTTTTCAGCGTCTTGCTGGCCTTTCCCTTCGCCACGTTGATGTTGTTAAGCGACCGCGAGCCCGACACGTTGCGCCCGCACAATCCCCGTTGGGTCGCGGCTCGGACGGTGGCAGGCGTGGTGACGGGGGCATCGGCGTTCTATGCGTTTTCGGTGCTGCCGTTGGCGCAGGTTTATGCGTTTATCTTCGCAGCGCCGCTTTTGATTACGCTTTTGTCGATCCCAATTCTGGGCGAAACTGTCGGCGTCCATCGTTGGGCCGCTGTGGTGTTGGGGTTGGTTGGGGTTATGATCGTTCTGCGACCGGGGGCCGAACCCCTCACCCTTGGCCACATCGCCGGATTGATGGCGGCGGCGGGCAGTGCGGTTGTTTCGGTCATAACGCGCAAGATCGGTCGCGCCGAGCGGGCGGCGGTGATGATGCTTTACCCGATGATGGCGAATGTCGTTTTGATGGGTGCGATCCTGCCTTTCGTTTACAAGCCGATGCCTGTGGAGCATTTGGGTCTGTTGGTTGTTGTCGCGGCTCTTGGGTTTGCGGGCGGACTTAGCATGATTGCGGCCTACCGGTTCGGGGATGCGGCCGTGGTAGCGCCGATGCAGTATTCTCAAATTATCTGGGGTTCGGCGTTCGGTTTTTTGTTCTTCGCCGAAGTCCCCGATATCAATACGGGCATTGGGGCTGGCGTGATCATCATGGCCGGTCTTTATGTTGTCTTGCGCGAAAGCCTTGGCGGTGGTTCTGAAAATACGCCAGTCTTGCGCACGCGAAGCCGAACAGGTGCCGCCAGTTCGCCCAACATCGGTGCTATCCTGCGCGCCCAAACCGAACGCACACTTCCGGGTCACGAGGCGCTTTCGAAGGCCAAGCGAGAGACTTAGGTCCACACTTAGCTGGAGAGTTGCGCATCTTCGCGTTTTCGCCCTCTACCCGATGTTACCCACGCTGATAGATCACCGGAAACCAGTCGGTGCGCAGTTTCTGTCCGGGCGTCATGTTGTGGCCTGGGAAGGGGGGTGATGTGGGACCGGGGCGTTCGACATAGCGGGCGTCGTCGCCGATCAGCCGCACCGAAAAAGCGCGCCGCCGTTTGGTCGTCGTGTTGCCGCGCGCGCCATGTAGAATTCCGAAGTTGAACGCGACGGCATCGCCGGGCTCCATTTCCCATTCGCGGATGTCCATGCCTTCGGCGTCCGGGTCGGGAACGGGGCGATAGGCGTCATCATCCGCATAAAAGCTGGTTTCGGACAACCAGCGGGTCGGCAATACCGGTTTGTCCCAAAGGTGACTTCCCGCAACGCAGCGCAAACTGGCGCTGGTGACGGGGTCTACCGGGCTCCAGAAGCTGACGTTTTGCACGCCGTCCACGAAGTAATAGGGTGCATCCTGATGCCATGGCGTGGGTTTTGAGGTGCCGGGTTCTTTGACCAACACATGATCGTGAAACATCTGCACGCTGTTCGATTGCATCAGGTCTGCCGCCACATGGGCTGCGTGTGAGGTGCGCACGATTTTTTCGAATTCGGGGATACGGGTCCAGTTGCAATAATCGTCGAAAAACCGCCCGTGTTCACCCTCTTTCAAATTCTCGGCGGCATACGGGCCGGGGGCCTCCATATTGCGCTGGATGCCTGCCGCGATGGTGTCAACGTGATCTGCGAATAGGTCCTTGATCAAAACGACGCCTTCAGTCTGAAAAGCCGTCACATGGGCTTGGGTGATCAACGGGTGCAACATGTCAGGGCCATCCTCTTTCGGGTTCTATCGATCCCTACCGCTTCGATCTGTTTTGGTCGAGCATCTGTCTTGCGGCACCTTGAGGCAAACGGTACACAGGCATCTGCGCTTCTTCATACAGCGCGAACCTGAAACACCACAGACCATGACGGACAAGTGAATGTCGAGCGACCAAGTGCCTGCCGAATCCGAGGCCTACGACCTGTTCATCATCGGTGGCGGGATCAATGGCTGTGGCATTGCGCGGGATGCGGCGGGGCGCGGTTTGTCGGTGGGTTTGGCCGAGATGAACGATCTGGCTTCGGCCACGTCGTCGGCTTCGACCAAGTTGTTCCATGGCGGATTGCGATATCTGGAGTATTTCGAGTTTCGTCTGGTGCGCGAAGCCCTGATCGAGCGTGAAATCCTGTTGCAAGCGATGCCGCATATCTCGTGGCCGATGCGGTTTGTGCTGCCCTATCACAAAGACATGCGGTTTGAGGGGGGGACGCCGACGGCGAAGTTGCTGACAACTTTTATGCCGTGGATGAAAGGCCGTCGCCCGGCGTGGCTGATCCGGCTTGGTCTGTTTATGTACGATCATTTGGGGGGGCGAAAAATTCTGCCCGCAACGGGAACCGTGGATCTGACCCGCGATCCGGTTGGCGCCGTCTTGGATGACAGGTTTCAAAAAGCCTATGAATATTCGGATTGCTGGGTGCAGGATTCGCGTTTGGTGGTTTTGAACGCTCGCGATGCACAGGCGCGCGGGGCGGATGTGATGGTGCGCACCCGTGTGGTGTCGGCCGAACGGAAAGACGACGCTTGGACCATACTTTTGGAGCAGGTTGGCGACACCCGCCGCGTGACCGCCAAGATGCTGGTAAACGCGGCCGGGCCTTGGGTGGGCGATGTGATCCGCAACACGATCCGGTCGAACAGCCGCGAAGGGGTGCGGCTGGTGCGGGGCAGCCATATCGTGACCAAGCGTTTGTTTGACCACGACAAATGCTATTTCTTCCAAGGTACCGATGGCCGGATCATCTTTGCCATTCCTTACGAGGACGATTTCACCCTGATTGGTACGACGGATCAGGAACACAGTGATCCGGACACGCCGCCCGTTTGCACGCCTGAGGAACAGCAGTATTTGGTCGATTTGGCCTCGGGCTATTTCAAAACGAACATCACGCGGGACGATATCGTCTGGACCTATTCCGGCGTGCGTCCTTTGTACGATGACGGTGCCAGTTCCGCCACGGCGGCGACGCGGGAATATGTGCTGTCGATCGATGATGCGGGCGGGGCGCCGCTTTTGAATGTGTTCGGGGGTAAGATCACCACGTATCGCAAGTTGGCCGAAGCCGCGCTTCAGAAGATCGCGCCGGTCTTTGGCAACACGCATGGGGACTGGACCGCTGGCGTGGCTTTGCCCGGAGGGGACTTCCCCGTGGATGGCGTGGCTAAGCTTGAGGCGGATTTGCAAAGCGAATACCCATTTCTGACCGAGGCGTGGACTCGGCGCTTGGTGCGGACCTATGGCACGCTGACGCGAGATGTTCTGGGCGATGCACGTGCGCTTGGCGACTTGGGCGAGGACTTTGGCGTCAACATCACCGCGCGCGAATTGGATTGGGCCAAAACCCATGAATGGGTGCACGAAGCGTCAGATTTTGTCTGGCGCCGCACCAAACTGGGACTGCGGTTGACGGCCGAACAGATCGCTCGGATCGACGCTTACTTGTCGGCGGCGTAACTGCTGACTTCGATCAGATTGCCGAAAAGGAAGCGTTCACATGGATAAGATCAGATACGCCATCGTTGGCGCCGGGTGGATCAGTCAAGAAGCTTTCATGCCTGCCGTTGCTGCCACCGAGAACTCGGTTATGGCGGCCATCGTGACGGGCAATGCGGAGGCGAGGGCGAAGCTGGCAGAGTTTTATGGGATAGTGACGACGTGTGACTATGATGGATATGACGCGCTTGTGGCGTCGGACGCGATTGATGCGGTCTATGTTGCATTGCCGAATTCGATGCATGCGGATTATGCCATTCGCGCGATGAACGCTGGGAAACACGCTATCGTAGAAAAGCCTTTGGCCATCGACCAAACCGAGTGCGAGGCGATGATCGCCGCGGCTGAAGTGAACGGTGTTTTTCTGATGACGGCCTATCGTTTGCACTCAGAACCGATGACGGTTGAGGTGCTGACACGGCTTCGCGCCGGAGAGATCGGGGCCATAAAGCATTTTTCCTCGACCTTTGGATTTCAGTCCGCCGATACGAACCACCGCTTGCGCGGCGAACACTGGGGCGGTCCATTGCAGGACATTGGCGTCTATTGCCTGAACGCAGCGCGTCAGGTGATGGAGGCCGAACCGATTGAAGCCCAAGCTGTGCGGGTTCATGGAAACGGGGACCCTCGGTTTGAAGAAGTCGAAGGCTCGATTGCGGTGACCTTGCGGTTTCCCGAGGATAGGTTGGCGCAGTTTTTGGTCAGTTTTGAAGTGGGCGAGACGGATACTTATACGATCATGGGCACAGATGGCGTGATCGAGGTCGAAAAGGGCTATCAGTTTCAAACCACGCCCGAGGTTCGGATTATCAAAGGCGCGGACGTCGAACATCTGACGGTTCAGGACAGCGACCACTTTTCGGATCAGATTGCTTATTTTTCCGATTGTATCCGCGACGGCGTGTCGCCGGCACCCGACGGGGTGGAAGGCATGGCCGATGTGATTGCCATGCGCGCCATCGAAGAGGCCGCGCGGACGAAGCAAGCGCAGCCGATCAATGCGCCGTCGCCGGCTAAACGTCCCGGTGCGGATACGGTGCGGGTGTTGCCGCGGACTGATCGGCGTTTGGTGCTGTAGCGCGTTTTAATACGCGCCGAGATCACCCGCTTTGCCGTCCGTATTGGTCAGTGCGCGAAAGTTGCCGACCAAGGCGCTGGCGGCACTTGCCAATAGGCGCACATCGTTCTGGATGGTCACCATATCGTACCCCCATTCAATGCCGCGCGCGGCGTATTCCGCGCTGCCGCAATGCAAGGTCGCATGAATGCCCGCATTCTTTGCCACACGGGCAATGCGTTGTTTCAGCTCGATCATTTCTGGCTCTTCCCGGTCAAACCCGGGTGGCAGCGCACCGTTTGAGACGCCCAGTGTCAGGTCCGCCGGACCGACATAAAGGCCATCCAGACCGGGTGTCGCGGCGATTTCTTCCATATTGGCCACGCCGTCCGCCGTTTCAATCATGGCCAAGGCCAGAATGCTATCGTTGGCGGCGGTCGTTGAGTGACCCGGCTCGGCAAAAGCCACGCGAGTGGGGCCAAAGCTGCGCTGACCCAAGGGCGGATAGCGCAGGTAGCTGACAAATTCGGCGGCTTCTTCGCCGGAATTGATCATCGGGCAGATGATCCCTTTGGCACCAGCGTCGAGGTATTTCATGATGATGCCCGGCTCGCGCCAGGGGACACGGGCTAAAAGCGTTTTGCCTGATGCCCGCATGGCTTGGAACATAGGCAGGGCATGGCTGTAGTCTAACGCGCCGTGCTGGCCGTCGATTGTAATGGAATCAAAGCCTTGCGCCGCCATGATTTCGGCTGTGAAGGGGCTTCCGATCGAGCACCAGCCATTCAAAACAGCGTCACCGCGCGCCCAGATGTCTTTTAGATCGTTTTTCATGATGTCCCCTTGGCCAAACCTTAAAGGTGCATCATGTCAGGAGCATTTGCCTTCGACAATCGGGCAATGCCAGTTCATTCGTATCATTTTGCTTTTGGAAGATCAGTCCTGTGACAGACCGAATTTCAACATTGTTGCCAGTAGAACGATCGATCCGATCATAGCATAGGCCCCCAAACCTTGGGTCGTAGTATAGCCGTGCATGATACTGACATAGAATGTGCCAAGAACCGCTGTCGGCATGCTGACGATTATCGCGCCTAAAGCCATTTATTTCGTCCCCGGGGCGAGCCCCATTGTCCCAAGTCGATACGCGTCGTCCCAACCGTACCTTTCACAAGTAGAGGTTAGGCCCGGAGTCGTTACAATAGAGTTAATCGGGGCCGTGACAAGTAGGCGAAAAATTGCCGACCGGTGTGTCTTGGATGGTACGGAGAAGTTGTATGAAGCCTTCAACTTGGTGTTTCGCACTGGCCTTGCCTTTGTCCGCTGTGGCCAGATGAGCCTCGCCCACAGGTCCGTCGGGGTTCAAATCCGAAGCGACCCAGCCATAAGACACTGGCCCGATTGGTGATATTTTCGTCGTCTCTGCTGTAGATACGAAATCGCGCGCTTCGCTCATGTCCACGGTTTCGGGGCGGAAGTGTAGCATCAACGAGGTTTCGCGATCCCCGCCGTGGATGCCAAAAGACACTTCGCGTTCCGAGAATAACCCTTCAGGCGCCCCAAAGTTCCCCCACTGACATTTCACGGCCAGCATGCCCGCCTCTACGCGCAACTCTCGCGACAGAATCGAGATCAGGTCAAGGTTGCCGCCATGGCTGTTCGCGATGACTATTTTGCGGACCCCGGCGCGGGCAACGGACAGGCCAATCTCGCGCCAAGCTTTCAGTGCGGTTTCCGCCGTCAGGGTCAGAGTGCCGCGAGCGTGAAGATGCTCGTTCGATTTGCCCACGGCCTGAACGGGCAGGATGCGGATATCCAGATCATCGGGGCACTGGCGGCGCAGTTCGTCCAACATGCCTTCGGCGATCATCGTATCCACACCCACGGGCAAGTGGGGCCCGTGTTGTTCGATGGCGGCTGTGGGCAAGATGGCGATCACCTTCTCAGGGTCGATGTCTTTGAATTCGGTGGTGCGGTAGTCCGCCCAGTCCAGTCTGCGGGTCATGATGTGGTGCTTTCGGCATAAGTGGCGTCTAGGCGAGAGCGCAGGTAGTCTGCGCCGGTCACGGCTGGGTATTTTGCAGCACCCGTCCCTGGCAGTGCTTCGATCAAGGCGTCGGGGTTTGGATCAAGGAAGAAGGCTAAGGATCGGCGTGGATTTTTCGGGATCTGCACACGGTGCGGGGTTGAGACATAGATGTCGTTGGTCCAGCGCATCAGGCAATCGGCAATGTTGATGATGAACGCGCCGGGCACATTGGGCACATCCATCCAATCTTCACCGCGCGGTTGTACTTGAAGACCGGGCTCGCCATCGCTCATCAACACAGTGATCGAGCCATAATCCGTATGCGCGCCCGCACCGATGCCATCCTTTGATGGGTTTCCTGCCGGATAACGCAGCATTCGCAGTGTCGCGAGAGGTTGATCGAGGAACGGCGCGAAATAGTGTTCGTCCAGCCCCAGATCCAGCGCAATGGGTCGGTGCACATCAATGCCAAGCTGGTGGACCGCTTTGAAGTAGGCGAGCGTCGTGTCGCGAAAACCGGGCAGCTCGGGCCACATGTTGGGGCCGCGAAAGGGTTCGCCCATGCGGGGATCATCAGGCGTTAGCTCAAGCCCAATGTTGTAAGCCTCTTTCCGGTCGATTTGCCCCGGTTTGGTGTCATCAAGGTTTTCAGACCCATGGGCCGTCCAGCCGCGATTGTTGCCCTGCACACGAATATCAAGTGGTGTTTTTTGCGCTTCGGGCAGGTCAAAGAAGGTGTCGGCGGCGGCGAAGGTGCTGTTGATCAGGTCTTCGGAAATGCCGTGACCAGTGATCAGGAAGAACCCTGTTTTCCGACAGGCCTGCCCCAGGTCGGCGACAAAGCCGCTCTTATCGCGACCAAAGGCGAAGCGGGACCAGTCGAGAATCGGGATCATGGCGGGCTCCTTTCACCTTAGGAAACGATCCAGTTTTGCGGCGACCTTTTCAAGGTGCTTTTTGCGCGAGGCATCGGTTGAACTGTCCATCAAATAATGCGCGGCGAATGCGGTTTTTCTGTTTTTTGCACAGAGGAACCCGACCCCGCGCATCAAGGTGCGCTTTCCCGGCGCACCCACAAGCTGGGTCAACCACCAAGATGCGCCGCAAGTGGTAAAGACGCCCAGCCGGGTGATGTGGGTGAGGCCCGGACCAATGGTTGGCTTTTCGGAGTTCGGCATCATGAAGGCCACGTCGGGCAGGAAGACGCGATCCAGCCAGCCTTTCAACACTGCAGGCAAGCCGTACCACCACGTGGGATACACAAAGATAAGCGTGTCGCACCACCTGAGGTCGGCCACATCATCCTCGACGGGCCGGCAATTCTCGGGGCACTTCAGGTAACCTTCGTGTTCCTCGGCACTCAGGGTCGGGGTGAAATTCCGTGCATAAAGGTCTGTCAGGCGGACTTCGGCTTTGGCGGCGTCTAATTTCGCAAGCACCAGATCACGGACCGCCGCGGTGAAGCTGCCGGATCGCGGATGGCAATAAACGACAAGGGCCTTCATCAGAGCGTCCGCATCTCGTCGCCCACTTTATCAAGGAAGGCGGCCCGTTTTTGGTCGGACGCGAGGTTCATGCCATACAGTGCAAGATACCGCATCTTTTCGGGACGGGTGACGTGCCAGACGGCGCGGGTGAAGTGCTTGCGCGGGGGATCCCCGGCGCCAATGGCGCGCCAACGGGTGCCGCCATAGGTAGTGACGGCGGCAAGTTTCTTGATGTTTTGAAGGTTGGGCGCAACTTTCCCGTTTTCGATCTTGAAGGACACGCCGGGCAGGAACACCCGGTCTAGAAACCCTTTCAGAATTGCAGGGTAGCCAAAGTTCCAGACCGGGAACGAGAAGATCAGGGCCTCGGCAGCGCAGAGCCGCTCGACGTAGTCGCGCACGGGTTCGATGTTGGAGGGTTCTTCGTGGTAATTGCGCCGGTCTGTTTCGGTCATGACAGGCTGAAAGCCTTCGGCGTTCAGATCGCAATCATCCACGTCCCAGCCCCGTTCCGTCAGTGTTTCGACGATGCGGGTATGGAGCGCTGCGCCAAAGCTTTCGGGGCAGGGGTGGGCGAACAGGACGAGGGCTTTCATGCGGACACACATTCTGCGCAGAAAATGGAACAGAAAATGCGCATTTTCTGGTTCCCGGTCATTCCGCAGCCTGCAGTTTCGGATAGGCGTACATGGTGGCAAAGTCGTAGTCCGGATCATCCCAAGAGATCATTTTACCCGGGTTCAACAGGCCTTTTGGATCGGCCTCTTGTTTGAACTTTAGTTGCCGGTCATCGACCGTTTGTCGTCCGCCTTCTTCCAGAGTGTAGCGGTGCGGGTTAAAGATCATCGCGCCCGCGTCCTCGTGCATCTTTACGATTTCGTCCAAACGCTCTTCCGTCGTAAATTTAACAAGGCTGAGGCCCGCGAACATGACCTTGCTGCCTTCACGCAGCACTTCGAGGTGTTGCAGGACTTCGGGTGAGAGCTCGGTCTGCATTTTCTCGATCAGTTCTTTATGCTGCGGATAGCCGTAACGGACTTGCAGGTAGGTGATCGAAGGATCGACCTTCAGCGCACGCAAGGTCGTGTGGTTCCAGCCGTATTCAAACACCGGGCCGGGGCTTCTGGCCCAGTCGTGATCGTCATTGCGATAGATCAGCTTGGCTTCGGGGCGACGGCCCAGAAACGTCAGGAACCCATCCATGGAATGGGGCGCGATCATCAGACCGATGAGGTTAGTGTTGCTTTCCACGTAAGGAGCGACACGTTGGAAGTAATCTTTGGCCACAGGTGCCTCGAACACCGTGCCCAGCTTCATCAAAATGCCGTCTTGGTTGGCCAGATCTTCGGCGAAGGCGACCGCCTCCATGAAGTGGTCGGTGGCGACGAACATTTCGACCCAGTCATAGGCGGGGGCCAGTGGCATTTCCAATTCGGTGATGATGCCATTGGTGCCATAGGCGTGGCTGACGCGGGCCAGTTCTTCGCCGGTGAAGTCGAGGACGCGCGGTTCTTCTTCCATGGTCACGACGCGCAGACGGATGATGTTGCCAAGGTCGCGCAAGCTTCCCCACGTGCAAGACCCCACGCCGCCGGACCCACCGGCCACAAAGCCACCGATGGTCGCCGTGGCCCATGTGGAGGAAAACATGCGGAGTTCTTGACCGGAATGTTCTTTGCAGGCTGCATCAACGTCTTTCAGTAAGACACCGGGTTCGGTGATGACGCGGCCAGGGTGGATTTCCTTGACCTTGTCGAGATGCCTAAGGTGCATGACGCAGCCACCAGCCAGTGGCATAGCTTGGCCGTAGTTGCCGGTGCCTGCGCCGCGTGTGGTGACCGGGCAATCGTGTGCGTAGCAGGTTTTCAGAACCTCAATGACCTCAGCTTCGGACCGGGGCGACACAACGAAATCAGCGACGACGTGATCCAGACGTGTCTTTAAAACCGGCGAATACCAGAAGAAATCGCGACTTTTCGCTTTGATTGCGGCGTCGGATTCGTCGATTTCCAAATGTGACAGGGCGGCTTTGGCGGCGGCTATGTTATCTTTCATGCGCGGGGCTCCATCAGGTGATCCAGTTCGGAATACTCGGGAAGGGTTGTTTCAATCGCTTCGCCACCCCGAAAGACCATGCGATCGCTTTGGGGGCGGGACAGAAGCTCGGTCCAGTTGCGCGCTTTGAAGACGGTGAAGTCCGCAGGCGCGCCGGGCAACAGCGAAGGCATACCAAAACCGCAGGCTTTAGCAGGGTTGGCCAGAAATGCGTTCGGCCAGTCCGAACGGCTGTGATCCAGATGGCCGATGCGAATGGCTTGGCGCATGACTTCCAGCATGTCGAGATCGCCATAAGCATAGAAGGGATCGCGGGTGTTATCAGAGGCGAAGCTGACGTTGATGCCGCGTTCAACCATTTCGTGGACGAGCGTGATGCCGCGTTGGCGCGGGGTGCGGCCGGGCGCACGGTCTTGCAGGTACAGGTTGCACATGGGCAGGCTGACGATGTTCAGACCGGCCTTTGCCACAAGGTCCAGTGTTTCCATGGCTTGGGCTTCGTCTTGGGTGGACAGCGAACAGCAGTGGCCGACGGTGACAGGTTTGTCCCAACCCGTTTCAAGCACAGTTTCGGCAATCAGACGCAGGGTTTCCGAGCCGGGATCCATGGTTTCGTCGGCGTGGAAATCCACCTCCAGATCACGGGACTCGGCTAGGTCGAAGAACTCGGCCAGCCGGGTCCGAATGTCGGGTACGGGGTAGGTCACGAGGCCAAGCACGCCGCCTGCAGCCGCCACGATATCGGCGGTAGACGCATAGTCTGTCTTGATGCTTTCGAAGCGATCACACCCCGTAAGACTGGACGCCTGAAGTTCGATCCTGTCTGCCCAATCCTCGCGTATTTCAGCGAAGACGGGCCAGGAGACTTCGTCCTGCGGAGCAGGGCTGTCGAGATGGGTTCGGATCGCGCGGGTGCCGTGGGCGTAGGCGCATTTCAGCGAGAATTCCATGCGGGTGTACACGTCTTCCGCAGACCAATTCGCCTCTCGATCCTCGCCCACAGTTGTCAGCGCGCCCATGAATGTGCCGTCGGGGTTGGCGGCGCGGGGCCAGATGTGGCCTTTGTCCAGATGGGTGTGCATGTCGACAAAGCAAGGCAGGAGTAAAGCGCGATCCATGTCGATGTCGTGCCCGCCGCGTTCCGCGATCTTATCGCCTTCGATCGAGATGTCGGTGACGATCAGGTCTTCGTCGCGTCCCATCACGCACCCCGGCACAGTAACATTGCGCAGGCGGACGGGGCCGCTGGTCTTAAGGGCCTTCATCCTTCGCGCTTCAATGCGCTTTCATGCCACTTTCGAAGCATGAGGTGAGAGAACAGCGATGTAATGGCGAAGATCACCACACCCATAGCCGAGATCAGGATCAGCGCGGCATAGAGCCGTCCGAAGTTGAACCGATAAGAGGCTTCGAGCAGGGTTGAGGCAAGACCAAGGCCTGTGCCTGCGCGACCGATGACAAACTCGGCGACGACAGCGCCGATGAGGGCGAGACCTCCGGCGATTTTGAGACCACCCAGAAAGAAGGGCAGCGCTGAGGGGGCCGAGAGGAAGCGCAGGCGTTGCCAGCGGGTTGCGCCGTAGATGGTGAAGAGATCTTGCAGGTTATGGTCGGCAGATTTCAAACCGATGGTTGTGTTTGATAAGATTGGAAAAAAGGCGACAATCCAGGCGCAGAGAAGGGCCGCAACGAAGGCGCTTTCGACGTAGATTTGCAAGAGCGGCGCGATAGCGACGACGGGGGTCACTTGCAGGATGACGGCGTAGGGAAAGAAGCTCATCTCGGCCCATTTGGATTGGGTGAAGGCCACCGCCAGCGCAACGCCTCCGATGATCGCAAAGATGAGGGCAAGGATCGTCAGGCGAGAGGTGGTGAGCATCGCAGGCCACAGAATGCCCCAGTCATCAATGATGGATTGTCCCACCAAAAGCGGGCCGGGCAGGACGTAATGCGGAATGTTGTTCAGCGTGACGTAGAAGTGCCACGCCAGCACTGACAGGATCATCACAAGGCTGGGCAGCGTCCATTTCGCAATGCGGTTGATCTTGTCGCGACGCGCGCGCGCGGCCTCTTCTTCGTCAATGATGGGGGCGCCGGGGGCGCTTTCCGTGACTGTCATCGCGGGACTCCGTGACCGGGGTGTGAGGGGCGCGACCGTAGATTTGGTGCAGGGGTGTGAGATGCGCGCAGATCGATTCGAAAAGCGGCGATTTCCCACGTCGGTATTACGTCGGTATTGCGTCGGTATCGCGTCGGTGCAAATGCCGGTAGGTGCAGTGTTTTCGTTGCGCCTTTTTCCGGCTCTGCGTGCGCTGTGGTGTCTGGCCGGGTTTGCGTATTTTTGAAGAGATGAAGCCCACGGGTGCGCGCATTTGATTTAAAGTGTCCGGGTGTCATGCGGCCTCTCCTATTGCTTCGCCAAGGGCGGCGGAGGCGGCGCGGGTGTGGGTGGCGTATTCGGCGGAGGTGCGGAAATCTTCGTGGCGGGGGTAGGGGGTGTCGACTTCAAGTTCATGGATGACGCGGCCCGGGCGGGCGGCCATGACCACGATCCGGTCCGACAGGAACACGCTTTCGAAGACCGAGTGGGTCACGAAGATGACCGTGCAGCCGATGGCAGCTTTCAGCTCCAAAAGATCGTTGTTCAGTTTGAAGCGGGTGATTTCGTCTAGCGCCGCGAAGGGTTCGTCCATCAGGATCAGGCGCGGTTTGGTGACCATAGCGCGGGCGATGGAGACACGCATTTTCATGCCGCCCGACAATTCGCGGGGGTAGGAATTCTGGAATTTCTCTAGGCCGACCAGTTTTAGCACCTCAAGGATTTCGTCCTTGACCGAGGCGTAGGCGGTGCCCCGGAGCCGGAACGGAAGCCAGACGTTTTCGGCCACGGTGGCCCATGGCATCAGAGTTGGTTCTTGAAAAACGATACCCAGATCATCTGTGCCCTTGCCGCCCTGCCATTCGATGCGGCCTCGGGTTGGCGCGGACAGTCCTGCGATGAGCCGAAGAGCCGTGGATTTGCCACAGCCCGAGGGGCCCAGAAGCGACATGAAGTCTCCTTCGTTCACAGACAGATTCATGTCGCGCAAGGCCACAACTTCGCCTGCGAAGGTCTTTTCAATGTGGCTCATGGTGAGAAGGGGCGCGCGGGCGCCGATGGGCAGCGTCATTCATGTTCTCCGAAGGCGTGTGGTCAGCCCGGGCAAGTCTCCCGGGCTGAAGCCGGTTCCTACTTACTTCAGGTCCATGCCGACACCTGTGCCGACGAACTGAGTGGTGTAGGTGGCCGAATAGTCGAGACCGGCATCGACGACGCCTGCTTCGACCATCTTGTTGTAGAAGTCTTCGACCTTGGCGTCGGTGATCACGCCGATGCCCATTGTTTCTGCGTCGCCGCTGTCGACAATGCCCCATTCTTTCAGCTTGCCGATGGCGAAGGCGATCTTGTCATCGGTCATTTCGGGGTTGGCTTCCTTGATCAGGGCAATCGCGGCTGCGTTGTCACCATAAAGGAAGTTGTACCAGCCTTTTATCGAACCTTCGACGAAGCAGGTCACCTGTTCCGGGCGTTCGTCGATGGTTTGCTGCATGGTTTCGATCGTCGTGGCGTAGCTGGAATAGCCCGCGTCCGCGATCAGGAAGACGTTGGGTTCAAAACCGCCTTCTTTCTGAACCAAGTAGGGCTCGGACGAAAGATAGCCCTGCATGCCGACTTTTGTGTCAGCGAGGAAGGGGGCGGGGTTGAACGTGTAGGGCTGGCGCTGTTCGGCGGTAAAACCGTGTGCTGCGATCATCCACTGGTAGTAGGACTGAAAGCCGTTGTCGCCGATCAACAGGGCGTCGAGCGATTTCAGCTCGTCCCAAGTTTCAGCTTCGCCGGGGTGGGCGACGATGACTTGGGGGTGTTTTTGGAAGACGGCCGCGACGTTGACGACGGGAATGTTTTCCTGTGCCGCCGAGAAGGCTTGCAGCAGATCACCACCCATATGGAAATCCATCCGACCGGCCAGCATCAGTGCGCGGTTGTTCACCTGAGGACCGCCGGGGATGATTGTGACGTCCAGACCGCATTCGTTGTAAGTGCCATCCGCGACAGACTGATAGAAGCCGCCGTGTTCGGCTTGGGCGACCCAGTTTGTGCCGAAGCTGACTTCGGTCAGATGGCCGTCAGCGTAGGATGCAGAAGCGGCAAGCGTCAGGGCGGCCGCGCTTAGGATAGTTTTATTGGACATGAGATACCTCCAGGTTTTCTTGTTTTGTACCTAGAGGGTTCCGCCGTTAGTGCCAGATGCACTCGAAGTCGCTGCTCACCCCCCAAGGCGATTGCCTAAATCTTAGTCAGAGTTTTGCGATTCGCACAGAGAGGTAGCAAGATTCGTTTGCAAAAGTTAACGCGGCGCTTTCAACTTGGTGGGTTAGGAGGACTTGAGATGCGGGAAATGATGCCGGATACGATTGCGCCGCCCTTTGCGGCCTATGCCCATGGTGTAGAAGTGCCTGCGGGCGCGCGGTTGATCTTTACGTCTGGCCAGTTGGCGGTGGAGTCCTCGGGCGTGACGCCAGAGGGGGCGGGGGCTCAGGCAGATCTTTGTTTTTCGAACATTGCTGCAATTTTGGGCGAAGGCGGTGCGGGGCCTGCGGATGTGGTGCGGATCAATGCCTTCGTGACGGATCGGGCGCATATGCAGGATTACATGGCGGCGCGGGATCGTTGGTTGGCCGGGGTGACGCGTTTGCCAGCGTCGACTTTGGTGATCGTGTCTGGATTTACCCGGCCCGAGTTCTTGGTCGAAGTGGAAGTGATCGCGGCGGTTATGGGCTGAGCCCTGCGCTTCGTGTCGGCTTGTGCGGCGGTGCGGCGAGTGTTATGCTGCACCGCAGAAACTCAAGATTGCGGGCGGGGGCTGCACCATGGCTGGAAAAATTATTACTGTTGCTCAGCAAAAGGGTGGCGCTGGCAAAACCACGCTGGCGGCGAACCTTGCGGTGTCTTTGGCAAAGATGGGCAAGAGTGTTTCGTTACTGGATACCGACCCGCAGGGATCGCTTGGACGTTGGTTCATGACGCGGCGCGAAGCAGGCGATCCGGGGATCGAGTTTTCCACGGCCAGTGCCTGGGGTGTCAGTTACGAGTGTGACAAGCTGAAGAAAGCCTCGGACTTTGTCTTGATCGATACGCCGCCCAAGATTGACAGTGATCTGAAGCCTGCGATCCGGGAAAGCGATTTGGTGGTTGTGCCGGTTTCGGCCAGCCCGGTTGATGTGTGGGCGACCGAAGGTGTGTTGGACATGGCTGAACGTGAAAAAGCCGATACTTTGGTGGTGTTGAACCGTGCCAAGGCCGGGACGAAGGTGGCCGAGGACGTCGATAAGGCTTTGAAAGCGCTTGGTGTTAAACGCGCCAAAACCACGCTTGGGCATCGCGTGGCCTTCCCTGAAACGATGGGTGTTGGCAAGGCGGCCATGGAGCGCGGCAAGGGCATTTGGGCCGACGAGATTGCCGCGCTGACCAAAGAGATTTTGAAGCGCCTTAAGGCCTAAAGCTTGCCTGCGCGTCGAATGGTTGGCTCTGATGCGACTTGGTCTGCGGGTTCGGTCACCACAAATGAGACCCCGCGAAACAGGATCGAGTTCGGCTCGGTATAGGCGATCACCTCTTCTGTCCATTCTTCTGAAAAGATGGCGCTGAAAGTACCGGGCATGTAGTGAACGAAGTTGTGCATGACCATGATCATGGCGACGATCCCAAAGGTCTGCGCGGCCTTAAACTCGGCACCTTCGAAGCGAAGCATGGCGAACAAAAGAAAACCGCAAGCCGCGCCGATTCCGCCGTCAATCATCATGGTAATATCGGCGTCGTCCCCTGCCAACGAGCCACCTAGCATCTGAAACCGGACATAGCGTGCCACGAAAACGGCGAGCATCCCCACAAGCGCTGAGCCGATGATGGCGCCCGGGTATTTTGTGTTTTCCTTCCAATCCGGGACCACCGAAACTTGAGGTTTGGCTGCCTCGATCGGAGCCCGGGCTTCGGCCACACGGTTCAAACGGTCTTGAAACGCATTATCGGGCGTTCCGGTTTGGGGGCTGCTCATTAAAATGTTCCTTGTTCCTTATGTGTAGAATTTCCTCACGGAACGAGGCGAAACGGGGGCGAAAATCGGTGGAATTATTGGAAATTCGTTAACGCGCCCAAAAGGCGTTTTTAATCAGTTTGTTAGGGTGTTTTTTCGGCGCGTTTCAGCATCGCTTCGCGGATCGCGATGAAGGTAGCGGCCGAGACGATCATGATGCCGCCGATGATGACCCAGATGTCTATGTCTTCGCCGAAGATGAAAAAACCAATCAGCACGGACCAGATAAGTTGCGTGAAGACAACGGGTTGCGTGACGCTGACCGCCGCCGCCGCGAAGGCGCGGGTCATCGTGTAGTGACCCGAGGTGGCAAAGACGGCAACCGCGCACATCCAGGCGGTTTCTTCCCAAGTGGGCCATTGCCAAACCATCAATGCCAAGGGGAACAGTCCAATGGTGACTGTGATCGATAACATCGCCACGACGATAGAGGCCGGCAATTCGTCGGCCATGCGTTTTGCCGTCAGATAACTGGTGGCAAGGAACAATGCGGCAAAGACCATCGCGAGATGCCCGTCCCCCAATTCGCGCACGCCCGGACGCAAAATGACCAAAGCCCCCAAAAAGGCGACAGCGATGGCGATCAATCGGCGGGAGGCTAGGCGTTCGCCCAGGAAAACGGCCGCGGCGAGGGTGACGTAGATGGGCGTCATGTAGTTCATCGCGGTCACCTCGGCGATGGTGATCCGGGTCATCGCGTAGAACCACAAACACACCCCGACAGTGTGCGCCATGCCGCGCAAACCGAACAGTTTAAGTTGACGTTTTGTAAGCTTCAGTCGCTGAAGACTGCCCAGCATGGGTATAAGAAAGACTAATCCTAAAACGTATCTGAGGAACGCAGACATGGCCGCTGGCAAATCGGAGGCTCCGGCCTTCACCGTGGCTGTGACGCCGACGAAAAGCACGCCCGTCAAAGCCATCCATAGCACCCCTTGAAGAGGGGCGCTTGGTTTTGATGCGCTGGATGTCGGCGAAGCGGGAAAGTCAGCCATGCTTCTCTATGAGCGGTTCACAGGACGGTCTCAAGGCCAGATAAGTGTCACCGCGATGGCCCACATCAAAAGGCCAACACCGACATCTAGAACGCGCCACGAAAAGGGTTTGGTGAAAAAGGGCTGCAACAGGCGTGCGCCGAACCCCAAGCATAGGAAAAATACAGTCGAGGCGACAATGGCGCCCGCTCCGAAAACCCATGCTGCGTCGCCATATTGGGCGGCGATGGCGCCCAGCAAGATGACGGTGTCCAGGTAGACATGTGGGTTCAGCCATGTCAGGGCGAGACAGGTTAAGACCGCGCTGTATGCTGATTGTTCCGCAGTGCCTTCGGCGTTCAGCGAGTCCGTGGCAAAGACCGCGCGGCGTAGGCTCAGCGCGCCGTAGACAAACAAGAAAATCGCGCCACCCCAGCGTGTTATCGGTTCCAGCATCGGCATGGCGCTGGTCAATGCGCCGAAGCCCGCGACCCCGGCTGCAATCAAAAGCCCGTCGGAAATGATGCAAGTCGCGACAACCAATCCGACATGTTGTTTGCGCAGGCCCTGCCGCAAGACGAAGGCGTTCTGCGCACCGATAGCCACGATCAGCGATAGGCCAATCGCAAAGCCCGTTAAGAAACTCGTCATGTTTCGCGCACTTTGGGTGTGAGCAAGGCCGCGATCAGGGCGGTTGATGCCACGGCGACAGCAATCCAGCCAAAAAACCAAAACTGGCCTGCCAACGTATCTTCCGCGAAAGAGGCGGCGAACCGCAATCTTCCAAAATGTGCCGCAAAGCCAGCCATGACGAGAAGGACTAAAAAGCCAGACAGGCGAGTGGCCCAAGCTTTTCGACGGACAATCAGCGCGAGTGCAAGACCAATCGGAACGCCGATGAGAGCGACTTTGGTGGCCCAGAATGGATGGGCACCAAGTGCCCGAGACAGACCCCAATAGGCGGAAACAAGAACGATCAATGCAGATAAAAAATAAGGTGTGGTAATGCTAATTAATTTCATCAGCATAACCTGCCAGAAATTTATTCAGTTGCAAGTCAGATCAAAGCCCCGTCGTTGAATGTCCAGGTTTTCGGTGTTGATGGTTCAGTTTTGCGTGTCATTGGCATTTGAGATTGCGGCGCTCTTGGATCGTGTCTTGGTCATGTTAGGTGCCATGACGGTAGTTGATTGGTTGGGAGTTTTGGGGTCATTTTTGATTGAAGTTCTGTGGTTCCTGATCGCATTGACGGCTTTGGCGCGATGGATGTGGCGCTGGTAGAGCCCTGATAACAGGAGGAAGGCGCGGCATTGCCGCACCTCTCACTTTGGCGTCCGATGTGCCAAGTGTCGGCAAGTCTATTGAGACAGCATAGCCGCAATCCTGTCCTTCAGAACGACCCGTTCCTTACGCATTTTCTCTTCGTTGAACTGATCGGTCGGCTCGACATTCGTTTCGGCACGGTGAATGGCGCGGTTCAGGTCGTGGTACTTGTCGGCGAGGGTGCGGAACGCGCTGTCGTTCATCTTTAGGTCATGAATCAGATCAGCTTTATCCGGGAACTCGTCGGCCAGTTCGTGAGGTGTGTTGGACATTTTGATCCTCCTTTTCCTGAAGTTAAGCATAAAGGCGTGTCTGCTACGTTGATTTGAGTCAAAGGCTTGCAGACATCAAAATCTCAAAATGGAGACGTGACACAGATTTTCCCATTAAGCTTGGCGCGGGGAGCAGCTTAATGTGACGGTATGAGTAAATTTGTGAAAACAGTGCTGAGTGACCCAAGCCGCGCGCGCCGTATCTGGCGGTCCTGGTGGCGGCGGGGTCTGTGAGGGACGGGCGCGGTACGCCTGCCCCCTTGATATCGTTGGCTGAAAGCCAGACTTAGACGAGCGTCAGGTTGACTGCGCTTTCGCGGCCGTCACGACCTGCTTCGATGTCGTAAGTCACTTTCTGATCATCGGCGAGGCCGGTCAGACCCGAACGCTCAAGCGCCGAGATGTGGACGAATACGTCCTTGCCACCTGTTTCAGGTGCGATAAAGCCGAAGCCTTTTGTGGTGTTGAACCATTTCACTGTGCCGTTGGCCATGTGAAGTCTCCTAGTCGTATTGCTGCCCACAGAATGCGGCAGCCTGGCTTGGTTGGTCTGGATCGATAGACTGAAGCCTGATTAGCGGAGACAGTGGTCGATAGAGAATAACGTTAGCAGGGTCCATATGGGGTCTGTTGGGACGTTTGGCAAGGAAAATCGGGTATTTTACGCGCGGAAAGCCCCCGAAATGGGTGTGGAATCTGCTGTGGGGCAAGGGTGAAATAAGCGGTTTGGATGGTTACATAGATCATATGGAAAGGAGGGGTTTCATGGATATGTCACAACTCACAAGCCTGTTCGGCTGGATGCTGGTGATCAACATGGGCGTCTATGCCATTTCGGCATTCTTCATCGTCTTCGCGCGGGATTTCGCCGTAAACCTGCAAGTCCGCGTGACGGGCGTTCCGGCAGAAGAGTGGCCAAGGATCTTTGTCGACTACCTCAGCCGGTATAAGGCGATGATTCTGGTGTTTAACTTTGCGCCTTGGTTGGGGTTGGTGATTTTGGGGGTGAGGTCCGTCTAGCAAACCGTCCAGTGGACGGTTTCAGGACCGAACGCGCAGAGTGCAGGGTGCGCGCGTCATTCGATCTCGGATGGCCCGGCGTGCCGGGCCCCGCCCGCCCCTCCCCCAGGCCGGGCGCGGGTTAGAAGGCCGGCGCCCGGTGGGT
>CAZWDS010000052.1:20852-21161 GCA_964632495.1 uncultured Rhodobacterales bacterium
TTTCCTCTTTTCCACATTTGATCCACTTGTGCGTTGTTTCAATTTTTGTTTCGTATGTAGTCGTTGTATAACTGACCTTTTGATGCTGCTTGCAGAAAGAGGTCGTAGATGGACTTTGGAACGTTGAAGTAGTCGTAGCGACCGCTTTCGATGAACCAGATGGACAATGTTCCAGCGAACCATTCAATGCGGTTGATTGCCGACGAACTGACGAGCGGCATAGCATTCTCCTCATAATCTCTTAGAAAAACGGGCGGAACTAAGTCCGCCCGTTATGCTTACGCGTGTTGGATAAGCTTCCACGTAACC
>CAZWDS010000053.1:0-20510 GCA_964632495.1 uncultured Rhodobacterales bacterium
GCTTTCACCCGATCTTCAAGTGGTTCCGCGAGTGGTGCAACGACGAGTTCAGCCACGGCGAGGCCTTCGCCCTGCTGATGAAGACCGACCCCAAGCTGACCAAAGGCATGAACGTCTATTGGATCAAGTTCTTCCTGACAGCCGTCTATGCCACCATGTACGTCCGCGACCACCAGCGCCCGGCCTTCCACGCCGCACTTGGCGTTGATCCCGATTGGTACGCCCACGAGGTGTTCACCAAGACGTCTAAGCTGACCGAGCAGATCTTCCCGATCACGCTGGACATCGAACATCCCCGCTGGCAACCGACGCTTGAGAAAATCCAGAAAGCCAATGTGGATCTGGCGAATGCCAAACAACAAGGTGGCATTGCCGGAAAGCTGAAGCAATTTACGGCATCGGCGCGGGCTGCCATGGGTTTTGTCTCGCTTTATACCATTCCCGCCAACAAGCACCGCGTGCCCGACAGCGTACGGTTGGAGCCTGCGTACTAAACCATGACACCTGTGCTTTCAGCCCTTTTGGCCGCGTGCCTGATCTGGTGGTTTTCCACTGGTGCGATTCTGATCGCGGTACGTTTGGCCGAGCGTGGCGGGCTGAAGGCCGGTGTCTGGACGTCTCTCGCAGCGCTGCCGCTGCTTGTGTTGGGTATTTGGGGCTTCTGGGCGACACTTTCCCTGGAAACCACTCAAGGCGCCTATCTGGCCTTCCTAAGCGCTCTGGCGCTATGGGGCTGGGTCGAACTGACGTTCCTCACAGGTGCCATCACAGGCCCGGTACAAGACCCCTGCCCCCCTGCCCTGCCGGAATGGGACAGGTTCTGGCGCGCTTGGGGCACCGTCGCTCACCACGAACTGCTTTTGACCGCGTTTTTGATCTGTGTCATCGAAATCGCCTGGGGTGCTGCAAATACTGTCGGACTATGGACGTTCATCATCCTTTATTTCGCCCGCGTGTCGGCCAAGCTGAACCTGTTCTTGGGTGTCGCCCATGTGAACACAGAGTTCCTGCCCAAACACCTGTCGCATCTCGCCAGCCATTTCGGCAAAGCCCGCATGAACTGGCTTTTCCCCGCCTCAATCACCGCGCTGACTTTCGCACTGGCCTGCTGGCTGGAACGTCTGTTTACCGCGCAAACCGCTTTCGCAGAGACGGGTTTCGCCCTTCTCACAACACTCACAGCCCTTGCTCTATTAGAGCACTGGTTTCTCGTCCTGCCGCTGCCGGACGCAAAACTATGGCGTTGGATGCTTCCCAAGCCCACGCCCAAAAGACGACTAGAAAGATCGGAGAGGACCCATGAAGTTTGATACCCTGTTCAACCAGCAACTGGACACACTGAAAGACGAAGGCAATTACCGGGTCTTTGCCGAATTGGAACGCCAATGTGGGAACTTCCCCCGCGCCATAAGCCATGACGATGATGCGCCTGATGAGGTGACTGTCTGGTGTTCGAACGACTATCTGGGCATGGGGCAGAACGAAGTCGTGCGCCAAGCAATGAAAGACGCTATCGACGCCTGTGGGACAGGCGCAGGTGGTACGCGCAACATCTCGGGCACCAATCACGAACACAAGCTTTTGGAAGCCGAGCTTGCCGATCTGCACCAAAAAGAAGCCGCGCTCCTGTTCACGTCTGGCTATGTGTCGAACTGGGCGTCTCTGTCTACTTTGGGCGCACGCTTGCCCAATGCGGTGATCGTATCCGACAGCCTGAACCATGCTTCGATGATCGAAGGCATGCGCCACGCGAAATGCCCAAAGGTCATCTGGGAACACAACGACCCCGAAGACCTGGACCGCAAGCTGGCCGCTCTTCCCGCCAATGCGACCAAGATCGTGGCCTTTGAAAGCGTCTATTCGATGGATGGTGACATCGCCCCAATCAAGGAAATCGTCGAGGTCGCCGAAAAGCACAACGCGATGACCTATCTGGACGAAGTCCACGCCGTCGGTCTCTATGGCCCCCGCGGTGGCGGCATCGCCGAACAAGAAGGTCTGATGGACCGGATCACCCTGATCGAAGGCACCTTGGGCAAGGCCTATGGCTGCATGGGCGGCTATATCACCGGGTCCGAGGCGCTTTGCGACTTTGTCCGGTCGTTCGCCAGTGGTTTCATCTTTACAACCGCCCTACCCCCGGCTGTGGCGGCAGCGGCGCGCACCTCGATTGCCCACCTTAAGACCAGCAACGTCGAACGCGAAGCGCAGCGCCGCCAAGTGGCGCGTCTGCGGGCACGGCTAGACGCTCAAGGCATCCCGCACCTTTCAAACCCCAGCCATATCATCCCTGTGATGATCAAAGACCCGGTCAAATGCAAAATGCTATCCGATTATCTGATGCGCGAATGGGGCGTTTATGTGCAGCCGATCAACTATCCCACTGTGCCCAAAGGAACCGAGCGTCTGCGCTTCACCCCAGGGCCGCTTCACAGCGATGCGGATATCGATCATTTGGTTGAAGCATTGACCGTACTTTGGAAACAATGCGCCATCGCCCACGCCGTCGCCTGATCGTTATCGCATAACACTTGGACTTCTGGGTCCCGTGGCTTAGGTAGTGATCAGAACAGTTTACGGAGGCCTATATGAAACTGACTCTCGCCACCACCGTGGTAGCCGGATTGCTTGCCGCCCCTGCACTTGCAGGCGGTCATGCATCAGGCGACGCTGCTGCCGGTGAAAAAGCATTCAACCAGTGTAAAAGCTGCCACATGATCGAAGATGCCGACGGTAATTCGATCGTAAAGGGCGGCAAGACAGGACCAAACCTGTTTGGTTTGCCCGGTCGCACAGCTGGCACGCAAGCTGACTTCTCGCGCTACAAAGATTCACTTGTCGCCGCTGGTGAAGCGGGTCTGGTCTGGGATGAGGCTCAATTCAGTGAATACGTTGCCGACCCAACTAAGTTCCTGCGCGCATACCTGGACGACAGCAAAGCGCGCTCGGGCATGACGTTCAAACTGCGTAAAGAAGAAGATGCACTGAACATCTGGGCCTATATCGCATCGGTTTCACCCGAACCTGAATCCTAAGCGGATTCGCTCGGAGAAACGCAAAACACCCGGCTCTTGGCCGGGTGTTTTCATTTAGGCTGCTGATTTTATTTTTCTATTTCAACTTATTCGCGGAAAAGCACACCCAATCCCCTCTACTAGCGCAGCAATCGCTGCTTCCAAACGTTTCCACTCGACGATTTGCGTGTGTATTCAAGGTGGCCACTCTCTGCACGTTGGCGCTGCCAAGAAGGGTTGAACAAATCCTCCAAAAAACACGCTCTCAGCCTCCTCTGACACGACAAACGCAAGCGGAGGACAGAGAGCGAGATAGCCCGCCCCCTGCCCCAACCCTCGGATCATTGGCCTCTAGCTTGCCTCTTCTAGAGGCAAGTCATCGTCACAGGCAGCCGACCGGTCCCTGTCAGTGGCGACCATCGAGCGTCATCTCTCAGGCCTCGCCTGACATTAAACGCAACGGGGCTTTTCGCTTCATTGCAAAGTCCGCCACATCGCCAACGTTCTGGCAGGCATCAAGCGCACGCATGGCAAGCCTCCGGTCCAGAAAGCCGCCATAGGCCCAGAGGAGATCCGGACCATGGTCGCCACCCTGCCCTTCGATCTGCGTAGCTTGCTCGAAATTGAAATTGGCCGGGGGTCTTCGGAAGCAACCTGCCCTGTCCACGCGCTGGAACAATGGCTGCACTTTGCCAAGATCGAGTATGGGTCGATCTTCGTGCGCCCCTCGCGGGACGGCAAAAATGCCTTCGAAGCGCAGCTGAACGACAAACAAGTTGCTCGTCAGATCCGCCGAGGCGGATGACCGCTATGTCCAAAAACAACTTGGCCATGCCTCTGTCAAGAAGACGCGGCGGTATCAGGTTCCGGGTGCATCTGACGAAGGCCGCAGGGCTTTGAACCGTCACTCGAATTGAACCTGATCCACAGGCCCCATTTCCCGTTCCACCGCGCCGGTCAGGATCGGCATGTGATGCGTTTCGAGGTAATGCTGAAAAAAGGAGCTGGGCGCTTTCAATCGCAGGTGTCCCTGCTCAAAACCAAGAAATTCCAATCGCGACAACCAGGCCTCGACAAGGTTCGGGTGTTCGGTGCTAAGCGACATCAAAACGCTCTGCCACGTGCCCGGTTTGGTCAGGGGTTCGTCCTTTTGCGTATAAGCGCTAATTTGGACAACCTTAACTGTCTCGGGTTGCTCATAGCGTTCGCGCATTCGACGATCAAAATCAGGACCGACCAAGGGCCAGACGGCCTGGGTCAGTGAACTGATCTTATGGTAGTTCAACCCATAGGCGCCTACCCTTCCCCGCACGCCGGGACGTTTGCAGATGATTATTTCGGACTCGACCAATCGTTTGATTTCGCGCTTCACGGTGCGTTCGTTGACCGACCACATCCGAGCCATATCCCTTTGTCCGACGCAGAACTCGTCCTTGCGCCAGTTGTACCGTGCCGTGACCAAAGCAATCAATCGCATCACCGAAGTCTGGAATGTTGGCGATCCGTTCAGTGCGCCAACCGATAATGCGGTCAACACGTCATACTTCAACACGCCCGATTCTTGGCCGGTTAGCCGTAGTGGTTTCATTTGGAGAACTTCACCCTGTTTCTTCCGTTTCATCTGCCTCTTGGATCAGCATCTGTGTACCGATTCCATCTCAGCTGAGAAGACACTGAAATCCCGTATTTTGTCAACTGTATCTGAAAAACAGGATAATGTAGTTATTCGTAAAATCCGGAAGTATATTAGGTTTATTGGTTAATGGGGACACTCTGGGTGTCACCGCAATTCACCTGATGTGTCACCATATAAGTGTCTTGGGCGCGCAAGGTGTCACCATATATTCGATATCTCGGATGGAGCATCAGGTGATTCTCTTGAAACTAAACGCTATTTCTGTTTTCCGAGAATCCGAAAGTTTCCTTTTGCGCATTTCCTGAAATCCCGTTATTCATCACGCAGTCCTGAAAAGCACGAGAAATGTGATGCGCGATCATAACGACCTTCTAACCATGAACGAACGCAGCCTTGCTCAGCAAGCAGCTGTACGCAAGGCGACCTTCTCACCGGGCGAGGTCAAGGAACTGCGGCCGTTCTCAATCTGGGAAATCAGCCAGTTCATGTTCGATGTACCAGCAGATACCCTACGCAAGAAACTGACCGAGGATCCCAGCCTGCCCCAGGGCCTGACTGAAGCCGATGGGCGACAACGCTGGTTCACGCTAAATGAGATCAACGAGCTGCGCCGTCGGATCCGGTTTCGCGGCAAGAGCCTTCTACCTGAGCGCCCCAGAGGCCGTGCGATGCGTGTCGCGGTGTCGAATTTTAAAGGCGGTGTTGGCAAAACGGTCGTTGCGCAGCATCTGGCGAATGCAGCGGCCTTGGATGGATACCGCGTATTGTGCGTAGATTTTGATCCCCAGGCAACTCTGACCCATTCAATGGGCATCACTGAGGTGAAAGAGTGGAATACGGTCTGGGGAATCATGTGTCGCGACCTCTGCCGCGAGGCGGATCGCATCATGGAAAGCTACGATGACCCGGAC
The DNA here is from genome assembly GCA_964632495.1 of uncultured Rhodobacterales bacterium. Lineage (GTDB taxonomy): Bacteria > Pseudomonadota > Alphaproteobacteria > Rhodobacterales > Rhodobacteraceae > CALKXV01. Next base: position 5,562 of record CAZWDS010000053.1, read on the forward strand.
GATTGCCCCTACCCTTCCTCGGACGAATTGCCCGAAGATGTGCGCTCGATTGGGGCGCAAAGGTTTCAGGATTTCATTCAGCCCACGTGCTGGCCAACCATCGACATTATCCCGTCCTGCGCCAACGCGGCCTTTGTCGAATTCGCCAGCGCGCAATACCGCTCCGTCCACAAAGCTTGGAGCTTTTTCGGCTGTGTCGCGCGTTACCTCGATGAGCTGCCTGACGACCAATACGATATCATCATTTTCGACTGCCCGCCTGCGATTGGCTATCAGTCGCTGAATGCAGCGTTTGCTGCTGACATCCTCTATATTCCCTCGGGCCCAGGCTATTGGGAATACGACAGCACGACCAGTTACCTTGGTCAGTTGGGCGATGCGATGGCGGATATTTCCGAGGGGTTTGCCGCGCTGGCAGCGGACGCTGGCATAACTCTTCCCAAACAGTTCGCCGATATTCGATTGCTAATGACCCGGTTCGAAGCGGCCAATCCATTGCATCAGGCGATGATGGAAGCCTTTCAGAATGTCTTTGGGGCGGACGTATGCGCCAACCCGATCGAGATGACGCGTGCTGTCGAACAATCGGGCCGCTTTCAGATGTCGGTCTATGAGCAGGATTATCGGCAGATGACTCGCGAAACTTGGAAACGGGCGCGACAGAGTTTCGATAGATCTTATCACGAGTTTCTGGCGACAGTTCTGGTTGCCTGGAAAAACAACAGCCAAGCTAAGGAGGCCGCTGAATGAGCCGTTCCAATAAATTCGGGTTTGAGCCAATGGCGACGAAATCCGCGACACCACGGCGCGAAAGAACTCCAGGGCCGATGGGGGCCGCGGTTCGCGATGTGGCTGACAATCTGGCCGAGACGACCGAGGCGAAAGTAGCGCAGCGGCGCCAGAATGCCGAGGATGCCAAAACTTTTCGACAGGCAAGAGAAGAAGGCAGGGTGCTTGTGCGCCTGCCACTGGCAGAGATTGGCACCAATGACTTGCCGCGTGACCGGCTAGAGCTAGAGGCGGTTGCCGCGTCGGATGAGATGGAGGAACTGAAAGCCTCGATCCGGGAGCGTGGGCAAAAGGAGCCAGTCGAGGTCTATGTGGGTTCAGATGGTCACTATCAGCTGAAGAAGGGCTGGAGGCGGTTCACGGCGCTCAGCCAACTCTACAGCGAGACCGGCGAAGAAAACTTCTCGGAGATCATTGCAAGGGTTGAGTCAGGGCAGGAGGACCGGATCTCGCGTTATGTCGATATGGTCGAAGAGAACGTCGTGCGCGAAGACCTGACCTTTGCCGAGATGGCACAGGTGGCGATCACTGCGGCCGAGGACGACGCCATTGATGAGATCGATCCGTCGGAACTGGTTAATCGACTGTATGGCGCTTTGCACAAAACCAAGCGGTCCTACATCCGCAACTTTGTTTTTCTTCTGGTCAGCCTGGGCGAAGCGCTGAAGTGGCCCAAAGATGTTTCGCGAAACCTGGGCGTCGACGTGGCTCGGGCGATCAAGGATGCCAAACAAGTGGGTGCGCTTCAGGATCAGCTGCGCGCGTGCAGTTCGCCGGAGGCGCAGAACCGTGTACTGGTTGGTTTCGTCAGTGCTGAGAAATCGCCACGGACATCCGGGGCAAAGGCGCGACCGCCGAAGCAGAAGTTCGAGTTTTTTGTAGGCAAGACAAAGGTCACCGCGCGTCAGGGAGAATGCCGCTTGGTGAGCGACAAGGATTTTGCCACTCTTCCGAAAGAGCGTCTGGAAAAGGCCGTGCGGGCCTTTGAAGAGGCATTGCAGCGCGGTTAATCCAAGCGTCGAGGGATAGTTGTTACCCATGGGTAACTGCAAGTGAAGCACGGTGGTTCTGATCGGGTTACCCGTGGGTAACCGCCAGATTAATATATTGATTACAATAGCTTAAAGTATTTCTACCGAAGATCAGGCCGCCTGGTTGTGTGACAAGGCATGGGTTCTCACAAAAACGCCCGGATGCGTTCAAGAATAGCCTCTGGCCGCTCTTCATGCGCCAGATGTCCCAAGCCGTCTATGCATTCCACATTGGCCTCGGCCATCAAACGACTGGCACGCACCGCCACATCAGGTGGCACGGCTTTGTCTTTTGAACCGGTTATAAACATGGCTTGCGTTTTGATGCTTGGCAGATCACGTAGCAGATCATCCAACGACCAACGCGCCATCATATTCAACGCACCGTTCACGTGTGCGCGGTCTTGCATCAGGCGCAGATAAAACCCGTAGCCGTCGTCATCCAAAACCGAACCTGTCCCAGTGATCAGGCTCTTGGACCGCGCTGGCGTGGCGCTTTTGGTGAACAAACTCGCGGTCAGCGGATTCAACGCAAGCAACCGCGCCAGCATCGGAAAAAGCCAGCCGGCAACGCCTTTGAAATTGTCCAGAGCAGGGTTCAGGCCAAAGACCTTTGGGATCGGCATCAACTGTGCCATCCGAAGCGCGATCGCAGTGCCTGCCGAATGGCTGATGATGGCCGTGGGTGACCAACCCTGATCCGTCACTAAACCAACTATATCCGCCGCCATTTCGTTCAATCCTGACCGCGCGCCGCCCGGAGATTGCGTAAAACCTTGGCCAGGCAGATCCAGCGCAACAACATGGAAATCCTCTGCCAAAGACAGCATCAGATCGCGCCATGTGTGCACCGATGATCCAGACCCGGGTAACAGAAGGATCAAAGGGCCTTCGCCCGCCTCTTGAACGTGCCAACGATGCGGCGCACAGGCGACCCGCCGCGACAGCGACGGATGGCTCCATGTGGGAAGATCACGCGTCCAGTCCATGGCTCAAAGCTTGGCCCATCTGACGCGCATCAGCGCGGGGCAGGGGCAAATAGGTTGCAGAAAGGGATTTCGACAGTTGAACCAAGGCTTTGTCAGGTCGCATGCTGGTATCCAGCACAATCGAAGGCACCCCTTCACTGCGCAGCCAACTTGCCATGGTGTTCGCATCCAGCCCAGCCTGTGCGCGATTGGCCGTCCCATCTAAGGCAATGTTCGCGCGGCCATCCGTCAAAAGCGCCAATGTGGGCGACAAGCCCTGTGCGCGGGCGTGCAGGGCCAGTTCGCCAGCCACCTTCAACCCCGCTGCCAAGGGCGTGCCACCGCCGCCCGGTAGGGCTTGCAGGCGGCGCTTGGTCTGTACCAGCGACCGCGTAGGCGGCAACAAAAGATCGGCGTCCGACCCCCGAAACGCGACCAAAGCCACATGATCTCGGCTGGCATAGGCTTGCGACAAAAGGATCTCGACCGCTCCTTTCGCTTCGGCCAGCCGCGCCATGGCCGCCGAGCCGGACGCATCGACCGCGAAAATCAGCAAACGGTCGGACTTTTCCTCATAACGCTTCACTCGAATATCAGACGGCAGCACCTTAACCGGCCCATCTCCGCGTTTGCGCAAGACTTGCCAAGGCGCCGCAGTTCGCAACGTGCCCACCAGATCAACCCGAGCGCCTTGCCCAAGCTTACCAGGACGCGATGGCAAAGGCCGGCCGCGCCGGTTGCTCTTTCTTGCCTGACCGGCCCCCGTACCTTTTGCCAATCGACTTTTGCGGGCCGCAAGAATCTCTAAAAGATCGTCAGGCAAATGCGGTCGAATGGCATCCACAAGGATGTCGTCTGGGGTTTTAGGAGTCTCTCCATCACTATCGCCGCTGCTTTGATCCTGAGGTTCCGGCGGTGTGTCTTCTGCGCTTTCGTCTTCAGGCTCAGGCAGCACTGTGGCGCGGGGGGCAAGAACCAGCGTGGCAGCGATTTCAACGTCGATTTCGCCTATTTTGTCTCTGTTTTCTAACGCTGCATGGGCCCGCGCTGCCTTCAGGGCCAGAAGCGGGGCACGCAGACTGTCGATGCCAAGACGAGCCGCTAGTGCGGTGAGGGTTAGGGAAACTTCGCGGGGTGTGATCACATTTTCCAAACGGTCCCGCGCAGTGGCGATGTCGCGGGTCACTGGCGGTTGCGCCTCAAGCCGTCCGATGCCGTCCAAAGACACTTGAAACGCCATCCGTTCCAAAAGGGCAGGGGGGGCCGTTTCGCCGGGGTCAGCCCCTTCGTCCAAGGCGATCAACGGGGTATCTGTGTGACCCATCCAAGCTGCCAGCTCAGCAGCGCGATCAGAAGGGCAGCGTTCTGCCATGGCAAGGACAGGGATCGTCCCGCCCGCCAAAACCCCGGCGGTGTCAACGATCCGACCAGAAGACAACGTTGCCGCAAGATCCAGACCGCCAAACAATGCCTCGCGAGGCATAGCTGGATGAACGCGCAACGTCGGCGCGGGAAGGCGGGTCAGGGCGGCAAGAAAGGTATCGCGAACGGGGCCGGCGCGGGCTTTGATCGACAATCCGCCCAATCCACCCGGATCAACGGCCAAAAGATCAAGCGCCAGCGTGGCCAGACGCCATGCGTCTTGACCGGGCGTGCTCATCCCAAAACCTCGCCCACCGTGCGGGCCACACGGGCTACGGATCCGGCTTCGTCCAGCGGATCACGTCTCAGACGGTGGGATAGCGCGATTGGCGCAACGGCGCGCAAGTGGTCGCGCGTCAGCGCCTTGGCCCCGTCATAGGCCGCCAGCGCGCGCCCGGCTTTCAGCAGCGTCAACTCACCACGCAAACCGTCAGCGCCCAAGGAAACACACAACTGCGCGCAATCCTTCAAAATGGGCTTTTTCGTCTCTATCTTGGCCAAATCGTCCCGTGCCGTCAGGATCCTGTCACGAATTTCAGCGTCTTTCTTCTTCCAGCGGCGCAGGAAGTTCGTGGGCGATTTCTCGAAACTGTCGCGCCGTTGGATCACTTCAACACGTTCATCAATGCTGTCAGGAGACCGGACCTCGACGGAAAGACCAAAGCGGTCCAAAAGCTGGGGCCGCAATTCGCCTTCTTCGGGGTTGCCGGAACCAACAAGAACAAACCGCGCCGGATGCCGGATCGACAAGCCCTCGCGTTCAACCACATTCTCCCCGGATTGGGCCACGTCCAACAGAAGGTCAACGATGTGGTCTTCCAGCAAGTTCACTTCGTCGATGTAAAGATAGCCCCGGTTCGCCGCCGCCAGCAGGCCCGGTTGGAACGCCTTTTCGCCCTGCGTCAAAGCGCGTTCGATATCCAAGGCGCCAGTTACGCGATCTTCCGTGACGCCCAAGGGCAAATCAACCACCGGGGTGGGCCGTTCGATCACCTCTTTCGACACCAATTCAGCCCATTTCGGCACGGATCGCGGGTTTTCCGAATTCACCGGGCACCCTTCAACGGCCATGATCGGCGGCAGCAAAGCCGCCAATGCACGCACCGCAGTGCTTTTGCCGGTGCCGCGATCCCCAAAGACCAGCACACCGCCCAGTTTTGGGTCGATGGCCGTCAGGATCATCGCGCGTTTCATGTCGTCCTGGCCCACAATGGCCGAAAAAGGGAAGGCTTTGGTCATTCTGTCGTCAGTCGCTTCAAGGGGCTGTCGCCGTTCCATGTTCCGCTGTCGCCCAGGATGCGGAAACGGGCGTAAAGTTCTTCGCGAAACCAGCCGCCGTCGCGGGTGGCTTTGATCGCTTTGGCATGGGGGCCGTCAGCGCTGCGGGCAAAGTCGGCCATCGTTTTGGTATCCGGCCAGATCGAAAAGGTCACTTGCTGCAAAAGGGGCACTTCGCCAATGCCAATCTTGAAGGCCACATTCGGATCCGCGCCGATCACGTCGCTGATGCCGGGGGCGTGTTTCCAGAACCGAGCCATCTTTGCGGGCTTCAGTGTGGCGCGGGTTAGGGCGGCAAGTGGACCAGAAACAGGCTCTGAATCAGGGGAAAAGGGCTCAACACCTGACCAAGCTCCGCGTGCAGACACAGGGGCAAGATACAAGGTCCAGTCTTCATCCGCACGGTCCCGGTACCGTTGAAAGATGCGCGCATTTGCCAAATGCTTTTCCGCAAAGTCGCGGTCAGGCCAGACGCATAGGATCGCAAAGACATCGACATTGACCCGTGGCGTAAATCCTTCACCGCCTCCCGAACCGCAGATTTTCCAGAATTGCACGTCCGGCAGTCGCGACATTGGCAATCGCGCCGCGCCCATCATCCAAAGCGCCCAAAGCCTTCCGGCCAGGCTGTTAAAGCGAAACAAGCTGAGCGTTACGGTTTGGATGGTTGATTCCTCTTACTGTCAGAATAGTCTGACATGTTATGCGACGGTCTGAAAGTATGTTTCCATTAGAGAATCCAGGCATTGTCAACTTTGCCTGACATCTATAGCGTTTTGTTTACCATGACTCGTAATGATCCCTCACTTGCAACATTGGCATCGGAAGCGCGGGCGTGCAAAGCCATCGTGATTGGCGCCGGCCTCGGCGGCTTGGCGGCAGCCATGCGTCTGGGGGCCAAAGGGTACCGCGTGACTGTGCTGGATCGCTTGGACGGGCCGGGCGGGCGCGGTTCGTCGATCTCCAAGGATGGGCACCGGTTTGATCTGGGTCCCACTATCGTCACCGTTCCTCAAGTGTTCGAAGATCTTTGGAAAACCTGTGGCCGTGATTTTCACACCGATGTCGACCTCCGCCCCATGGATCCCTTTTATGAAATCCGCTGGCCGGACGGCTCTACTTTCACCGCGCGGCAAGACACAGACGCGATGCGTGCCGAAGTTGCGCGACTGTCGCCCGGCGATGCCCGTGGTTATGACAAGTTTCTGAAGGACAGCGAGGCGCGCTATCAGTTCGGGTTCGAAGAACTGGGCCGCTCACCGATGAACCGTCTGTGGGATTTGGTGAAGGGCTTGCCAAAATTCGCCATGATGCGCGCCGACCGTTCCGTTGCCGCCCATGCCAAAAAGCGCTTCAAGGATCCGCGCCTGCAAATGGCGTTCTCGTTCCATCCATTGTTCATCGGCGGTGACCCCTTCAACGTGACCTCTATGTACACTTTGGTCAGTCACCTCGAAAAAGAGTACGGCGTTCACTATGCGATTGGCGGTGTCGAAGCGATTGCCAAAGCCATGGTCGGCGTCATCGAAGATCAGGGCGGTCTGATCCGTTTTGAAACCGAAGCCGACGAAATCATGATCGACAAAGGCCGCGCGCGCGGCGTGCGCCTTACCACGGGCGAGATCCTGACGGCCGACATCATTGTGTCGAACGCAGACAGCGGTCACACCTATGATCGCCTGTTGCGCAACCACACCAAAAAGCGTTGGACGCCCGAGCGGCTGAAACGGTCGCGTTGGTCCATGGGGCTGTTCGTTTGGTACTTCGGCACCAAAGGCACGCGGGACAAATGGCCCGATGTGGGTCACCACACCATCCTGAATGGGCCGCGTTATCAGTCCCTAATAAAGGACATTTTCATCAACGGGCATCTGTCCGATGACATGAGCCTTTACGTTCACCGCCCCTCTGTCACCGATCCAACCGCCGCCCCGGAAGGCGACGACACTTTCTATGCGCTTAGCCCCGTGCCACATCTGGGCTACGACAATCCCGTGGATTGGGCGCAAGAAGCCGAGGTTTACCGCGAAAAGGTACAGGCGTTTCTGGAAGACCAATTGCTGCCCGGGATGGGCGCGCATCTGACGTCCTCAGAAATCTTCACGCCCGAAACCTTCCGCGATCGCTATCTGTCGCCCCTTGGCAGCGGTTTTTCAATCGAGCCCCGGATTTTCCAAAGCGCATGGTTCCGCCCGCACAACGCCAGCGAAGAAGCCAAAGGTCTCTACCTCACCGGTGCCGGTACCCACCCGGGCGCTGGCTTGCCCGGTGTGATCTCCAGCGCCGAAGCCATGGCCCAACTTGTGCCCGACGCCGAGGCCGTTCGATGATCGACAAGGCAGATCTGGCCCATTGCGAAGAAGCGATCCGCCACGGCTCGCTCTCGTTCCATGCTGCGTCGAAACTTTTGCCGTCCCGCGTGCGCGACCCCGCCTTGGCGCTTTATGCGTTCTGCCGCGTGGCCGATGACGAAGTTGACCTGACCCAAGACAAGACCGCCGCTTTGAAGCGCCTGCAAGATCGATTGGACTGTGCCTATAACGGCCGTCCAAAAAACGCGCCTGCCGACCGTGCGTTCACGGCGATGATCGAAATGTACGATATGCCCCGCGCCTTGCCCGAAGCTTTGCTGGAAGGTTTGGCCTGGGATGCAGACGGTCGGCAGTACGAAGATCTCAGCGGTGTGATCTCTTATTCCGCCCGTGTCGCCAGTGCCGTGGGCGCGATGATGTGCGTGCTGATGCGCGTGCGCGACCGCGATGCCTTGGCGCGCGCCTGCGATCTGGGCGTGGCGATGCAGCTGACTAATATCGCGCGTGATGTGGGCGAGGACGCGCTGGAAGGCCGCTTGTACCTGCCGTTGAATTGGTTGGACCAAGCCGGTCTGTCCCCGGAACAGCTGTTCTCCAATCCCAAGCCAACAAAGGCTGTCCGTTATATGGTGAAGAACTTGTTGATCGAGGCAAACCGTCTCTATCTCAGGTCCGAAGCGGGTATTTCCGTGCTGCCCCTCTCTGTCCGCCCCGGCATTTTCGCCGCGCGTTACATCTATGCGGGCATTGGCGGACAGTTGCGACAAGCGGCCTACGATCCGATCTCTGCACGCGCCCGCACCAACCGCGCCCAAAAGCTGGGATTTCTTGCAAAATCTGTTGCACGCAGTGCTGGCACAACCCTAATGCCGCGCTCTCCGATGATCTTCGCAGCGCCGCTGAAAGAGGTCGAATTCCTCATCGACGCCGCCGCCGAAACGCCAAAACCCCATTGGAGCGATAAAGTAACAGGCGCAATGGCACAGCTGGCGACAGAAGATCGCAATCGGCAGGCGCGCGTCAATCAAGAGGCAAACACATGACTTTTCTTCTCTTTGGCATCTTTCTGATCGCCTGTGGCGCGGCTGGTGCAACGGGTGGAATGTTCCCGCCGGGGGCTTGGTACGATGCTTTGAAAAAGCCTGCGTGGACGCCGCCCAACTGGCTGTTTCCCGTGGCTTGGACGACGCTCTATATCTTCATGTCTGCAGCTGCGGCGCGAGTCGCGATGATGGAAGGCGCGGGCTTGGCAATGGCTCTTTGGGCCCTGCAAATCGCACTGAACACGCTCTGGACACCGGTCTTTTTCGGACTGCAACGCCTCAAGGCCGGATTGATCATTCTGGGTATGATGTGGATTTCCGTGGCCGCTTGCACTCTGGCGCTTTTTGCGTTGGACACGGTCTCGGGGCTGTTGTTCCTGCCGTATCTTCTGTGGGTCAGCGTCGCAGGCGCGTTGAACTATTCCGTCGTACAACTGAACCCTGAGGCAGCGACCTAGTCGTCAAAGCTCCAATTTGCCCGACGGGGCACCCGGCAAGCCAGCATAGGCATCAGCAAGGATGACCGAAAACGACGCAGATCCAGTGCTTCGTGAACACCGACGGTTGTTTCACTGTTCAGCGTGGTTTCCACCATTGAACGCGCATAAAACGGTGCATCCAGCATCGGCTTCACCTGTTTCGGCATCGTTCCCGGATCGGCCCGTGTTTCGCGTTTGACGGCCCAAAGGCTGCGGCAAAAACCTGTCAGCGGCGGCGCATCCATCATCCGAGCTGTCCCATCAGGATCAAAGCCGATGGCCGCGGCCAAAACACTGCCGTCTCGGCGCGTCGCGTCATAAAAACAAGTGGATCCGGCCTTGGTCGGATACCGCCCCCAAGTCCAGCTGTCGAAATCGGCCTCAAGCGCTCGCGTGCCGAAATTCGCGTCAAAATAGCCATGCCCCGACCATTGCCAACCCGCGCTGTTCAGATCGACCTTGATGTCCGAAACCGGCGCAAAAGGCCGCCAAACGTGGCCTCCATCGGCGCAAAGGGGAAGCTCATCTTTGGTGACGGCGGAAGGTGTGATCACAACTTGACCCTGCACGCGTCCGGGGATCGGTGGGGCGGCCAATTCGTTGATGTCGATCACCAGCTCTGTCCCGGTCCAATGCAGGGATGACGGGCCAACGGTGAAGGTGTCTGCCGATTGGCGCAGCGCGCTACGCCCCCGGTCTGTCATGGTAAAGCGCCCGCCGGGGCCATAGGTCGCGACGTTGATGCAGACGTTATTGTGCGGATCACGCCGTCCCGACCAGCGGTACCAAGGCGAGAAAACAGAGCCTATAAAGGCGATAACCGAGATTGCGCGGGTGCCATCCGCGCTGATCCCGTCAATGTACCACCAGGCATAGCCATCGGGCGGCACGATCAGATCAAAGCGAGGTCCGTCAAGATCGCCGCGGCCGCGTGCTGTCCTGAGAGCGCTGCCATCGGCACGCCCGCCCCCGGATGCGTCCCGCCGCCCGCCAGATATAACCCTCCGATCACCGTCCGCGCGCGGGGCCGTTTCAGGCTGGCCGTCATGCCATGTGGGCTCTGCCCGTAAAGGGATCCCGCCGACCCCGGGAAAAGCGCTTCGAACCCCGTTGGCGTCGTCAGGCCCGTGTCCGGTGGATCGGGTGCGAAGGTCAGGCCAAAGCGTTGCAGGGTCGGAAATGTCAGTTGGCGGCATAGCTCCACCTCGTTCGGTTCAGGGGCCGCGTCCGTCAAAGGCGCAGCGTTTAGGATGATTTCAAAGCGTTCCGGGCCGGTTGGGGTAGGAAGACCAGTGCCGCGATCTTCTGCGCAGACATAAAGTGTGGGGTCTTCAGGCGTGTCCCCTTGATCCAAAGCCTCAAACTCTGAAACCGGATCGGCGGCGAAAAAGACGTTGTGATGAGTCAGATCAGGGTGGGATACCGTGGCCGCAAAGCTCCAGACCCGGGCAGACAGGCTGCGCCGCGCGGTTTTGGTGATCCCCGCCACCTTCGCAACCTCCTGGCCCAAAAGCCCGGTCGCCAAGGCCCGTGGATCGCCCGCAAAAACAACGATATCTGCCGGAATAACGTCGCCCGAGGCCAGTTCAACCGCCGTCACCTGGCCAAGACCCGCACGCACTTTGCGCACGTCAGCCCCCAAAACGATGTGCCCGCCGACCTCGTTCAAACGGTTCGCCATCGCTTGTGCCAAACAGTGCATTCCGCCTTCGACGCGCCAAACGCCCGCCTCTTCAGCTTGCCAGATCAGCGACAAAAGTGCGGGCGATTGCAAAGGCGATCCGCCGACATAGGTCGCATAGCGCCCAAAGAGTTGCCTGAGCCGCGCGTCTTTGAACCGCGACTTCAACCTGCTGGCCAGTGTCGCGAAGGGCGAAAGCGTTCCCAAATGCCGTGGCGCTTTCAACGCTGCTTGCCCAAGAGCCACCACGGACGGATCGCCAGATTGGATCATCGGCGCGTCAAACAAGGAAAACAGCGTCTCGGCTTCTTCGGCGAAAGCGGCAAACTCCCGCGCGGCCCCTGATCCAGCGAAGGCCTGCACGGCGTCGATGCTGGCGGATCTGTCACTAAACAGGTCCAATTGGCTGCCATCGGGCCAGAAATGACGCGCCAACAATGGCTCGGGTACCAGCTTGGCGTAATCCTCCAGCCGCGCAGAAGACGCCGCAAATACCGCATCGAATACGTGCCGCATGGTCAAAACCGTAGGTCCCGCATCCACGGGACCGGCGTCCGAAGGAACGGACCGCGCCTTGCCGCCCACCCAATCGTGACGCTCCAGCACAGTCACCTCATGCCCCGCCGCCCGCAGCATCATCGCCGCACTCAAACCCCCGAAACCGGCGCCGATCACAACGGCCCGGGTCACGGGAAAGCGGTTGGGGTTTTCACTTTGCATGTTCGGAATTGTTGACTCGCCCTCGCCAACTGTCCAGTATGATTTACACTAGACTGTCAGAAAACTATGACAGTTCCATTTGAAAGGCAGCGCATTGACCCTGAACACCCGAATTGACGCCGCAGTGAACGCCGCTATCGCAGGCGCGCAACGCGGCCCGTCTCCGGCCAAGCTGGCCGCTGCCTTGGATCACGCAACAAAACCCGGCGGGGCCCGTATCCGCCCGACTATATTACTGTCGGTCGCTGTGGCTTGTGGCGATGACGCTCCGCCCGTCTCTGATGCCGCCGCCACCGCGCTGGAACTGATGCATTGCGCCTCGCTGGTCCACGACGATCTGCCTTGCTTTGACGACGCCGACACCCGGCGCGGCAAACCGACCGTTCATCGCGCCTTTTCCGAACCGCTGGCCGTTCTGGCCGGTGATGCTTTGATTATGCTGGCCTACGAAACACTGGCCCGCGCCGCCGAAACCGATCCAGTTCGGTCTTCCAGGCTTGTCCTGCATCTGGCCCGTCAAAGCGGGATGCCCGATGGCATCTGCGCCGGGCAGGGGTGGGAAAGCGAAGACAAGATCGATCTTGGCGCCTATCACCGCTCGAAAACCGGGGCGCTGTTTATCGCCGCTACGCAAATGGGCGCCATCGCCGCCGGTGAAGACCCCGAGCCTTGGTACGATCTGGGCGACCGTATCGGCGAAGCTTTTCAGGTGGCTGACGATCTGCGCGATGCCGTGATGAGCAGTGAAGACATCGGCAAACCCGCAGGTCAGGACGAACGTCTGGGTCGTCCGAATGCGGTGAATCAACTTGGCGTCGAAGGCGCAGTCGCGCGGCTGAAAGACATCTTGGGCGGTGCTATTTCTTCTATCCCGTCCTGTCCCGGCGAAGCAATGCTGGCGCAAATGGTAACGGCCACGGCGAAGAAACTGACGCCGATGACCAAGCCCGCCGCGCACCGCGCCTGAAGACATGACGGACATCGGCTCGCCCCCTTCACGCTTTTGGCCCACCAATTGGCTGGCACGTCTGGTCGCGCGGCCTTCGTTTCAGGATTGGGTCAACCGCACGCCGGGCCTGTCGCGCATCGCCCGCAAAGACGGGGCCGAGCTTTTTGACATCGTCCAAGGCTTCGTCCGCGCCCAAACTCTGTTTGCCTTGGTCCAACTCGACATCCCACGCCAACTGATGATCGGTCCGCAGTCCGCGGCATCCCTTGGGGCGCAATCGGGCATGACCGAACAAAGAATGGCGCTTTTGCTGAAGGCCGCCGCTGGTATCGGCATCGTTAAACTGCGCCGCGACAATGCGTTTGCTCTTACACGGCAAGGCGCGGCTTTGGTCGGTGTGCCCGGCTTGCAAGACATGATCCTGCACCACGGTGCGTTCTACCGCGACATGGCCGATCCCGTTGGTCTTCTGAACGGGGACCGCGAAACCGAGCTTTCCGCCTTTTGGCCCTATGTCTTTGGGGCAGGGGGCGCGACCGATCCCGAGGTGACGGATCGCTATTCCAACCTCATGGCTGAAACCCAAGCCATGGTGGCCCGCGACACGCTTCAGGCTGTGTCCTTAAAAGACGTGTCTTGCCTGATGGACGTGGGCGGCGGAAGTGGCGCCTTTCTGATCGAGGCCGGGCAGCAGAACACGGACATGGATTTGATCCTGTTTGATCTGCCGGTTGTGATGGAATCGGCCAAACGCCGTGTCGCGTCAGCCGGGATGACGAATCGAATCACGTTGGCTGGCGGGTCATTTCGCGACGATCCCTTGCCTGACATCGCCGACGCCATTTCTCTGGTGCGCGTTCTTTACGATCACAGCGACGACACTGTCTTGGCGCTTTTGCAAAGTGTTCACGAGGCTCTGCCACCCGGTGGTCGTCTGATTATTTCCGAACCCATGTCCGGCGGCGATGCCCCCGATCCGATCACGGATGTCTATTTCGCCTTTTATACACTGGCCATGCGCACCGGACGCACTCGGTCCAGCGCAGAGATCGCTGAATTGGTCAAAGCGGCTGGCTTCAACAACATTGAAACGCCGCGCACACCGCGCAGCTTTGTGACCTCGGTGCTCACCGCAAACCGAAGTTGACATTTCGCCCTCCAACTATGTCCATTTTGGTTGACAGTCGTGACTGTCAGATTAAAGTTACATTAACCGGATGAGTCTGTCCCCGATGTTCAGGCCGGTCCGGAAGAGGGAGAAGAACTTTGGATGCCACCGCCGTCCTTCTGAAAGGTCCGAAAGAGCTGTCACTGGAAACAGTGCGCCTGAAGGATCCTGAGCCAGAGGATTTGGTTGTCGAAATCAGCCATTCGGGCATCTCGACCGGAACGGAAAAGTTGTTCTGGGATGGCTCCATGCCACCCTTCCCCGGAATGGGGTATCCTTTGGTTCCTGGCTATGAAGCGGCTGGCGAAGTTGTCGAAGCCGGAAACCTTAGCGGTTTTAAAGTTGGCGAGCGTGTCTTCGTGCCCGGTGCCAATTGTTTTGAAGATGCACACGGCTTGTTCGGTGCAGCGGCGCGCCGCATTGTCACCAAAGCCGATCGCGTCACCCGCATTGATCCCGACCTTGGTGCCGAAGGCGCTTTGCTGGCTTTGGCCGCAACAGCACGCCACGCCATGGCCGGCCTGAATAAACAAGTGCCTGACCTGATCGTAGGTCACGGCGTTCTGGGCCGCCTGTTGGCAAGGCTCACCATTGCCGCTGGCGCACCTGCGCCAACCGTTTGGGAAATCAATCCACAGCGTCAAAGCGGTGGCATGGGATATAACGTCATCCACCCCGACACAGATGAACGCCGCGATTATCAGGCGATCTATGATGCCTCGGGGCAGGGGACACTGCTGAACGATCTGATCGGTCGCATCGCCAAAGGCGGCGAAATCGTTCTGGCCGGGTTCTATTCTCAGCCGCTCTCCTTCGCTTTCCCGCCCGCCTTTATGAAAGAGGCCCGGTTCCGCGTCGCAGCGGAATGGACCAAGGACGACCTGAAAGCCACCCGAACTTTGATCGAAGCCGGCGCCTTGTCGCTGTTCGGCCTGATCACAGACGAACGCCCGGCCAAAGACGCCGCGGCCGCTTACCCGCGCGCCTTCGAAGACCCGGCGTGCCTGAAGATGATCCTGAACTGGAAGGACGCCGCAGGAAGGACGAAGTCCCACATCTGCGCGCCTACGACAATCGCCTGAGAGACGAAGCCTCGGACCCTTCTCTGG
>CAZWDS010000054.1:0-20491 GCA_964632495.1 uncultured Rhodobacterales bacterium
CAGCCACACCCGAGGACGAACCACCAGTGATCATGATAGCGCCGTCTTTTTCGATCATCGATTTGGCCGATGCGCGGGCAGCGTCAGACTTGGTCTGCGTGTCGCCCGTGACGTATTCAACTTTTTTGCCGTTGATACCGTTACCTTCAAGCGTCTTGGACGAGAAGGTCGGGATCATACCGCCGTCGCCGCCACCGTTCAGGTGCTCGACAGCCAGCTCATAGGCGCGCAATTCGTCTGCACCTTCGTCCGCATACGGACCAGACTGGGGCACGTTGAAGCCCAGTGTTACGGTGTCGCCTTCCGGAGCGTTGGTAAAGCCCGTATGGCCATCGGCCCATACAGCGCCGGTGAAGATCGTCGGAGCGGCCAGGCCGGCAGCACCGGTTTTCAGCATGCCACGACGCGTCAGGTCAAGTTTCGACATAGATTTCCTCCCAATTGGAACGTGATCGACATCGTTTAGGGTTACCCTATGTGCCGATCGGCTTGTTAATAGCCTAACTTCTTTATCGCCACTTTTTCGCCAAGATCTCAATAAGTGCATGGGGTCTCGTGATAATTTTGAAAACAAATAGACAAGATGTCAGGAAAAATTGTAAAGTTTTTTTCTACATGCTGCAGAACGCGCTTGAAAAGGAAGGAGAAATTGACGTGGCGACACTTGCTCTGGCTGGCACGCGTATTCGCGACCGCAGAACGGCGCGCGGGATTCGGCAGGCGCAATTGGCGCGGGATTGCGAAATCTCGCCCAGCTACTTGAATTTGATCGAACACAACCGACGCAATATCGGCGGTGCGCTTTTGGTGCGGATCGCCAAAGCGCTGGACACGGATCCTGCGGCCTTGAGCGAGGGCGCCGAAACCGCTCTGACAACCGAACTGGAAGCCGCCGCCCTTGCCCAAAGCAATGTTCCGGCCGAACGGGACCGGCTTGAGGAAATGACCGCGCGCTTTCCCGGATGGTCCCGGCTGATCGTGGCGCAATTCGCAGAAACACGGCGGTTGGAACAGGTGGTCGAACGGATGGATGATCGCCTGACCCATGACCCGTTTCTGTCGGCCTCGATGCATAGCGTTTTGACCAGTGTCTCAGCGATCCGGTCTGCCAGCGCCATTTTGGCCAGCGGGGAAAAGATTGAACCCGAATGGCAGATGCGGTTTTCGCGAAACATATACGAAGATAGCCAGCATCTGGCCGAGGCGACCGAAACATTGGTCGGTTATCTGGATGCGGATGAAGCTTCGGGTGACAAAGTTGCCTTGCCACACGAAGAAGTTGAGCGATGGTTGGATGAACGCGGCTGGCAGATCGGTGACTTAGAGGCCGATCCGTCTTGCGACATCGATGAGATCATCGTTGGGGCAGGCCCCCTGCAAACCACCGCATCGCGGGATTTGGCGCGGCGCTATCTAATACAATACCGGGCGGATGTGCAGGCGGTACCTTTGGCGCTTTTGAAAGAGGCTTTCAAAGACAACACCAATCCTATTCAACTTGCGGGCCGCCTTAATGTACCCTTGCCTCTGGTGTTCCGCCGTCTGGCCGCACGTCGCTCTGACGAATTGCCGGACGGGGTGCCTTTTGGTCTGGTAGGCTGCGATGCCTCGGGCACCTTGATCTTCCGCAAGCCTGTCGCCGGGTTCGAGCCTCCGCGCTATGGTGGAGCTTGTCCGCTTTGGCCGTTGTTTCGCGCGTTGCAGACTCCGTTGGTGCCCTTCACGGATGTCTTGTCAATTTCGGGGCGCGATGATGTGCGTTTTGACGTACAGGCGGTCTCGGAAGTTGGGCACCCGCTTGGATATGACAGGCCCGCGACGATGACGTCTTGGATGCTGGTCCATGCGCGCCCCGCTGACCGAGAGGCCGTCAAAGGCACCCGGGCCGGGATCACCTGCCGGGTCTGCGCCGAAACCAACTGCCCGACGCGGCGCGAACCGTCTGTTTTCGCGGGGTTTGGGGCCAAGCCGCTTTGACAATCAGCCCTTTGCTGCGCCATAGTCGGGGTGACCTCCATCGGCATCCAGGGGAGGGGATGATCGATGACTGACAAACGCGTTCTCTTGATTGAAGACGAACCCAATATTATCGAGGCGATCCGGTTCATCCTGTCGCGCGATGGATGGCGTGTGGACACGCATTCCAACGGTGAAACCGCTGTGGCGACGGTGCTGGATAAGAGGCCCGACTTGGTCATTTTGGACGTCATGCTGCCAAACCGGTCCGGGTATGACATTCTGCATGATCTGCGCGCGGACGAGACGACCAAGTCCTTGCCAGTTTTGATGCTGACAGCACGCGGCCAGAAGAAAGACCGGGAACTGGCTGAAAAGCTTGGTGTAAATCGCTTTATGACCAAACCCTTTTCCAACGGTGAAATCCTGGCAACCGTGCGCGAGCTTGCCGGGTAATGGCACCTAAACCAGCCGAAGCCCAAAAAGACGAAGCGATGCGGCAACGGCGTCTTGGGGATGCGGCCAAACTTATCCCGGTCTTGGCGGCTGTTTTGATGTTTTTACCCGGACTTTGGGCTTTGGGCACGGCCACGTCTTCGGCGTTGATCTATATCTTTTCGGTCTGGGGCGTTTTGATCGTTCTGATTGCCGTCTTATCGCGATCTCTGGCCCATTATGTGCGCCGCGCGGAAGATCGCAGGCGTGATCGGAGTTCGGGGTCGTGAGTTTCGACTTTCTGGTCCTGATCAGCCTGTCTTACGTCGCACTTCTGTTCGCCGTCGCCTTTTGGGCCGACAAGCGCGCCGAAAAGGGCAGCGAGGGCTGGTTACGGTCACCGCTGATCTACACGTTGTCATTGTCGGTCTATTGCACGGCCTGGACGTTTTACGGCGCGGTTGGTTTCGCCGCGCGGTCTGGTCTTGAGTTCCTGACGATCTATCTTGGACCCACTTTGGTGATGATTGGGTGGTGGGCCATGCTGCGCCGTTTGGTCCGGATCGGGCGGACGCAGCGCGTGACGTCTATCGCGGATTTGATTTCGTCGCGCTATGGCAAATCGAACGGTCTTGGCGTTCTGGTGACCTGCCTCGCCGTTGTGGGCACGACGCCCTATATCGCGCTGCAATTGCAGTCGGTGACGCTAAGCTTCAACGTTTTTTCTAATGCGCCTTTGGGCGAGGGGGCCGGGCTGAACGAAACCGCGCTTTTGATCGCGGCGGGTTTGGCGCTTTTCACCATCGTTTTCGGCACCCGAAATCTGGATGTTAACGAACGCCACCACGGCGTAGTCATTGCCATCGCGGTCGAGGCCGTTGTGAAACTGGTCGCTCTTTTGGCTGTGGGCATTTTTGTTGTCTTCTTCGTGGCCGGTGGGGTTGGCCCGACCTTTGATATCATTGACGCCTCCGAGATCGCAGAATGGCGTACGCCCGCAGAGCGCTGGATGACGCTGATCTTCCTGTCTGCGGCGGCCTTCGTCTGCCTGCCCCGCATGTTTCAGGTTCTGGTCGTCGAAAACGCCGACGAAAGTCATTTGCCAACGGCCAGCTGGGCTTTTCCGCTGTATCTGTTCCTGATGAGCCTGTTCGTCGTGCCGATTGCCGTCGTCGGTCTTAGCGTGATGCCGGAAGGATCTAACCCGGATCTTTTCGTCCTATCGATCCCTTTGGCGTTTGATCGTAACGCTCTGGCATTGCTGGCTTTTTTGGGCGGATTTAGTTCGGCCACCTCGATGGTCATCGTGGCGGCGATCGCACTGTCGACCATGGTGTCGAACCACATCGTGATGCCCATTTTTTTGAACGCGCGACAAGGGACTGCGACGGTTTCTGGCGATGTGCGAAACGTGGTGATCCTGTCGCGCCGCTTGTCGATTGCCGGGATTTTGGCGCTTGGATACCTGTACTTTGTGCTTTCGGGCGGAGGGACGGCCCTGGCCGCTATCGGCTTGATCTCTTTCGTGGGCGTTTCACAGGTCTTGCCCGCATTGCTGGGCGGCATCTTCTGGCGCGGGGCCACACGGATCGGGGCTGCGGCAGGATTGTCGGTTGGCTTTGCCGTCTGGCTATGGACGTCATTCCTGCCCAGCTTCGGCGAAGGAGGGCTTTTGACGGCCAGCACCTTTGAGGCAGGCCCCTTTGGTTTGGCGTTGCTGAAACCGCAGGCCTTGTTCTGGATCGAAGGATTGGACCCAATCGTCCATTCGGTGTTCTGGTCGATGGTGCTGAACACGATCGCCTTTGTCGGCTGTTCGCTGGTCACGTCGCAAACGCCTTTGGAGCGGTTTCAGGGCGCCAGCTTCGTCAACATCTTCCGCTACTCCGACGCCACCCATGGTTGGAGCGGCGGGGCCATTGACGCCGAAGATCTGTTGATGATGTCACAACGATTGTTGGGCCCGTCTGATGCGCAAAGGCTGTTCGAAGTCGAAGCCCGCCGCCAAGGGGTGCCGGGGAATTTGCCGGACGTGACGCCCAATTTCATTGAACGTTTGGAACGAGAATTGGCCGGGTCTGTCGGAGCGGCTACGGCCCATGCCATGTTGGGTCAGATCACCGGCGGGGCCTCGATTTCGGTCGAAGATATGATGAAGGTCGCCGACGAAGCCCAACAAATCCTTGAATATTCCGGCGAACTTGAAGAGAAAAGCCGCGAGCTGGAACAGACCGCTGGACAATTGCGCGAGGTCAACCAGAAGCTGGTTGCGCTTTCGGTGCAAAAAGACGGTTTTCTCAGTCAGATCAGCCACGAATTGCGCACGCCGATGACCTCGATCCGGTCGTTTAGTGAAATTCTGATGGATGGTGAAAACATGCAGCCCGACGAGCGGCGCAAATACAGCGAAATCATCCACGGCGAAGCGCGGCGTTTGACCCGGCTTTTGGACGATTTGCTGGATCTGAGCGTGTTGGAGCATGGGCAAGTCACGCTGAACGTCGAAGACGTCACCTTGTCTTCGGTTCTGGACCGCGCCTGTGCCGCCACGGCCCACCCGGGTGCAAAAAACCAGCTTGTGATTGAACGGGACAGGGCGCGCGAGGGTATCAAGTTGAGGACCGACAGTGACCGGTTGGCGCAGGTCTTTATCTATCTGATCACCAACGTGCGCAAATACTGCGTCGCGGACGCGCCGTGCCTCAAAATCGAGGTTCAAGAGATCAATGGCGATGCTGTCATCGACTTTTTAGACAACGGCTTGGGCATTCCGGCGGACAAGCAGGACATGATTTTCGAGAAATTTGCCCGCGCCGATGACCATAAGGCGGCAGGCGGTGCCGGGCTGGGTTTGGCGATCTGCCGCGAGGTGATGCGTCGTCTGGGGTGCAGCATCGACTATCTGCAGCGTCCCAAAGGTGCGGCGTTCCGGGTGATTTTGCCCAAGGTTCCGCCATCAGACAGCCCAATAGCAACCGAATCGTAACCTTGTCGTCCGATTTTCGGGCGCGAATGGAAAGACGTCCGATTTTCGGGCGCGAAGGGTAACCGCAAGGGATTGCGATGGTTGACGCTGCTGTCTTACGCAAAAAAATCGCACCTGCCCGGGGGGCTGTGCCGGGCGGGTCTTCGGCCAGTGCGATGTTGCGCAAACTCATGCCGCGCGTGGCGGACAAGGTTTTGGCGCTGGATGTGCTGGTGGGCGATGTGTCTTTTGGGACTTTGTCCAAAACCGATTTGTTGGAAAGACTCACCGAACAGGATCTGGTTTATCAGCTAGAAGACGACGCCGAAGACCGTGGTGTTTGCGTGGTTTCTTCAGGCACTTTGGCGGCTTTGACCGAAGTGCAGATGTCGGGGCGGGTGTCGTCGAAACCCGCGCCGGACAGGGCGACGACCAAGATGGACGGCATCGTGGCAGGCGATATCGTGGATCGTTGGATGGAAACCGCGCGCAAGGCGGCTGAAGCCGATGAACATTCCGACACGCTGCCTATGATGTCTTTCACGCGGTTGAACCGGGTTCTGACCAAGCGCAATGCGGATCTTGTTCTTGATCCTGTTGAATTCCAAACGCTGAGAATCGAGCTGTCTTTGGGCGGCGGGGCCAAGACGGGCAGTTTGTTTTTTGCCGTGCCAACGTTTCTTCCAAAGTCGAATGACGGGACATCGGCGGCGCGGGTGCACAAACATCTGGCCGGGATCGAAGCGCCGATGGTTGCCATTCTGACGCGCATGCCGGTGCAGATGTCTACGGTCAAGAACCTGGCTGTTGGCGATGTGATCGAAGTGCCGGTGTCAGCGCTTGGCGATGTTCAGTTGGAAGGTCTGGGCGGCCAAAAGATTGCAACCGCGCGTCTTGGTCAATTGAACGGTTCGAAAGCGGTGCGTTTGTCATTTCACGAAAACCTGTCGGGCAAAGAGGGCGCAGAGTCCGCAGAAGGGCTTGCGATGCTGGGCGGTGCAGGGGCGGCCGCGGCTGGCCCGATTGCTTTGCCTGAGCCGGACGGGGCGCCGTCGCCCGAGGTCGAGCCCGCCGCGGATCTTCCGGAACTGCCCGATTTACCCGAGCTTCCCGACCTTCCCGATATGCCAGCCGGTGATCTTCCCGCACTTGATGCTGCGCCAGACCTTGCTGATTTGCCGGATCTTCCTGATTTGCCAGACCTTCCTGAGCTGCCCGAGTTGCCAGAAATCGGAACCTGAGGCGGCGTTTCGATGCGCCAAAAATCGCCGGTGGTAACGGATTTTTAACTATGGACCGTCACCTCCGTGTTACTTTTGACGCATACTCATAAAATGAACTTTTCAGGAGGATCCAAATGCCAGACCAAAGACAAGTTTCAATGCCTTTGAACGCGGACGACGCAGCCTCCAATGTGACCAAGGTTCTCTTTTTTGGCCTGCAAAAACACGCCAACCTCAATCAGGATCAGCCCGTCCAGAAACCAAGCGCCGTTGCGCCTGACGACGGTGATGATCTTTGGGACAACTTGCCGGTGTAAAACTTGGCGACACCCTGCTCTTGAGTTTCCCGACCTATGGCGTATGAAAAGTCATGGGTTTGGATGAGCAGGGGGAACCGGCCGAAACCGTTCGCAGCGAACGCCGCGACGACGTGCTGGTCATAGCAATCGACAATCCGCCAATGGCGGCTTTGTCCGGTGACGTGCGCAGCGCTTTGATGCAAGGCATCACGCGCGCGGACGACGATGCATCTATCAAAGCGATCGTCATCACCGGGGACGCCAAGATGTTTGCGACGGGCGCGGGTTTGAATGAGGTGGTCAGCGATGAAACGCCGACGCTTGCCGATCTGTGCGACCGCATTGAAAACTGCACAAAACCCGTCGTAGCCGCAATTGGCGGCTCGGCCTTGGGGGGCGGGCTGGAAGTGGCATTGGCGACCCATATGCGGGTTGCCTCTCCGTCGGCGCGTTTGGGAGCGCCAGATATCACACTGGGGGTCTTGCCGAACGCGGGTGGAACACAGCGACTGCCGAAAGTCATTGGCGGTGTTGCGGCGTTGAAGCTGTTGCTGAGCGGTCGTGCGGTGGCAGGCGAAGTGGCGCACAAACTGGGTTTGGTCGACGTCATTGAAGCCAATGATCTGGTGGGTGCGGCCGTCGCCCACGCCGAGAAGCTGGCCGACAGCTCGGAGGCATTGCGCTATAGTTCGACGCGGCGGGATCGTTTGGGCGAAGGCACGGCCTTTCTGGAAGCCGTCGCCAATCACCGCCGTGCCGCAGAAGCCTCGCCCTTGGATGCCCCAAGCCGGATGATCGAATGCGTCGAGGCGGCCCTGTTGCTGCCCTATGACATCGGGCGCGGTATGGAAGAAGCGGCCTTCGAAGACCTTGTGAATTCCGAGCATTCAAGATCGCTACGCCATGTCTTTGCCGCCGAACGTCGCTTGCATGCAACCACCAAATGGGAAGGCCGCACACCGGCGCGCAGTATCAGAACTGTTGCCGTTATCTCTGCCCATGGCATTGGGTCCGAGTTGGTTGTGCAATGTCTGGATGCGGGTTTTGACGTTATTGTGGCCGAGGCCAATGACGAAGCCTTGGAATCCGGTGTTGGTCGGGTGATTGGCTATTATGATGCGCGGGTCGCGAACAAACAGATCAGCGAAGAAGATGTCGAAGATGTTCTGGATCGCATGCAAGCGGTGTCCGGTTATGGCACTTTGTCCGAAGCGGATGTGGTGATTGATCCATCGCAGGCTTTGACCAAAGAACGTCTGTCGACTTTAGACGGTGCTATGAAAGCCGGTGCGGTCCTGATGGTGGGTGGCGAGCGTGTCGCAACCGATCAGGTGGCCGCCAAGACAGGCCGCGACGCGGATGTGGTGGGCCTGCGGTTCTATCCCGGAATGAAGAAAAACCGGCTGGTCGAAATGACAATCGGACAGAAATCAGGTGCGCGTGCTGTCGCGACGGCCCGATCCTTTGCCCGCCAGATTGACCGTTTGATCCTGGAAACCGCTCCGTCAAAAGAGGCGATCGGCACGCATATTATCGAAGCGCTGCATGCGGCATGTGATCTTTGTCTGGAGGATGGCGCGGGGATCAAACAAATTGACCTGGCGTTGAAAGACTGGGGCATTCCCTATGGCTCGTTTGGGTTGCGGGACCAGTTGGGCATTCGCCGCTTTTCGAACCATGGCAATGCAGAAGGTCTGCGCGGTGGCGGGATTGACGAGGTGCTTTTGGGCATGGGGCGCCTAGGTGCCGGGGTGGGCCGGGGATATTATGCCTATGAACAACGGGGCGCCGCAGGTCAGGAAGACCCGGAGGTCTTGCAGATGGTCGCTGCCGACCGCGACGGCAAAGGCATCACGCCACAACCGATCAGTGATGCGACGATCCGTTTCCGTGCTTTGTCCGCTATGGCTGGGGCAGGGGCTCAATTGTTGGTGGACGAGACTGCCAAACGCCCCGCAGATATTGATATGGTCGCGATCCATGGGTTGGGTTTCGCACGCCGCACGGGTGGCGTGATGTTTGCCGCCGATCTTCTGGGATTGAAGTCCGTGCACGATCATCTTCTGGACATGTCGCAGCACAGCATGCGTATTGCGTCGCCACCGTCGATCATTAAGGATTTGATACAGTCGGAAAAGACATTTTCCGACCTGAACTCTTAAGGTTCAGTCAGCGAAACGCGATTCCCATGACCACCATCATCAGTCCGATGGCCGACAGGAACAGCGCTCCCATATTCAGGGCGACAACCTTTTGAAGCCGTTCTTTCATTGCGGCATCATCCAGCCCGTCTTTGCGGGCTTTTTGGACGGTCACGATGCACCAGATCAGTCCGGCAAGACCCACAAGCGTGACAACTGCTCCGATCCAGATCAGATTTTCCATGGGCTATGTCCCTCGTTTCACTGCTGGTGGGACTAATGCGCTTGAGGCTGGGGATCAACCCTTGCAGACGGACGTTTCGGGCGGTATCGAACCCTTCCAGCAAGAGAGAGTATCACCACCATGGACGACAGCGTCACTGACCAAAGCTACCGCGTTACTGCAGACGAGCTTCGCCAGTTTGTCGAGCGTTTTGAACGCCTTGAGGCAGAAAAAAGCGACATCGCCGATCAGCAAAAAGAAGTGATGGCCGAAGCCAAGGGGCGGGGATACGACACCAAGGTCATGCGCAAAGTGATTGCGCTTCGCAAGCGCGACAAAGACGACATCGCTGAAGAAGAAGCGGTGTTGGACATGTATAAAGAAGCGCTTGGAATGTAAGCTGGTTTAGGGCGTGATAAGCGTCACTTCCGGCATCTGCGCGATCCGTTCCATGTCGTCTTCGTAAAGCTCGGTCAGCATATCTACCGTTTCGTCGCTCCAGCCCGGCAGGTCGATCTCGGCTTCGACGGCGTCTTCGATGGCATGGGCTTCAAGAAAGGCGGACACCGCTTTTCGGCGTTTGGACTGGCTGGTGACTTGCCGGGCCTCCAGAAAATCCACCAGACGCGTCATACCATCGCGCGACATGATCCGATCCAGCATATCAAATTCGCCGTCCATCTCGGTGAAGGGATCGTGGCCGGTCATCTCGCGGATGATTTCGGACCAGATAAACGGCGTATCTTCATGGCACCACGTCAGAATTTGTGCACCGGGATTGGCAACGACGATATCGGCCAGAACCTCGGACCACAGAAGATCGGTGATCGACACATCGTCCAGCGCCTCTTCGTCCTTGCCAATCTGGTGAAGCAACTCTGGCACAAAAGTCGCCGGATTGCGCACCGCCATGGCAAAGCCCACGTCATGGGACGGCAGGCACTGACGCAACCACGCCGATTTCTGAGCCTTGGGGTATAGCCCGTCGGCGGCCAACACCACATCCGCGCGGCATAGAAAGTTCTCGCTGGATAAAATAACGCGCTCGGCGGTTTCGTCGTCGCGGATCGCGTCCACCAATTCGGCCTCGGTTTCTTCATGGGCAGGTTCGCCCCGAAGCGCGGTCGAGGCTTCGCCCAAAAGCTCGCGATACCGGCTGGGACCGGGCACGCCGATGCCTTCTTCGGCCAGTTTTGCACGGTTTTTAAGGATGGAACGGATCAACAGGCCATCGTCCGTGCAATGTGCACCCAAATGGAAAATGATCTCCATAAATTGTCTGCCCGCCCTATCTGCTCTTGGTGGCCAACCTAGACCGGTATACCGGGTGATGAAACCCGTGCGATTCCAAGGCTTGCCCTGATGCGTCCGCGTTGCTACATGATGCGGCGTGTGCCCCTATAGCTCAGCTGGTAGAGCATCTGATTTGTAATCAGAGGGTCGGGAGTTCGAGTCTCTCTGGGGGCACCATTTTCAGTCTCACGGCCCGAAAGGCCTCCGACGAGGCGGGCTGACCGCCCGAGGCGCGGTCGCCCCTTGGTGCGCATTCGATCTGGGTCAGTCCTTTCAATTGCCCGCCCGTCTGGATTTCTGCGTTCCCTGCCGGGCGTTCCACAGTTTATAGTGCTGCCAGCGCGGTCTGTCGCGCGCCCTCGACTGTGAAAGCCCCATGTCCGACACAACGACCTTCAAGACGATGTGCCCGATGAACTGCCATCCGACCCTCTGCGGCATGGAGGTCACGGTTGATGCAGGCGGCGGTGTGTCGATCACAGGGGATGACACCAACCCTGACAGTGCCGGGTTTCTTTGTATGCGCGGGAAGGCGGCGCATGAAATCGTCGGCAACCCCCAAAGACTGATGCGCCCGATGATCCGGGCCGCGCGTGGCAGCGAGGCTTGGGGCGACATGACATGGGACGACGCGCTGGACCGAATGGCGGCCAAAATGCGCGAGGTGGGGCGGGAAGCCGTGGGGTTCTGGCAGGGCCATGGCAATATGGCGAACGACTATGCCTTCGGTCTGAAACGTGCGCAGATGGACCGGTTTGCCAATCTTTATGGCTGTCAGTCTTGGAACCCGGCGATGATCTGCTGGGGTTTGGGTGGCTTTGGTTTGGGGCTGACTGGCGCGATTGAGACCTCGACCAAGGAGGACCTTGGGGCGCATTCCAATCTGGTGATCCTGTGGGGCGCGAATACGGTCAGTCAGGCCAACACGTTCCGGTTTGTCGAACAGGCCAAGCGCCGTGGTGCGCGGATTGTGGTGATCGATGTGCGACGCACAGAGGCCAGCGCTTTGGCGGACGAATTGGTGTTGGTGCGCCCCGGCTCGGACGCGGCTTTGGCCCTTGCAATGATGCATGTGATCGTGCGCGACGAAAGCTGGGACGTGGATTTCGTGGCGCACCACACGCAAGGCTTTGATGCCTTGAAAGCACATGTTTCAGAGATGACGCCCGCGTGGGGCGAAGCCCAAACAGGCATCCCCGCAGATCAGATCACAAGCCTGGCCCGCGCCTATGCCACGACAGCCCCCGCGATGATCGTGACGGGTGGGTCTTCGATGCACAAGGGCGACAATACTTGGCAAGCCGCCCGCGCCATTTCCTGTCTGCCCGCTTTGACCGGAAATTTCGGCGTGCCGGGCGGCGGGCTTGGCCCACGTCACGGGGGGCGCAGTCATGGTGCGGGGTTTAACAATTTCACGGCTGCCGAAAGGCGCAAACCCGGGGTTTATATTCCGAACCAGATGGAAGCGATTGTCGAAGGGCTGGAAAGAGGCGCGGTTAAGGTTTTCGTGTCTATCGGATCCAACGTCTTGTCGTCCTTCGCCGACACCAACCGTATGCGGGCCGCTTTGAACAAGGCCGAGATGGTGGTTGCCTATGACATCTTCCCCAATCAGATGATCCGCGAGGCGGCCGACATCGTGTTGCCTGGCACCCTCTGGCTGGAAGAGATCGGTGCGAAATCGACGAACACACACATCTATCTGACGGACCGCGCTTTGCCTGCACCGGACGGCGTAAGGCCCGCCTATGACATCTACAAAGGTCTGGCCGACCGGTTGGATGTGGCGGATGTCTATCCTTGGCCCGATCAGGAAGCGGCGATGGATGCCGCGCTGGATCACCCGGCAACGGGCCATGCCACGGTGCAATCCTTGCGGGCGGCGGGTGGTCACGCGGCGTTGAATGTCTCGCATGTGGCTTATCCAACGCGGAAGTTCTCAACGCCCTCAGGCAAGATCGAGTTCTATTCTGACCGCGCCTCTGACATGGGGTTATCTCCCTTACCCGAAGCAAGGCATGTTGGTGCTGAACCCGAGGATTTGATCCTGACCTTCGGACGCACCTTCGCCCACTTCCACGCCTTTTACGATCACGGGCGCGCCTTGCCGACGCTGGTTGCTCGGGAAGAGGCGCCTGAGCTTTGGATCGCGCCGAAAGATGCTGAGAAACGGGGAATTTCAGATGGTGATCAGATCGAATTATCCAATGAATTCGGAGCTTTTCAGGCGCAAGCTAAGGTCACGCCGCGCGCGACCGATGGCACGGTTTGGATCCGGGATGGATGGCCCGGTCTGAACGCTTTGACCGATGGCGCTTCGGTTTTGCCGGTCAGCGCGCTTGAAGGCTTTCCGTTCTCGGTCGGGCAGAACCGTTTCGGAGCGCGTGTTCGACTTGCCGCAAAAACAGCTGAAAACCAGACCTAGAAATCCAAGCCGACATAGTTTTCTGCAATCATCGTCTGACCTGCCTGTGATCCGCGAATGTAATCGAACTCGGCGCGCTGCATCTTTTTTTCAAACTCGGAGTGATCAGGGAACTGATGCATAAGTTGCGTCAGATACCAACTAAATCGTTCAACCTTCCAGACCCGGCTCAAAGCCTCGCGCCCATAAGCGGTCAGCGGATCTTCGTTGCCAGTTTTCCAAGATGCAAAGGCCCGTGCCAAACGCCGGACGTCTGCCACGGCAAGGTTCAGGCCTTTCGCGCCCGTGGGCGGGACGATGTGCGCGGCGTCGCCAGCCAGAAACAAGGGGCCATAAGACATCGGTTCAGACACGAAAGACCGCAAAGGCGCGATCGACATTTCCAAAGGCGCACCGGTTTTGATCTGTTCTCCCAAGGTGCCCATCCGATGGCGCAAGGCGCTCCAGAACGTCTTTATCGGCCAATCGTCCACGGTTTCACCGGGGGCCGTTTGCACATAGTAGCGTGATCGGCTGTCCGAGCGCATGGACGCCAGCGCAAACCCGTCTTGATGGTTGGCATAGATCACGTTGTGGGCCACGGGCGGCTGATCCACCAGCACCCCAAGCCATCCAAACGGGTATTCGCGTTCAAAGGTTTTGCGGTTTTCGCTTGGGATTGCTTGCCGCGAAATGCCGTGAAAGCCGTCGCATCCGGCGATGAAACGGCCCGTCACCGTGATGGGGCCGTCGGGTCCTGTGAACGTCAGGTTCGGGGCATCGCCTGATCGTCCCGAGATCACGCCATCCGGCGCGTCCCAGAAGATGGGTTGGTTGCGGGCTTCCGCAGCCTCGATCAAATCCTTGGTGATTTCGGTCTGGCCATAGACCGTCACCGCATGGCCTGTGATGTCTTTCACCGGGATCTCGAAATGCTCACCGTCAAAGCCAAGGATGACGCCGTCATGGTCTATCCGCTCGGATTGCATCCGCGCATCCACGCCTGCGTCCATCATAGCGTCGATGGTGCCGCGCTCTAACACACCCGCCCGTATCCGAGACAACACCCGGTCGCTAGTGGTGCGTTCCACAATCACCGAGGGCACACCGTCGTTGTGCAAAAGTTGCGACAACAGCAAACCAGATGGCCCGGCGCCAATGATAATCACATCTGTCGTAAAGTCTTTCATGGGTGCACCATTCCCCAAGTGGCAAGGCCGCGTAAAGCCGCAAACCCATCCCGCCCCCGCAATCTAGCGGTTGTGCATTGCCCGTCGCCGCTCTTGCATCCGCGCATTTGCCGCGACAGTGCCATCATGAAAAGAGCCGAAAAGCTTGTCCCAAGGAATTTCAAGCGAACCGTAGTTACATTCGAAATACCGATGATGCATTTGGTGGTGGAAGGTGCCAAGGGCCAGACGGGTTTTGTCGTTCACCAGCAAGCCTTCAAACCCCGAATGCGTCGTGGCCGCTGTCAGGGTTAGGTATTGCATGTGATACAGGATATGCACGGGGCTGGCGATGACGACCCAGTGGATCAGGACCGAGCCCAGAAACAGCACATGTTCCACCGGATGCATCGACAATCCAGACCACGGTCCGACGTTGATGTTGCGGTGATGTAGCGCGTGCACGCGGTCATACAAAGGGGGCCAATGCAGCAGGCGGTGGATCCAGTAAAAGTAAAAGCTCTCCCAGATCGGAATCAGGAAGAACAGGGCGATGAACCAGATCGGGCTTTGGTCCCACGTCAAAACAGGGGCCCATCCGTTGGCCATGGCCCAGAAGAACAGGACTTCGTAGGCGGTCCAGACCGTCACGCCTGAAGCCAGCGACCAGAACATGTTGTCGCGCACCTGACCGCCCCATGTGAACTGGCGACCGTTGCGCATCAAAGGTCGTTTGTCGAACTTTAGCCGGTCGCCTTGCCGGCGGAACCCGTGGAAATAGAGGTGCAATGCGCCGACGACAGTTGTGAACAGGATCAGGTTTCGGGCGTAAAGCCCAAGGATCCAACCGGGGGCCAGTGTTGCAGTTGTCTCTAAGGGGGGGTGAAACCAGAACCACGTGATCAGTGCCAAGGCGACAAGAATCAGTTTTTCCGAGATCAGGAACCACCGGGTCCAGAACCACGTCAGCACAGCCATTGGGTTCAGCGGCCAGCGAAACACAGGTGACACCTGAAGCGGCACATCGGGCGTGTAATTCCAGCCGGGAAGGGGGTCTTTGTCAGCCACGTGCGACACTATGGGGGCGATTCTTGGCAAGGTCCAGCGGTTCCAAGGGGCATTTCGGCTGCTTATTCTTTGTGCAAATGGACGAAAGTCGTTTGAGTTTTATGGCTTATTCTTCCGAACTTTGTTGCAAAGCTTCCGGACCACGTTAACCTTTTCTTTATGAAGAGTGCAGGGACGCATTTCAGTGAAATGCAGGGCGCAATGGGCGTCAGAACGCCATATGCCACTTACGATGCGTGGTTTGCGGGGCAAAACAATGCCCGGCTGCAAAAGAAATCCGAAGAGGCCGAGGCCTTCTTTCGCCGCACCGGCATCACTTTCAATGTCTACGGGCAAGCCGATGCCGAAGAGCGTCTGATCCCTTTCGATCTGGTGCCGCGTATCCTGTCGAACACCGAATGGATGAAGCTTTCAAAAGGCATCGAACAGCGGGTCCGGGCCATCAACGCTTTCCTCCATGACATTTACAATCGGCAGGAGATCCTGCGCGCCGGCATTGTGCCGCAAGCGCTGGTGGCTGAAAACGATGCCTTCCTGCCTCAGATGATCGATTTCACGCCACCGGGCGGCGTCTATACGCACATCGTGGGCACCGACATCGTGCGGACCGGCGAAGACGAGTTTTTTGTTCTGGAAGACAACGCGCGCACACCGTCGGGCGTCAGCTATATGCTGGAAAACCGAGAAACTATGCTGCAGATGTTCCCCGAGCTTTTCAGCCGGATCAAAGTCCAACCCGTCAGCGATTACCCCAAGAACCTGCGCCGCTCGCTGGAAGCCTCCGCTCCGCCCAATTGCAAGGGCCGTCCTTGTGTCGTTGTTCTGACCCCGGGCATCCACAACTCGGCCTATTACGAGCACAGCTTTCTGGCCGATCAGATGGGCGTTGAACTTGTCGAAGGTCACGATTTGCGCGTGGTCGACGGCCATATCGCGATGCGGACCACGCGGGGGTACAAGGTGATCGATGTGATCTATCGCCGGGTGGATGATGATTTTCTTGACCCCCTGACGTTCAACCCCGAAAGCATGTTGGGCGTGCCGGGGATCATGGATGTTTACCGCGCAGGCAATATCACCATCACCAACGCCCCGGGCACAGGCGTGGCCGATGACAAGGCGATCTACAGCTACATGCCAGACATCGTCGAATTCTATACCGGCGAAAAAGCGATCCTGAAGAACGTTGAAACCTTCCGATGTTCAGAGCCTGAGACGCTAAAGTACGTGTTGGATAATCTGGCCGATCTGGTGGTGAAGGAAGTCCACGGTTCGGGCGGTTACGGCATGTTGGTTGGACCGGCCGCCACGAAAGACGAATGCGCCGAGTTTGCCAAAAAGCTGGCCGCGAAGCCTGCGAATTATATCGCGCAACCCACGCTGTCGCTGTCCACTGTGCCGATCTTCACCGAAGCGGGTCTGGCCCCTCGTCACGTCGATTTGCGCCCCTTCGCGCTGGTGTCACCCGGTGAAGTGAACATGGTGCCGGGTGGTCTGACCCGCGTGGCCCTGACCGAAGGCAGCTTGGTGGTGAACTCGTCCCAAGGTGGTGGGACCAAAGACACCTGGGTATTGGAAAGCTGATGCTGGGAAAAACCGCAGGCGGACTTTACTGGATGTTTCGCTACCTTGAGCGGGCCGAAAATACCGCGCGGATGATCGAAGCCGGGTTCCGCATCGCGCTGACCCGGTCGTCTGATCCTGCATCCGAATGGAAATCGGTGATCGTCACCTCGGCCTCGCAAAAAGCCTATGACGCCAAGCACGACGAATATGACAGCGCCCGCGTGACGGATTTTTTGTTGCGTGATGCAGAAAACCCAAGCTCGGTTCTGTCGGTGATGAAAACGGCCCGCGACAACGCGCGGCTGGTGCGCACGGCGCTGACGACCGAAGTATGGGTGGCGGTGAACGAAACCTGGATGGTGCTGACGGACCGGCTGAAAGACCCGATCCCGGAAACCGATTTGCCCGAAGTTCTGGCCACCATCCGCCAGCAATCAGCCCTTGTGCGCGGTGCATTGCACGGCACGATGCTTAGAAACGATATCTATGATTTCTGTCGCTTGGGCACCTTTACCGAACGTCTGGACAGCACCGCGCGGATCATCGACGTGAAATACTACGCGTTGTTGCCTTCGCCATCTTTCGTCGGCAGTCGCCTTGATAATGTCCAATGGGAAACGCTGTTGCGATCCGTCTCGGCGCACCGATCGTTCAGATGGGCGGTGGAAGACGACTATACCGCTCCCAACATCGCCAGCTTCCTGATTTTAGACAGTCGTATGCCCCGATCGCTGGCCTATTGCGCGGGGCAGATCGTGGCCAACCTGACCTATCTGGCCGAGCAATATAAGACCGAGCCCGACAGCCTGCCCGCCGCCCAGGCCTTGCACAATCGGTTGAAAGATCGTGACATTGCTTCGATCTTCGATGAAGGTTTACACGAATGCCTCAGTTCGGTTTTGGCCGAAAATGCGCATATCGGCCAACTCATCGAAACCGATTACAGGTTCAACTCCTGATGCAACTCGCCATCAACCATGTGACAACATATTCCTATGACGCCCCGGTGGATTATGCCTTGCAAAAGGTCCGCCTGCGGCCTCTCAGCTCGATCCCGCAAGATGTGTCGGAATGGACCATCCGTGTGGATGGCGGGCGGATCGAGACGGGGTATTCCGACCACTACGGCAACCATGTGGATCTGGTCAGCGCGGAACCCGGTACCCAATCCCTGACCCTGACGGCGACGGGGCAGGTGACCACGGCAGATGTGTCCGGCGTATTGGGCAAAGTTTATGGCCGCGCGCCTCTGTGGCACTTCGCACAGCCGACCAGGCTGACGATGCCCGGGGACGCGATTACCAAGCTGTCCAAAGTCATCCGTGCCGATGCTCCCGTCGAAAGCCTTCACAGCCTGTCGGCGGCCATCCTTGATCACGTCCCCTATGGGTTCGGCAAAACGGACGCGACAACGGATGCGGAAGGCGCCATCAAAGCCGGGCAAGGCGTCTGTCAGGACCACGCCAATATCTTCGTTTCTGCCGTCCGCAAAGCCGGATTGCCTGCGCGATATGTCAGTGGCTATCTGATGATGCCCGACCGTGTGGATCAAGACGCCAGCCACGCTTGGGCTGAAGTGCATATCGACGATCTGGGCTGGGTCGGCTTTGATGTTTCGAACGGCGTATCGCCAGATGAGAAATACGTCCGCATCGCCATTGGCCGCGACGCCCATGATGCCGCGCCGATTTCCGGGTTACGTATGGGCAGCAGCAATGAGGCGATGATTGTATCTTTACAGGTCCAGCAGTAGACCAAAGTCCATCAACGACCCGAGGATTCGATGACCTATTGTGTTGGCCTGCGCCTGAATGCCGGACTGGTGTTCATGTCCGACACCCGCACCAATGCGGGCGTCGATAATTTCTCGACCGCGCGAAAGATGTTTACGTGGGAAGAGCCCGGTGAACGCTCGATCACCATCATGACGGCGGGCAATCTGGCCACGACGCAGGCGATGATCAGCTTGCTGGAAGAACGCTCCAAGGCCGTGGCTGATCGCGACCCCAGTATTCTGAACCAACCCACCATGTTCCAGATTGCGCGGCTCGTCGGCCAGACCTTGAAAGAGGTGATCGCCTACTCAAAACCTGCGGGACAATCCTCGGGCGATAGGTTCAGCGCCTCGGTTATCGTGGGCGGGCAGGTGAAGGGCAGCAGCCCGACGGTGTTCCTGATCTATCCCGAAGGCAATTTCATCGAGATCACCGAAGACACGCCCTTTTTCCAGATTGGTGAGGCGAAATACGGCAAGCCGATCCTTGTGCGGGCCTATGATCCCGAGATGAGCTTTGCAGAAGCCGTCCGCCTTTTGATGGTGTCGTTCGATTCCACCGTCAAAGCCAACCTGTCCGTCGGCTTGCCGTTCGATCTGCACATCTACGAGAACGACACCTTTCATGCAGGCAACCAACGCCGTATCGAAGCCGAAGACGCAGGCTATCTAAAAATCACCTCAAGCTGGGGCGATGCGTTGAAATCAGCGCTGGACGGGTTGCCGGATTACAAACTGTAGCTGCATTGGCGTCGCGCAATCTGGCTTTCGCCGACATTGGGCTATTTGCCCGGATTTTCGCGATTTGCGTGGACATCAATTGCCAGGGGAACGGGGGCGACAATGCACGGGCAAAAAATTCTGCGATGTTTTTGAAAGGCCGCCCCAATCACAAAGCGGCCTTCCTTATTCAGTCATCTCGTTTGATCAACGATAGAGGCGCGGCACGCCAAATTTGTCGTGGATGTGGTTTACGGTTTCTTTGCCGATTTGCAGGTGGGACGCAAACTGATGCAGGTATTGCGCCTCTTCGGTGACGTCCAGATCAATGCCCAGCACCGACATGGCATAGACTTGGTTTTCAAGTCCACGCGGCACCTGACGCGCCAACCCCTCGGGATCAAGTGGAGCGGCCATTTCGCGTTGCACGAACTCACGTTCGGCGGCAGATACATCACCCAGTTTATCCAACAGCTTGTCACGTTCGCCTGCGTCGACTTTTCCGTCCGCCTTGGCGGCTTGAATCATCGCCTTCAGCATCAGACCTGCGGCGACTTCTTGGCCACGGGTCGGTTGCGGTTTGGGCGCGCTGCTTTTGGTCAGGGCCTGGTTCAGCATATCGCCAAAGTTGCCGCCACCGCCCGCGGCACTTCCGCCTGCCAGTTGACCCAGCAAATCGCCAAGACCACCGCCTCCTTTGCCACCTGCAAGCTGTTCAAGAAGTCCGCCCAAGCCACCGGAATTGTCCGTCTGCGTGATGACGTCATCAAGACCGCCGCGTCTGGGTTGGGTCGACGTTTCAGGATTGTTACCCGCCAAGCCATCAAGCAATCCGCCAAGACCGCCACTGGAACTGCCTTTGCCTCCCAGAAGGTCGCCCATGATGTCCTGCAACCCGCCGCTTTGTTCACGGGCAGGGGCGTCGCCGAACAATCCACCGTTGCTTCGACCACTTTGCTGGCTTTTCATCGTTCCGCTGGCGCCTTTTGCAGCAGCCATTTCGGTTGCCACTTGGGCAAGTATATCCATCAAACTCATAGTTTACTCCCTGTGTATGCCCATGACCTAGCAGACGACCGGGCACTCTGTAAGGCGACTATCGTAAGCAGGATGGGTCTGCCGACCGGATTTTATCCAGCAATGGCTATTTGCAGCGCCACAAGTCCCCTCTCCAAAACAATGCCAACTTTGGCGCAGTTTAAGGGACTAGGATAAATTCGAGGAAATTGGCTCCGGCGGTAGGGATCGAACCTAC
>CAZWDS010000055.1:0-19461 GCA_964632495.1 uncultured Rhodobacterales bacterium
AAAGATCTCGTTGAAGTCCATCACGATAGGCGACGCGCCAAGGTTTGCGAAAACCAAGGTGGCAAGGCCCGGAGGTGAGCGGAATTTCCAGTCTTTGAAGTCTTCAACGCCGCGAATTGGACGCGTCGAAGTCAGCGATTCAGGACCGGGGATCCACCAGCCGACGAAGCTCATGTTGTGGTCGTTGTACAGGTCGTTGATCTTTGAGCGGCCATCGCCGTGCAACAGCCACGCCATCTGCTGGTATGGGTTCGTGTAGCCGCCCAAAAGGTCGCCTGCGAACTGGAATGCTGGGTTCTTACCGGTTTGGTAAGCACCACCCGTCATGTCACAATCGAGAATGCCGGTTGCGGCAGCGTCAAATGTCTCGGCCGCTTTCACAACGGCACCCGCATAGAACATCTCGACTTCGATTTCGCCGTTCGACATTTCCTGAATGTCGTTGATGAACTTTTCGGCCAACTGGCCCGAAAGTGTTTCTTGGCTGAAGTGCGTCTGGATGCGCAGTTTCGTTTGAGCCGTGGCCGCCGTGGCGCCAATAGCCAGTGCAGCCACAGATGCTGCAAGGACAAGTCCTTTGAGTTTCATGTAGGTATCCTCCCTTGGATAGTTGTACCGGCGTCTTCCGCACCGGGCAATTTTGGTATGACCAAAACTAGAAGCAGTTTCCCAAGGGGGCAAGGGGAATTCTGAGTTTAAACCCGCCATCGTCCAAGACGCAGGGCGAACCGTTTTAACACTGGTTCTGCGGGGTCAGAAAACAAATACGCACATCACTGCGAATGCAGGTGTGGCAACGCCATAGGAACGACCGCCCTTCAAAATACGAGGGCTTTGCGATCCTTGGCAAAGATCAGTTGGGCAAGTTTGCCCCAAAGGCCTTAAGCATCGTCTGGCGCAGGATATGTCTTGTGCGACAAAGCAGGTTCAGGCGTCGATGGATTGCCGGCATTATAGTGATTCTCAAGCCAATCCGCAAAATCCGCCTCGAACTTATCGACGTCGATTTTTTCTGCCATGTTTTCGCGCCAGTACTTATGATCGTAATACTGTTCACCACAGGTGACCGTGCCAAAGGTAGAAAGTGTCGTAAATGCGGCTCGAGAGCTCAGCAATACCTTTGTATAAGACGGCCCGTCCGAAGACTTGCGTCCAAGCATCTTACCAAACAGTGACGATTCCTGTGCAGCCTCGTCGGGATTGCATCCAAGCGCTTCCGCCTTCTGCATAAAGGCATCCCGCGCGCCTTCAGGCAAATGAAACTTAAAGCTCGGGTCTCGTTTCGCAATGGTATTTGCCAGCTCGTAATCGGCGGGCTTTCCAAGAGTAATCAACGCAACTCTCCTACTATATTCGGCGACGTTCGAGAGAATTTTTAGGTGTCAATCATGGTAAAAATAGAGCCGTCGCACGGAAAAAGAGAGACAGGCAACCGCCTAAAAAATAAGCGATTTCACAATTTGCGACCCTAAATTCAAGGTTAATCTTTGCAAGACTGGCCGGAAAACCGGGACGGTTCAGCGCCCCATCCAGCCTCCGTCCACAACAAGGATTTCGCCGTTTACGTAATCAGACGCGGGTGACGCCAAAAAGACCGCCGGACCTGCGAAATCTTCTGGCGTGCCCCAACGACCTTGGGGAATGCGCTCCAAAATCGAGGCGTAGCGCGTCTCATCATTGCGCAAAGCTTCGGTGTTGTCCGTCGCGATATAGCCCGGCGCAATCGCATTGACGTTCACACCTGTGCCCGCCCATTCGTTGGCCAGCGCCTTGGTCAATTGGCCGATCCCGCCCTTGGACGCAGCGTAACCCGGCACCGTGATCCCGCCCTGAAAGGTCAGCAAAGACGCGGTGAAGATGATCTTGCCATGCCCGCGTTCCACCATGCCACGTCCGATTTCGCGGGACAGAACGAATTGGGATGACAGGTTCACCTCGATCACCTCGTCCCACCATTCGTCCGGGTGTTCTGCCGCGGGCTTCCTTTTGATGGTGCCCGCGTTGTTGATCAGGATGTCGGGCTTGATGCCATCGGCCTCCAATTGGGCCGCGAAGGCTTTCAGCGCGGTTCTGTCCGAAAAATCAACCGCATAAGGCGTGAACTTGCGCCCCATAGCCGTGATCGCTTGTTCTACGTCAGACCCCGCCTGAAGCGTCGCTGAGACACCAACCACATCCGCACCCGCAGCGGCCAGTGCTTCGGCCATGCCGCGACCAATGCCACGCTTTGCACCGGTGACTAGCGCTGTTTTTCCCGTCAGATCAAAGGCTTTTGCGATGTTCATGCGTCTTCTCCCACTTTAATCAGGCTTTTCAGAGCCGTCGGGCTGCTGTCCAAGGCTTCGAACGCCGCTTGGATGTCGGCCAATGGCGAGACATCGGTGATCACTGTATCGGCATCCACCCCGCCAGACGTGATAATCTGAATGGCCTTTTCATAGTCCTCAGGCTCGTAAACCCGCGCCCCGATCAGTTTCAGCTCGCGCCAGAAGAACTGGAACATATCGATCTGAGGTTTCGCCGCGTGGATCGCCACCATCACAATCCGGCCCCGCGTGGACGCACAAGCCGTCATGGCATCGACACCGGGTTGAGTGCCCGAGACTTCAAACACCACATCCGCGCCTTTGTCCCCTGTCTTGGCATTGATCGCGGCGGGCAAATCTTCTTCCGCCGGGTTCACCGTGTCAAAACCCAGCTTTTGGGCAATGGCCAGACGGTTCGGGTTCACTTCGGACAAAACAACCTTGCCGCCTGCATCCCGCGCGACCATCGCGCATAGAATGCCAATGGGGCCGCCACCGATCACCAAAACGTCTTCGCCCGGCCTCAGACCGGACAAGCGCACATCATGGCAGGCCACCGCGACGGGTTCGATCAAAGCGGCATGATCCATCCGCAAATCGTCTGGCAAAACATGCAGGGTGTGGGCTGGCACGTTCCAGATGTCCTGCATGGCCCCGTCAGTATCAAGTCCAAGGAACTTCAGCTTGTGACAAACATGGACATGGCCCGCATCACAGGCCGGGCAGTCACCGCAATGATCCAAGGGGCGCACCACGACTTTCTGACCGACAGTCAATCCCTCAACCCCGTCGCCAAGCGCCGCAACGGTGCCTGACATTTCGTGCCCGATCACGCGGTTCAGACCGACGCGGGCATCCATATTGCCATGGTAAACATGCATATCCGTGCCACAGATGCCGCAATACGCGATCCGCACGGCCACTTCACCGGGGCTTGGGTCGGGGGCATCGCGGGTTTCGACGGCGAAGGATTTATTCCCGCGATAGAAAGCGGCGTTGATCGTTGTGCTCATGAATCGGACCTTTTCCTAGCTCTTGTCCTACGCCGCATCGGCGGCTTCCAGTTTGTCCCAGTCGAAGGTTACACCAATGCCGGGGGCATTCGGGGCCACGGCCAAAGCTTCTTCGACGACCAAGGGACGGGTTGTGTATTGATCAATGGGAAAGCTGTGAACTTCAAGCCACCCCGCATTGGGGCGGGCCGAAACCAGCGAGACATGCAGTTCCTGCATCCCGTGACTGCACACCGGAATACCATGGGTTTGCGAAAGCTCGGCCACCTGAAGCCACCCCGTGATCCCGCCACAGTTCGAGGCATCGGGCTGAATAAAGCTAAGGCCTGCATCGCGGACCGCATATTCAAACTCGTGGATTGTGTGCAGATTTTCCCCCATGGCCAGCGGTACGCCGGTTTCCTTGGCAATCCGGCCATAGCCCACGTAATCGTCGGGGATCGTCGGTTCTTCGAACCACAACACGTCGAATTCGGCAAACCCCCGCGCCGCTTCAATGGCCTGATCCACACTCAAAGAGTAATTCGCATCCACCATAAAGGCGCGGTCCGGACCTAACACATCGCGGATGGCAGCCGCGCGTTTCAGGTCGGTCGCAAGCTCAGGCTGTCCCACTTTGATCTTAACCCCGTTGAATCCGGCATCCAGATAGCCGTGGGTCTGTTCAATCAAACGATCCAGCGAAAAGTTCAGATCAATCCCGCCGCAATAGGCCTTGCACCGATCCGACGTGCCCCCCGCCATCTGCCACAAAGGCTTGGCGGCAGCTTTGCAGCGGATATCCCAAAGCGCGATATCAACGGCGGAAATAGCGAAAGACGCGATCCCGCCACGGGCCACGTAATGCACATGCCATTGCATCGCGTCATACAACTTTTCCACATCGCCAACCGGTTGCCCGATGAGGAACGGCGCCAGATCATGTTCGATCATCGCCTTGATCGCGTGACCGCCCTTACCGCCAGTGTATGTATAGCCCGTGCCCTCATGGCCGTCCTGCGTGCGGACCGTTGCCGTAATCAGTTCAAAATGGGTGTGATCGCCGTGTTTGGCATCGGTCAACACCTCGGCCAGTGGCACGGCAAAGCGCCGAACGGACACATCCGAAATGAGTGACATAGCCTCCCCCCGCGTCGCGGCCGTCATTGCAGAGCGACCGTCCGTTTGGTATGACAAAAATTATCGGAGCCGTCGAGAAGTTTCCGAAAAGCCAAAAAACAGGGAGTTTTGAGCGCGTTTTCGTCATACAAAACTGCGCAGACCCGCAATGATCGACACTTTCACCTCTGACACAACGCCAAGGGCCGCCGATACGCTGATCGCGATTTTCGAGCGTCAGATCCTCGACGGCACTCTGAAAGACGGCCAGCCCTTGCCGCCCGAACGCGAGATCGTCCAGACCTATGGTGTCAGCCGGACCGTGGTGCGCGAAGCGGTTCTGGCCTTGTCGAACAAAGGTCTGATCGAAGCCCGCCCCCGCTTCCGCCCTGTTGTGCGCACGCCGGGATACGACGCCGCGATACAGGCCGTGGGCTCGGTCGTGACCCGTCTTTTGACCGTGCCGGGCGGGGTTCGGAATCTCTTTGATATCCGCATCATGATGGAAGCCGCACTGGCCCGCGACGCCGCCATCCACGCCAACCGCGACCATATCGCGGAAATGAAAGAGGCCTTGGCCGCGAACGAAGCCGCCATTGAAACATCAGAAGACTTCTTCGACACCGACATCGCCTTTCACAGCGTTCTTTACAAAATTCCAAACAACCCCATCCTGCCTTCGATCCACAAAGCCTATACCGACTGGCTGTCGGTCCATTGGCTGCAAATGCCGCGCCATCCTGAACGGAACCGGGTGAACTATCAGTCTCACCGCGCCATCTACGACGCCGTTTTGATGCGCGATCCCGATGCGGCCGAACAGGCTTTGCGGAAACATCTGGACGACGCCTGGAGTCAGGTCCAACACACATTCAAAGATCTATGAGCCCGGACATGCCCCAATTTTCCAAAATCGCCTGTATGGGCGAAGTGATGATCGAACTGATTGCCGGGGACGGAAATGCGGCCCAGCTGAACGTGGCTGGCGACACCTATAACACGGCTGTTTATCTGGCGATGGTCGCGCCTGAATTGTCGGTCGACTACGTGACGGTTCTTGGCCAAGACAGGTTTTCGGACCGGATACTGGCCCATATGGCCAAGTACAACGTGGGCAGCGACGCCGTGGCCCGCCACCCTACAAGGATGCCCGGCCTTTACGCTATTGAAACCGATGCGACCGGCGAACGCAGCTTTACCTACTGGCGCTCGGCCTCGGCGGCGAAAACCATGTTCGCCAATGACGGGCGCGATCCGGCAACGACGCTGTCCCCTTATGACATGGTCGTGCTGTCAGGTATTTCGCTGGCTATCCTGTCGCAAGACCAACGCGAGCGGCTTTACTCTGCATTAGATGCCTATCGCAAAGACGGTGGCACGGTTGTGTTCGACGGCAACTATCGCCCGCACCTATGGAACGATGCCCCCTTGGCCCGGCGCGAAATGGAAACCATCTGGCGGCGCACCGACATCGCTCTTCCTTCTGTCGACGACGAAATGCTGCTGTTCGAAGATGATACCGAAGCGCAGGTTCTGAGCCGCCTCGCCTCGTACGGCATCCAAGCGGGCGTTCTGAAATGTGGGGCTTCCGGCCCGGTCGATCTTGGCCCCGGTGGACACCGCCCTACCGTCGCCCCGGCGCGCAAAGTGGTGGATACAACTGCGGCAGGCGACAGCTTCAACGCCGGTTATCTGGCTGGCCTCGCCAAAGGCCAATCGTCAGAAGACGCCATGATCGCGGGTCACAACCTGGCGCTGCAGGTGATCGCCAAACCGGGTGCGATCGTCGAATTGGACTGACGCAATACGATTGAGGCTTGCAAGAGCCTCTCGTGATAAACTCCGTCTCGACCAACATCCACCGCGATGGCACCACAGCCAAACAGTGCCACGAAACGCTTTATGCTATTGCGCCCGGATGGGCCGCTTTCTACCTTGGGCGCATGAAGACGGATGTTCCGCTGCCAGACCGCCTGTCAGACCGGATCGACGCCCTGCGCGACGATCTGATTGCTCTGACCCAGGATCTTGTGCGGATTCCCACGCTCAATCCACCGGGCGACAACTACCTTGAGATTTGCCAATACCTGGCTCATCGCTTGAAAAAGCACGGGTTCGACACCGAGTTCATCCGCGCCACCGGCACCCCCGGCGACAGCGAACGTTACCCGCGCTGGAACTTGATCGCGCGGCGTGAAGGTCGCGACAAAGGCCAATGCGTGCACTTCAACTCTCACACGGATGTTGTTGAAATCGGACAAGGATGGACGATGGACCCGTTCGGGGGCGAGGTGAAGGACGGCAAAATCTATGGCCGTGGCTCTTGCGACATGAAAGGCGGCTTGGCCGCTTCGATCATCGCCGCCGAAGCTTTTATCGAGGTCTGCCCCGACTTTGCGGGGTCCATCGAAATCTCGGCCACCACAGACGAGGAAACCGGCGGCTATGGTGGTGTCGCCTATCTGGCCGAGCAGGGCCACTATGCCCATGTCGATCACGTCATCATCCCCGAACCTTTGCAAAAAGACCGCATCTGCCTTGGTCATCGCGGTGTCTGGTGGGGCGAGATCGAGACACATGGCGAGATTGCCCATGGCTCGATGCCTTTCCTTGGCGATTGCGCCGTGCGCCACATGGGGGCCGTGGTGCGCGAGATGGAAGACAAGCTTTATCCCGCATTGGCCCAGAAACACACAGCCATGCCTGTTGTGCCCGAAGGGGCCAAGCAGTCTACGATGAACATCAATTCTCTCCACGGCGGTCAGGCCGAACCGGAACCGGACTTCACCGGCCTGCCCTCGGCCTGCGTGCCTGATAGTGCCCGGATGATCGTGGACCGGCGCTATCTGATGGAAGAAAGTCGTGATGAAGTGGTGGGCGAGATCGAAGCGATTTTGGAAAACCTTGCCGAAACCCGCCCCAACTTCCGCTACGATATGAAAGAACTCTGGAGCGTGTCGCCCACTATGACGGACGAAGACGCGCCCGTGGTGACGACGGTGTCAAAGGCGATCAAGCAGGTTTTGGGCAAAGACCCCGAATTCGTTGTTTCCCCCGGCACTTATGATCAAAAACACATCGACCGCATTGGCAAGCTGAAGAACTGCATTGCCTATGGTCCGGGCCTTCTGGAACTGGCCCACAAGCCCGACGAATACGTCGGCATCGACGATATGATCCACTCGGCCAAGGTGATGGGGCTTGTCCTGATCGACCTTCTGGCCCCCGAACAAGCGGAGACCCCCGCGTGAAATTTCATGGGAGACGACAAATGAAAAAGACCCTCACCCT
Source organism: uncultured Rhodobacterales bacterium (assembly GCA_964632495.1). Lineage (GTDB taxonomy): Bacteria > Pseudomonadota > Alphaproteobacteria > Rhodobacterales > Rhodobacteraceae > CALKXV01. The sequence continues at coordinate 7,709 of CAZWDS010000055.1, forward strand.
TACTACGGCTTTGGCCCTTGTCGCCACGGGCGCACTTGCCAAAACCGACGTCACCATCGGCGTCCAACTGGAACCGCCGCATCTTGATCCAACCTCTGCCGCCGCAGGTGCCATCGACAGCGTGGTCTATTCCAACGTCTTCGAAGGCCTGACCCGCTTTGGCCCCGATGGTTCCGTGAACCCCGGATTGGCGGAAAGTTGGGAGATTTCCGAGGACGGCAAAACCTATACCTTCAATCTGCGCACGGGCGTCAAATTCCACGACGGCACGGATTTTGAGGCGACTGATGTTGTCTTCTCGCTGGATCGCGCACGGGCCGAAGACTCGACGAATGCGCAAAAGGCGCTGTTCGAAGGCATCGAAAGCGTCGAGGCTGTGGATGCCACCACCGTCAAGGTCACGCTAAAGAACCCGCAAGGCAACTTCCTGTTCGACATGGCTTGGGGCGACGCGGTGATCGTGGCCCCCGAAAGCATCGAGAACATCAAGACCAACCCGGTCGGCACGGGTGCCTTCACCTTCACCGACTGGAAGCAGGGCGACAGCATCACCATCACCAAGAACCCCGATTACTGGGGCACGCCTGCGATGCTGGAAGAAGCGACGTTCAAGTTCATCTCGGAACCCACCGCCGCGTTTGGCGCGATGATGGCCGGTGATGTGGACGCGTTCTACAGCTATCCCGCCCCGGAAAACCTTGCGCAGTTCGAAGCTGATCCGCGTTTTAAGGTTCTGTCGGGCAACACCGAAGGCGAAACGATTTTGGCCATCAACAACAAGATGGAACCCTTCAACGACGTCCGCGTCCGCAAAGCCGTATCGCTGGCCATCGACCGACAAGCCATCATCGACGGCGCGATGTTCGGCTATGGCACGCCCATCGGCAGCCACTTTGCGCCGCACAACCCGGACTACGTCGATCTGACCGCCAATTCCGCTTACGACCCCGAAGCCGCGAAAGCGCTTCTGGCCGAGGCGGGCTATCCGGACGGGTTCGAAACCACACTGAAACTGCCGCCCCCATCTTACGCGCGGCGCGGTGGCGAGATCATCGCGGCGCAGCTGCGCGAGATCGGGATTGAAACGGAAATCAGCAATCTGGAATGGGCGCAATGGCTGGAACAGGCCTTCCGCGGTTATGACTTTGGCCTGACCATCGTCAGCCACACCGAGCCGATGGACATCGGAATCTATGCGCGGCCCGAGTATTACTTTCAATATGACAACGCTGATTTCCAAAGCCTTATCAGCGAGTTGGGCGTCGAAAATGACCCGGCCAAGCGCAGCGATATTCTGCAACAGGCGCAAACCATCATTTCGGAAGATTACGTCAACGGCTTCCTGTTCCAACTGGCCCTGACCAGCGTGGTCGATGCCAAGTTGAACGGCATTTGGGAAAACGCGCCCACCCAAGCCATCGACCTCACCGCCGTCAGCTGGTCGGAGTAACACTTAGGCCCCGATGCTGCGGTATGCGCTCAAACGGCTAGGCTCGCTTCTGATCTCGTTGATCGTGGCGAGCCTGGTTATTTTCGCCTGCATCGAAGTGGTGCCGGGCGATCCGGCGTCGTTCATGTTGGGCATCAACGCGCAGCCCGACACCGTAGCAGCCTTGCGCGAAGAACTGGGCCTGAACGCGGCCTTGCACGAACGCTATTTTTCATGGGTTGGCGGGCTACTGACCGGAGACCTTGGCACCTCTTACACCTATCGTTCGCCCGTGTCGGAAATCGTGGCCGAACGGCTGGTGATCTCCCTCCCCCTCGCGCTCTACGCCCTGTCCCTCACCGTCCTTATCGCCTTCCCCGTCGGCATTCTGGCCGCCACAAAACGCGGCTCCCTCACCGATGTCACCGTCATGGGTGCCACGCAACTGGGCGTCGCCATCCCGAACTTCTGGTTCGCGTTGCTGATGGTGCTGGTCTTTGCCATCAACCTTCGCTGGTTCTCGGCAGGCGGGTTCCCCGGCTGGGACGCAGGCCTTTACCCCGCCATGAAAGCCCTCACCCTGCCCGCCGTCGCCCTCGCCCTGCCCCAAGCCTCGATCCTTGCGCGCGTCATGCGCTCGTCCCTTTTGGATACCCTGAACGAAGACTACATCCGCACCGCCCGCGCCAAGGGCCTCACCACGCGCCAAACCCTTTGGCGGCACGCCCTGCGCAATGCACTGATCCCCGTCCTCACAATCATCGGCCTGCAATTCAGCTTCCTCATGGCAGGCGCGATCATCATCGAAAACGTCTTCTTCCTGCCGGGCCTCGGACGCCTTGTCTTCCAAGCCATTTCACAACGCGACCTGATCGTGGTGGAAAGCGTCGTGATGCTGTTGGTCTTCGCGGTGATCCTAGTCAACTTCCTTGTCGATCTGGCCTATGCTTGGGTCGATCCACGATTGCGGGCACGCGCATGACCGAAGCCGGGTTCCTCTCCGCCGCGCTCAGATCGCGCAACCTGGTGCTGGGTCTCGCGTTGACGGCGGTATTCGCCATCGCAGCGCTTGTGTCGTTCATCTGGACGCCCTTCGACGTCACCCAGTTAAAGATCGCCGACAAACTGCAAACGCCATCCGCCACGCACCTCTTCGGCACCGATCACTTTGGTCGCGACATCCTGTCGATGATCATGGTTGGCGCACAAACATCCATCGCGGTGGCCTTCGTGGCGGTCGGCATTGGAATGGGCTTGGGCGTGCCCTTGGGCCTTGCCGCCGCCGCCAATCGCGGCAGCCTTTTGGACGAAGTCATCATGCGCGGCAACGACTTGGTCTTCGCTTTCCCGTCCCTTCTGATCGCCATTCTGATCACCGCGGTCTTCGGCCCCTCGGCCCTGAACGCCATCATCGCCATCGGCATCTTCAACATCCCCGTCTTCGCCCGCCTGACACGCGGCGCGGCCCTAAGCCTTTGGACCCGCGATTATATCCTGTCGGCGCGCGTGTCCGGCAAAGGGGCCACACGCATTTCCATCGAACACATCCTGCCCAACATCACCAACCTGCTGATCGTCCAAGGCACCATCCAATTCTCGCTTGGTATCCTTGCCGAAGCCGCCCTGTCTTACGTCGGCCTTGGCGTCCAACCCCCAACCCCAAGCTGGGGCCGGATGCTGGCCGACAGCCAGACACTCATCTCACTTGCCCCGCATATGGCGCTGTTCCCGGGCTTTGCGATCATCCTGACCGTCCTTGGCCTGAACCTTGCCGGGGACGGGTTGCGCGACCTTCTGGACCCCCGCATCCGAAGGACAGGCAGATGAGCCTGTTGTCCATCCGCAACCTCAACCTCGCGATCCACGGCACCCCGATCCTGAAGGACGTGTCGCTGGACATCGCGCCCGGCGAAATCCTTGGCGTGATCGGCGAAAGCGGGTCGGGCAAATCCCTGACCGCCTTTTCCATCATGCAGCTTTTGCCGCAAGGATCGGACTGCTCTGGGCAAATCCTGCTGACGGGCCGCGATGTGCTAACCGCTTCGGAACCCGAACTGTGCCAGATGCGTGGCTCGGACCTTGGCATGGTGTTTCAGGAACCCATGACAGCCCTGAACCCGGTGCAAACCATCGGCGCACAGGTGGCCGAAACCATCCGCGTCCACGAAAACACCTCTAAGGCAGAAGCCATGACACGGGCCGCCGAAACGCTGGAACGCTGCGAATTGCCGAACGACAAGTTCCCGCTCTCCCGCTACCCCCACGAATTATCCGGCGGTCAAAGACAGCGCGTCGTCATCGCCATGGCCATCGCGCTGCAACCGAAACTCTTGATCGCGGACGAACCCACCACGGCGCTGGACGTCACCACCCAAGCCGAAATCCTGACCCTTCTGAAGCGCCTGACCGCAGAAGACGATATGGGGCTGATGCTGATCAGCCATGACTTGGCCGTGGTCACGGGGCTGGCCGACCGCATCGCGATCATGCGCCAAGGCGAAGTCGTTGAAACCGGCGACGCCGCCACGCTGCACCAGACCATGACCCATCCTTACACCCGCGCCCTGTTCGAAGCCTCGGGCCACCAACCGGACCGGTCCGAAACGCAAATCGACGCGCCTTTACTCAGCGTTCAAAACGTCTCCCGCGATTACCTTCTGCCAAAGAAATCCCTGTTCGGTGCGCACCCCACCTTTCGCGCCGTCGATAACGTCAGCTTCGATATCCGGCGCGGAGAATGTCTGGGGCTGGTGGGAGAAAGCGGTTGCGGCAAGTCCACCCTGACCCGCGCCATTCTGGGGCTGGACCCGATCCAAGAGGGCATGATCACGCTGGAAGGCCGCGATGTCTTCACCGACCCGGACGCGCGACGCAAAATGCAGGTGGTGTTCCAAGACCCCTTCGGCAGCTTCAACCCGCGTCACAAAGTTGCCCGTCTGGTGGCCGAACCCTTCCACCGTCTGGACCGTGCCGCGCGTGAGGCTGAAATCGACGACGCCCTCACCGAAGTGGGCCTAAACCCGACCGACAAGCACAAATACATCCACGAATTTTCCGGCGGCCAACGGCAACGCATCGCCATCGCCCGCGCCCTGATCATCCGACCCGAACTCATCGTGCTGGACGAAGCGGTCTCGGCGCTGGATGTCTCGATCCGCGCGCAAATCCTTGACCTGCTGGTCGCCCTGTCCGTCAGCCATGGGTTGACGTATCTGTTCATAACCCATGATCTGACCGTGGTCCGCTCGATCGCCGACCGCATTCTGGTCATGCAGTCCGGAAAGATCGTGGAACAAGGCGACACGGATGCTCTTTTCACCGCGCCCCAAGCCCCCTACACCCGCCGTCTCTTAGATGCAGCCCCAAAACTGCCTGCCTGATCGAAGGACCATATGCCGATGACCTCTCCGCTTCTGCCCCGCTCGGACCTCTGCTTTATCAACGGCGATTGGCGTGCCCCGGACGCGGGGCAAGCCCTGACAACGATCAACCCGTCCACGGGCGACACCCTGTGTGAGATCGCGCGCGGCGGCGCACCAGATATCGACAGCGCGGTTGACGCCGCCCGAACGGCCCTCAACGCAGATTGGGGCCGCGCCACTGCAGCCGAACGCGGCCGGGTTTTGCATCGCATCGGCGAACTGGTTCTGGAAAACGTTGATGCCTTGGCTCAGATGGAAGCCGAAGACGTCGGCAAACCCCTGACCCAAGCCCGCGCTGATGCCGTCGCCCTGGCCCGTTACATGGAATTCTACGGTGGGGCCGCTGACAAACTGATGGGCGAAACCATCCCCTATTTGGACGGCTATACCGTCTACACGTTGCGCGAGCCTCATGGGGTGACCGGGCATATCATCCCGTGGAATTACCCGATGCAGATCATAGGACGATCAGTCGGGGCGGCTTTGGCCACGGGCAATGCCTGCGTGTTGAAACCGGCGGAAGAAGCCTGCCTGACCGCGCTGGCTTTCGCTGAACTGGCCGCGCAAGCCGGACTGCCGCCAGGCACATTGAACGTGGTGCCGGGCTTGGGCGAAGAGGCCGGTGCCGCTTTGGCCGGGCACGCTGGCATCGATCATATCTCGTTCACCGGGTCCGTGGCGGTCGGCAAGCTGATCCAAAAAGCCGCCGCTGATCATGTGGTTCCCATCACACTGGAACTGGGTGGCAAATCCCCCCAAGTGGTCTTCGCCGACACCGATCTTGACGCCGCTTTGCCGTTTCTTGTGAACGCGGGCATCCAGAACGCCGGGCAGACGTGCTCGGCCTCGTCCCGCATTCTGGTCGAGGCGTCGCGCTATGACGAAGTGGTCGCTGCCATGGCTGCACGATACAGCGCTTTGCGCACGGGCCCCGCCACCGCCGATCTGGACGTCGGCCCCTTGGTTTCAGCCACACAGAAATCCATTGTCGAGGATTTTCTGGGTAAAGCCGACGGATTAGACACCGCCGCCACCGGCCAAATCGTCGCCGACGCACCTCTAGGCGGGGCCTATGTGGCACCAACACTCTTTGCCGGAGCCAAGCCCGATCACCCCTTGGCCCAAGACGAAATCTTCGGACCTGTCCAAGTCGTCATCCCCTTCGCCGACGAAGACGAAGCCGTGGCCATCGCAAACGGCACCGATTATGGCTTGGTCGCCAGTTGCTGGACCCGCGACGGAGCGCGGCAAATGCGGATGGCCAAAAGCCTGCGCGCAGGGCAAGTCTTTCTGAACAACTACGGCGCAGGCGGCGGGGTCGAACTGCCCTTTGGCGGACGGGGCTTGTCGGGTCACGGGCGCGAAAAAGGGTTCGAGGCTCTGTACGGCTTTACCACGTTAAAAACCGTCGCAGCACTGCACGGGTAAGGAGAAGATCATGCGACTACAGGACAAATGCGCGATTGTGACAGGCGGAGCTTCGGGATTTGGCAAGGGGATTGTTCAGAAATTCCTCGCCGAAGGTGCGCATGTGATGATTGCCGACCGGAATGGTGAAGCGGCCCATGCCGTCAGCGGCGAAATTGGCGGAATCGCTGTGGAAACCGACGTCTCGAAAGACGCCGATGTCGCCGCCCTGACCAGAGCCACGCTTGATGCCTTCGGACGCATCGACATCCTGATCAACAACGCAGGCGTCACCCATCTGCCCGCCCCCTTGGACGAGGTCAGCGAAGAAGATTTCGACCGCGTCCTGGCCGTGAACTGCAAATCCGTCTATTTGACCGCCCGCCACATCGTGCCCGTCATGAAATCCCAGGGCGCAGGCGCGATCCTGAACGTCGCCTCAACCGCAGGCGTCAGCCCCCGGCCCCGGCTGAACTGGTACAACGCCTCGAAAGGCTGGATGAACACCGCGACCAAGACGATGGCCGTCGAACTGGCGCCCGAAGGTGTCCGCGTGAACGCGTTGAACCCCGTGGCCGGTGAAACGCCCCTGCTCAAAAGTTTCATGGGCGAGGACACCCCCGAAATCCGCGCCAAGTTCCTGTCGACCATCCCATTGGGCCGCTTTTCCACGCCCGAAGACATGGGCAACGCCGCCTGTTATCTTTGCTCGGACGAAGCCAGCATGATCACGGGCGTCTGTATGGAAGTCGATGGCGGGCGCTGCATTTAAAGGACGTAACATGCTGAAAAGACTACTTATCACAGGTGCGGCTGGTGGACTGGGCACCGCTATGCGCCCCCGCTTGGGTCACCTTGCAGACACCATCCGCCTGTCCGACATGGCTGATCTGGGCGCGGCAGGACCAAACGAAGAAATCGTGCAATGCGATCTGACCGACAAGGCCGCCGTTGAAGCCTTGGTCGATGGCTGCGACGGTGTTTTGCATCTGGGCGGCAAATCCATCGAAGGGTCTTGGGAGGTGATCAAAGCCTCGAACATCGACGGCGTCGTTAATCTTTATGAAGCCGCGCGTAAAACGAACAATCCCCGGATCATTTTCGCCAGCTCGAACCACGTCATCGGGTTTTATCCTCAGACCGAACGGCTGGACGCCGCATCACCCATGCGCCCCGACAGTCTTTATGGCGTGTCCAAGGTGTTCGGCGAGGCCATGGCCTCGATGTACCACGACAAGTTTGGGATCGAGACAGCTTTGGTGCGCATCGGGTCCTGCTTTCCCGAACCCGCGAACCACCGGATGTTGTCCACCTGGATGAGCTATGATGACTTCACGCGCCTGATCGAACGGGTCTTTGCCGTCGAAACCTTGGGGTGCCCGATCATCTATGGGGCCTCGGACAACGACGCAGGTTGGTGGGACAACAGCGCAGTGGACCACTTGGGTTGGCAGCCGCAGGACAATTCCGAACCTTACCGCGCCGGGTTGGATGCACGCATGGAAATGCCCGGACCGGATGACCCGACTGTGAAGTTCCAAGGCGGCACCTTTGCATCAGGCGGGATCGTGGAAGACGATTAACCTTCGTTAATCAAGCCAAGCACGGCATTCGTGACCGCCTTGGTGCCCATGTCGCCGCCAAATTCCATCGGCCTCAGCAGGTTTTGCGCAAACCCATTTTCCACTGCCTGATCAATCGCTTCTGCGGCTTTTCCAAGACTGTCGTCACCCGTTTTCTCGGCCAGATAATCCAGCATCAACCCGCCGGACAGGATCGCCGCCAAGGGGTTCGCCTTGTCTTGCCCCATGATATCGGGCGCCGAGCCATGGGCCGGTTGGAACAGCCCGATCTTGTCGCCAATCTCCGCGCAAGCCGCCATCCCCATGCCGCCAACCAGACCACCGGCCAGATCAGACAGGATGTCGCCGAACATGTTTTCCATGACCATCACATCAAATTCCCAAGGCTGGCGGATCAGGTCCAAAGCTTGCGCGTCCACATAGTTATACCCTGTCTCGATCTCGGGGTATTTGGGCGCGATTTCATCGAAGATTTTGCGAAAGAACGCCATCGAGGCAAAGACGTTGGCCTTATCAACACAGGTTAACCGTCCGGGCTTGCCCCGCTCTTTGCGCCGCTGCGCCAGACGGAACCCGAAATGGTGCAGCTTTTCCGTCGTGGCGCGCGTGATCCGCATCGTGTCGCGCACTTCGTCATCGCCGCGAATGTCACTGCGACCATGGGCGGCGGCGGAATAGAACAGGCCTTCGGTGGATTCGCGCAGAATGATCATGTCAATCCCAGCCGCACGCGGGTCGGCCAGTTTTTGGGGCGCGTTCGGATAGGCTTTGACCGGACGCACCCCGGCGTACAGACCGAACCGGTCGCGCAACCTTAAGTGTGGCGAAATCTCGGTGCCGTCTTCGTGGCGCACCGATGGCAGGCCAATCGCGCCCAGAAAGATCGCGTCCATCTCGCCAGCCCGCTCTTCCCCGCCGGGTTCGATATCTACGCCTCTGTCTTGGAAGTACCCGGCACCTGACTGTATCTCGTGATAGTCCAAACCTCTGGCACCGGTCTTTTCCAGCGCCGCGTCGACAATCGCCAGTGTTGCGTCGGTCACATCGACGCCAATTCCGTCGCCTTTGATCACGGCGATTTGCAGGTTGGAAGTCATCTTAAGATCCTGTCACAGCTGTCCAAGTTTATAGGTATCCAGAACCACAAGGATTTCGACAGCCGCCCGTTGACGGTGCTGGCGAAAAGCCTTGCGTACGGCATCGGCATCGCCCGCGCGCAAGTGCTCTAGAATGGTTCGATGTTCTTGCGTTGATTTTCGCGGCAACTCCCGCATCCGAAGCGTCAGCATGCGAGCGCGGTGCGCCTGATCGCAAAGCGCCGTGACGATGCGCGTCAGCCGTTGGTTGCCCTGTAAGTCCAGCAACATGGTGTGAAACCGGTCATCGGCTTCGGCCCATGCGTCCAGATCTTCGGTCGCCAAGGCAAGTTCCATGTCCTGCGTTGCCGCTTCTAACGGGACAAGCGTTTCGTTGGTCGGTTTTGTCAACGCAAACGCCGCTGCGGCGTCGGGTTCAAGCGCGGTCAGGATGTCGTAGATTTCGCGCATATCCGAACTGTTGATCGGCAAAACGCGCGCGCCGCGACGCGGGATCAGCTCGACCAGACCATCGGCGGCCAAACGGATCAAAGCTTCGCGCACGGGTGTCCGGCTCATCCCAAGATGCAGGGCGATTTCGGGTTCTGTTGCTTGAAAACCGGGGGGCATACGATTGGCGCGGATCTCGGATTTCAGTTGCGCATAGGCGTCCGACACGCGACTTGTTTTCAGAACAGGTTTTGCCATCCGGCCTCTCGTTCGTGATTGATTGCATCAAACATGCGCATTACACATTGTCAAATACATTAACGTATACGTTAAACGCAGAGCGAAACCAAAAGGTTCCAACAAAATGAGCTGTTTCAACAAGGGGCCCAAACCATGACCAAGCCGTTCCGCGTGGCCTGCCTTGGGGCCGGGTATTTCAGCCGATTTCACTATGATGCGTGGCACCGGATCGCAGGCGCAACACTGGTGGCTTCGGTGGATCAAGACATTGCAAAAGCCAAAGCAACCGACCTGCCCGCTTATGCAACACTAGAGACAATGCTGGCCGATCATGCGCCTGATGTTATCGATATCATCACGCCGCCTGCCACACATCTGGCGACCATCCGCGCCGCCTTGGACGCCACCCCCAGGGTGATCATTTGTCAAAAACCGTTTTGCGCTGATCTGGCCGAGGCCGAAGAAGCAGCGCGTCTGGCAGCTTTGGCCAACATCCCGCTGATCATCCACGAGAACTTTCGGTTCCAACCCTGGTACCGGCACATCAAATCCGAGATCGAACAAGGAACGATTGGCGATGTTCTGCAACTTACCTTCCGCCTGCGTCCCGGCGATGGTCAGGGGCCTGACGCCTATTTGGCGCGGCAACCGTACTTTCAGACTATGGAGCGGTTCCTGATCCACGAAACGGGCGTTCATTTCATCGACACCTTCCGCTATCTGATGGGCGAACCCGCGGCTGTAATGGCTGATCTGCGTCGTTTGAATCCGGCGATCAAAGGGGAAGACGCGGGGCTTGTCGTTTTTGCCTATCCCGGCGGACGTCGCGCAACATTTGATGGCAACCGTCTTTTGGATCACGGCGCACGAAACACGCGCTGCACAATGGGCGAAGCTTTGGTCGAAGGGACTAAAGGCGCGTTGATGCTATTTGGCGATGGCTCGGTTCATTTGCGCAGGTTCGGTCAGACCGAACTCGAAGAGCGCCGCCCGCCCGGACCGGAGGATGGGTTTGGCGGCGATTGCGTGTTTCACTTGCAATCCCATGTGGTGGCTGGTCTGAACGGACGCCAAGCTTTGGAGAACACCGCCGCCGAGTATCTGCCCGTGATGCGTCAAGAGGCAGCGATCTATCAGTCATCGTCCGAGAGCCGCTGGATCAATCTTCGGTGACCTTTCGCAACGCACAAAACGTTTCGGTATTTGCACTCGGTCCGTCTTGTGCGAAACAGGGAAAAGGGATTGACCATCAGGAGGAGGCCCGGAGGTGGGACCAACCGACGCATCAAGCGCCGACGCGATCACTTTTGCTTGCATAAATCAATTTGCAAACCACCTTTCTGCGGGGCAGTTTAGCCGCCGGGTGAAATAGGGTCGTAACGTGTCACTTTTCCTTATAGTCGCATTGCCGTTTTTTGGCGCGCTTTTGCCGGGCGTGATGAACTCGGCCGGACGCGCCGCCTGTGCGGGTGTGACCTTTGTTGTCACGCTGGCCGCTTTCGTCGGGCTTTTGACCAACCTTCCCACCGTTTTGGCCGGAGACGTTGTGATGGCGCGGATCGATTGGATCCCGTCATTGGGTCTAAACTTCACGCTGATGCTGGATGGCTTGGGCTTTTTCTTTGCGCTTTTGATCCTTGGGATCGGGCTTTTGATCATCGCCTATGCGCGCCACTACCTAAGTCGCGACGACCATATGGGCGAGTTTTTCACCTATCTTCTGCTATTCCAAGGCGCGATGGTCGGGATTGTTCTAAGTGATAACATACTGTTGTTGCTTGTGTTTTGGGAATTGACCTCGCTGTCCTCGTTCCTGTTGATCGGCTACTGGAAGCATCTGCCCGAAGGTCGCCAAGGCGCGCGGATGGCGCTGACGGTGACGGGCATGGGCGGGTTGGCGATGATCGGTGGGATGCTGATCCTTGGCCAGATCGTGGGCAGCTATGATCTGAGCGTCATCCTTCAGAACCGTGACTTGATCCAAGAGTCACCTTGGTATCTGCCCGCTTTGATCCTGATCCTTTTGGGATGTTTCACCAAGTCAGCGCAATTCCCGTTCCACTTCTGGCTGCCTCACGCCATGGCCGCGCCGACGCCTGTGTCGGCCTATCTGCACTCGGCCACCATGGTCAAAGCGGGCATCTTT
>CAZWDS010000056.1:0-19354 GCA_964632495.1 uncultured Rhodobacterales bacterium
CCCTAGTCCAAATCCGTCCAGGGCCAGGGTTTTACATTACTGGCCGCCGTCTGATACCGCGCGGCCTTGGCGACCCAAACCCCAAGATCCGTCCCAAAGTCAGCCAACCGTGCATTCGGTTCTTTGTTGCTGATCACCATGATGACGAACTGGATCACTGTCATAATGCCAAGCACGGTCTGGGCGAAAGAAATCATAACTGCGATGATGATCATGAACACCAGCCGCATCCAAAGCGAATCCGCCTCCTTGGGTTCGAATTGTTCGCCGTGAATACGGCCTTCGACCTTGGCATCGTCGGGATCTGTCATGGCGCCCTCGCAGATTTTCTTTCGCCAATCATATCACGAAAAACAGCCGCTGAAAGCGGGCCATGCCAAGGCATTGTTCTTGGGGGACAATGCCATTACCTTAACGATCAAGCTCTGGAGTGCGCCCATGCCGTTCCAAAAGATACAGCCTGAAAAGCTATCGCAATCTGTCATTCGCCAGATCGAGCTTTTGATTCTGCGTGGGATATTGCGCCCCGGTGAAAGATTGCCTTCAGAACGGGAATTGGCCGAACGACTTGGCGTGTCGCGCCCCTCATTGCGCGAAGCGATCTCGGCCTTGCAAGAGGCGGGCCTTTTGGCGGCCAAACCCAATGCCGGGATTTTCGTGGCCGAGGTGCTGGGCTCCAGTTTTTCGCCTGCCCTCACCGATCTGTTCGCCCGTCACGACGCGGCGGTGTTCGACTACATCGAGTTTCGCAGTGACATGGAAGGCCTGGCCGCAGAGCGCGCAACACGTCTGGGATCCGACACCGATCTAGCTGTCGTGGACGCTGTTTTTCAACGCATGGAAGCCGCACACGAGAAACGCGACCCTTCGGAAGAGGCGAAAATCGACGCCGAATTTCATCTGGCGATCATCGAGGCCAGCCACAACGTGGTGATGCTGCATATGATGCGGTCGATGTATGAATTGCTGCGCGAAGGTGTCTTTTACAACCGCCAGATCATGTTCCACCAGCGCACGACACGTGGCGCTTTGCTGGACCAGCACCGCGCGATCAACACCGCCTTACAGCAACGCGACGGCCCCGCCGCCCGTGCCGCTGTCGAGGCACATATGAGTTTTGTACGTGCGGCCCTATCAGACCACCGAAAGGCGGAAGAAAACGAAGCCGTCGCCTTGCAGCGCTTGGATTACGAAACCTCGCGTCCCCGCAGCTAACGCGCTGCTTCCGCCGCCAGCTTTTCGACCAAAGCCTTCAGTCCCGCGACATAGCGGTCATTCGTCAACTTGCCTTTTGAATCGAACTCCTGACCTGCATTCGCGATCATCACCTCGGGTCCGGTCAGCAAACGCGGCTGAAACGGGTTCAGCGCCAATCGAAGCGCATATTGCGCCCGCGCGCCACCCGCACGCCCCGCCGCCGCCGAAACAATCGCAACCGGCTTGTCGGCCCAAGGCTTGCCGTCGCCCCGGCTGACCCAGTCCAGCGCGTTTTTAAGGCCTCCCGGGAAGGATTGGTTGTACTCGGGCGTGGAAATCAGCACGGCATCGGCGGCTGCAATGTGTCCGGCCAGTTCCACGGCCTGCGCAGGCACGCCCTCAGCGGCCTCCAGATCACCGTCGTAGAGCGGCATGTTCAAGTCGCCCCAAACACAGTCGCCTTTCCAGAATTTCTCGGATTGTTTCAGAAGCTTACGGTTCAAAGACCCTTTGCGCAAAGCTCCGCAGATCAGAAGTAGTTTGGCCATCCTTCGAGGGCTCCGTGGTATTCATTGGTATACATTCACCTTGGGAAATAGGTGGTCAAACCGCTTCGACAAGGGGTTCTTCCCACACAATATATCAAAAGGATTGCAACCAGACTGCGGCTCAGCCAAAAGTCGGGGTAAATCTGGTGATTGGGAGAGAGACCATGGCGCGTAACATTTTGATTCTTGGGGCCTCTTACGGGTCACTTTTGGGCACTAAGCTGATGATGGCCGGGCATAATGTCACGCTTGTCTGCCGCCAAAAAACCGCTGACCTGATCAATCGCGATGGCACAGAAGTGCGGATCAAACTGCGCGACGAAGCCATGCACCGCCCGATTTTCTCGCGCGATCTGCCGGGTTCACTGGATGCCTACCCGCCCGAGGATGTGGACTTGTCGCGCTATGACATGGTCGCATTGGCCATGCAGGAGCCGCAATACGCCAACCACACCATCCACGTGCTGATGATCAAAATCGCCGAGGCCGGTTTGCCGTGTCTGTCGATCATGAACATGCCGCCCCTGCCCTATCTGCAACGGATCCCCGCGCTTGAGGGCCTTGATCTAAGCGAGGCCTACACCAACGCGCGGGTCTGGGATCGATTCAAGCCCGGTTTGATCAGCCTCTGTTCGCCCGACCCCCAAGCGTTCCGCCCGCCTGAAGAAGAACCCAATGTTCTGCACGTCGGATTGCCGACAAACTTTAAGGCCGCGGTCTTTGAGGACGCGGCACACAATGCAGTTCTGCGCGAATTGGAAGCCGACATCGCGGCGGTGACACTGGATGGAAAAGACGTGCCGGTGAAATTGCGCGTCTACGATTCGCTCTATGTCCCCTTGGCGAAGTGGTCGATGCTGCTGACAGGCAACTACCGTTGCATTACACCGGGCGCGCCCCGTGCGATCCGCGATGCCGTGCTTGAGGACATTGACCTAAGCAAAGCCATCTATTCTCACGTGGACGCAATTGCCCAAAAACTCGGCGCCGATCCTGCCGATGCCGTGCCATTCGAGAAATACGCCAAAGCCGCCGAAGGCCTTTTGAAGCCGTCATCCGCTGCCCGCGCCGTCGCCGCCGGAGCGCCGTTCATTGAACGCGTCGATCTGTTGGTCAAGCTGATAAGCCACGCATTGAATATGCAGCACGACGAAATCGACAAAACCGTCGCAATTGTGGATGCCAAATTAGACGAGGCGATTGTGCCGGGTTAAGGCCACGACATCGCCTCACCCATCCCCTAGTCTGGCGCTTGCCACACCTTGGCACGCGCCCCTTCGGTGAAGCCCAGCACCAGATGGTACAACAACCGGCTTAGGGCATCCGGCCACAAAGGCTGGCCCTTGTCGTCCAACTGGTTGGCGAACACCGCGCGGTCTGCAAAATACTGACGAAACACAAGCAACGCCAAAGCCTGCGCCCGGTCGCCATAGTCCGCCTTGGTCGCGCGGACAGCATGGGCCTTGATGGCCTCGGTCTGCGGCCAAAGCAGGAAACTTGCGTCGTGCCAGCTTGCATCCGCCGACACCGCATCAAATGCCGCGCCGCGCATCACGCCGTCTTGGGCAAACCCATAACGATCTGCGAACTCCAGCAACCGATCCGCAATGCCACCCAATGCAGTGTCACCGCCCAGCTCAACCTCGCGCAGCAACAGCCAAGCCCACTCGCATTGATGGCCCACCTCGCGGCGCGCGCCCTCACGACCGGAAAGCAGCGACAGGTCCGGCGCAATGAACTCCAGGATCGTTCCATTTTCGGCGTCCAAGAAATACTCCAGCCCCTTGGCCCGCATATGCGTCGCCCGCTTTAACCAACGCGGATCACCTGTCATTTCAAAGGCTTGAAGCGCGGCCTCGTACAGATGCATGTGCGGATTTTGCGCCCGATTGGGCGCACTGGCCGCGCTCGGGTCCGTCAATTCATCGTGCTCCAACATCATGCCCGTCGCCGGATCCGTCAGCCGCGTTTCGACCGCAGACCAGCAGGCCTCAAGCTCCGCGCTCACATCTTCGTCCGGATAAAGGCGGCCCCAAGTGGACAAGCCCAAAACAACAAAGCTCTGATCATAACTTGTTGCCAGATCATCCTCGGCCACCCCCGTCGGCAACCCCTTGGACGTCCGCGCGCGGGCATACAATCCGGGGCTCTTGCGAAACACGCCAAGCGCATCGCGGGCGATGCGGGCGGCGGTGTGATAGGCCGGGTTGTCCGAGATCAGCGCCAAATGCGAGAACGTGAACAGCAATCGCGCCTGCGCCAGAATTGTGCGGCGGTCGGTCTTTGAGGCGCGCCCGTCTTGATCCAGTTCATCATAAAACCCGATGCTGTCCGGATCATGCGCATGATCGACCCAGTCCGGCAGGAACGACGCCCAGAACCACTGCATCCATTCGGGCAAAGCCGCATTGGCGTCGGGACGGGGTGCGGCAATCTTCGTCACGGTTGCGCCTCGTTGCCTTCGAAGTAGTCCGGATAACTCGCGATGATCTTCGGCAAGTCCTTCTTGATCTCGCGCAGGTGCGTCCGCATCGCGGCCTCGGCGGCGTCGGCATCGCCATTCCGCAGCGCATCCACGATGGCCGTATGCTGCACCACAAGGTTGCCCGGCGAAAATTCCCGGGCGCTGATATTGCGCACCCGGTTCATCTGAACGTTCAAATCCTCCAGATATTCCGACACCTCCGGCGCCTCGGCGTATTCGGCCAGCGATTTGTGAAATGTCTCGTCCAACTGCATGAACGCCGCCGGATCATCGGCCTTTACCGCCTTGCGCTGCTCGGCGATCTGCGCATCCAGCGCCGCGATCATGTCGGGCGTCACGCGCGTGATGGCGCGCTTGACCAGATCAACCTCAACCGCCTCGCGAATGAAACGCGCCGTCAGGGCAGCGGGCACCGAAATGCGCCGAATATAGGTGCCACGTTGCGGGCGAATGCTGACCAACTGGCGCTCGGCCAGCTTGATAAAAGCCTCGCGCACCGGCTGGCGCGACACCTGATAGGCCGCCGCGATTTCGGTTTCCGAAATACGCTGTCCCGGTGCCAGATCGCACGACACGATACGATCCCGCAGCCGTTTGTGCAGCTGGGGAACGACGGCGCCTTCAAGCGACAAAGATATGGCTTCAGCTGTTCCCATAGGGTCCTCCGGTTGCCGTTTGGTAGCGCTGAATTTCCGAACTTGTCAACTTGTATGGAAGTATGGCAAGGTTCAAATCTACGGGGGAGACACCATCAATGCGGCAAACCTGGCGCTGGTTTGGGCCAAAAGATCCGGTTTCGATCGACGACCTGTTGCAGGCCGGCGTCGAAGGCGTTGTGACCGCCTTGCATGATCTGCTGCCCGGCCAAGTCTGGTCGCTGGACGACATCCAGACCCGTCAGTCAAAGATCGCACATCGCAGGGATGGCACGCCCTCGGGTCTGACGTGGGACGTGGTCGAAAGCCTGCCGGTGTCGGAAGATATCAAACGGCAAAGCGGCGATTGGAAAGCCCATATCGCGGCCTACAAGGACAGCCTGACCAACCTTTCCGCCGCCGGACTTCAGGTCATTTGCTACAACTTCATGCCGGTTCTGGATTGGACCCGCACCGATCTGGCCTATCGTCTGCCCTCGGGCGCGACCTGTATGCGCTTCGATCTGATCGACTTTGCCGCCTTCGACATTCACATTCTGGCCCGCCACGGTGCGGCAGAGGACTTTCCCGAAGACGTGGTCGAAGCGGCTGCAAAACGATTTGCCGAGATGTCAGACGACCAACGCACAAACCTTGCCGAAAGCGTCACCTGCGGCCTTCCAGGTGCTGCCGAGCATTTTTCGATGGACGACGTGCGCGACCACCTTGCCGCCTATGATGGCCTGTCACCCGACCGCCTGCGCACCAACCTGATCGACTTTCTGTCCGAGATCGCCCCCCACGCTCAAGACTTGGGCTTGCGGCTTTGCTGTCACCCCGACGATCCGCCCTTCCCTCTCTTGGGCCTGCCGCGCGTGATGTCGACCGAGGCGCATTACCAGCAGATCATGGACGCCGTCGACCTGCCTTCGAACGGCGTCACGCTGTGCTCGGGCTCTCTTGGGGCACGCCCCGACAACGATCTGCCCGGCATGATGGAACGCTTGGGAGACCGCGTGCATTTCCTCCACCTGCGCAATGTGCAACTGGAAAGCGACGCGCCAGTGGGCAGCTTCCACGAGGCCGAACATCTGGGCGGCGGCACAGACATGGTCGCCTTGATCGCAGCCGTTTTAAGCGAAGAAACCAAACGTCGCGCCGCCGGTCGCGCCGATGCCTCGATCCCGTTCCGCCCCGATCACGGGCAGAACATTCTGGACGATCACACCCGCCACACCCAACCCGGCTATCCCGCCATTGGTCGTTTGCGCGGCCTCGCTGAACTGCGCGGCATCATGATGGCGCTCAGTCATCCAAGGATGGGGGACGTTGCGTGATGGTACCCCGCCTGACGTCCCTCGGTGATCAGAATGGTCCTGCGTCTCGTCCCGGATACGTGCCAGAAGCTCACGGCGCGGGCATCGTTCATTTGGGGTTTGGTGCCTTTCACCGGGCGCATCAGGCTGTGATGACCGACGACGCACTGGCAGAGGACGGGGGCGATTGGCGCATCATTGGCGTCAGCCTGCGGTCAAAAAATTTGGCCGAAAATCTGAACGCCCAAAACGGGCTCTACACCCTGATCGAAAAAAACGGCCGGGGCACCTCGGCCCGCGTCATTGGCGCGGTCGACCACGTCATTGCCGCCGACCCCACGGCCACGCTGGACGCGCTGTCTGCCCCCAACATCCGCATCGTGACCCTGACGGTCACCGAAAAAGGGTATGCCTTCGACCCCGCCACCCGCAGACCCGATCCATCGAACCCAAGCGTCGCCGCCGATCTGGCCACACCCGATGCGCCCAGCGGAGTGCTTGGGCTTTTGACCGCTGCGATCAAGCGTCGGAAAACCCAAGGCGCGCCGCCGCTGACCCTATTGTCTTGCGATAACCTGCCGGAAAACGGGCGACTGCTCCGCGACGCCATCGTCGGCTTCGCGCATCTCTCCGGGCAAGACGGCCTTGCCGACTGGATTGCCGCGAACATCGCTTTCCCGTCCTCCATGGTGGATCGCATCACCCCCGCCACCACAGAAGACACACTTGCCGAAGCCCGCACCCAAACCGGCTGCGAAGACCGCGCGGCGGTTGAAACCGAGCCCTTCCTTCAATGGGTCATCGAAGACAATTTCCCGACAGGACGCCCCAAATGGGAAGCAGGCGGTGCACTCTTCGTCGCGGACGTCACTCCTTACGAGCGTATGAAACTGACGATGCTGAACGGCAGTCATTCGCTTTTGGCCTACACCGGTTTCCTGCTGGGCCGTCGCTATGTGCGCGACGTCATGCGCGATGCGGACCTGAGTTGGCTGATCCAACGACACCTTGCCGCAGCGGCCAGCCTGCTGCCCCCTTTGCATGGCGTAGACTTCGCCACCTACGCACGTGCGCTGGAAGACCGGTTCATCAATCCGGCCATCGCCCACGAAACCTTTCAAATCGCCACCGACGCTACGCAAAAACTGCCGCAACGCATCTTCCAGCCCGCCGCCCAAGCTCTGAAGGCAGGCCAGGATGTCCGCCCCTTCGCCTTTGCCGCAGCCTTCTGGATGCGCTTCTGTCTTGGAAAAACCGACGACGGCAAAACGTATGACCTGCCCGACCCCCGCGCCGACGAACTGACGCAAAGCCTTTCAAACGCCTCAACCGCCGACGCCATATCCAACGCCATCCACGCCCTGCCCAATCTTATCCCGCCCAAGCTTGCCACCAACTCCGTTTGGCGCGGCTTGGTCGAGACCAGTCTTTCAAGCGCGCTGCAAAACGGGTGCCGCGCGGCCATCCAACACGAGATCGCCCAAGAGGAGCCCCCAAGAGCCAGAGCTTGAAACAACCGGGGTGCGATGTCGGCGCGACATCCTTTCCGGTTCGATCCCAAAGATCGGGACATTCGCGTCACTGAACTGAATCACTTTCAAGGAGGAAGACATGAGCTTCATCAAATCAATTGCCAAAGGCGCAAGCGTTGCCGCCGCCGTCGCGGCGATCACGGCCACAGCCGCATCTGCGCAAACCACCCTGCGCGGGGCCAGCCTGTTCGACGAAAACCACGCCTATACCCAAACGCTGATGAAATTCGCCGAACTGGTGAATGAATACGCGGGCGAAGAGGTGACGTTCGATCTGCGCCTGAACAGCGAACTGGGCACCGAGCCGGACTACGTGAACTTTCTGACCCAAGGCGTCGCCATCGACTATGCAATCATCGCGCCGTCGAACCTTGCGCGTTTTGCCGACAGCCTGCCTTTGATGGACATGCCGTTTGTGTTCCGCGATCTGGATCACTGGAACGCGGTTCTGTCCAGCGACGTGTTTGACCCGCTTGTGACCGAATTGCGCGAAAAGGCCGATCTGGTCATCGTGGGTTATGCCGGTGGCGGCACACGGAACCTGATCTCGAACAAGAAGATCTCGAACATGGCCGAGCTTGAAGGCCACAAGATGCGCGTCATGGGCGCACCGATCCAGGCGCAGGTCTTTGACGCCATCACGGCCAGCCCTTCGGCAATTGCCTACGCCGAAGTTTACAACGCCATTCAGACCGGTGTTGTCGACGGGTTGGAAAATGAATCGGCCAGCTTGGCACAATACAAGTTCTACGAAGTTGCCCCGCACGTGACACTGACCAAGCACTCGATCACCGTGCGTCCGATCGTCTTCTCGGGCAAGTCCTTCGCCAAACTGACACCTGAACTGCAAGAGGCTGTCATGAAAGCCGGTGCCGAAGCCGGTGATTTTGGTCGCGCATTGGAAACCACGCAAGACGCTGAAATGCTTCAGAAGATGACAGACGCAGGCAACATCGAAGTGCACGATTTCGAAGGCCGTGAAAAGCTGCTCGACCTCGTAACGCCAGTGCAGGACGCTTATGCCGCCGAACTGGGCGCCGAAGCCCTACTTGAATCGATCCGGTCCAAGTAATCCCGACATGACACCCTCCCGGGCGGCATCTTCCGCCCGGGACCACACCAAACCCCGCGAGACCCACATGAAACACATAGATCGGGCGCTGTCTCTTTTCTGCGATGGCCTGAGGATTGTGATCGGCGTGCTGATCGGCCTGTTGATCATCCCGGTCGGCATGCAGGTGATCGCACGATATACTGGCCTGATCCCGGTCTATTTGTGGACCGAGGAACTGGCGACCTTCATCTTCGTCTGGATCGTCATGTTGGGCTCGATGCTGGCCGTCTGGGACCGCACGCATTTTGACGTCCACGTCATGCCCGAAGCCACCTCGCCCTTGGGCCGCTTGCTGCAACAGGGCTTTGTCCACATCGCCATTGCCGCCTTCGCCATTCTCTTCATCTGGTACGGGATCGGATACACGCAATTCGGAGCCATCCAGAAATCGGTGATGCTGCGGATGAACCTTGCCCTGACCTATGTCACCGTGCCCGTCGCGGGCGTCGGCTGGGCGCTGTTTTCCATCCGTCATCTCGTGGCCGAAATCGACCGCTATCGCCAACACCATCGGAGCACCCAATGATCCTCACAACCGGTGTCGCCTGCGCCATTCTGGTCGGCTGCTTTCTTGTGCTTGTCATCCTGCGCGTGCCCGTGGCCTTCGCCCTTGGCTTGGCAACCATTCCCGTGGTGATGCTGGATCTGCGTCTGACGTCTTTCCTGATCATGGACCGGATGTTCCAATCCTATAACTCGTTCATTTTGCTGGCGGTTCCGTTCTTCCTATTGGCGGCGAACCTGATGAACTCGGGCAAGATCACCGACCGGCTGATCGAACTGGCCCGTGTCTTGACCGGCTGGATGCCGGGCGGGCTGGGCCATGTGAACGTGGCCGTTTCAATGCTGTTCGCAGGCATCTCTGGCTCGTCCACCGCCGATGCGGCGGGCTGCGGCAAAATCCTGATCCCGGCCATGACCAAGCAAGGATACGATCCACGGTTCGCCGTCGCGGTCACCGCGTGTTCCTCGGTCATGGGCGTCATTATCCCACCGTCGATCCTGATGATCGTCTGGGGCGGCGTCATGTCGGTTTCGGTCGGAGCCTTATTCCTTGCAGGTGCCATCCCCGGCATCATGATCGCGGGCGCCCTGATGGCGACGGTCTATGTCTATGCCAAAATCTACGACTACCCGACCGCAGGCAAACCCACGCTTTGCGACCTTTGGGCCGCCTTCAAAGGGGCTGGCCTTGCCCTTCTGACACCCGTCTTCGTGATCGGAGGCATCGTCGGCGGCATCGTCACACCGACAGAAAGCGCCATCATCGCCGCCGCCTATTCGCTGATCCTTGGCATGTTCTTTTACCGGTCCATCTCGGTCAAAGACCTTGGCTACGTCCTTTACGACACGGGCCGCTTCGCCTCGATCTCGCTGTTTGCCATCGGCACCGCGTCGATCTTCGGCTGGCTTCTGGCCTTCTACGACGTCCCGCGCCTGATCGTGGATACGCTCACCAGTTACGATCTCAGCCCCTTCGCCATCAAACTGGTGATCGCGGCCCTGTTCCTGTTCTTCGGCCTGTTCATCGACGCCATCCCGGCCATCATCATCCTTGGCACGGTCCTGTTCCCCGTGGCCACGGCCGCAGAAATCCACCCCGTCGCCTTCGCGATCATCGGCATTATCTCTCTGGCCTTCGGATTGGTGACGCCACCCTATGGGCTGTGCCTTCTCATATCCGCAGCCATCGCGGATCTGAATGTGGTGAATGTGCTGCGCGATGTGGTGATCATTCTGGTGCCAATGCTGGCCATCCTGTTGCTGATCATCAGCTTCCCCGAAATCGCCCTTTGGCTGCCAAGGATGCTGATGCCAAACGCGGTGCAGTAACGTCAGGGCACCATCAGACGCCCCGACACAGGATCAAAATCAGTCTTTATAAAGCTCGGCAAACATGTCCACGGCTTCAGACACCATGTTGTCCCCGCGCCCCTGAGCCACCGCCAGCCCAAGCGCCTGCTTGGTGCTTGTCGACATGATCGAAAGCTTGCCCAAACCGTCCGCCATGGCCGCGTAATACCCGACGTCCTTGTTGGCATTCTTCAACGCAAAGGCCAGTTGGTTCGGATCGCCGTCCACGGCATAGCCCTTCACCAACTCCATCATCATCGACTTCAACGGCCCCGACGCCATCACGTCATACAACACCTGACGATCCACGCCCGAGGCTTCGCCCATGGCAAAAGCTTCGGACATCGCCATCGCCGTCGTCATGCCAAAAAAGTTGTTGATCAGCTTGGTCGTGTGCCCCGCGCCTGATGCGCCCAGATGAAAGACGTTCTCGCCCAAATCGTTCAGCACCGGCAAAACCGCCTCATAGGCCGCCTTATCCCCGGCGCACATGATGTTCAGCTTGCCGTCAACGGCATGAGCGGGCGTTCGCCCCAAAGGACCGTCCAGATAAGCCCCGCCCGCAGCGGCAACCTCTTCGGCCAGCACACGCGTCGAGCCAGGCAAAGACGTGCCAAAATCAATCACCGTCGCACCGGCCCGCATCCCCGCCATTACGCCGTCGTCGCCACGCATCCGGCTTTCAACCGAAACGGACGTGTCCATGCACAACATCACGATGTCCGACGCCGCAGCCACCTCTTTCGCCGTCGAAACCTCAACCGCCCCACGGGCAATTGCGGCATCAACGTGAGTGCGCGTGCGGTTCGCCACAATCGTCAAAGGATAGTCAAGATCAAGCAGGCGCTGACACATCGCGCCTCCCATAAGGCCAAGGCCGATAAAGCCAATCGCAGGTTTCGTCACGTTGTATGTCCTTTCAACTTAAAGCCGATGTACCCTGACTTGACCAAGATCAAGCGGTTCCGCGCACGGGCCTATCATTTTCGATGTTGAACGTCATCCCGTCCAAGAGTTCAACCAAATCGGGCCGCGCGCCGGGCCCATTGGAAATGTCCACCAACATAAGCGAGCCATCCGGGCGAATGGCAAAGGCACCGGGTTCGGCGAACAAATCTGTGGTCTCGGCCTCGGACAGCGGCTCGGACACATAAAGCCCAAGCGACCGCATCTGCGCCACGGTCAACCCGTAACACAGATCGAAATCCCAACCGAACTCGTCCAAATCCGCTTTGGCCTTGTCTTCCGTATCAGACGAGACGACCACGACGTCCATCACCCCAGTCCATGCGGGCAAAGCCGCGTTCAGCTTGTTCAGGAACTTTTTGCAGCGCGGGCAATGCTTGCCCCGATAGACAAACAACATGGTCCAGCGATCCTTCGGCTGACCAACTGTGATGGGGTCTCCACCAATTGTGGGAAAGCGCATCTCTCCGATAGGCTGGCCGACACGGGGTTTATGGTCTGTCATGTGAGGTCCTTTGCGAATGTGTTCGCAGACTTGTCGCATTGATTTGCCAGCATTGCACCTACCGAACGCAGGATCGCCAGCGGCTCTCTTAAAAACCTCGAAGCACCCCAAGACCCTTTGGCGTCTGTGATCCGACGTTCAGGGTTCGTTAAGACGTCTTAAAGCCGTTACCCCGTTGGGGCGGGGCAAAAAGCGGCACTGATGGCGCACCGACGCAATACCGACGTGATACCGACGCAATACCGAAGGTCTGGAACCAGCGACGCGCCCATCGCACTCAGCGTTAACGTGTCAGGGATTGACCACCGTACCGCACGCAACAGGGCACCATGCACCCTAGCGCTTTTCAGCTGCCGGATAGGTGCCCAGAATGTGCAGTTTGTCGGTGAAGTATTCCAGCTCTTCCAAGGCCAGTTGAACCGATTTATCCTCGGGATGACCATCAATGTCGGCGTAAAACTGCGTGGCGGTAAAGGACCCATCCACCATATAGCTTTCCAGCTTGATCATATTCACGCCGTTCGTCGCAAACCCGCCCATCGCCTTATAAAGCGCGGCCGGAATATTGCGCACGCGAAAGACAAAGGTGGTGATCATCGTGTCGCTGCGTCGCGTGTTGTCGGCGTCGCGCGACATCAAAAGGAAGCGCGTTGTGTTGTGATCTTCGTCCTCGATGTGACGCGCCAAAACGTCCAGACCATAGACCTCGGCGGCCAGTTCTGACGCCAATGCGCCCTGCGTCACGTCGCCCGCTTCGGCCACTTCGCGCGCTGCGCGCGCATTATCCGGACTAACGCGCCCTTTGATGTCATGTTTTTTAAGAAATTTGCCGCATTGTGGAAGCAGCACCAAATGGCTGTGCGCGTCGGTCACATCCGCAACTTTCGCCCCCGGCACGCCCAAAAGATTGATGTGCACGCGCACAAAAGCTTCACCGATGATGTGCAAACCGCTTTCCGGCAAAAGCCGGTGAATGTCTGCGACACGTCCATATGTTGTGTTTTCAACCGGCAGCATCGCAAAATCTGCCTCACCAGACCGGGTGGCCTCGATCACATCTTCAAAGGTCCGGCAGGGCAAAACCTGCAAATCGGGCCGTGTTTCGGCGCAAGCCTGGTGCGAATAGGCGCCCAGTTCTCCCTGAAAGGCGATACGTCCGGTCATGGCTCACTCCAAAGGTGCGGCAACAAGGTCGATTGGTCGCGCCTCTTATCCCTTGAAGGACCCTAAGGGAAGCGGATAGATACGCGCAAACATCGACGAACGGGATCCGATATGTTCGACACTATGACTTTGACGAAGGTTGCAGGCGGTTTTTGCGGCACGTTTTTGATCTTCCTACTTGGCAAATTTGGCGCCGAGTTCATCTATCACGAAGCCAAGCACCACGGCGACGATCATCATCAGGCCTATGTCATTGACACAGGCGGTGACGAAGCGGCCGAAGAAGAAGTGGTCGAAGTGGCCTTTGCGGATGTCTTTGCAGCTGCCGATGCGGGTGCGGGCGAAAAGCTGTTCCGTCAGTGCAAAGCCTGTCACGCACTTGAAGCTGGCAAAAACGGCACCGGGCCTTACTTGAACGGGATTGTGGGGCGCGCTTTGGGTGCTGTGGATGGATTTGGATATTCGGGTGGTTTTGCTGATGTGGCCGACGCCTGGTCCCCGGAAAACCTGAACGCTTTCATCGAAAACCCCAAGGGTTTCGCAGCGGACACGAAAATGTCCTACAAGGGCATGGATGACGTCGAAGACCGCGCGAACCTGATAGCTTATCTTCAGACAATTAACTGAGAATAGCCTTCAGCAGGCCAAGCAAAAGCCGGATGCCCGCCCGCGTCCGGCTTTTTTGCATCGCACAGAAAGTTCACACAGAGTTCAGGACTTCGGGCTTGAACCGTCGACAAATCGAATTTTAGTTACAAGTTAAGGAAAATAAGCGCAGTCTACGTCCAGAACGGAGGAGTATTCATGTCTCGGACCATCACAAAAGCCGCTTCGGTGTCGGAAAGTCGCTGGACGGCCTTTGGTATCTTGGGCGCAGGCGCTTTGATGGCAAGCTTGGTTCCGGCTTTCGGCGACAGCCACCAAAAGATCATCGTTAGCCACGGATTTAGTGAATACAACGAACTGGGCTATTCCCCTGACAGCCCGCATCTGAACTATGTAAACCCCGACGCGCCGAAGGGGGGCGAGATCAGCATCGCGACGATCGGCACCTTTGACAGCATGAACCCCTATGCCACCGGCAAAGGCACTTGGGGCGCGCTTTCGACCTCTGGCTACGAAGACATGATGGTGCCGGTGTCGGACGAGATTGATACGCTGTACTGCCTTTTGTGCGAAACACTGGAATACCCCGAAGACCAAAGCTGGGTTGTGTTCAATCTGCGCAAAGATGTGACCTTTTCTGACGGCACACCGATGACTTCCGCCGATATTCTGTTCAGCTACAATCTGCTGATCGACCAAGGCACACCGTCCTATGCGAATTTCGTGTCCGAAGTTGTGGCATCTGCCGAAGCGTTAGATGACTACACTTTGAAGTTCACCTTCAACGAAGATGTGCCCAAAAAGGATTTGATCGTCATCATGGGCTCGCTGCCCGCATGGTCAAAGAAATGGTATGAAGAGACAGGCGCCCGGCTTGACGAAAGCCGGTTGGACATCAGCCCCGGCACCGGCCCTTACGTGGTCGATGAGGTCGATGTGGGTCGCAAAATCGTCTACAAACGGAACCCAGATTACTGGGGGGCCGATCATTATCTGATGAAGGGCCGGTCCAACTTCGACAAAATTCGGGTTGAGTATTTCGGTGACAGTTCAGCCGCGTTCGAGGCATTCAAGGCTGGCGTTTACACGTTCCGGCAGGAAAACAGCTCGATCAACTGGGCAACGCTTTATGATTTCCCGGCCCTGGATAACGGTTGGGTCAAAAAGGAAACCTTGCCCGACGGGACCTTGCCCGGCGCGACGGGTTTCGTCTTCAATATGAAATCGGACAAATTCGCGGACCGGAATGTGCGTCTGGCCATTGGGCATATGTACAACTTCACGTGGACGAACCAGAACTTGCAGTACGGTTTGTTCAAGCAACGCGAAAGCTTTTGGGAAAACGACCGCTTGAAAGCCGTTGGTCTGCCCGAAGGCCGCGAGTTGGAGATTCTTGAGGAATTCCGCGATCAACTACCCGCCGCCATCTTTGACGAACCGGTCTGGATGCCCCACGAAAGCGGTGAGCGACCGTTGGATCGACGCAACCTGCGCAAGGCCCTTGGATTTATGGCTGAAGCCGGTTTCACGCCCGGCGATGACGGCATGTTGCGCGATGCAAATGGCAACACCTTGGACATCGAGTTTATCGAGGATTCCCAGAACTTTGACCGCATCCTGCTTCCCTATGTCGAAAACCTGAAGGCTTTGGGCGTGAACATCACGTACAACCGAATTGATCCCAGCCAGTACCAAAACCGCCGTCAAAACAACGACTTTGATATGCGGTTCGCGGGCTATTCCAGCGGCCTAGTTGAAGGGTCTGGGCTTGAACAAAAGTACTCCTGCAAAGACCGCGACGACCTGTTCAATCCCGCGAACTATTGCAATCCGGTGATTGATGCTTTGGCCAAACGTGTGCTTGAGGTCGAAACCTACGACGAACTGGCCGCTCATGTGCGTGCCGTTGATCGGATCATGCGCTACGATTACTTCGTGGTGCCGGTCTGGACATTGCAGGAAAACTGGGTCGCCTACTTCGACATGTACGAATACCCCGAAAACCTGCCCGAGTTTGGCCTTGGTCACTTGGATTACTGGTGGCACAACGCCGAAAAAGAAGCCGCGCTAAAAGCCGCGGGCGCGTTGAGGTAACCGCCAGATGGGCGCCTATATATTCCGGCGAATGTTGCTGATCATTCCGACGCTGTTCGGGATTATGCTGATCAACTTCACCCTGACCCAGTTCGTCCCCGGCGGCCCGATCGAGCAAATTCTTGCGCGTCTGGAAGGGTCGGGCGATGTGTTCGAAAGCATCTCGGGTGGTGGCGGCGATGTGGATATCGGGTCGTCCGACGAAAGCAGCTATGTGGGCGCGCGCGGACTTCCGGCCGAGTTTATCGAGGAACTAGAACGCGAGTTCGGCTTCGACAAACCGGCCTATCAGCGGTTTTTCGACATGATGTGGAACTACATTCGGTTCGACTTCGGCGAGAGTTACTTCCGATCCATCAGCGTGGTTGACTTGGTGATCGAGAAAATGCCGGTGTCGATCACGCTTGGGCTTTGGTCGACCTTGATCGCTTACCTCATTTCGATCCCCTTAGGTATTCGAAAAGCGGTGCGTGACGGAACCAGTTTTGACACTTGGACCAGTGGGTTGATCATCGTCGCCTACGCGATCCCGGGGTTTCTGTTCGCCATCCTTTTGCTGGTTCTCTTCGCAGGCGGCACCTATTTCCAATGGTTCCCGTTACGCGGACTGACTTCGGACAATTTCGAAGACTTGTCGGCAATCGGTAAAGCGCTGGACTATCTGTGGCACATCGCGTTGCCCGTCACGGCCTCGGCGATCAGCGGGTTTGCCACGCTGACGTTGCTGACGAAGAACTCGTTTCTGGACGAGATTAACAAGCAGTACGTGATCACCGCCAAGGCCAAGGGGCTGGATGAAAGTCGCGTGCTTTATGGCCATGTCTTCCGCAACGCCATGCTGATCGTGATTGCCGGCTTCCCGTCACTGTTCATCGGAATTTTCTTCGGGTCGTCGCTGATCATCGAAACGATCTTCTCGCTGGATGGCTTGGGCCGACTTGGGTTCGAAGCGGCGGTGCAACGGGATTACCCGGTCATCTTTGGCACGCTGTTTGCCTTCGGTCTGGTCGGCCTGTTGATCGGGATTCTGTCTGACCTGATGTATGTCTTCGTCGATCCCCGCATCGACTTTGACAAGCGGGAGGCCTGATCCATGGCCATGCCCGACCCCACCCCCGACTTGGCATCCGAAACGCCGGTCAAAGTTCCACCACCTCGCAAACGCCCGTGGCTCTCGCCACTCAACCAACGGCGCTGGCGGAATTTCAAACGCAACCGACGCGCACTATGGTCACTGATCATTTTCTGCGTATTGTTCGGCCTTAGTCTTCTGGCCGAGTTCATCGCCAACGACAAACCGATCCTCGTAAAGCACAACGGCGAATACTACATGCCGATCTTCAAGTTCTATCCGGAAACCGCCTTTGGCGGCGACCTCAGGCTTGAGGCCCAATACCAATACGAGGACATCGAATGCCTGATCGTGTCCGGTGGCGTGATCGATTGTTACGACGATCCGGAAGGCATTCTGGCCGAAATCGAGGAAAGCGGCACCGCCTTGGGCGAGCCTGTGGACAAAGGCTGGGTGCTGTGGCCGATCATTCCGTACAAGTTCGACACCATCGTCGACATTCAGGGCGCGGCACCGTCGGCACCTGACAGCAACAACCTTCTGGGCACCGATGACACCAAACGCGATGTCTTGGCCCGTGTGATCTATGGCTTCCGATTGTCCATCTTCTTCACCCTGATCGTCACCGTCATTGCCAGCGCCATCGGGATCGTGGCCGGCGCGGTTCAAGGATACTTCGGCGGCTGGTTGGATCTGGTCTTCCAGCGATTGCTTGAGATATGGTCCTCGACGCCTTCGCTGTACGTCATCATCATCATGTTCGCGATCTTCGGGCGAAGTTTTTGGATGCTGGTGTTCTTAACCGTGCTTTTTGGTTGGCCCGCCCTCGTCGGCGTGGTCCGGGCCGAGTTCCTGCGCGCGCGCAACTTCGAATACGTCCGCGCCGCGCGCGCTTTGGGTGTGTCGAACAGCACGATCATGTTCCGCCACATGCTGCCCAATGCCATGGTCGCCACGGTCACGCTTTTGCCCTTCATCATCACCGGTACGATCTCAACGCTTGCGGGCCTCGACTTCTTGGGCTACGGCCTGCCCTCCTCGGCCCCGTCCTTGGGCGAGCTGACGTTACAAGCCAAACAGAACCTGCAAGCGCCTTGGCTGGGCTTCACCGCCTTCTTCACCTTTGCCATCATGCTGTCGCTACTGGTGTTCATCTTCGAAGGCGTGCGCGATGCCTTCGACCCACGAAAGACGTTCTCATGAGTGTGGTGTTGGATGTGCGCGATCTGAACGTCTCGTTCCGGCAAGACGGGGCCGAAAGCCATGCGGTGAAAGGCGTGAGTTTCAATATTGGCAAGGGCGAAACGGTTGCCTTGGTGGGCGAGTCTGGTTCCGGCAAATCGGTCACCGCCTTGTCGACCGTTTCGTTGTTGCCCGATAGCGCGACGATCAAGGGATCAATCCGCTATGACGGTGCTGAAATGGTGGACGCGGACGAAGCCGAACTGCGCCGGGTCCGCGGCAACGACATCAGCTTTATCTTTCAAGAACCGATGACATCGCTGAACCCGCTGCACACCTTGGAAAAGCAGTTGGCCGAAAGCCTGTTATTGCACCAGGGCCTTTCTGGCGACGCGGCGCGCGCGCGTATTCTAGAACTCTTGAACAAGGTCGGAATCGTGAACCCCGAAGAACGGCTGTCCGCCTATCCGCACCAGTTGTCAGGCGGGCAACGACAGCGTGTGATGATCGCTATGGCGCTGGCCAATGGGCCTGACCTGTTGATCGCGGACGAACCGACCACGGCGCTGGATGTGACCATTCAGGCGCAAATCCTCGAACTTCTGGCTGATCTGAAAGAGGCCGAAGGCATGTCGATGTTGTTCATCACCCATGATCTGGGCATCGTGCGCAAGTTCGCCGACCGGGTCTATGTGATGAAGGACGGCGAGATCGTGGAACAGGGCGAGACCAAAGCCTTGTTCGACAATCCGCAACATCCCTACACGCAAACACTGCTTTCGGCTGAATCCACAGGCGTGCCCGACCCGGTGAAGACAGGGTCCGAAGTGATTGCCGAAACCGACGCACTGCGGATCTGGTTTCCCATTCAGCGCGGATTGCTGAAACGCACGGTGGGGCACATTAAGGCGGTGAATGCGGCCAGCCTTTCGGTGCGGGCCGGCGAAACGCTTGGCATCGTTGGCGAAAGTGGCTCGGGCAAGACCACGCTGGCGCTGGCGATCATGCGGCTGATCTCGTCCGAAGGCCCGGTGTTGTTTATGGGACGCAATATTCAGGGGCTAAGTTCCAAGGCCCTGCGGCC
>CAZWDS010000057.1:0-18985 GCA_964632495.1 uncultured Rhodobacterales bacterium
GTGGTCTTTTTTGTGGCGTCCGAAGAGTTGGTTGATGACCCTGTGGGCGGCGTGTTTGCGGTGCGACGCCTTTTTTTGCGCGCCCTCCGGCGCGACGCCGGCGACGGCCTCAAAATAGGCGGCGGCGTCGAGATCGGCGGTGAGCACGGAGGCGTCGTAATCGGCGAGGCCGAAGTCGCCCATGAAGCGGGCCTTTTTGGCGTCGGGGAGTTCGGGAAGGCCAGCCGCGATGTCGTCGACCCAGGCCTGTTCGATTTCGAGCGGCATGAGGTCGGGATCGGGGAAATAGCGGTAATCATGCGCCTCTTCCTTGGAGCGCATGGAGCGGGTTTCGCCGCGGTCAGGGTCGTAGAGGCGGGTTTCCTGGTCGATCTCGCCGCCGGCCTCGAGGATGGCGATCTGTCGCTTGGCCTCCACCTCGATGGCCTGCTGGATGAAGCGGGTCGAGTTCATGTTCTTGATCTCGCAGCGGGTGCCGAGATGGTCGAAATCCTGCGTGGCCTGGTACTTTTCGTATTGGCCGGGCAGGCAGACCGAGACGTTGACATCGGCGCGCAGGTTGCCGTTTTGCATGTTGCCGTCGCAGGTGCCGAGATAGAGCATGATCTGGCGGAGTTTCAGCAGGTAGGCGGCGGCCTCGGCGGGGCTGCGGATGTCGGGGCGCGAGACGATCTCCATCAGGGCGACGCCGGTGCGGTTGAGGTCCACGAACGACAACGCGGGGTCCATGTCGTGGATGGATTTTCCGGCGTCCTGTTCGAGGTGGATGCGTTCGATGCGGACCAGACGCGCGATGCCGGGGGAGAGTTCGACCAGCACTTCGCCTTCGCCCACGATGGGGTGGTAAAGCTGGCTGATCTGATAGCCTTGGGGCAGGTCGGGGTAGAAATAGTTCTTACGGTCGAAGGCTGAGGTCTTGTTGATCTCGGCCTTCAGGCCAAGGCCGGTGCGGACGGCCTGGGCGACGCAGAATTCGTTGATGACGGGCAGCATGCCGGGCATGGCGGCGTCGACGAAGGCGACGTTGGAGTTGGGTTCCGCGCCGAAGGTGGTAGAGGCACCCGAGAACAGCTTGGCGTTGGAGGCAACCTGCGCATGGACTTCGAGACCGATCACAAGTTCCCAGTCGCCGGTCGCACCAGCGATGACTTTCGGGTTCGGGGTCTCATAGGTCAGGTCAAGCATGTGGGTGCCTTTCGGTTTCCGGCTGGTTTTAGGCGAGCGATGGAACCGGGGCAAGTCTGGTTAGTTCAGTCCGCGCGCTTTGGATTCGGCGGTGAAATCGGCCAGCGCGCCACCGAAGGCGTTCAGATCCCAGCGAAGTTCACGCGGGGCGCCATGGCGGTCGGTGAAATCGAAGGCAAAGACACTGCCGTCGACCATGGCGTTCAGCAGGATTTGTGCGTCGTCCCCGTCGAAGGTGCAGGACAAGCCGGTGCGGCAAAGGATGCGGTCGGTGCGCCATAGAACGCCAGTCATGTCTTCGATGCGGATGCCGTCTTTTGGGAAAAGAGTGCCGCGCTCCAGTCCGATCTCAAGCGTGGGGCCGGGGGTGACGAAGATAAATTGCGCGGCGAATTTGGGTCGCGGGCTGAAGACTTCGACATAGCGCAGGTAACAGCGCTCTTCGCGGACGCCATCGGTGTCGCGGTGGTCACAGGCGCTGTCCCAGAGACCGAAGGGTTTATAGTGATCGACCACCCAATCCGAGGGTCTGTCATTGCCGTCGCGATCCTGTGCCGACAGGGACACTGGGGCGAGAAGGCAGCAGAGCAGCAGAAATGCGCGCATTTGAAAGAGTCCGGCTTTGATTTGTCCGAGCAGGATAGGCTAAGAAGACGTGGGGTTGGTGTCACTTTGTCGAGAGGCCGGTGCATGATCCGAGCACTTCTTATTTTAGCTATGTTTGCAGGCGCGCCCAAAGCTGTACAGGCGGAAGATGTCTTTGACGCGGTGCGGCCTGCGCCCCGGGCGGGCGACGTGCCGCGTGCCAGATGGGAATACCGTGCAGGCGGCGCCTTATGGAGCCGGGTGGCTTTGTCGGCAGTGGAAAGCCATGGTGCGGCCTTGTTGGACGTGGTGCCGAAAGACATTGACGATTGGTGTCCGGCCTATGCCGACAATCCGCCCGAAGCGCGGGCGGCGTTTTGGGTCGGACTTTTGTCGACCGTGTCGCGCTATGAAAGCACGTGGAAGCCCCGGGCCGTGGGCGGCAACGGGCGTTGGTTTGGGTTGATGCAGATTTATCCCCCCACGGCCGAGTTTCGCAACTGCCGGGTGCAAACAGGCGAAGGCTTGAAAAGTGGGCCGGACAATCTGAACTGTGCGATCCGGATCATGGCGATCACCGTGCCACGGGATCAGGCGATTTCAGTGAAGGACACGCGCTGGCGCGGTGTGGCGGCGGATTGGGGGCCGGTGCGGAACGATCGGATGCGCCGTGATATGCAGCGTTACACCAAGCGACAAAGCTATTGCCGGCCTTTGGCGCAGGTGCGGCCAAGCCCGCGACCGTAGTTTACCGAATGCGGAAAGCGCGGCGGATGTCGTCCAAGGCTTCGCGCTGATGGTCGGTGGCCGGGTCATGTGACACAGCCGTCAGAATGTCCATCAACGGGCCAATGTCACCCGAAGTCAGCTTGTACAAACGACGCGCGCTGCGATCAATCGCGGGCTGGGGGCCGTTGCATTCGTTCATCAGCCAGCGGCCCAGAACCAACAGGTCATCGGTCTCGGGTTTGTCGATTTCCAGATGACTTTGCATAGCGCTGAGAAGATCGGCGCGGGTGTTTTCGGTGGGCAGGCCGTCCAGTTCGAAATAGGCGCTAGCGACCGTGGCGGCGGCGGTGTTGGGATCGTCGATTGCTTCGACCGGGTGCATGTCTTTGTTGCGGCGAAACCCGAAACGGCGAGCGGCGGCGCGGACATCATCGGCCATATCCAGTAGTTCGTGCGTCATCTCGGCGGCATTGCGGGCGCGGATGATCAGGAAATAAGCGGCTGTTGCGATGCCGATGATGGCAATGACAATTAGTTTGGATCAGGCCGCTTCGGAAAACTGGCCAGCCCGGCCCGCCACAGGCATATCATCGTCTGGCACAGCTTCGGCAGCGGATCTGACAAGAGATTGCACGCTGTCGAGGGGCATTGTCCAAA
Source organism: uncultured Rhodobacterales bacterium (assembly GCA_964632495.1). Classification (GTDB taxonomy): domain Bacteria; phylum Pseudomonadota; class Alphaproteobacteria; order Rhodobacterales; family Rhodobacteraceae; genus CALKXV01. The sequence goes on from CAZWDS010000057.1 coordinate 3,157, forward strand.
GCCGTGGGTAGATCACCTTCAGGTGCCAGCGGGTCAGCAGATAAAGCGTGTCATTCATCGCCGAGCAATCCGTGGCCGTTGCGCGCATTTCAGACGCAAGGGCGTTGGCGGTTTGGTTCACTTCGGCCTGACTTGCGTCCTTGGACGCCAGATCCAGCATCGCGGACGCGAATAGATCGGTATCCAACAAATCCCGTGCACCGTCGCGCGTGTCCAAAAGCGGCAAGAAGAACAGCGCATAGCCGCCCGTGCCAAGAATATCTTCGGTGCGTTCCAGCGCGCGCTCGGCTTCAGTCAGAATGGTTTCGTCTGACGTGGTTTCGATGTCGTCCAGCTGTTTGGCGTGACATTCATAAATCATGGGGTTCGAGGGATCGAGGCTGATCCACTGCTCGAATAACTCGGGCAACCTGTGCGCCCCGCCGGGCGATCCAAGGGCTTGGAGGTAGTGGGCTTCGGCCAGAAGAGGCGAGGTATAGGCCAACGGATCAAACCGTTCGAGGATTTCGCCGGCCTTCAGGAAATGGCGTGCCATCTTGCGCCAAACGTCGCGCTGCATGTCTTCGGGCCAGTGATCTGCACGGCAGGCTTCGCCCAAGGCCAAATGGGCCCGCGCTGTCAGCGCTGCCAGTACGTGGCAATTGGGGTGGCGCTGGTGCGTGTCAATGAAATGGCCGACTTCGTATTCCGCCTCGTCTAAATCTTCCAGCTTGGCATGAGGTGCGGCGTCGATCAGGGATTGCAGACCCGAAAGCGCAACATCCGCGCCCACATCGTGGAACCGTGCGCCGCCCGGTGCGGACACCAGGTGCTTTTCCCAATCTGCGATTTCAGTGCCCACTTGGCCCCATTCGTCCGCCATCATCAGATCGGCGATATACTGCGAAACCTTCACACGTTCGACGAAATCGGGGTCTTCGGATTCCACGGGCAGTTCATGCTCTGCGCCATCACTGTCCAAAGACCGGAACGGGGATTCGCCCGAGGTGGTTCGGCCACTTTTTTCGGGTCGCCCTCCGAAAAGGGTGAACAGCAAAATGATGCCAACAAATGCCAAAAAGGCCAGCCCGGACGAAGAGCCGAGAAAGTTCTGCAAAGCGGACATCGATAACCCCGAAGAAAGTACATTCGCGGGCGACGTTGGCCTTGGAATTCGGCAGCTTTAAGGCAAGAACACGGGGAAATGGTCTAAATTCAAGGATTTTTGAAGGAAATTCATCGGATTAGAGCCGGACGATCAGCGTGCCCACCCCGGCTTTCGCGTATTTTGCAAGAGCGACACCTTGGGCGCATGCCGTCCTCCAAGAGACAATGTGGCAGCTTTTAGCACCTCGATGGCGTCTTCGGATTTTGCGGGCAGGGCGCGGGGCGATATCGGTTCTCCGACTGTGATGCGATAGGGTTGGTGATCTTTGTTCAGGGTTTCGTAAAACAAGGTGATGTCGCGTAAGGTCGGGTGAATGCGGTCAAACAGATAGAACAGCGCGGAATTGCGGGCGCGGATGTTCAGGGGGATCACCGGCAGGTTGAACTTGCGCGCAATCATCGCGGCTGACGCCATCCATGGCCGTTCGTGCAAAGACAGCCCGCGCCGTTTGGCCAGCCGACCCGACGGGAAGATCACGCCCAGACGTCCGGCTTTGATCGCCGTGCGGGTGTATTCCATGGTTTCGCGGGTTTTCGCGATGCTGCGCTTTTCTGCGCGCCACTCGACGGGCGCGATCAGGGTTTCGAACTGAGGCAGGATGTTCAGGATGTCGGCGTTGGCATAGATAAACAGGTCGGGCCTTATGGGCGTGATGGCGTGGTGCAGCATGATCCCATCGGCAATCCCCGTGGGGTGATTGGCCACGATCAGGGCCGGGCCTTGACGGGGCAGGTGGTCCAGCCCGGACACGCGCAGATCTCGGGCCAGCACACCGCCGATATGAGCCATGATGTGGTCCACCGGCCAATCGCGGTAAAGATCGCCCAAGGCCAGCGTTTGGTCGTAGCCCAGAAGTGACATAAGCGCGTAGCGCGCGGCTTTGGCCGTGGGTGATTTCGCGAAAAGCCAGGGCGCGCGTTCTTCGATCAAGGGGTCGATGCGGTCTTTCATATGCATGACATGAACTCGACTTTGGCAACAGATGTATGACAGAGCCTAGCATTCAGCCCCGCGATGCCCCAGATGGGCGGGCGCAGAGTGGCAAGTCTTAGCGCATTTGAGTAAAGAAATGCGCGTAATGCATTCATATAATGCATATATTTAGGATTTTTGCCCTGTGGATATCTTGCGCTTAGCCGTCCAGCATACGGGCGGTGATTTCGCCCATGTCACGGCTGGGGGATTGGCGAAGGCGGTCTAGGGCGTCGCGCATCATGCCTTGCCGGTCGCCATCGAACATGGACAGGGTTTCAAAGGCGGTGGCCATGCGTGCGGCGGTTTGCGGGTTCAGCGGGTCCAGTTTGGCAAGCCAGTCGGCCACAAAGGCATAGCCATCCCCCGAGGCCGCGTGGAAGCCTGCGAAGTTGCCCGTCAATGCCCCGATCACGGCTCGGACCCGGTTGGGGCGCTTGAAATCGAACAACGGGTGGTCGGTCAGCCTGCGTGCTGTTTCGACAGCGGCTTCGGGTGGGGCATAGGCGACTTGCAGGCTGAACCATTTGTCCATGACGTTGGGGTCGTCTTTCCAGCGGTCGTGGAACATTTGGGTTTCTTCTTTGGCAAGGCTTTCGCGCAACAAGGCAGAGTAAGCGCCCAGGCGTTCGGTCATGTTGTCGGCGTTGCGGAATAGCGCCCGCGCTTGGGTGACACCATGGATCCGCGTCAGAAATCCAAGCGCTTTCAGACGAAGGGCCCGTTTCCCTGCGTCTTCGGCATCCGGGCTGTAAGGTCCCGGCACTTCAAGGCCGGTATAAATTGATTTGAACACGTCCTCATGCGCATTTGCGATCCGTAGTCCCAAAGACTCGCGCTTTTGGTAGATACGCAAAGGATCAGGTGTGAGGCCGGATTCAAACAAGGATTGCGCCAAATCGCTTACCGATGGCAGGCCAAGGGCGAAGGCGCGGAACGCCGGGTCCAGCGTGTCGTCGGCGACCAAACGGCCAAGAGCGTCGATATAGGCCGCGTCGGGTGCGGCGTCTTCGGTGATCATGGCGATCAGTTGCTCTTTGGCCAAAACACGCCCCGCTTCCCAGCGGTTGAACGGGTCGGTGTCATGGGCCAGCAAGGTCAGCCGTTCGGTGGCGGTCAGGGATTGCTCTAAGATGACGGGCGCAGAAAAGCCCCGGAAAGCCGACACGATTGGGACGTCTTCGGATTGGATGGTCGTTAGCACAGCTTCGGCGCTGTTCAGAATGCAGGTTTCTTCCTTGGCCAAGGGGGTTCCGTCCTGAGCGAAAGTGGCCAGGCGGATCGGGATAACTTGCGGATTTTTGTCGTTTTGGCCGGGGGTCGCAGGCGTTGATTGGCGGGCCACGACTTGCCAGCCGTCACGGGTTTGTCGCGTTTCGATGGCGACGCGCGGGGTGCCAGCCTGACTGTACCAAAGCGCGAATTGCGACAGGTCCTGACCGGTCGCATCCTCAAACACGTTTAGCCAGTCTTCGATCGTGCAAGCCTCACCGTCATGGCGATCAAAGTAGAGGTCCAACGCCTTGGAATAAGCCGCATCCCCCACAAGCGTTTTCAACATGCCGATCACTTCGGCGCCTTTTTCATAGACGGTTGAGGTGTAAAAGTTGTTGATCTCGACGAATTGCTCGGGGCGGACGGGGTGGGCAAGGGGACCGTTGTCTTCGCGGAACTGGCGGGCGCGGAGTTTCAGAACGTCGCCAATCCGTTTCATCGGTTCGCTGCGCATGTCAGCGGTGAATTGTTGATCGCGAAAGACGGTCAGCCCCTCTTTCAGACACAGTTGGAACCAGTCGCGGCACGTGATGCGATTGCCGGTCCAGTTGTGGAAATATTCATGCGCGACAACGGATTCGATCCATTCGTAGTTGTCGTCTGTGGCGGTGTCGGCCGAGGCCAGCACGTAAGTGGAATTGAAGATGTTCAGGCCCTTGTTTTCCATCGCGCCCGCATTGAAATCGTCGATGGCGACAAGGTTGAAGACGTCGAGGTCGTAGTTGCGGCCATAGACCTCTTCGTCCCAGATCATCGACCGTTTCAGGGCGTCCAGCGCATAATCGCAGCGGTCTTCGTCGCCGGGGCGCACCCAGATGTTAAGCGCGACGTCACGCCCGTCGGCTGTTGTGTGGTGGCCGGAGTGCGCGACAAGATCACCGGCGACAAGGGCGAAAAGATACGCAGGTTTCGGCCATGGATCGTGCCATTCAGCCCAGCCATCGCCTTTGTCCGCAGGGTTGCCGTTCGACATCAGGACAGGCAGGTCACTTTCGATCCGAACGGTGAAGACGGCCATGACGTCAGGGCGGTCGGGGTAATAGGTGATCTTGCGAAAGCCTTCGGCCTCGCATTGGGTGCAGAATAGGCCGTTCGACATATAAAGCCCTTCAAGGGCGGTGTTGGCCTTTGGGTTGATTTCGACCTCGGCCTCCCATGTGAAGGGCGCGTCTGGGACTGTCAGGCTTAGGCCCTCGGCGGTGATATCGGGCGAGACGTCGGTGCCGTCGATTTTGGCCGAGATCAGTTTCAGGTCTTCGCCATCAAGGTGGAAGCTGCGGTCACTTGTGTCGGGATTGGGCCGGAACGCGATGCGCGAGATCACCCGCGTGGCCGTCGCGTCCAGCTTGAAGGTCAGATGAACGCTGTCAATCAGCCAGTTGGGCACGGTGTAGTCGGCCAGCCGGATCGGCTGAGGAGCGGCGTCTTTCATGGGGTGACCTTTGGCTTTTTGATGCGGGTGCTACATCTAAGCTTGGATCAGCGTGGCTGCAACGGGAAGCGGGAATGGCGAAGGCAAAGAAGAAGGGCGATTTGCCTCACAAAGACTGTGCCACCTGCGGCAGGCCGTTTGTTTGGCGCAAGAAATGGGCCAGGGTCTGGGACGAGGTGCGTTATTGTTCCGAGCGTTGCAGGCGGGGCTCTAAATCTACGGGCGTTTGAGGTTTGCGCACAAACATCTGCCGGATCAGGCGGCCCCATTCCTGAAACGGATAGATAAAGATCAAGATCGGGTTTTTGTCTTCGATGCCGGTCAGTTTTGCGCCCATCACGTCGGTGCAGACACCCGGATAGTAGTAGGTGCCGAACAGCGCGTCCCAGGCCGGGATCGCATTGGCAAGGTTCTTGCCATAGGCGGCGGGCACATCGGCGTGGTGCCAGCGGTGAAAGGCGGGCGAGGCCAAGAGGAGCTTGAACGGACCATGGGCCCAAGGCAGGTTCATGTGGACGTAGAGGTTGTGCAGATAGGCCATCATGATGACGAAGGGCAGAGCTTGGGGCATTTGCAACCATGTCAGCATGACGATGTAGGTGAAGGTCATCACCAGAGATTCGAAGTAATGCACCCGGAAGGTCGTAAAGGCGTTGACGTGGGTGTCTGAATGGTGCGCGGCGTGCGCGGGCCAGCCCCATGTGGTGTGCATGATCCGGTGCGCCCAGTAATCGGCGAAATCCTTGGCGACAAAGCCGACAATGCAGACCAGCCAGAGGGGTGTTGCCGCCCATACCTCGGGCGACAGGGTGGGGATGCCTAAGGATTGATAGGCGGTTTGTGCAGCCCAGTTGATGTCATCGCTAAAGGCAAGGATCGCGGCATAGTTCAGCCCGACCACCACAATCGTGGCGGCGGTGTTTTGCAGGGCGTGCTGGCTGAGTTCATCGCGGACGCGAAACACACCATAAGCGATCAGCGTCAGGATCGCAGGCGCGATCAGGAACCCGATGATCGGGTTGGCCAGAAAAATCTCGGCAATTTGGTTCAGACTATCCAAGACCCGTGCCCCGTTTGACGTCACGCCTTCGGCGTATCGGGTGATCTGGTCGTCTGCGTGACGGAATTCCGGCATTAGTTCGACGCGCGAGCGTTTTGCGGATGGGATACGAGCGCATACCAAACCTGCTTGAAGACCGCTTTGAAGGCTTCTAAGACCGTGGAAACAAGAATTTGAAGGGTTTGATCATGGTTGCACGGGTAGATCGGCACCGCTTGCAGGTGGCTGAAGAACTGGCAAAGTTCATTGAAAACGAGGCTCTTCCGGGCACAGGCGTTGAGGCTCCGGCGTTTTGGGAGGCGTTCAGCAAGCTGGCCCATGAGTATGCGCCGAAAAACCGCGCGTTGTTGGACACGCGGGCGACCTTGCAAGGCAAGATCAGCCAGTGGCACAAGTCCCACCAGAACCAGCCCCATGATCACGAAGCTTATAAGGCGTTTCTGACCGAGATCGGGTATCTGGTGCCCGAAGGCGCAGATTTTGCGATCACCACGGAAAACACCGACCCTGAATTTGCCAGTGTGCCCGGACCTCAACTGGTGGTTCCGATCACCAATGCGCGTTATGCTTTGAATGCGGCAAACGCCCGGTGGGGCAGCCTATACGATGCGTTTTACGGCACGGATGTGATTGATGGCGAGGCACCCTCGGGCGGTTATGACCGGGGCCGGGGCGCGCGCGTTGTGGCCAAAGCGCGGGTGTTTTTGGACGAGGCGTTTCCTTTGGACGGGACAAGCCACGCGGATGCAAAACGCTACCGGGTGAAGGATGGCGCGCTTTTGGTGGATGACATGCCGCTGAAAGACCCGTCAAAGTTTGTCGGACATCGCGGCCATCCGAAGTCGCCTGACGGTATCTTATTGAAGAACAATGGCTTGCACGTCGAACTTGTGTTTGATCGGACCGACCGCATTGGTGGACGCGATCAGGCGGGCATGGCGGATGTACGGGTCTAAGCGGCGGTTTCCGCGATCATGGATTGCGAAGATTCCGTGGCTTGCGTCGATGCCGAAGACAAGGTTCTGGCCTATAAAAACTGGCTGGGCCTGATGAAGGGCGATCTGGTCGACTCCTTTGAAAAGGGCGGCGAGACGGTCACCCGCAAGCTGAACCCGGACCCCGAGTTCATCGGGGCGGACGGCAACAAGATGACCGTGAAGGGCCGCGCTATCATGCTGGTGCGCAATGTGGGCCACCTGATGACCAACCCGGCGATTTTGCTGGAAGACGGGTCCGAGATTTTCGAAGGCCTGATGGATGCGATGGTGACGGTGACGATTGCCAAGCACGATCTGGCCAAGACGGACGGCGACCGAAACTCGCATCACGGCTCGGTCTATGTGGTGAAGCCTAAGATGCACGGCCCCGATGAAGTGGCTTTCGCGGACGAGACCTTCACCTTCGTCGAAAAGGCCATTGGTCTGCCGCAAGACACCGTGAAGATCGGCATTATGGACGAAGAACGCCGCACCTCGGTCACCCTGAAAGAATGCATCCGCGCCGCCAAATCGCGTGTGGCGTTTATCAACACCGGGTTTCTGGATCGCACGGGCGACGAAATTCATACCTCGATGGAAGCGGGGCCGTTCAGTCGCAAGGACTGGATCAAGCGGAAGGGCTGGATTTCGGCCTACGAGAATCTGAACGTGGATATCGGGTTGGAGTGCGGTTTGTCCGGCAAGGCGCAGATCGGCAAAGGCATGTGGGCCATGCCGGATCGCATGGCCGCCATGCTGGAAACCAAGATTGAACATCCGAAGGCGGGTGCGAATTGTGCCTGGGTGCCATCACCGACGGCCGCGACATTGCACGCGCTGCATTATCATCAGGTGGATGTGTTCAAGGTGCAGGAAGGATTGATGAAATCCGGACGACGTGCCCATGTGGACGGGGTTTTGGATATCCCGCTGGCGACGTTCCGGAAATGGTCACAGCCTCAGATCCTGCGCGAAGTGGAAAACAATGCCCAAGGTATTCTGGGCTATGTGGTGCGTTGGATTGATCAGGGCGTGGGTTGTTCCAAAGTGCCAGACATCAACGATGTAGGTCTGATGGAAGACCGTGCGACCTGTCGGATTTCGTCGCAGCACATCGCCAACTGGCTGCACCACGGGATCGTCACCGAAGATCAGGCGATGGACGCGATGAAGAAGATGGCCGTGAAGGTGGATGAACAGAATGCCGGCGATCCCTTGTATCGCCCCATGGCCCCCAGCTTTGACACCATCGCGTTCAAAGCGGCGTGTGAACTTGTGTTTGAAGGGGCCGTTCAGCCCTCGGGATATACCGAACCGGTCTTGCACCGGCGTCGGCTTGAATTGAAAGCAAAGGAGGCAGCCAATGCCTGAAGTGAGTTTGTCGAAAGCCCGCAGCATCGTGCGCGGCATCATCAAAGCGGGTCGCGAGTTGGAGTTTAATCCTCTGGCAGTCGTCGTTTTGGATACGGGGGGTCACGTGAAAGCTTTTGAGCGCGAAGATGGCGCAAGCCCCGGTCGGTTTGATATGGCGCGGGCCAAAGCTTATGGCGCGATCATGACGGGGTTCCCGGGGTCGCTGCAAAAGTCGCGTGCTGAAGAGCAGGGTTACTTCTTTAATTCTTTGAACGGTGTGTTTGACGGTAAGGTTCTGCCTGTGCCGGGTGGCGTGCTTTTGAAGGACAGCCGGGACCGGATCGTGGGCGTGGTTGGTGTGTCTGGCGATACGTCTGATAACGATGCCGAAGCCGCAGTGGCTGGGATCAAAGCGGCTGGTTTGACGCCTTTGGCGTAATCGCCTTGGCTTGGTTTCTGGTCGTTCCTCTGTTTTCGGACATCTGACAGAGGGGCCTGTGCAAAAATGCGCGTTGCGCCCGTGGGCGCGGCGCGTCATGTTTGCCAAAAGGCAATAGGACAACACGTGCCCGTCGTTGGTATCATTGGAAACGCGTTTCTGTTGAACGATCAGTACCCGGTCCATGGGGGCGGGCACATGAACTCGGCTGCGGTGCGCGATGTGGCGAGAGCTTTGCCTTTGATCGTGCCAAGTGATCCGGCCTTGGTCTCGGTCGAGGACTTGCGGGCCACGTGCGACGGCTTTGTCTTTACCGGCGCGCGCGCGAACGTGCATCCGGAAGAATACGGCGAAGAGCCGACGGAGGCTCACGGAGAGTTCGACCGGGCACGTGATGCGATCACCTTGCCGCTGATCCGGGCTTGTGTGTCCGAAGGTCAGCCGATCCTTGCGATTTGCCGGGGCTTTCAGGAATTGAACGTCGCCATGGGCGGTTCGCTCTATCCCGAGATCCGCGATTTGCCGGGGCGCGACAATCACCGGATGCCGCCCGATGGGACGATCGAAGAAAAGTTCGAACTGCGCCATGACGTGACGCTGAGCGAGGGTGGCGTGTTTCATAAGCTGTTCGGCGCGAGTGTGGTGCGCACGAACACGCTGCATGGGCAGGGGATCAAGACTGTGGGTGAGCGGGTTGTCGTGGATGGCCGGGCGCCCGATGGCACGGAAGAGGCGATCTACGTGGACGGTGCGCCCGGATTTGCCTTGGGCGTGCAATGGCATCCCGAGTACAAAGCCGATGAAGACCCGGTGTCGCGCCCGTTGTTCGAAGCCTTTGGCAAAGCGGTCGCGCGGTGGTCCGAGGGCGAACGTCCGGGGCGTCTGAAGAGCGCTTAAAGATTTCTTTACCGTCATGGGGGAAGACAGCGGAATGTCCGGTCCGGTGTCTTCAAGCGAGTTCTTTGCCAAGTTATTTTCCAGTCGCGCAGCCCAAAGCGGCGCCGTGGTGCGCCGCCAAGTCCGGGATGTCGAGCGATACGTTGGGCGGGACTTATTTCTTGAAGAGCTGGCACGGCGCGGCTTTCCTGTGATCGAGAATGCCGGGCAATTTGTCATTTTCTGCAATCAAGAACCCATTCAGCGCGTGATTTAAAAGAGAAGTCGATTTCTGCGCAGAAATCGTGGCAGAAAATACGCATTTTCTGCTTCCTTGCGGACCGCGTTTGCGCTTTCCTATGGGCATGAAACGTTCAACCATAAACGACATCATGGCCGCCGCGGATGAGATGATCCGAGGCCACGGCTTTACCTTGCCGCCCTTCGCCTATTGGACGCCCGATGACTTCACCGCCCGCGTGGCCGATGGCTCGGCGCGGCGGATTGCGGATGCCAGGATGGGTTGGGACATCACGGACTACGGACAGGGTGACTACGACAATCTTGGGCTGTTCCTGTTCACGCTTCGCAACGGCTCGCTTGCCGATCTTCAGCGCGGGGGCGGCATGGTTTATGCGGAAAAGCTGTTGATCAGCCGCGCCGATCAGATCAGTCCGATGCACACCCATGTCATCAAATCCGAGGATATCATCAACCGCGGTGGCGCCACTTTGGCGGTGGAGCTGTTCGGCTCGGATGCGGATGGCAATTGCGACGAGACCAAGGGCGTCACGGTTTTGACCGACGGTCTGGAACGCAAGCTGCCCCCCGGCCACATCCTGAAACTGGCCCCCGGTGAAAGCATCACGCTGAACCCCGGCGACTGGCATGCCTTTTGGGGCGAAGGCGGGGATGTGTTGATTGGCGAAGTCTCGACTGTGAATGACGACGAGACGGACAATATCTTTCGCGAGCCGATTGGGCGGTTTGCCGATATCGAGGAAGACGTGGCCCCGACTCATCTGTTGGTCAGCGATTACGATCGCTGGTTCACATAGTCACCAAGGCGCGGGCTTCGGTTGCGGTGATACAGGTGCGGCTCATCGCGCCAAAGCTGTTCACGTCTGATCTGAGCTCTGGAAACAGGCGGAACAATTCTTCGCGGGACGGGTCTGTCAGCGTTTCAAGCCCCTGTTCGCCGGGATAGAAGCTTTCGGATGGTGCGCCATTGGCAATGACGATCTCGTGGCGGTCGAACAGCATATGCACATAGGTGATCATGCCGCCGTAGTGCGTTGTCACGTTGAAATCATCGACCAGACTTTTTGCGGGCACCAGCACTTCGGTTTCGCCGAACAAAAGCTGTGCGCGATACCCCGTGACCAGCATCCGATGCTGGGGCGAGACCAGAAGGTCGCGGTGATTGCCGAAGACGCCGCGTTGGAATGAAATCGGGGCCAGTGCGCCGGTCGCGCGGACGGTTTTCTGCCCGACCCAGCGGATCTTTTGTGGCCCGTTATCAAGGGTGACCACCACGTCGCCCTGGCGCAGGGTTTCGATGCGGCGTTCGCCAGTTGGCGTCTGGATCAAGGTGCCTTCGGTGAAACAGATGATCGTTTCGATCTCGGAAAACGTCACCTGCGTGCCGTCGGTCAAGAACGCCGTGCCGGACAAGCCACCGGCGTTGTCGTCAAGGTTCGAATAGACGATCGAGCCCGGATCCAGAAGGCCGGTCAGGTCCAGCACATCGCCGTCGGTTTCGTCGCCTTCGCCGCCCACAATGACGATGTCGTTGCCATCCAGATCGGCGGCCGTGATCTGGAACAGATCGTCGCCGTCACCGCCCGTGGCCGTGTCACCACCGCCGACGTTCAGTTCGTCGTCGCCTGCGTCACCGAACAGCTCGTCTGCTCCGGCGCCACCTGTGATCGTGTCATTGTCAGCGCCGCCTTCCAGCGTGTCATCGCCTTCGTTGCCGAAGATTTCGTCGTCGCCTGCGCCGCCAATGATGCTGTCGTTCGTCGTTGGGATGGGGACCGCGTCGAAAAAGATATCACTGACGTGGACGCGTTGCGTATCGCCCAAACCGTTGGCGTAGATGATCACGATCTCTTGCACGGGGCCTGCGATTTCGACCAGAACCGAGCCGTTCAGATCGTCCGGATCGTCCAGTGCGGTTCCTGAAGTGATCGTGTTGCCCGAGGTCGTGTCGTCCCCGCCGGGCGTCAGTGTGACAGTCACCGGGTTTCCGTCCGCGTCGAAGGCGTTGACCGTGATGATGTCCTGGTGACTGCCTGTGAAGAAATCGACGTCACTGATGCGGAACCGGACGTTTTCGACTTCGTCTTCTGCCGCACCTGCGGTGGCGGTGGCAAAGCTGATCGTGGTGGTCGAGGTTTCGTTGTCACCGTCGCCGAACAAATCAAGCGACGACGTGTTGTCGAAGGGCTCGCCTGTCCCGACATAGATCGCATCGGTGCTGATGTCGTAGGTCGCGTTGTTGGTCCCGTCGTCGCTGAAACTGACGGTTACATCCATCAAGCCGGTGGTTTGGGTGAAGCCAGCGCTGACGTCGGTGCCGTTGCCACCTTGGTCTGTCCAGTCCAGCGCTTCTTCTACGTTTGGCGGCGGGCCGGATGCAAGATCGCCGTTGATCGTGTCGTTGCCATCGCCGCCGTCGATCGTATCGCTGCCGCCACCACCGGTGATCAGGTCCGCGCCGTCGCCTCCGAAAACAACATCGTCGCCGAAGCCTGCTTCGATGGTATCGGCCCCGGTGCCCACGGGATCATTGTCGTCGCCGCCATAGATCGTGTCGTCGTCGTCAGTGCCGGAAATCAGCGCGTCATCGCCCGAGGTGCCAAAGATCGAGCCTGTGAACGACGGCGCGTTCTGCACTTCGGCTGAATCGTAGGATGTCAGCAGCGCGTCGGGGAAATCCGGATCGAAATAAACATGCCCGTCGGTGCCAAGAATGTATGTGCCCGTGCCAAGGCCAAGCGGAATGAACGTGCCGTTGAACGTTGCATTGGTGAACAGGGCGTCCCCGGTGCCAATGACGGTATCGGTTGTGAAGAAGACAGCAGGAGGACCACCCAAGGCATCGCCCGGATCCAAGCGCCCGTCCACAAGTGACACACGATAGCCGTTCGGCATCTTTCACTACTCTGGAACGGTGGACCGTTCCCCCCAAGTTTATTTTTCTCCCTCTTCCCAGCAGCTGGCAGCATCGGAAAGTTTCGGATGCGCATTTATGCCATGATCCCCGGGCCGCCACAAGGTTTTGGCGAGCTGATTGCGAGCGTCGCAACATATTGATTTCTTCGCATCATGTGCCGCGTCTGACCTCCCTTACCGCCGATGGATTATCGCGTTAAGATAAGCCCATGAAATGGATTGATCTTCCCCCCGTTTGGCTTTGCCTGTGCGTCGCATTGGCTTGGATGTCCCCCGTCACTTTCGTGCCCGGACCTTGGGCTTGGTTAGGCTGGGTTTCGCTGGCCTGGGGTGGCGTTTTGACCGGTGCTGCGGTGATGGCCTTTCAAAAGGCGCGCACGACAATCATCCCGCGCCAAGCGCCAGCGGCCTTGATCACGGGCGGCATCTTTCAATGGACACGGAACCCGATCTATCTGGCGGATGTGCTGTTTCTGACGGGACTATCCTTGATCTGGGGCAGTGTTGTTGGCTTGGTCTTGGTGCCGGTTTTCGCGATCTTCCTGCAAAAGCGCTTTATTCTGGGTGAAGAAGCCAAGCTGCGCGATGCCTTCGCAGAGACCTTTGAAACCTATGCAAATCGCGTGCGCCGTTGGCTTTGAGGTGCGCTGCGACAAGCAATGTAGTTGCACCTATGCGTAACCGTGCATAAAACCGATCTACCTTACGCACCAATAGAAATTGAAACGGGGGACACGGCACATGAAAATCGGAGTGCCAAAGGAAGTAGCGTCCGGCGAAGCACGGGTGGCGATGACGCCGCAAAGTGCAAAGGATCTTCAGAAATTGGGCCACGACTGCCTGATTCAGAAGGGCGCAGGGCAAGCTGCAGGCTTTGATGATGCCGACTACAAGGCGGCGGGCGTGACTGTCGTTTCAGGCGCAGATGTCTGGAAAGACGCGGACGTGGTCGCCAAGGTGCAACCTCCGACGGATGCCGAGGCTTCGAAACTGAGCGAAGGTCAGACGCTGATCTCGTTCTTCTATCCTGCGGCGAATGAAAAACTGATGGAGCGGGCCAAGTCCAACGGGGCGTCGGTCATCGCGATGGACATGGTGCCCCGGATCAGTCGGGCGCAGAAGATGGATGCGTTGTCGTCCATGGCGAACATCGCAGGCTACCGCGCTGTTATTGAAGCAGGAAACAACTTTGGCCGGTTCTTTACGGGGCAGGTGACTGCTGCCGGTAAAGTGCCGCCTGCCAAGGTTCTGATCGTTGGCGCAGGTGTGGCCGGTTTGGCCGCCATCGGCACGGCGACATCGCTTGGGGCGATCACGCTGGCTTTTGATGTGCGCCCCGAAGTGGCCGAGCAGATCGAAAGCATGGGCGCTGAATTCGTCTATCTGGACTTTGACGAAGCGACGCAGGACGGTGCGGCCACGGGCGGTTATGCCGCCCCGTCTTCCCCTGAGTTCCGCGAAAAGCAGCTTGAGAAGTTTCGCGAATTGGCCCCCGACGTGGATATCGTGATCACCACGGCCCTGATCCCGAACCGCGATGCGCCGGTTCTGTGGACGGCCGACATGGTCGGGATGATGAAGCCCGGTTCAGTGATCGTAGATTTGGCCGCAGAACGCGGCGGCAACTGCGAATTGACCGAGAAAGACAAGAAGATCGTTTCGGACAATGGTGTCACCATCGTGGGTTACACCGATTTCCCTAGCCGGATGGCCGCGCAATCTTCGCTTTTGTATTCGACCAACGTGCGTCACATGTTAAGCGACCTCACGCCCGAAAAAGACGGCGTGATCAATCACGACATGGAAGACGACGTGATCCGCGGTGCGACCGTGACCCATCAGGGCGAAATCACCTATCCGCCGCCGCCGCCCAAAGTGGCCGCGATTGCGGCGCAAAAGCCGAAGGAAAAGCCGAAAGAACTGACGCCCGAGGAAAAGAAGGCCGAAGAACTGGCGGCCTTCAAGGACGCGACCAAACGACAGGTTACGCTTTTGGCCGCAGGTGGCGCTTTGATGTTGCTGATCGGGGCCTATGCGCCGGCCAGCTTTATGCAGCACTTTGTGGTCTTCGCCTTGGCCTGTTTCGTGGGCTTCCAGGTGATCTGGAATGTCAGTCACGCGCTTCATACGCCTTTGATGGCCGTTACGAACGCCATTTCGGGCATCGTGGTTGTTGGGGCCTTGTTGCAGATCGGGTCCGGGAATTGGCTGGTGGTGTTCCTGAGTTTCATCGGCGTTTTGATCGCGTCCATCAACATCGTGGGAGGTTTTCTGGTGACACGCCGGATGCTTGCCATGTTCCAAAAGTCTTGAAGGGGGCGGGATTATGCTTGCAAACGGAGTAGTCTCGGCCGCCTATATCGCGGCGTCCATTCTTTTCATTCTGTCGCTTGGCGGTCTGTCGAACCAGGAAAGTGCGAAACGCGCGGTCTGGTATGGCATCGTCGGGATGGCAATTGCGGTTCTGGCCACGGTGCTGGCGCCCGGCGTTCAGAACATGGCGCTGATCATTGTCGCTATCGCGGCGGGTGGCTTTGCCGGTCAATACGTAGCGGGCCGTGTTCAGATGACCGAGATGCCGCAACTGGTTGCGGCTTTGCACAGTTTCGTCGGTCTGGCGGCTGTGTTCATCGGCTTGAACGCGGACATCATGCTAAGCGCCGTGACAGCGATGCGCGAGGCGGGAACAGCGCTGGAAAGCGCGGAACTGACCGCCTTTGGCGAGAAGCTTTGGAAGAAAGACGGCACAGAAATTGCCATCCTGAAGGTCGAGGTGTTCCTTGGCATCTTCATTGGTGCGGTGACCTTCACGGGCTCTATCGTCGCTTTCGGCAAGCTGGCCGGAAAGGTGGATGGCAAGCCGAAAAAGCTGATGTTGCCGTCGGAAGACGCGCCGGTGCCCTTTATTTCGGGTCACTATCTGAACGCGATTTCGGTGATTGTCTGTCTGATCCTTGGCCTGATGTACTTCAACGGTGCCGGGCTTTGGACCATGGTTCTGGTGACGCTGATCGCCGGGTTTATCGGCTGGCATCTGATCATGGGCATTGGCGGCGCGGATATGCCCGTCGTTGTGTCGATGCTGAACAGCTATTCCGGTTGGGCGGCGGCGGCCATTGGC
>CAZWDS010000058.1:0-18822 GCA_964632495.1 uncultured Rhodobacterales bacterium
GTGCCGATGATCGTTCTGGCCTTGCCGATCTACATCGTCTTCTCGATGACGGGCCTTCGCAACACCATCATCGGCATCGTCCTGATCTATCCCGTCACCACCATCCCCGTCGCGCTTTACATGCTGCAAGGATATTTCCGAGGATTGCCCGCCGAAGTCGAAGAGGCGGGGCTGATGGATGGGTTGAACCGCTTGCAGGTGATCTGGAAAATCACTCTGCCGCTGGCTTTGCCCGCATTGGCGTCCGTCAGCCTTTACGTCTTCATGATCGCCTGGAACGAGTTCCTTTTGGCGTTCATGCTGCTGGACGATCCCTCGAAATTCACACTGACGCGGGGCATCGCCTCGCTCGACAGTTCAGAAATCCCGCGCCAGCACCTGATGGCCGGAGCCGTGATTGCGACCGTGCCGATCATGGCACTGTTTTTAGGGCTGGAACGTTTCATGACCAAGGGCCTGACGGCGGGGAGTGTCAAAGGATGAACAGCGAAACACACATCGCACTGGACGAACAGGCGCGCGCCATCCTGCGTGCCAACGACAGGGGCAGCTATACCGTGCCGACGGCGGGGCTTTATCCCTATCAGTGGAACTGGGACAGCGCCTTTGCCGCTTGGGGCTTTGCGACCTTTGATGTGAACAGGGCGTGGGACGAGGTTGAAACTTTGTTCTCGGGTCAATGGCCGAACGGGATGGTGCCACACATTCTGTTCCACCAGCCGGACCCGGGGTACTTTCCCGGGCCCGATGTGTGGGGGGCAGAAAGCGTCGGGCCGATCCCGTCGTCTGGTATCTCTCAGCCTGCGGTGGCCGCCACCTTCATTCGCGCGATCTGGGGCCGGGGTGGGGGCGAAGACCGCCTTCGCGCGCTGTTGCCCAAGATCAAGGCCTGGCACAAGTGGTTCATGGATTGGCGATCCGATGAAGGCGCGATTTTCGTGACGCATCCGTGGGAAGCCGGCCGGGACAATTGCGCCGATTGGGACAGCGCTATGGCGATGATCGAGCCGACCGGCGTAGGCGCATACACGCGGCGCGATACGTCCCATGTGAACCCCGAAATGCGACCCACCAAGGAAGACTATGACCGTTATATCTGGCTGGTGCAGCGGGGCCGTCGCATGGGGTGGGACGAGGCGAAACTAGCCGAAGATCGCCCCTTCCGCGTGGCCGATCCGACGCTGACGTTCATCCTCTTGAGGGCCAATCGCGATCTGGCTGTGATGGCCGAAGCCTTGGGGGAAGACCGGACCGAGATCGATGGCTGGAGCGCAGAACTGGAAAAAGGCGCCAACCGATTGCGTAACGCCGACACCGGCGTTTTTGACGCGATCAATCTGGCAACGGGCGATCACACGGGCCATGTCACTTCGGCCTCTTTTCTGTGCTGGTACGCAGGCATGGATGATCCGCAGGTGCTGAACCACTTGGAAAACATATTCGAAACAACGCGCTATCCGGTGCCCAGCCTTGACGTTGGCTCGCCCGACTACGACGGCATGCGCTATTGGCGTGGGCCGACCTGGGCGATCATCAACACTCTTATCGGCTTGGGCCTTGGCGATATGGGGCATCGGGATCACGCCGAAAAGCTACGCCTGCTGACCCGGGCCTTGATCGCGGAACATGGCTTTGCCGAGTACTTCCATCCCCAAACCGGGGCCCCCGCAGGTGGCGGCACGTTCACGTGGACTGCGGCTGTTTGGCTGGCTTGGGCGTCGCCTTCGGTAGGAGAAAACTGATGGGCGAAATCACGCTGCAAGGGGTCGAAAAATGGTTCGGCGAGGTGCAAGTCATCAAGGGCATTGACCTGGCCATTCAGGATGGCGAGTTCGTTGTCTTCGTCGGCCCCTCCGGTTGTGGCAAGTCGACATTGCTTCGGATGATCGGCGGGCTGGAAGACATCAGCCGGGGCGCTTTGATGATCGACGGTGAGGACAAAAGCAGCGATCCGCCGTCTAAGCGCGGACTGGCGATGGTGTTCCAATCCTACGCGCTATATCCGCATATGTCGGTGCGTGACAACATGGGGTTCTCGCTGAAAACCGCAGGGGCGCCGAAGGCCGAGATCGAGGCCAAAGTGAACCATGCCGCCAAGGTGCTGAAGTTGGAAGACTACCTTGATCGTCGCCCCAAGGCCTTGTCGGGGGGGCAGCGCCAGCGCGTTGCGATTGGTCGGTCCATCGTGCGTGACCCGACGGCGTTCTTGTTTGACGAGCCATTGTCCAACCTCGATGCCGCGCTTCGGGTCGAGATGCGCTATGAAATTGCCAAGCTGCACAAAACCCTGAACCGCACCATGATCTACGTTACCCACGATCAGGTCGAAGCGATGACGCTGGCCGACCGGATCGTGGTGTTAGAGTTCGGCACGATTGCGCAAGTCGGCTCTCCGCGCGAACTCTACGAACGGCCCGCCAATCTGTTCGTGGCGCAATTCATCGGATCGCCCAAGATGAACGTCTTTGACGTGGGCGCAGCCCCTCGGCTGGAGGCCAAGGCGGGCGCCACCAAAGTTGGTATCCGTCCAGAGCATATTGAGATCGGCAAGCCTGGCGACGGCATCATGGATGGCACGGTGGATGTGCTGGAATACCTTGGGTCCGATACTTTCCTGATCGTGGATACCGAGGCAGCCGGGCAATTAACGGTGCGCACGGGCGGGGAAACGCCTGTGAAAGAAGGCGCGCAGATCGGGATCATCGCACCCTCGGATCGGCTGCATTTTTTCGATGCCGAAGGTCTCGCGATCTGAAGGGGCGTGATTTCTACGCAGAAATCGCAACGAAAAATGAGCATTTTTCGATGTCCGTTGCGAAAGGGCAGAAGAACCGCACGCATCGCTTACCGATATGCAATCCATTGATGAGACAACCTGTCCCGATAGCTATCACCAGACGCTTCGGCCCGTCGCATCCCGAAAAGGGGGCAGGGCCATGTCGCAGGCCAAAGCCTTGTGAACACGCAAGGTCAGACAGATCGAAGCTTCGCCCTCGTGGCGGGCCCGTCATCTACCCTCCCTCGTTCCGAAAACCTAAGGAACAACAAAAAACGCGCCCCTCAGGGCGCGCAATTCGCGGGGCCAATCGGCCACCGCGCCATTTCTGCTGTCTTTATCTGCCCCAGACGCGGACCGGGCCGCAATCCATGTGCACGAAGTTCGAGCTGGAATATTTGCCCACGCCACCTGCCGAGCAAGAAATCGCAGCACGGCTGATCTGCGACACGCTGCGACCCTGAATCCGGATATCCGCAGCCTGACCCTTCATGTGCAGAGAATTTCGCGCAACGCCGCGTGATTTTGACCGTAACATCGCGTTGGTTTTTGGCGAGCGATAGCCAGACAACAACAGATAAGGAATATCCGTGTCCAGCATCCGATGGGAAGCGGCCAGAATATCAACCGTGCGCGTATCCATGGAAATCGCACCGTCCGTGCGCCAGTCGCGCATGAAACGGTTCACTTCGAACAAGGCTTCTGGGACGTATTCGCCGTCAATCCAGTAAATCATGTCGATTTTTTCGCCAGTCCGGCCTGAATGCATATGCAAACGGCGGATGTCGCCCGCGCCTCTGATAAGCCCGAAAGCGTTGGAATATGTGGGCGCCGCAACCAATGCCGTTGCTGCAAACGCACTCAACAAACCTCGGCGCGTTACGCCCTTCGTCATAGAAGTCGTCATGCTTTAGTTGTCCCGTTATTAGCTTCGCTTCGTTTTTGTAACGAATACAAAGGCACCTCTGTCTCCCCCAGGCGCGAACTCTGTATGCCGAAAAAGGTTAACAGGGCCAACCCCTTTGAAAGGAAAGCTTGGCTAATGGCGCATAATCAGCGGAAAGTTGCCACATTTTCCAATCGTCGTCGCCTGTGACATCCTTGCAATGAAGCCGTTGCATCGAAGCGACAAATGCCCGCTCTGCTGCATTGTGAATAGACACTGTTAAGGGTTTCCATGAAAAAGGGGCCAATTGGGGCTCAACCGTACTGGAAGCTAGATGACTGCCACATCTTCTTTGAAGCGATTTTCTGTTCTCGCTCTTTTCTCTTTCGCATTGCTTTTCTCTGGCTGGACCTCTCCCGTCCATGCTCAGGTCACCGCATTCATGCAATCGGTTGCCGAGGCCGCGGCCAAAGACCGCGATATCGCTGAATTTTATAAGGCCAACGGGTACAAACCGATCTGGACCGCCAAAGGCAACAAGGCGAAATCCCGGCGCACCGCATTGCTGAAAGCCGTTCAGGGCGCATCGGCCCACGGTCTTCCGGTCGAGCGTTACAGCATCGATACCCTGTCGATCAATCCACGGCGCGTGACGTCCGAGCGCGAGTTGGGCCGTCTTGAAGTCGAGATGAGCCGCCTGTTCCTGCGCTATGCCCGCGACATCCAAACCGGCGTTCTTGAGCCCCGTAAAATCGACAGCGGCTTGGTGCGCGAAGTGCCCTATCGCGACCGCACGTCCATGCTGCAAGCTTTCGCGAATTCTTCTGCCAAAGGCTTCATCCGCAAACTGCCGCCCTCCAGCCCGGAGTATGCGCGGCTGATGAAAGAAAAGATCCGCTTCGAAAAGCTGATCGGCCAAGGCGGTTGGGGCGCAAAAGTGCAGGCCAAAGCGCTCAAGCCCGGTCAATCTGGCGGTGCTGTTGTTCAACTGCGCAACCGGCTGATCGCCATGGGTTACCTGCGCCGCACCAGCAGCACGGGCTATGACAGCAAGATGCAGCAGGCCGTTGCAACGTTCCAGCGTGACCACGGGCTTCGCACCGATGGCGTGGCCGGCGAAGGCACCATGCGCGAGATCAACATCGAACCGACCACGCGGCTTAGCCAAATTATGGTCGCGATGGAGCGTGAGCGCTGGATCAACATGCCCTTGGGAAAGCGCCACGTCTGGGTGAATATCACGGATTTCAGCTCTAAAATCATCGACAACGGCAAAGTCACCTTTGAAACCCGTTCGGTCGTGGGGCACCGCGATCTGGACCGCCGCACGCCCGAGTTCTCGGATGTGATGGAACACATGGTGATCAACCCGACGTGGAACGTACCGCGCTCGATCGCCGTCAAAGAATATCTGCCGCTGATGAAACGAAACCCGAATGCGGCGGGCCACCTGCGTCTTATCAACAGCCGTGGTCAGACTGTGTCACGGCAAGGTCTGGACTTTACCCAGTTCAACGAACGCAACTTCCCGTTCGATCTGAAACAGCCGCCAAGCCGCCGCAATGCGCTTGGTCTGGTCAAGTTCATGTTCCCGAACCGGCACAACATCTATCTGCACGACACGCCGCAAAAGAAATTGTTCGGACGTGATGTCAGAGCCTTCAGCCACGGCTGTATCCGCCTGAACGACCCGTTCGACTTTGCCTATGCGCTGTTGGCCGTACAAGAACGCAACCCGCAGGAGTTTTTCCAGGCCAAGCTGGCCACGGGGCGTGAAACCGTTGTGCCTTTGGAAAAACAGGTGCCAGTGCATCTGGTTTATCGCACGGCAGTCACTCAGCCCAAGGGCAAGATCCAGTTCCGCGCCGACATCTATGGTCGTGACGCCAAAATCTGGAAAGCCTTGGCCAACGCCGGGGTTTCGCTTCGCGCTTTGAGAGGCTAAGGCTCAAAGGGCGAAATCGCATCACGGGGCGCGCCCCACGGATCATATATGAGTTTTACGGTCAAAGACATTGCAACGGCGCTGCAGGCAGAGGCCTTCGGCGCCGTTGACCTTTCCATCACCGCAGCCGCCGAACCTGCCAGTGCGGACCCCGATCATCTGGCCTTGGCCATGGACCCCAAATACGCCGATGGTTTGGCGGACGGGCAGGCAAGGGCGGCTTTGGTCTGGGAAGGCGCGGATTGGCAGGCCTTGGGGCTGGACGCCGCGATTATGGTGGCACGGCCCCGGTTGGCCATGTCAGGCCTGACAGCGATGCTGGACAAGGGGCCGGGCATCGCGCAGGGCATCCATCCTTCGGCTGTGATTGATCCCTCAGCGAGCGTGGGCAAGGGCGCTTCCATCGGACCGCTTGCCGTTATCGGGGCAGGGGTGGTTATCGGCCAAAACGCCCGGATCGCCGCTCATGTCAGTATTGGGCAAGACACAAAGATCGGGGATAACGCCTTGATCTTATCGGGCGTTCGCATCGGTCCCCGCGTCGGGATCGGCCACCGTTTCATCGCCCAACCCGGCGCGGTGATCGGCGGCGACGGTTTCAGCTTTGTCACCCCCGAAAAGAACCGCGTGGAAGAAGCACGTGCCTCGCTTGGTACCGAAACCACCACGCAAAACTCGGCCTGGTTGCGCATCCATTCCCTGGGCGCGGTCGACATCGGCGATGACGTCGAAATCGGCAGCAATTCCGCCATCGACGCGGGCACCATTCGCGCCACCACCATCGGACGCGGCACCAAGATCGATAACCTTGTCCAGATCGGTCACAACGTCCGCATCGGCGAAGACGTGTTGATCTGTGGCCAAACCGGCATCGCAGGCTCAACCACCGTGGGTGATCGTACCGTTCTGGGCGGCCAAACCGGCATCGGCGATAACCTCTCCGTCGGGTCAGATGTGATCTCGGGCGCAGGCACCATGATCCTGTCCCGCGTGCCCAATGGACGTGTGCTTTTGGGTTATCCAGCCATGAAAATGGACCAATATATCACTGCGTCCAAGAACTGGCGCCGGTTGCCCCGGCTGTTGCAGGATGTCACCGCTTTGAAGAAAGCGGTTCCATTGGACGATCAGGATGACTAAATAACCGGCAATCACGCAGTGAGGCGGGCAAGGATGAGCGAGAGCGTCAAAGATCGGGTCATTCAGATCATCGCCGAACAGGCGGTGCTGGAGCCGTCGGATGTGTCCATGGATCAATCGCTTGACGATTTGGGCGTGGATTCCATGGGGCTGGTCGAGGCGATCTTCTCGATCGAGGAAAGTTTCGACATTTCCGTGCCCTTCAACGCCAACGAGCCCGAGAAAAGCGAATTCGACATCAGTTCGGTTGCGTCTGTTGTGTCTGCCGTTGAAAAGCTCGTCGCCGAGCAGACCGCATAAATCATGCACCGCGTTGTCATCACCGGAGCCGGGACGATCAATCCCTTGGGTCATTCCGTCGCGGCAACTCAAGAGGCGATGCGCGAAGGCCGTTGCGGCATTGGCGATCTGGACATCCGCGATGTGGACCGTCTGTCGATCAAGATCGGCGGGCAGGTCAAGGATTATGACGCGGACAGTCGTTTCAACCGCCAGCAACAGGCGCTGTTCGACCGGTTCACCCAATTCACGCTGGTCGCCGCGAAAGAAGCCATCGCCCAATCGGGCCTCGAATTCACCGGCCATTTCGCGGGCGAAGCGGGCGTGGTTCTGGGCACTTCGGGCGGTGGTCTGAACACGCAGGACGAAAACTACCGCGCGGTCTATGAAGAAGGCAAAAACCGCGTCCATCCCTTCATCGTGCCGAAACTGATGAACAACGCCGCCGCCAGCCATGTCTCGATGACCTACAATCTGAAAGGTCCGTCCTTCACTGTGGCCACGGCCTGTGCCTCGTCAAACCACGCCATGGGCCAGGCTTTCTGGTTGATCCGGGGCGGTGCGGCCAAGGCGATGATCACGGGTGGCTCGGAAAGCATGTTGTGCTTTGGCGGCGTGAAGGCGTGGGAAGGTCTGCGCGTCATGTCAAAAGACGCCTGTCGTCCGTTTAGCGCCAACCGCAACGGCATGGTGCAGGGCGAAGGTGCGGGTGTTTTTGTGTTCGAGGAATACGAACACGCCAAGAAACGCGGCGCAAACATTCTGGCCGAAGTCGTGGGCTTTTCCATGACCTCCGACGCCGCCGACATCGTGATGCCGTCCCAACAAGGCGCCGCACGTGCGATTTCGGGGGCCTTGGAAGACGCCAAGATCAACGCCGAACAAGTCGGTTACATCAACGCCCATGGCACCGGTACGGCCGCCAATGACAAGACGGAATGTGCGGCGGTTTCAAACGTCTTTGGCCAGCACGCGAACGAGGTTCTGATCTCGTCCACCAAATCCATGCACGGCCACCTGATCGGCGGTACGGGCGCTGTGGAACTCCTTGCCTGCCTCATGGCCCTGAAAGACGGTATCATCGCCCCCACCATCGGCTATCAAGAACCCGACCCGGAATGTGCGCTGGACGTGGTGCCGAATGAAGCGCGCGAGGCGCAGGTTGAATACACTCTGTCGAACGCTTTTGCTTTTGGTGGTTTGAACGCGGTCTTGGCGCTGAAAAAGGCGGACTAGGTCGGGGCGTCAGGTCGTGGACGAAAGCGGGTCGAGAAACCCGTGGATATCTCGGATCATCCCTGAAATCGCCGCGCCTGCTGTTTCAGGAGCGGCCAAAATCGCGGCCTCAATCGTCCAGACGGCACTGGCGAAAATCTGGTCGGTGATCGCCAGTACTGGCATCGTGCAAACGTCCGCGTCACAGGTCACGATCAACGGAATGCTCCCGGCGTAGGGCGACTGCAACTGGCAACTTAAATCGCCTGTGCTGTCAGGAACAACACACAGAAAATCAGCGCCTTGCGTGGAAATGACGCTAGACTTTCCCAACTCCATCCGGTGAGCCTCTGCCTGTTCCTCGGCCATATCTGCAACGTTCTCTGACGTGGTAAGGCGCAGTTCGTCCAAGGCCAATCCAGTACGTTCAGGATTGTAAAAAACGCGCGTCACAACCGGGATCGGATTGCCATGCCCATCTTTCGCGATCTGCGGCACCTTTCGGCAGTCCGTGCGCTCGCGCAGCAACAACGGTTGGCCTTCCAGACTTTCGGCGCGAAAGATCGGCCCGCCCCGATAGATGATCCCGTCGTTGGCTTTCAGTCCAAAATCCACAAACCGGAAAAACTCGGGGCAGCTTTGTGCGCTGGCCTGACCGGCAAGGATGACAAACAGAAAAAGGGCGATGGCTTTGAACATAGGGACTTTCTGAATAGCGCCCACAGGATAAACGGTTTTCCAAAGCGGCGTGCCAGCCAAAAGACGGATTTTTCACCAGAACGTGAAGGCTAGCCGCCTTGCCACTCCTTCACCGCGTCCAGCGGGTACAAGAGCATCAGCACATTCAACGCCAGCCCGTCCTTGATGACAATCGCCGTCATCACCTCGAAGCCGATGATCAACAGCACCGTCACCCAAACCGGCAAGACCCGCGCGACTGCAAAGCCTAACCACATCGCGCCGACATCGGCGACCGAGTTCAAAACGGAATCGCCGTAGTAATCCAGCGAGATCGTGACCGCCCGGTAGCGTTCGATGACGGCGTCCGAGTTTTCAAGGATCTCCCACGCGCATTCCACCAACGTGGCAATCGAAAACCGCCAGCCAAGCGGCAGACGCCGCGCGACCAGCCACAAAAGCCCGTAGAACAGGAAGCCGTGGATGATGTGGCTGAAGGTGTACCAATCGGTGATGTGTTGCGAGTTTTCAGAACTGAACCGTACCCCGTGCCAGAATTTCACGTAACCGCAGGTGCAGATCAACTCGCGGCCCACCCACCAAAGCCAAATCGCCGTGGCCAGAAGGATCACGCCGCCAAGGATGTAGGGCAGGCGAGACTCGGGGCGGGTGTCCATCAGGATTTGGTCCGGTCGGTTTTCACGCCATAAAGTTCCAGCCGATGGCCTTTCAATTCGTAGCCAAGCTTGGCGGCGATACGTTCCTGCAAGGCTTCGATGTCTTCATCGACAAACTCGATCACCTCGCCCGAGTTCAGATCGATCAGGTGGTCGTGGTGTTCGCGTTCGGCGTCTTCGTAGCGCGCGCGTCCATCGCCAAATTCCAGCTTTTCCAGAATGCCGGCTTCTTCGAACAGTTTGACGGTGCGATAAACCGTGGCCAGCGAAATGCCCGCATCCAAGGCCGACGCGCGGGCATATAAATCTTCGACATCCGGGTGATCCTCGGCATCTTCCAGCACTGTCGCAATGGTGCGCCGTTGCCCGGTCATGCGCAGGCCCTTGGCCTCGCACCGCTGGATGATTGTGTCTGACATGTCCTGCCTTCTCCGCCCTGCTGGAAATTCTAAGGGATGAACGCGCGAAGGAAAACCCTCAGAGCATCAGGCGGCCTTCCATCACCTTCACGGCACTGCCTTCGATGGCAACGGCAACGGGTTTGCCATTGTCCACAGTCACCTCGGCAGCGATCTG
The DNA here is from genome assembly GCA_964632495.1 of uncultured Rhodobacterales bacterium. Taxonomy (GTDB): domain Bacteria; phylum Pseudomonadota; class Alphaproteobacteria; order Rhodobacterales; family Rhodobacteraceae; genus CALKXV01. The sequence goes on from CAZWDS010000058.1 coordinate 10,173, forward strand.
GCTGGGCCGCCCCATGGCGACCCCTTGGCTGATCGCGAAACTTTGCGAGCGCCCGTCCAGCTGACCCAAGTACGCCGCCAAGGCCGCCGAGGCACTGCCAGTGGCCGGGTCTTCGGGGATGCCCGACAGGGGCGAGAACATGCGCGCTTCGATCTTTGCACCGTCGCGGACATAAAGAAAAATCCCGAAGCGCACGGCCCCTTCCGGTTTCGCAGCATGAAAGGCATCCAGCACGCCATGGGCAGACGTCAGATCATTCAACGTCGCCAATTCCACCAGCACGAAGTTCGTTCCCAACCCGGCCAATACCGGAGCATGGTTGTTTGTGCGGATCGCGGCTTCGGGCAAGCCCAGACAGGTCGCAATCATGGCGGGCGAGGGGGCGTCTTCGACGGCCAGCGGCACGCGCGTAACAAAACGCGCCCGGTTCCCGGTGATCTCAACCGGGATTGGGCCGACGCCCAGTTCCAACACCAAGCTCTCTGAAACCAGACCCAGATCGCGCAGCGCCAGAGCCGTTCCCACGGTCGGGTGCCCGGCAAACATCAACTCGGTCCCCGGTGTGAAAATCCGCACCTTCGCGTCGCCACCGTTTTCCGCCGGATAGACAAAGGTGGTTTCGGACAGGTTGAATTCTTTGGTGATGGGTAGCAGTTGATCTTCGGACAAGTCACGGGCGTCCGGGATCACGGCCAATGGGTTACCGCCAAAGGCCTGATCGGTGAAGACGTCGTAGACGACATAGTCGGTCATGATCTGCTCCAAATCATCGTTGTCAGTTCAAGGGTGAATGTCTCGGTGTTGTCGCGGTATCCGGGTTCGGTCTTGCCGCCCGTTACGACAATTTGATCCCCGTCCAATTCGGCGTCATGACGGTTGATCCAGCCGGGATTGTCGCCTGTGGTGTCAACCGGCGTGATTCTGAAATCCGCAAGGTCCAGCCGCAACACTTGCGTCACCCCTTCCACGCGCTTGTCCGGATAGCCAAGCGATCCGATCAGCAGGATATGGTCACCCAGCAAAGTGGCGCTGTGGAAATCCGTGGGCGGAAAGACGTCGGCGGGGTAGATGTAATGTTCCACGCCGCCCTTGCCGTCCAGCACCGTCACATCGGCATAGATGCAAAAGTCTGCATCATAGGAATCTTCGTGTTCGCCCGCGATCAGCACAAGACGTCCATCTGGCAACCACGTTGCACTTTGGCCGAAACGGTCGAAGGACCAGACGGGAACGCCGGGCCGGTTGTAGTCGCGCTTGCCCATGATCTCGGCTTCGGCGGCATAGCCCGAGCGGAAGGTCCGGATCTGTTCGCGCCAGAAATCGGGCAGATAGACTTCGGGGTTCGCTGTGCCCGCGCGCGCCGTGCCGTGACGATTGAAAGCCTCGGGCGTGATGGTGGTTTCCGGGATCAGGTCTGCGCCAAGGGCGATGGCGCGTTCGTTCGGGTCGGAGTAGCTGTCGAACTTGAACGGATCAAAGCCCTTTGACACCATCAACCGGATCGTTTCAGGCTCCAACATGCAATCTGCCAGAGTGAGAATGCCATGTTCATCTGGATCGGGACGCATGTCCTTTGGCAACAATCGGCTCGCCCATTTGGTCAGACGTCCGGTCACAAGCGGCCCCATATCCCAGATCGCATTCATGTTGCCCCCGTGTTCAATCAACAAACGCAGCGCTTTACCGCCACCTGCTTCGAACATGGCAGGCTTGCCATCCTCATCCCGGGCATTCGGATCGGCCCCGGCTTTTAACAGCGCTGGCAGATCGGCCTCGGCCGTGTCCGACGCCAAACAATCGAACAGGGCGCGCGTCAGATCGTCCATCACACCAAATCCGGTTCCCGTCCCAGACGGTTTGCCAGACGTGCGACGGTCAGGCCCTGCACCACGATGGAAAAGATCACCACCATATAGGTCGCCGTCAGGATCAGTGGCGTCCATTCCCCGTCCGGCAAACTCAGAGCCAGCGCGACCGAGATGCCGCCCTTCAATCCGCCCCATGTCATGATCGGGATCACCCCGGGAGAGAAGGTGCGGAACGGGCGCAACACCAGCACGGGCACAGCCACGGCTGCGAGGCGCGCGAACAGCGCCAAGGCGATGGCGGCCAGACCCGTTTGGAAGGCGTCCATTGAAAAGGTCACGGCAAACACCTCGATCCCGATCAGAAGGAACAAAACCGCGTTCAGGATTTCGTCAATCAGCTTCCAAAAGGCATCGACGTATTTGCGGGTCTCATCGCTCATCCCCTTGGCCGCGCCCACGTCGCCGATCAAAAGGCCTGCGCAGACCGCCATGATGGGCGCCGAGAAATGCAGCCAGACCGCCAGTTGATAGCCGCCAAAAGCCAGCGCCAGCGTCAACAAAACCTCAAGCGAATAATCGTCGATCCGCCGCATCAACCGGAAGGTCAGCCAACCCAAAACGATGCCCAGAACGGCCCCGCCAACCGCTTCCTGAAAGAACAGCGTCGCCGCACCGGACAATCCGCTGCCGTGATCGTCGCCGTGGGGAAAGGCCAATCCGACCAGCACCAGAAACACCACATAGCCCACGCCATCGTTGAACAGGCTTTCGCCCGCGATCTTGGTTTCCAGCGTCTTCGGCAAGCTCGCCTCGCGTAAAACGCCCAGTACTGCCACCGGATCGGTTGGCGAAATCAACGCGCCAAAGACCAGCGCAATCAAGATCGGCATGCCCGTCAGCCACGAGAACCCGACGCCCACGATCACCGTCGATAGGGCAATGCCAAGCGTTGCCATCAAGGCCACCAGTCGCCACTCCGCCCGAAGGTCGGACAATTTGACGTGCAGCGCGCCCGCAAACAGCAACAGCCCCAACATGCCTTCCAACAACGCATCCGAAAACGCGATACCCCCGACCAGGGATCGCACCTGATCGTCCACGTTGAAGCCCTGCACCAAGAGGTCCAGTCCAAGGATCGCCAGTGACGCCGCCAAAGACACCACAAGGATCCCGATGGCCGAAGGGAGTTTCAGGAACAGATAGTTGATGGCTCCGAAAAGCGCCGCCAACACGATGAGAAGCGAGGTGAGTTGTAAAAGGTCCATGGCAGGTGGGTAGCACATCGCGCGGTGTGGGCCAGCGCGTTTTCCACCCATCCCCATTGCCACCCTCATCCGCGCCGGATACGCCCAAGGCATGGAAAAGAAAGACCACATCGACAGCTTCGGCGCGCTGGCATTGATCGGGTTTTCGCTGCTTTTGGCTTTTAATCAGGTGGTGATCGCCGTTGTGAACGAAGGGTTGCAGCCCGTATTCTTTGCAGGGTTGCGATCACTGGGCGCGGTCTTTTGCATGTGGTTGTGGTTTGTTCTGCGCCGCCGTCCATTGGGGTTAGAGCGCAAGGATTTGTTTTATGGTTGCCTGATGGGGTCTCTTTTTGCGTTTGAATTCATATTGTTATTCATCGCACTTGATCTGACCACCGTGTCCCGCACTTCCATTTTGTTTTACACCATGCCTCTCTGGCTGGCCCTGATGGCGCACGTCTTTATCCCGGGCGAGCGCATCACACCCATGAAAGCCGCAGGCCAGGCCTTGGCGTTTTCCGGCATGGTGATCGCGATCCTTTGGCGGCAAGACGCAGGCGAGGCGTCGTTACTGGGCGACATACTGGCCGTGCTCGCAGCATTGGGTTGGGCCGGATTGGCTTTTATCGCACGCACCGGGTTGAAAGGCGTGGCGCCGGATCGCCAGTTGTTCTGGCAGGTGCTGGTCTCGGCCCCGATCCTTTTGGTCGCCGCTTTCGCCTTTGGGCCGTTCATCCGAGACTTGCAACCCATCCACCTCTGGGGCTTGGCGTTTCAAATCGTCATCATGGTGACGGCGGGCTTTTCGTTCTGGCTCTGGCTGTTGTCGATCTATCCACCCGCCAGCGTCGCCGCCTTCAGCTTTCTTGCGCCCGTTTTCGGCGTGCTTTTGGGCTGGTGGCTGCTGGACGAACCTTTGGGCGCGCCCATTATCGTCGCCCTTGTTCTGGTTTGTGCAGGGCTGGTGCTGATCAACCGACCCGCCCGTAAGTCTTAGGTCCCGCAAAACGTCTGGGGCACCACCTCGGTTTCCGTCGGCGGTCGCGTCAGATCCGCAAAGTCGCCGGGGTCCGCATAGGGCGTGGCAAGAGCGGCATTCAACCGCTCGAACAAAGACAAATCGCCTGCCACAGCCGCTTCAATCGCCTGTTCGATCCGATGGGTGCGTGGGATGATCGCCGGGTTCACGCTTTGCATCTGCGTTAGACGATCCTCCGGCGTCGCTTTTTCCTGCGCCAATCGTGCGTGCCATGTCTGCTCCCAAGCATCGAAAGAGGTGCGATCGGTAAATTCATCCCGCGCGGCTTTGGTCCCCAAGGCGCGGAAAGTATTGGTGAAATCAGCCTGCTCATCCGCCATCACCGTCAACAACCCTTGGGCCAAATCACTGTCGCCTCCGTCTTCCGTCTGCAGCCCCAATTTCGCACGGAACACCCGCAACCACGCCGCCTGAAACAGTTCTGGGAACCGATCAACCGCGGCCTGAGCCAGCTCTACCTCTCCGATCAAAGGCAACAAAGCCGAGGCCAGTTGCGCCAGATTCCACATCCCCACATCGGGCTGTCGCGCAAAAGCATAACGTCCATGCTGATCAATCGAAGAAAAGACCCGCATCGGATGATAGACGTCCATGAAAGCGCAGGGTCCGTAGTCAATCGTCTCGCCTGAAATCGTCACATTGTCAGTGTTCATCACACCATGGATGAACCCAAGGCCCAGCCACGTCGCAATCAAATCCGCCTGTCGCGCGATCACGCCTTCCAGCAACCCCAAGGCGCCCTCGGCCTCGGGATCATGACGGGCAATCGCATGGGCCACCAAGGCCTCCAAAGCCGGCGCGTCATCCTGCGCGTTGAAATACTGAAACGTGCCAACGCGGATATGGCTGGCCGCAACACGCGTCAAAACGGCCCCCGGCAATCCGGTTTCGCGCTGGACAACTTCGCCCGTCAACACCGCCGCCAAAGCCCGCGTTGTCGGCACGCCCAAGGCGAACATGGCTTCCGACATCACATATTCGCGGATCACAGGCCCGACCCAAGCCCGTCCATCCCCCATCCGGGAATAAGGCGTCGGCCCCGAGCCCTTCAACTGCACATCAAACCGCGCACCATCAGGGGCCACAACCTCGCCCAGCAAAATCGCGCGGCCATCTCCCAACCGTGGCGACCAGCCGCCAAACTGATGCCCGGCATAGACCTGCGCCAAAGGCTCCGCTCCGCCCGGAACAAGGTTGCCCGCCAAAGCGGCCACGCCGTCGTCCTCGCGCAAAGCCGCCGGGTCCCAACCCAAACGCTTCGCCAAATCCTCGTTCAGCGCCAACAGCTTAGGGCGTGCCACTGGGGTCGGTGCCATCTTGGTGTAAAATCGCTCGGGCAGCCGGGCGTATGAATTGTCAAAGGGCAGATCTAAGCTCATATTTTTAACCTAGGTCACACATCGGAAACTTGCACCCCCAAGGGTCTTCATCTCTTTAAAAATACGCATATCGCGGCGCGCGACAGCGCGGCGCAAACCCTCACTCACATCTCCACGTCATCAAGGGATGGGGTCGGGGCCTGAAACCTGCACGTCGGTAAATCCGGCTTGCGCCTTCATTGGCCACCTCAAGGTGCAGCGCTTTCACACCAGCCTCGCCCAAAGCCTTCTGCAACGCCGCCAAAGCCTCGCTGCCCATGCCGCGCCCGCGCACTTTGTCACGCACCCACAACTCGTCAATGAAAGCGTCCATCCCGCCCAACTCGATCGACCAGCCAAAGCCCACGGCCACATAACCCACAGGCGACATCTTCGGCCCGATCAGCCAGATCGCCCCAAGGGGCGACCCTTCCAGCAACGGCTGAACCGCTGCCAGACGCGTGTCTTCGGAACTATCCACACCCATATCGGCATGGCATCGCGCCACCATGGGCAAGACCCGATCCAGATCACCCGCGCCCGCCAAATGTAACAGTTGAGACATCGAACGCTCCTTCAAAGGCGTGCCAGACGGTTGGTCAGCAGGTGGAAGAACCCGTCCGCATCCACATCGCCCATGAACATGGCGTTTGCCGTCCGGTCGGTGACGCGCCACCAATCAGCGACGGTCATGCCGCGCGTCAGGTCCGAGTGTACTTCGATCTCGACGTTCACGTGGCGCCCGGTGAACAACTGCGGTTCCAGCAGATAGGCGATGGTGCAGGGGTCATGCAAAGGTGCGCCGGGCGAGCCGTATTTTTCCTTGTCGAATCGTTCGAAGAAATCGGTCCATGCGGCGACCAGTTCGCCGACGCGATTGCCAAGGGTGCGAAAGGCTTCGACGCGGGGTGCGGTGACCAGCGCTTTGTGCGTCACGTCCAGCGGCATCACCACCAAAGGCACACCGGATTTGAACACGATCTCAGCGGCTTCGGGGTCGACATAGATGTTGAATTCAGCCGCCGGGGTGATGTTGCCCACCTGAAAATATGCGCCGCCCATCAGCACGATTTCCTGCACATGGTTCACAATCTCGGGCGCGCGGCGAAAGGCTTGGGCGATGTTGGTCAAAGGCCCCATGGGCACAAGGGTAACCGTTCCATCCGCTTCGCGTTTCAGGGTTTCAATAATGAAATCAACCGCATGACCATCCGCCAGCGGCATAGTCGGATCGTCCAGAACAGGCCCGTCCAAGCCCGTTTTCCCATGCACATGTTCCGCTGTCACCAAGGTTCGCGACAACGGCGCGTCACAGCCTGCAAAGACCGGCACATCCCGGCGTCCCGCCAATTCACAAACGATCCGCGCATTCTTTTGGGTCAGCGCCAAAGGCACGTTGCCCGCCACTGCCGTGATGCCTAGAACCTCTAATTCGTCCGGCGCACCAAAAGCCAGCAGGATGGCGACCGCATCGTCCTGGCCGGGATCCGTGTCGATGATGATCTTGCGTGGGGGCATCTGGCTCTCCGGTTAAGCGCGGATGACCATGGCCCCAAGGGGCAGGCTTGTCCAGCAAGGCGACGGGTTGATTGGCTTAGGACCGCTCGTCCGCTTTGACGGCGTTCCAAAGGGCGTCCAATTCTTCCAGTGTCGCGTCGTCCGGTGTTTTGCCTGTCGTCGCAAGCCGGTCTTCGATGGCAGCAAAACGACGTTCAACCTTGGCGTTGGTGCGTCTAAGCGCGGCTTCGGGGTCGATGTTCCAATGGCGGGCAAGGTTGACCAGCACGAACATCAGATCGCCAAACTCGGCTTCGGTCGCATCCTCGGAAATCTCGCGCGCCTCTTTCAACTCGCCGATTTCCTCGTTCATCTTGTCCAAGACCAGTTCTGCATCGTCCCAATCGAAGCCAACCCGCGCCAGCCGTTTTTGCAACTTCAGCGCCCGCAACAAGGCAGGCAAACCAAGCGCCACACCATCCAAAGTGCTCTTCTCTCCCCTCGCAGCCCGTTCCCGCGCTTTGGCCGCTTCCCAATCGCGGGTCTGTTGTTCGGCGCTTTTCTTGCCCCGCTCGGACCCGAACACATGGGGGTGCCGGTCAATCATCTTTGCCGTGATCCGCCGCGCGATGCTGTCGGTGTCGAAATGCCCGGCTTCGGATCCCATCTGGCCGTGATAAATCACCTGCAACAGCAGATCGCCCAACTCGCCCTCTAATTCGCCCCAAGCCTCGCGATGGATGGCGTCGGCAACCTCGTAAGCCTCTTCGATCGTGTAGGGCGCGATACTGGCGAAATCCTGTTCGATGTCCCATGGGCAGCCGCCGTTCGGATCGCGCAGGCGGCGCATGACTTCGATCAGGCGGGGAAATCCCTCGGGTGTTTCAAAAATCGGGTCGGACTGGCGCATGTTTTCCCTTTGCGTGGCGGTGGCCCCGCGTCTACGTTTCACCGGAAAGCGCTGGAGGTTCAATGGCACTTGAAGATGCGGGCGACGATGTGGATCGCGCCATCAGCGGCGAAACCCGTGGGCTGGCTTATGAAAACCCGTTTGCAGGGGTGCCGTCCTTTTTGCGTCGGCGGCTGACCAAGGATTTGGCGGGCGTTGATCTGGCGGTCAGCGGCATTCCCTTTGACCAAGCGGTGACCAACCGGCCCGGCGCACGGTTTGGGCCGCGGGCTGTGCGCGAGGCCTCGACCCTGATGGCGGGCGATGTGCCCTATGGCTGGGGGTATGCGCCGCTTAGTCTGTTCGATGTGGTGGATGCGGGCGATATGGCCTTTGACTATGCCCGTGTGGATGAGGTGCCCGCCCGGATCGAGGCGCATGTGGCGGGGTTGATCGGCGCGTCTGCGGCGCTGCTGATTGGCGGAGATCATTCGGTGACCTTGCCCAGCCTGCGCGCCCATGCGGCGAAGCATGGGGCGCTTGGTTTGTGTCAGATCGATGCGCATCCCGACACGTGGAGCGATGATCAGGCTGCCCGCGTCGATCATGGCACAATCATTTACAAGGCGGTGCAGGAAGGGCTGATTGATGCGAAGCGCAGTGTTCAGATCGGCACGCGGGTCGAGGTGGAAAACGAAGTGGCGTTTGGCATCACACGGATTGATGCCCGTGCTGTCCATGCCAAAGGGCCGCAAGCCGTAGCAGAACAGGCGCGCCCCGGTCGTGGCGCAGCCCCCGCCCCGAAGAACATA
>CAZWDS010000059.1:0-216 GCA_964632495.1 uncultured Rhodobacterales bacterium
CCGCCGGACAGCGTGTCGACAGACGCGTCATCGGGGGGGCAGCGCAGCGCTTCCATGGCGACGTCGATCTGGGCGTCGAGGTCCCAGAGGTTGTTTGCGTCGATTTCGTCCTGAAGGGCCGCCATTTCGTCGGCGGTTTCATCGGAATAGTTCATCGCCAGCTCGTTGTAATTATCAAGCTTGGCCTTCTTTTCCCCCACGCCCAACATGAAATTT
>CAZWDS010000059.1:226-18171 GCA_964632495.1 uncultured Rhodobacterales bacterium
GCCCCTTCCGCCGCCCAAGCCTCGCCGGTGAAGTCCTTGTCCATCCCGGCCATGATCTTCATCAGCGTCGATTTACCCGCGCCGTTGACACCGACGACACCGATTTTGACACCGGGCAGGAACGACAGGCGGATGTTCTCGAAACACTTCTTCCCGCCGGGGTAGGTCTTGGACACGCCGTCCATGTGATAGACGTATTGATAGGCTGCCATGGGGTTCTCCGAAATCCGCTTGTTGGGAGGGATTTATCGCGGCGAGCGGCGCGGCGCAATTGGTGCTTGGTTTAAAGATCGGGGGCGCTTCAAAGGCCGATCAGAACTTTATCCAGCTTTTTTCGCAGGACAGCGCCTTTGGACGGGTTGAGCGTTTCGACCCAGGCGATCTGACCAGAGAGCCGTGCCAGAAAGGTGCGGTCGGTTCTGCGCGCGTCGGTTGGCCGCGCCAAATGGTGGAGCGTGGCTTTCAGACGATCAAAGTCGACCCGTTTGATGTTGGTTCTTTCGTTGACGACGATGCCGGTCACGATCTGGCGTTTATGCGTGGGCATGACGCGGATTTTTTGCGCGTTCAGGCGGAAATTCTCGTCAGTCACGATGTCGGGCACGGCATCGAGCAGGATGCGGCGGATGTGACGGTCGCCCGAAAAGGTCAGGTCGTCGGCATAGCGGGTGTAGGTGGCCCCGAGATGGCGTGCCAGACCGGTTAAGCGGCAATCAAGGCGATAGGCAGTGGCGTTCGCAAGGGCGGGCGATGTGGGTGCGCCTTGCGGCAGGTGGCGATTGGTCAGGGCGTTCCGCGCGGCGAGATTGTCTGTCTTCAAAATATGAGCAGGGGTGATCGCCGTTGTCAGCCCGGCCAAATCCTGAGCGACAGCGCGCGGATACCCAAAGGCGCGGAACAACCCGTAAAGGCGAGGGGTGTCGATCCGGGGGAAGAAATCGGCCAGATCGAACGAGATCACCATGGCCTCGCCTGCATGACGGGCCGCACCGTCGATGCAACTGCGCTTTGGGCAAAACCCCATTGCGGCGGGATGAACGGGCACGGTGTCCAAAAGACCGCGCAAGAGGCGACGCTGGATGCGTTTCAGGAAGGGGCGCGGTTCTTCGATCAAGCGCAAGCCGCCGTCGGATTTGGGGTGGAGGTGGTGGCGATAGTGGGGGCCGAAGGGATCGCCGGATCGGGCGGACAATCCCCGCAGATCGGCAAACCGCACGAGTTGTTCAGGTGTGATGGCAAGCCATTCGGCCAGTTCGACGGGTGTTGCGAGTTTGGGTAGGGCCGTTTCGGCCAAGGCGGGATCGGGGCGAAATGCTGGGGTGGACAGGACGGGTTCAGGGGACAGGCCATGCCGGCGGGCAAAGGCGAGCACCCGGCCAGTTTCGGGTTGGTCGCCAAGGCAAGCTTCGATCAATGAAGGGTCGGGGGCCGTACCAAGGGGGAAGCGCTGCTTCAAACGCTGTGCCAAGGGTTCGGACAGCCGCGAAAGTTGGCGTGGCAGGCGTTGGTCAAGGCAGCGCGTGATCGCCGCCACGTCCCAGTCTGACTGGCTGAGCGATATTGCAAGTTGTCGAAGGATGGTTGCGCGTCGCATTTCTCAGCCCTGATCTGAAACGGGCCTCAACCTCTCGTGTCCTGCATGACCAGCCGTGGGTGCAGCCCACTGTCGGTCATGCGTCGCATGTACAAGCTCGTCGTCTTGGGGCGGGGATACCCCGCCCGGCCGGTCAGACCGGCATCTTGAGGCCCGTTTCAGTCTGTCAAAATCGTAAACGACTTGAGGCCTGCGTCAAGATTGGCTGTCCAAGATCACTGGTTGCCCATGGGGCGTTTTGCGATAAGCGGTTTCCCAGTCGGATTTGCGTGTTGCCAGAACGTCTGCGTCAATCGGTGTCACAGACTCAAGGGCCGTAAGGGCCGCAAGGTAGTAGGTTTCCTCGGTGTCGGGGGCCGCTTTTTCTTCGGCGTCCTTTAAGGCTGCGCCAAGCGCTTTGGCCCAGTCGGTTGGGTCCAGATGACCGGCGCGGATCAGGGCTTGGGCGCTGGCAAGGACTTGGGCGTGCCAAGGTTCGGCGAAGCAATGACCGAATGGGGCCATCGGGTCTTCAGGGGCTTTCAAGGTAAGGCTCCCACAGATCGAGGCAGACGGTGTCTTCCGGGCTTTCGGCATCGGCCCAAAGGTCACGGGCCGGAAATTCGACGGTGTAGAGGTGGTGGGCGATATGGTCTCCGCGCGCGCCTGCGTCGGCGTAAAGGTGCGCGCCGCGATGCTCCAGCACAACACCCTTAGCATCCCGTGCGTAGGCGGGCAGGCGGGTGTGGCCGGGGCTGGGGCGATTGGCGGTCAGGACGGTGTCGCCGCGCTGAAACTTGGGAGCAGTGTCCGTTTCCCGAGTGAAATTGACGTTGAGGCTGCGTTGCATAGCTTCGCACTCATCGACGGAAACCACTGCGGGCGGGGTGCCCGGTTGCGCGGCTTTGCCGGTGACGCATTCTTCCAGAGTGTAGTCGCCCGCGTCGATGGCCAGCGCCATGTTGTTCACGTTCCATTTCTGGAAGTAGGGCACAGACAGATAGACGGCGGGCGGCATGGTTTCCAACGCATGGCGGAACCAATCGATGGTCACGCCGGGCGTGCCGACTAATTTGGTCAACGCCCATTGGCGGCGCTCCCAGTCGTGGTTGTAGTCGGGGCTGTCCACGTCGATGGGGCCGAAGCTGGCTTTGCCGCCAAGGTCATGGGGGCCATCCATTATGCGGACTCCAACGACAGGTCGCGCTGAGTGCCGATCATACTGTCGCGGGTGATGATGGCGGCGAGTTGTTCGGCGCTCCAACCTTCGGTGCCGTTGGGACGCTGTGGTATGACGAGGTAGCGAAGCTCGGCCGTGCTGTCCCAGACGCGCGTTCTGACGCCCTCGGGCAGGGTGACGCCGAATTCCTTTAGAACAGCACGAGGTTCTTTCACGGCACGCGCGCGGTAGGCGGCGGACCGGTACCAGATTGGGGACATCCCCAGAAGCGAGAACGGATAGCACGAGCAAAGTGTGCAAACGACAAGGTTGTGGATCTCGTCCGTGTTTTCCACGGCTTTCGTATGTTCTGTTGCGTGGCCTTCAAAACCGAAGTCTTTCACGGCTTGGCCTGCGTCTTCCATCAAACGATCGTAGTAGGCCGGATCGGTCCATGCGCGGGCGATCACCTGGGCGCCGCGTTTCGGGCCGATGCGTTCGGCATACATCTCGATCCAGTTGTCGATGCTTTCCTGCGCGACAAGGCCTTTGTCGATCAACAAGCTTTCAAGCGCCTTTACCCTTAACGCCGGATCGGGCGGCAGATGGGTGTGTAGTTCGCGGTGGATCTGTTCGATGTTCTTGGTGTCAAAGCTGGGCATACGAGGATTGGACCGTTTGCGCGCGTCGGGGTCAAGGGCAGAGCGTTCGATCGAGGTGGCCGGACGCCGGCGTGGCGCAGGCTTTGGCAGATGAAGCAAGGTGGGCGACCGGCCAACATTGAGAAGGCAGTGGCAGGCACTGATGCAGACACGCTGAAGGCCAAGTGAGGCCAACGCGTTTCAATGGCTTTGAGCTTCGCCCGAAAGATCTTGTCGCGGTTGGTTAGCTTAGGGCGCGAATGGTCTCGGCGAAAATGGGTTCGTAGTGATCGCTGCAGATGTCCTGTGCGTCCATCGCGATTTTCAGGACTTCATGGAAGCTTTCAAAACCCTGATCTAGCACCGACTTACTTTGAAGGCGGGCTTTTTCGTCGCCACTTTCCCAATCTTCAATCAGTATGCCACTAAGCTCTAACCCCATGTCCTGCATCGCAACCAACGACATCGTTGTCGAGTCCTGCAGGAGTTTACACATCGTTGCCAACTGGGGCTCTGTCTCGCTGATCGCCACTGATGGGGTCACGAGAATTATTAAACTTGCCAGTATCTTACGCATTCACTTAACCTTTACAAACAATAGCACCATTTAAAACAAGCCCAGCCTTGAATGGCCCCGTCCACATGTTTTGACAGGGCCACTAAAGTTGGTCGGTCTGGCCTATACGCCAGCTTTTGCGAAGTTGGTGTACAGACCAACAACGGCGTTCATATCCACCAACATCACATTGAGCTTCGCAAAAACTTCTGCCCGACGCGCGTCGTCAACACTCTTGTTTGCCACAGCGCTTTCAAGTGTTGGCTTCAACTCAATCCAGTCGTTCCAGACGCCACTAAGGCCGGACGCAATCTCGTTTGTCGGGGACGCTTTGATGCCCGCGTTAAGATTGCCGCCGCGAAGAGCAACCAACGTGGCTTCGAAGATTTGCATTGTTCCGTCCAGTGCCTCGGCAGCATCGGCGCTGCCGTTCCAAGCCTGACAACTTTCTTTGGACATTTTCTGAAGCAGCATACGCTGGCGTCCAGAGTAATCCACGAGCAGCGAGTTGGCTTGAACCATTTCGAAAGGATTGGAATATTGCCCGGAAATCTCGCTTACAAGCACTTTGGCTTTGGCAAGAACGTCCATGTTGTGTTGGTAGACGAAACTAAGGTTTGACGGCAAATCGTCGCCGTCCGCGATTTTGTCGATTGCAGAGCTTACCCCTGCCCATTCGTCATTCAGTTTGTGAATGGCATGGATCGTTTTCTGGCGCGTCTCAGCCCCCAGAATGTTCAAATCATCGTCGCCACTTTCCAGCCCGCTCGCAATTTTTGTGAATTCTGCTTGGGCGTCGATCATCACCGCAAGACTGTCGGCTTCGGCTATTCCAGCACCGTAGTTGCAAGCCCCTGCTGCAACTCTTTGCGACAGCATACGAAGCTTGCCAGAAAAATTCACACGCTCGGATGCGCTTTCATTTCCGGCGCTGACGGCAAAGGGCGCTACGGCAAAGAGCGAGGCGGCAAGAATAGACGAAAGCAAGGTGTTTGCCTTCGGAAAAGCGGTTCGCGAACTCAGTTTCACTGGTAATCTCCGTTTACACAACGGGGCAACGATGCCCAAAAATTTTTACGACAATTTGGTTCGTATCCTAAGAATGCGGCAGAATGTGGTCGAAAATTGGGCAAGTAAGAGGTTCTAATGCAGCATTAGATTTTATTATGGTGCATTGGCATCGCGTGACGTCATATGTGCAGATTTTCCGACTGTGAGACCCAGTTCAAAGTTTGACGCGTGTTTCGACTTCGAAGCCAGCCCAGCCGTTTTGGTTGTCAGAAGATTGACACTGGATCGCTAAGGGGCAAAGAGCGGGCTATGACCAGACCAGCCCCAACTCCCCGCTACACCCCTTCTGACACTCGTTATGACAGCATGACCTACCGCCGCTGCGGCGCGTCAGGATTGAAACTGCCTGTTATCAGTCTGGGGCTTTGGCACAACTTTGGGGGCGACACGCCGCATGAGTTGAAACGCGATCTGTGTCGGGCGGCGTTTGATCAAGGGATCACGAATTTCGATCTGGCCAACAACTACGGGCCGCCGCCGGGCAGCGCGGAAGAGGCCTTTGGCGACATTCTGGCGACGGATTTTGCAGGCTATCGCGACGAGTTGGTGATCTCGTCCAAGGCTGGCTACAAAATGTGGAATGGCCCCTATGGCGAAATGGGCAGCCGCAAATATCTGATCGCGTCCTGTGACCAGTCGCTGAAGCGTATGGGGCTGGATTACGTGGATATCTTCTACAGCCACCGTTTTGATCCCGAAACGCCGCTGGAAGAAACCATGGGTGCATTGGATCACATCGTGCGGTCGGGGCGCGCGCAATATGCAGGGATCAGTTCGTACAATACCGAACGGACCCGCGAAGCCGTGGCCATTTTGAACGATCTGGGCACACCCTGTCTGATCCACCAGCCCAGCTACAACATTCTGAACCGTTGGGTCGAGCGCGACGGTTTGCTGGATACGCTGGATGATCTGGGGGTCGGCTCGATCGCCTTCACGCCCTTGGCCCAAGGATTGCTGACGAACAAGTATCTGAACGGTATTCCAGAGGGCAGCCGAGCCACTCAAGGCAAATCCTTGCGGCCCGAACATATGACCGACGACATTATCGAGCGGTTGCGCGCGCTGAGTGCAATTGCCGAAGCGCGTGGCCAGACTTTGGCGCAGATGTCCTTGGCTTGGGTTCTGCGCGGTGGACGGGTGACAACGGCATTGATCGGCGCTTCGAAGGTGTCTCAGATCGACGATTGCGCTGCGGCTGTTGGTAACCTGGATTTCACTGATGCCGAGCTTTCCGCCATCGACGCGCAAGCGGTGGATGACAACCTGATCAACCTTTGGGCCCGGTCCTCGGAAGAGGTGTGACGGATTTAACCGAACGCTAACCATCCGCGTCCTATCAGCCTGCCAACAGCAAAGGAGCAGGCTTATGGAAGAACGATTGACCGACGCAGACGTAAACATGCTGATGTCCAGCATTCGCACTGGCACGCCATTGGCCCCGCCGCTGAGGCAAGAGTTTGCAGGCACCACCCGCGCACTTCTGTCCCACGCCCGCAGTTACCTGGAAACCTGCCACCAACTGGCCGATCTTTGTCTGGAAGACGTCGCGCGGTTCGACCCCAATGTTGGGGACGAATGGAAAGCCGGTGTGGTTGAAGAAATTCAATGGTGGTGGACTTGGATCAACACTTTGCGGCGGCAGGGCAAGTTGCCAAACTGGGCGCATATCCGTCAGCGCCCTTTTCCTTTTGAAGCCGATGTTGTGACGTTCCCCGAAGGGACCAAACTGCGGTGTCTGAACATCGGCTGCGGACCACGGTCTGATCTGGGCGAAATTTCGTCGCGCGAGATCGAGTTTATCCACATGGACCCTTTGGCGCGGGCCTATAACAAGTTGATGGGCTTTCTGGATGCGCCGGGCGGCGGTGATGTGGTGTTTGGCGCCGTGGAGTTTCTGGACCAGTTGGATGTCGGGCAGTTCGAAGTGATCTCGGCCAAGAATTGTCTGGATCATGCTTATGACGTGCCAAAAGGACTGCGGCAGATGATCAGCCGGTTGTCTCCTGTCGGAATGATCTCGCTTGCGCATTATGAGAACGAGGCCGAAGCGCAGAACTATTTGGGGTTCCACAAGTGGAACATCGAACTTCAGGACGGCTGTATTCACATGTGGTCGAAGGATCGCAGCGAAGTGTTCGATCACGAGGCGGAAGGGTTTCGGCTGCGTGTGACAACAGATCAGGTGAAGAAGACGAACGGGCAAGAACATACCTTCTTGGGTCTGGATTTGATCCGGGGCTGGTAGCCGCGACAAAGTCCAATGCGCAGGTCTTATCCTGCCTAAGCTGCCATTTCCGCTGGACATTCCTTTGCGCTCGGGTGAGGCCTGTCGGCCATGAGACAAGGTTTCCCTCTCGCGCGGCCCGGCATGAGCATCGGGCTTTTAGGTGGGTCGTTCGACCCGGCGCACAACGGGCATGTGCATATCACGCGCGAGGCGTTGAAGCGTTTGGGACTGGATCAGGTGTGGTGGCTTGTTTCGCCCGGCAACCCGTTGAAAACCCGGGGGCCCGCACCTTTGGCGGAACGCATGGATCGCGCTGGAAAGGTGATGCAGCATCCGCATGTCAAAGTGACCGATCTGGAAACTAAACTGGGCACAAGGTATACGTTTCAAACTCTTGGCCATTTGCATGATCTTTATCCGGGTGTCCATTTCACATGGTTGATGGGGGCTGACAATCTGGCGGACTTTCATCTTTGGGAAAACTGGCAAGACATCATGCATATGTTGCCGGTGGCTGTTCTGGCCCGCCCGGGGCAAAGGATTTCAGCGCGGATGTCTGTGGCAGCACGCTATTTTCGCCGGGATCGATTGATGGGCCGCGCAGCACTAAGTTTGCGCCATGCGGTTCCCCCAGCCTGGGTTTTTCTGAACGTTCCGATGAGCGATCTGTCCTCAACCAGCATTCGCGCACGTGGCGAGTGGGCGGCGGATTGACGTTCTGGGGTCACAATCGCGTTCCGGGCGTCGATGTCTGGTTGTTTAGACCCACCAAAGTCTGGATAACACCGCAATGACGAAACGGGGAATTCTGCTGCACCGCCGGAACGTTCTGTCCGGTCTTTTGACGACGGCTGCCACTGCGGCACTTGGCGCTGCGCCCAGTGTCGTCGAACGTCCTGTGCCGCGTCCGGGCCCGAAGGTGCCAAGGGCAGCTGTTCAAGGTCCGCAACCTTCAAAGAGCGACGCGCTTGTCCGATCTGCGAAACTAGGCGGAGACGTTAGTTTCGCGGTGATGGATGTCGACTCGGGGACCGTGTTCGAACGTCGCATGGGCGATAAACGTTTGCCCCCGGCTTCGACTTTGAAAGTCGTTACGGCGCTTTATGCTTTGGATCGTTTAGGCGAGAACCATCGGTTTCAGACCCGCGTTCTGGTGACGGGACCTGTCACGAACGGGCGGGTTGAGGGCGACCTTATTCTGGCAGGCGGTGGTGATCCAACGCTGGACACCGATCGTTTGGCGGATTTGGCCAAAGCGCTGCGCGAAGCGGGTGTGACCGAGGTGACCGGACGGTTCCTTGCTTGGTCTGCGGCCTTGCCCCGCGGCAAGCGGATCGACGTCGAACAGCCCGAACATGTGGCCTATAATCCCAGCTATGGTGGGCTAAACCTGAATTTCAATCGCGTGCATTTCCAATGGGAAAGGTCGCGTGACGACTATGAAATCACGATGCACGCGCGGGGACGAAATTTCAGCCCGTCGACCCGTGTTTCGCAAATGGCGATCAGCGAACGAAAGGCCCCGGTGTTTGAATACCGGGACTATGGGCGTCGGGATCAGTGGTCGGTTGCGAAGTGGGCCTTGGGCAAGGATGGCGCGCGCTGGCTTCCGGTGCGCTATCCCGCACTTTATTGCGCAGATGTGTTTCGCACTCTGGCCCGATCGAATGGAATTGTGTTGCGGTCGGCTGAACTGATCGAAGAACTGCCTGCTGCGCAAGATCTGGTGTCGGTCGACAGCCAGCCTTTGGTGCCGATGTTGCAGGGCATGCTGAAGTTTTCGACCAACCTAACCGCTGAAGCTGTTGGTATGAGCGCCAGTGTGACACGCGGTCGTGTGGCAGGCTTGCCGGGGTCCGGTGCACGTATGGGAAGCTGGGCGATGGCCAGTTTCGGGGCTGATGCGCGCTTTCTGGATCATTCCGGGTTGGGATATGCTTCGTCTATCACTTCGGTTGATATGGCGCGCATCCTTGCGGCCAACCCAAGTGTTGCGCCATTGTTGAAGCGGGTGAACCTGTCGACGGACAAAAACACGCCTGATCTGAAGGATGTTGAAGTTCTGGCTAAGACAGGAACCCTGAATTTCGTGAGTTCTTTGGCGGGGTTTGTGACGACCAAAAGTGGTCGTAAATTGGCGTTTTCCATTCAAACAGCTGACACGCAGCGTCGGGATGCGATACCGCCAGCCGAACGCGAAAGACCGCCCGGCTCTACATCATGGGCGCGCCGGTCCCGACGCTTGCAAAAGCAGCTTTTGAGAGAATGGGCGACGCGTTTGGATTGAGGCAAAATCCCGCCTAAAGACGATATATGTCATACATTTGCCAAATTTTGTTTGGTACACAACGCCAGACTTTTTCCAGCTGATGAGAACACGATGTCCAACCTGAAATTCAAAGATGTTCTGAAATTTGGCCGCACGGCTGCCTTGACCGGCGCTTTGGTCGCTTCGCTTGGCGTGTCCGCCATTGCCGAAGGCATGAAGCACTCGGCGCAGGCCGGGGATATCATGATCGAAGGCGCGTTTTCGCGCGCAACATTGCCCAATCAGCCAGTGGCAGGCGCTTTCATGATGCTAAAGAACATGGGCGACGAGGCGGACACACTGATCGCTGGTGAATCGCCGATCGCCGGCCGGATTGAAATTCACGAAATGGCCATGTCTGGCGACGTGATGAAAATGCGCGAGCTTGAAAATGGTTTGGAAATCCCCGCCGGCGAGACGGTCGAGCTGAAACCCGGCGGTTACCATGTCATGTTCTTCGATCTCACGCAGAGTTTAGATGAGGGCGACATGATTGAGGTTACGTTGGAATTCGAAAAGGGCGGTAAGGTCACCGTGCCAGTGAAGGTCGGGGCCCGCGATGCTGACGGAATGAAGCACAACCACTAGAGTTGTCGATACGAGGGAGATTTCGGGATGTCTGGACGCTTGAAGCTAATTTTGATGGGTCTGATTGGCCTGAACGCTTTGCTGATTGCATGGGTGTTCCTGATCGCCCCTCGTATGGAAGCCGACGTGTTGCAGCAGTTGGGCAAGGGAGAGTACGAGCTGTCGATGACCAATGGCGCCGTCTTTACCCAAGCGTCGCTGAGCGGTGCGCCATCTGCGGTGTTCTTCGGCTTCACCCACTGCCCTGACGTATGCCCCACCACTTTGGGCGATGTCTTGGGCTGGCAAGAAGACATTGGTGAAGACAATCCCTTGCAGGTGTTCTTCGTAACCGTTGATCCTGAGCGTGATACGCTGGATATCCTGACCGACTATGTTGGATGGGTGCCCGGCGTAAAAGGTGTGACGGGATCGCCGGAAGAAATTCAAAAGGCGATCAGCGCCTTCAAGATCTTTGCGCAAAAGGTTCCGACCGAAGATGGTTATACGATGGACCATTTTGCTTCGGTTCTTTTGTTCGATGAGAATGGATCGTTCGTCGAGGCGATCAGCTATGGGACTGGCCACGACGAAGCTGTCGGCAAGGTTCGGAACTTGATGGGTTTGGAATCGACATCTTAAGATTCCTTAAGGCGCCTTGCCTTTGACGGTTAAGCCGGGCGCAAACCAAGTGTTTTGGTCTTCAAAAGCGTGATCAACGGGCTTCCGGACAGATTGGCATCTGTGTCAGACCACTGATGCAATGCTGCGCGAGCGGAGGCGACATCTTCCGGGGTCGAGCCAGTTGAGAACGCCAAGGATTCGATGAAATCGTTTGTTTGAGCTGTGGCCTTGTTTGCCACGCACCCCACCATCAATGCGGCAGCCATGATGCGGCGTCGAGCCAGCGGATTGTCCGAGGGTTCGATTTCGTAGGCGTTGATATCGTCAGGGGTCATGTTGAGGAACCGATGATAGGCCATCTTGGCCAATTCAGGCTCCAGCGTGTTGCTGGTGACGATATGGAAAACGTTAGAAATATCCTGTTCGGTGGTCTTGCCCGTTGTGGCTGCCGCCATGACGATCGCAGACAGAATGCCAGCATGTTCGGCAGAGTCGGGGGGCGTTAAGCCAAGGGCCGCTTCGCGATCTTCGGTGATCAAAATTCCCATGCCGATCCCGGCCATGGCGACACTAACAGCCAGAAACGGACCGGGGGTGACTTGCACCATGTCCATATCGCTCATGTCGCTGCCGGCAGGTTCCGTCAGGCATAGATCAGCCAGCCATTGTGCCGTTCCCAGCCCCATGGCCGCATCAGCAGCAAGGCATAGACAGGTCGCAGAAAACCCTAAGGCGCTATATTTGGCAGCTTGTCTCATCAATCCCCATCGATGTTTTGGTCCCTGATATCTATTGCCGAAATGTGGCGCTGGTGCGGCAGAACGCGACCAGAATCGGCAACAACCTGTTTAAAATCATAGAGGAATGGGTCTTGGGTCAAGCAAAGCCTAGCGGACTAAGCAATCTTGTGCCGAAATCGGGATTTGAGACGTAGGCCGTTTCAGAGAACCCGGTGACGGACACGCGCGCCCGTTTCGATGGCGGCGGCCAACAATCGGTCGATGTTCAGTTCGTAGCGCATGTCGGCCAGAAGCTGCAGTTCGGTTTCATGGGCCGTGCCATCCGCTGCCGTCACATCGCAAGCCACCGCATAGGCCGTGTCGAACAATCGTTCGGGCAGGGTGGTGCGCACGGTTTCCCACAGGATGTCCAGTCCGTCTTCCTCTGCCAAAACGTCGAAGACGGTGTTCGACACCTCTTTGATCCGCTCGATTCTATAGTCTTTGAAGACCGGAAGGTGATTGACCATGCGTTCGATCGAGACCAGTTGCGAGGTATGGATTGTGCCGTCCGACGCGGTGACGGCCATCATAATAGCAACCAAAGTGTCTTCGGGTGTGAATTCAGACGGGTTCAGGGCCACGGGGGCCTCCTTTGCTAATGTTGATGGGTATTTATTGACGCCCGGGGCCTGCCGCAATAGGACACCGGCCTGATCTGTTAAGGAATTATCCCATGAGTGCGATGCGCGACGCTGCAATGAGTTCGAAGGCCTGGCCCTTTGAAGAGGCGCGTCGTCTGTTGAAACGGTACGAAAACGCGCCTCCTGAAAAGGGATATGTGCTTTTTGAGACAGGTTATGGCCCTTCAGGTTTGCCGCATATCGGCACCTTTGGCGAAGTGCTGCGCACAACCATGGTGCGGCGTGCGTTTGAAGTGATTTCCGACATTCCTACCAAGTTGATCTGTTTTTCGGACGATCTGGACGGGATGCGGAAGGTGCCGGGCAATGTGCCCAATCAAGAAAAGCTAGCCGAATATCTGCAAATGCCACTGACTTCGGTGCCTGACCCTTTTGGCTCCAACAAAAGCTTTGGCGACCACAACAACGAGATGCTGCGCCGGTTCCTTGACACCTTTGGATTCGACTATGAATTCTATTCGGCCAAGGAATTCTATACGTCCGGGCAGTTTGACGAAATACTTCTGCGGTGTGCTGAAAAGTACGACGATCTGATGGCGATCATGCTGAAGTCTCTGCGCGAAGAACGGCGCGAGACGTATTCGATTTTCCTGCCGATCCATCCCGAGACGGGGCGCGTTCTTTACGTGCCAATGAAGCATGTGGACACCGCGGAAGGGACGGTGACGTTCGATGATCCCGCCGGCAAAGAATGGACGCTGCCGGTCACCGGTGGTCATGTAAAGTTGCAGTGGAAGCCGGACTTCGGCGCCAGATGGGCTGCTTTGGGCGTGGATTTCGAGATGTATGGCAAAGAGCACGCCACAAACGAGAAAATCTATGATGCGATCTGTCGGACTTTGGGGCAGCGGCCGCCGAACCATTTCAGCTATGAGCTGTTTCTGGACGATCAGGGCGGGAAGATCTCCAAGTCCTCGGGCAACGGGATCAGCATTGATGAATGGCTATCGTATGCCTCGACCGAAAGTCTGTCGTACTTCATGTACCAAAAGCCGAAGACGGCAAAGCGGATGCATTTCGATGTGATCCCCAAGTCGGTGGATGAGTATCACCAACAGTTGCGCGCTTATGTCGATCAGGATGAAAAGGCGCGCGCCGCGAACCCGGTGTTCCACATTCACAATGGTGACGTGCCGACGTCGAACATGGTGGTGCCTTTCGCAATGTTATTGAATCTCGCATCCGTCAGCGGAGCCGAAGATAAGGATGCACTTTGGGGCTTCATGCGCCGCTATGCGCCCGAGGCCAGTGCTGAAACGCATCCTGATCTGGATCAGGCGGCGGAATTTGCGGTGCGATATTTCAAGGATTTCGTGGCTCCGACCCGAGCGTTCCGGGCACCAGATGACAAAGAGCGCGCGGCTTTGGCAGATCTTAAAACGCGCCTTCAGGCCTGGGACGGTGGTTTGGACGCAGAAGAGCTTCAGTCCATGGTTTTCGCCGTCGGCAAAGAGCACGAGTTCGATCCACTTCGCGATTGGTTCAAAGCGCTTTATGAGGTGCTTTTGGGTGCGTCGCAGGGCCCTCGTTTTGGTGGGTTCATTGCGCTTTACGGCGTGGACGAAAGCGTGGCTTTGATCGAAAAGGGGCTGGCTGGCGAGTTGGGTTAATGCCGAGCGGTCGCGGAAATTTGAAACCAATCGCGCGCGGGCCACGTATACTCTTACGACAATGGAGGTGCGGCCATGCGCAAAGGATTTCAGATCTTCGCGGCTTTGATTGGCTTGATGTGGGCCAGTGCCGTTTCGGCACAGGACGTTCAGCCAGCAGAGCCTGACATCGAAGCCACGATTGGTGCGCAGATTGACGCGTTTCTGATCGACGATTTTGCAAAGGCCTTCACCTACGCTTCTCCGAATATTCAGGGCATGTTTGGCAGTGCGGATCGGTTCGGCTCGATGGTGCAAAACGGCTATCCCATGGTCTGGCGACCCGGTGATGTCCAGTATCTGGAACTGCGCGACGTCGCTGGTGCCTTGTGGCAGCGCGTTATGATACGCGATCAGTTGGGTGGTGTTCATATGCTGGACTATCAAATGATCCAGACGCCGGATGGATGGCGCATCAACGGCGTGCAACTTTTGCGCGCACCTGATGTCGGAGCGTAAGCCAAGCTGACCTAGATCAAGGTCGAACGATTAATCATTTGGTATTCTCCGTTCGAAGGAGAGTGCAGATGTATAAGAATATTCTGGTTCCGATTGATATCAGCCACCAAGAACGGCACGAGATTGCGATTAAGATGGCGCGGGTTTTGGCGGATTCGGAAGGTGCGAAAATTACAGCGCTTTCTGTCGTAGAACCGATCCCGGCCTATGTTGGCATTAGTGGAATGATCCCCGATTTTGATGCGCAAGTGAAAGCGACTGTGCGGGAATCGTTAGAGAGTTTTGCCAGCGGCCACGATGTAGAAACCGTCGTCTTGCATGGTTCTCCGGGAACCGAGATCGTCGAATATGCCAAGGAAATCGGTGTGGATTGCATTGTCATCGCGTCGCACAAGCCGGGGTTCGGAGATTTCTTGTTGGGCTCGACCGCAGCGCGGGTTGTACGGCACGCAACCTGTGCGGTGCATGTTCTGCGTTAGAGGCTTTGAGCAACCCTCGCCGAATTTCCCCCTTTTTGAACGGCTTAAGGCAGTGCATGCTGTCTGACGTCAATTTGGGAAGGGGTATGACATGTTCGGTGACAGTCTGATTTGGATTTTGATCCTGCCAGGAGTTGTGCTGGGCGGGTTGGCCCAATCTTGGGTCAAAAAGAATGTCATGGCATATTCCCGTGTTCCAATTCGCCAGCGCCTGACAGGGGCCGAAATCGCGCGGCACATTTTGGACTCTAAGGGCCTGCACGAGGTTCGGATCGAACCTGCCAAGGGTATTCTAAGCGACCACTATGATCCGCGTGACAAGACACTGCGTCTAAGCGAGCCGGTCTATGCAGCCCGTTCAATAGCGGCCGCTGGCATCGCGGCACACGAAGCAGGACACGCCATTCAAGATGCCGAAGACTATCTGCCTTTGGAAGCGCGCAGCGCAATTGTGCCTTTGGTCAAAGCAGGTTCGACCATTGCGCCCTTGGTTTTTTTCGGCGGCATGATGGTGCAGTCTTCAGGGATCATGTGGATCGGAGCGCTGATGTTCGGGGCGTCCACGTTGTTTTCGCTGATCACACTGCCGGTCGAATTTGATGCCAGTCGCCGGGCTTTGGTCCACTTGGAAGGGATGAACATTCTAAGCGAAGGTGAAGAAATGGACGGTGCGCGCAAAGTGCTCCGTGCTGCTGCCTGGACCTATGTGGCCGCCGCAGTCGCTGCGGTTGGCAGTTGGGGGATGTATCTATTGCTTAGCCGCCGACGCTAGATCCCCCAACCCCGACAACGGAGAGAACAAGCGGAATGCAGGTAAGCCCCAAGGCAAGCAAAAGTGCTTTTCTGTTGATCGCAAGGATTAGGGCGGGTGCCAGACAGACCGCAAGCACAAAACCGGCCAGTGTGATCAGCCCGGTGCCCTCAAGCCCAATGTCCGAACTCAGTGCAATGTAAGCGAATCCGGCAATCTGTAAGCCTGCCAGAAGGAAGATGAGAAGGCGCATGAGGGTTATCCAATCAGGTCATTGGGTTGCAGGCGGTAAGCTTTGCCAAAGCCACCGTTCAAATGGGCTTCGAGCGGCTTCAAACGTACGAGATGAAAATCCGCGAAATTGATATAGAGCTGCGCCTTCGGCTGAGAAGTCAGGTATTGCGCCGCAAAGTGGTCTGTTTTGTCCAGAAATTCTGGAGCGATCTGAAGCGTCATGCGGGGGTGGGTCAGAGGATCTCCCTTTGGACCAGGCTCGCCAACCAGAAGCGATGCTTTTGGCGTTGTCCGAAGCGCCTTTGTGTGCGTTGACAGATCCGAAACAAGCGTCAGGAAACCTCCACTTTCCGGGGCAAGCGCAATGCGGGTCACAAAAGGCATGCCGTCAAGCAACGTCGCAAGTGCGCCGAAGCGTGCTTTAGCGATCAGATCTCGCGCCAATTGGCGGGCTTCATCATCCGTCGGGCGTATCGGATCCTTGGCCATCAGACTTAGGGACGCCGTGCAATACAATCGATTTCAACCAAGGCCCCAACAGCAAGTGCAGTGACGCCAACGGTGGTACGGGCAGGGCGGCGGTCTTTGGGGAAATAGCTTTGGTAGGTTTCGTTGAAAGCCACGTAGTCCCGTTCGAACTCGGTCAAAAAGCAGCGGCATTGGACGACATGGCTAAGGTCCAGTCCCAGTTCGCCCAATATCAGTGCCAGATTGTCCATCACGCGGAGTGTCTGTGCCTCGATACCTTCCGGAAGGGGGGCGTCAGGCGCATTTGGGTCGGTTGGCATCTGCCCCGTCAGGATCACCCAACCGTCATCTTCGACGGCATGGGAAAATGGGGCAACGGGGCGAGGGCCTTTCGAGAAGAGATGAAAATCTGGCATGGGCGTCCTTTGGAAGTTTTCCAAAGCGTGACCCGACCGGCGCGGGCCGTCAAGTCAGACGCCGGCCCCGACAGAACATGACCGAAACTGCGCGACTTCGGGTGCTGCGCCGTCCAGAGGCAAAATCATTGTTTGATTCCCGAGGGTTGCTAGGGCGACGAAGTTTTGTTCCAAGCCTCGCAGGACATTTTCGAAGCCGCTGTCGGTGACGACAAGCTTGGCGCCTTCGTCCAAAATTTGATGCCTGTCCGTGGTGATCATAGAGCGACCGGGGCCGTCGAAACGGATCGCAAACACTGGCCCGCCCGCCCAGGGTTCATCTGTCCGGCGCAATTGGATGGCGTAGGGTTGCGCTTTTCGGGGATCGTGGCTGACCAAGATGTTGCCTGCGCTAGTGGATTGTTCCAAAAGGCAAATTGGCCCGTCCCGGTAGGCTTCCCATGCAAGTGCGGGCGTTCCAAGGCAGGCCAAAAGGCAAATCAGTCTCATGTGGGAAACATAGTCGGACAGAGTACAGAAGCAAATTTTGCCGCCCAAAAATCGTGTCGGCGAGGCTGGTCATGCGGTGGGTGTTGCGTAAAACCGGACCAGAGCGTTAACCCGTGAAAACGGGAAAATGAGCGGAAATCGCAACGTCGGTATCACGTCGGTATTACGTCGGTATCGCGTCGGTGGAGGATCGGTGGCGCGGAATGGGCGACTGCATTGGGTGCGTACGGTAAGAAGGGTTGATGGGGCGTTAAGGATTGCAGCCGATGCACGCGCCACGCGTGCTGTCCTTGCGGGCTAAGACCAGAGGTCTTTGACCGTGGTGCCATCGTCAGGCAAGGGCGCGAAGGTGTTCAATCCGTCAAAGTGACGGATGGGAATGTCGCTTACCCCGGAGGGATCATCGGCAAGGCGCAGGTTTACGGCAATGGGTTTGCCTGTTTCCTGTCCAACGACGCGCCACGAAATTGAGGTGCCGCAGCTGGGGCAATGGTGGAATTCAAGGTCGCCGCCGTCTTTGCGGATGTAAGCTTTGGTGGGGCCGGTGACATGGACGTCCGCGCCCTCGGTCCCGTAAATCCAGAGGACTCCCATTTTGGCACAGACGGTGCAATTGCAGGCCGTGGCCTGAGTTGGGGTTGTGTCATAGCGCCACGTGACAGCGCCGCAGTGGCAGGTTCCGGTAAGCATGTGGGGAGGGTACAGGCGTGGGAAGGGTTTTGGAACCACCGTGGTGTGGATGGTGGGTTGAACACCCACCCTACGGCGGTTCGTCGGCTGAGTTGAGTGCTTAGGGCAGCGCCCGGCACGAGGGCGGGGGGTGTTCAGTTTGAGCGGGTCACGCCGCA
>CAZWDS010000059.1:18181-18689 GCA_964632495.1 uncultured Rhodobacterales bacterium
CGGGTCGGGCGCTGCCCGGCGTTGCCGCCGGGCGGATGATGGGGATTAGGAATGGATCGCAACTTTCCTGCGCAAGCTGGTAGAGTCGAGCGGTGAGTGGATCAACCCAACGCTGACTAGACAAATCGCCGAACTTGTTGTCACCTATGGTGGACTAATTGCAATTTTCTTGAGGACTATATTTTTGCCGAAATGTATTAATTGTTCAAAGAAAGGATGGTTTCTGGAAGTCTCGAACGATGGATTTTGCGAGCGGTGTTTTGAAGAAGTGCGGCCGGTAATCGATACTCTTTGCAGATCGGTGATTTCAAACTCCAAAGCTGGAGACCGCTCTACCGTCATTAAGACCCGCCTGACTAAGTATCTTTTGGCGGAAGACGCAGCACTTCAGTTAACTGAATTTGAAAAGAAAAGAGTTCCCACTCTCACAACACCGCCGAGCGAAATTGCTCGAAATTTGAATTCGATTGTTCAAGCCGAGAGTTCGAGTAAATCTTTCTCATTTTCG
>CAZWDS010000060.1:0-17878 GCA_964632495.1 uncultured Rhodobacterales bacterium
TCAAGGCGGTGAACTCCTTGTCGCACTATACAGACTGGACGATTGGTCACGTGCATTCGGGTGCCCTTGGCTGGAACGGTATGATCACCTTTGGTGCCTTGTACTTCCTGACTCCAAAGCTTTGGGGGCGGGCGCAGATGTACTCGATGTCCGCGATCAACTGGCACTTCTGGTTGGCGACCATCGGCATCGTGCTTTACGCGTCGTCGATGTGGGTGACCGGGATCATGGAAGGCCTGATGTGGCGCGAAGTTGATGCGCAAGGCTTCCTTGTGAACAGTTTTGCCGACACCGTCAGTGCGAAATTCCCGATGTACGTTGTGCGCGGACTTGGCGGAGTTCTGTACCTCACCGGTGCGCTAATCATGGCCTGGAACATGTGGATGACCATCCGTGGGGGTGCAAAAGTGCACGCTCAGGTTGGCGTCCCGGCAGAATAAGGAGCTAGGCACATGGCCATTCTTGAGAAACACACCATTCTGGAAAAAAGCCCGACCCTACTATTGATTGCTAGTTTTGCAGTGGTCACCGTTGGCGGCATCGTCGAGATCGCGCCTCTCTTCTATCTGGAGAACACGATCGAGGATGTTGAGGGGATGAGACCATACTCACCCCTCGAGCTAACGGGACGCGACATCTATATTCGCGAAGGGTGTTATGTCTGTCACAGCCAGATGATCCGCCCCATGCGCGACGAGGTTGAGCGTTACGGTCACTATTCGCTGGCGGCCGAAAGTAAGTACGATCACCCGCATCAGTGGGGGTCGAAACGCACCGGGCCTGATCTGGCGCGCGTAGGCGGACGGTATTCGGATGCTTGGCACGTGGATCACTTGATGGACCCACAATCCGTGGTGCCGGAATCGATCATGCCCAAGTATGCCTTCCTTGCGGATCGCACGATCACCGGTGAATACGTCCAAGAGCTGATGGAAACGCACCGCTTCGTGGGTGTCCCTTACACGGACGACCAGATTGCCAATGCGTCCAGTGACTTCACAGTTCAGGCCGATCCTGACGCCGATTGGGAAGACATGCTGGAACGGTATCCGGGTGCAGTTGTGTCAAACTTTGACAGCGCGGATGGGGTCACCGAAATGGACGCTTTGATCGCTTATCTTCAAATGCTTGGAACGCTTGTCGATTTCTCGACCTTCGTTCCAGACGAAACCCGCTAAGGAGAGCCAAAGATGGAAACCTATTCATTCCTACGTGAACTGGCCGACAGTTGGGTCTTGTTGCTGATGACGCTGTTCTTTCTGGGCACGATTGTCTGGGCCTTTCGTCCCGGCAGTCGCGAGATCCACCGCGACGCGGGCAGCATCCCGTTTCGCAATGATCAGATCGGTGCCGAGGCAGACGCGACCGACGAAAACTCGAAGACGGAGCTGGCACAATGAGTACGCCTGAGATCGACGAAACCACCGGCACCGACACCACTGGTCATACCTGGGACGGTATCAAAGAGTTGAACACCCCTTTGCCGCGTTGGTGGCTTTGGACATTCTATCTCTGCATCATTTGGGGCATCGGTTACACCATTGCTTATCCCGCATGGCCGCTGGTCAGTGGTGCCACGCAAGGCCTATTGGGGTTTTCCCAGCGGACTGCCGTGGCCGAGGATATCGAGCGGTACAACACGCAGAACGCCGATCTGCGCACTGCCTTGGCAGAGGCTGACTTGACCACACTGGCCAGTAATTCCGATTTGCAGAACTTTGCTGTTCAAGGCGGCGGGGCCATCTTTCGGGCGAACTGTTCGCAGTGTCACGGGTCTGGTGCGGCGGGGGCCAAAGGCTATCCCAACCTTTTGGACAACGATTGGCTTTGGGGCGGTGAGATCGACGAGATCGCCTATACGATCAACCACGGAATCCGCAATGAAACCGACGACGCGCATTATTCGGAAATGCCGGCTTTTGGTGAACTGCTGGAACCCGAAGAGATCGATCAGGTTCTGAATTATGTGATGCAAATCTCGGGTCAGGATCACGATGCGGCCTTGGCTGAACCCGGTGGAACGGTTTTTCTGGATCAATGCTCGGGCTGTCACGGCGAAAACGCCATGGGTGATCATGACCAAGGCGCACCAAATCTGACAGATGCGATCTGGCTGTACGGCGGTGATCTGGACTCGGTTCGCGAAACCATCGTGAACGCCCGTTTCGGCGTGATGCCAGCTTGGGGACAACGGCTTAGCCAAGCCGAAGTCAACGCGGTTGCTGCATATGTCCATGGATTGGGAGGCGGCGAATAAGCCGTTCTTCCTGCCACCTACCTGGCCAAGGTTGCACCCCTGGCCCGGTTACCCCAGCTCGGGGCCTGTTCGCACTTTTCCTGAGCTGGGGTCTTACCTTTTTCCATCTTGATCCAAGTCAAAGCTGAGACTCGCTTTGGAGTGCTAGAAATAAAGTGCGAACAGGACAAGGAGGCACAGTGTGAGTGCGCCAGACAGTCAATCTCTTTATGCAGCGCAGGAACCAATTTTTCCGCGCCGGGTAACGGGCTTTTTTCGCACTTTTAAGTGGTGGATCATGGCTGTGACGCTGGGCATCTACTATCTGACACCCTGGATCCGTTGGGACCGTGGGCCGGCCTTGCCGGATCAGGCTGTGCTGGTCGATATGGCTTCGCGCCGGTTCTATTTTTTCTGGATCGAGATTTGGCCGCATGAGTTCTACTTCGTAGCAGGCCTTTTGATCATGGCGGGGCTAGGATTGTTCCTGTTCACCTCGGCCCTTGGTCGGGTGTGGTGCGGCTATGCCTGCCCGCAAACGGTTTGGACCGATCTTTTCATTCTGGTCGAGCGCTGGATCGAAGGCGACCGCAACGCACGGGTCCGGCTTTGGAATGCCAAATGGGATGTGCGCAAGTGGCGATTGCGCGTCACGAAATGGAGCATCTGGCTGTTGATTGCGATCGCAACAGGCGGAGCGTGGGTATTTTATTTCACCGATGCGCCGACCTTGGCCCGGGACCTGGTCACTTTGAATGCCAATCCGATTGCTTATACAACCATCGCCATTTTGACGATCACGACTTTTCTGTTTGGTGGCTTCATGCGCGAACAGGTCTGCATCTACATGTGCCCCTGGCCGCGCATTCAAGGCGCGATGATGGATGATGACACGCTGACCGTGGCGTACCGCGATTGGCGTGGCGAACCCCGCGGCAAGAAACGCACGGAAGACACGGGCGACTGCATCGACTGTATGGCTTGCGTAAACGTGTGCCCGATGGGGATCGACATTCGCGATGGTCAGCAGATGGAGTGCATCACATGCGCCTTGTGCATTGATGCCTGTGATGACGTGATGGACAAAATCGGACGTCCTCGCGGTTTGATCGACTATTTGGCCTTGTCAGATGAGGCGGGTGAGCGTGTTGGCGAACCTCCGAAAGCGGTTTGGAAGCACGCGCTGCGTCCGCGCACGTTGTTGTACACTGGCTTGTGGTCGCTGGTCGGGCTTGGGTTGGTGTTCGCATTGTTCGTTCGGGCCGATATCGACATCACGGTCGAACCTGTACGCAATCCGCAGTTTGTCACTTTGTCGGATGGTTCGATCCGCAACACCTATGTCATGCGCCTGCGCAACAAGCATGGCGAACCACGGGAGTTCCGCCTGTCGCTGCGCTCGGACGAGATTTTACGGATCGAGCTTGAAGGCACCAGTAGGACCATCGTGACAGTCCCCGCCGACAGCACGTTTCAACAACGGGTCTACGTCATCGCCCGCCCACAGGACGCCGCCGCAACGCAGGATCGGACGG
This sequence comes from uncultured Rhodobacterales bacterium, assembly GCA_964632495.1. Lineage (GTDB taxonomy): Bacteria > Pseudomonadota > Alphaproteobacteria > Rhodobacterales > Rhodobacteraceae > CALKXV01. The sequence goes on from CAZWDS010000060.1 coordinate 3,772, forward strand.
ATCTGCGGTTTTGGGTCGAGGACGTGGAAAATAACGAACGCGCGTCGCGCACATCCGTATTCAATGGAAAGGTCAACGAATGACACCATATGCTTCTAAACCGTTCACGGGTCGCAAGTTCGCTTTGATCATGTGTACCGCCTTTGGTGTCATCATCGGGGTCAACCTATTGTTGGCCTTCAATGCGGTGTCGACGTTTCCGGGCCTTGAGGTCAAAAGCTCTTATGTCGCCGGTCAGGGGTTTGATGAAAGTCGATTGGCGCAAGAAGCCTTGGAGTGGGAGGTTTCAGCCGTGGCATCGGGCGACCAGTTGACGTTGACGATCCTGAAAGACGGCACCTCGGTCCAGCCGGACATTCATTCTGCGATCTTTGGGCGGGCCACCAGTGTCACACACGACCAATTTCCCACATTCCGCTATGACGGCGCGGCCTTTGTGGCACCGGTTGAAGTGACCGGAGGCAATTGGAACCTGCGCCTTGTGGCCCATGCCGAAGATGGCACGGTCTTCAAACAACGCATTATCGTGGACGTTCTGAATTGAGCGACGTGACCTCTATATCGGCATGTCCAGCCTGTTCTGCGGCACCTCTGGCTGAGGAGTTAGTCGCGCGGAATAGTGGCGGTGGTGCGATGGTGTTGTCCTTGCCGCATATCCATTGCGCGGGCTGCATTCGCGGGGTCGAAAGCACGCTGATGGCCATCCCGGGCGTGAATGGCGCCCGTGTTAACCTTAGCCGGAAGCGGGTCAGCATCGATGCCGGACCGGTTGCGCCCGAAGCTTTGGTCAGCGCATTGATGGACGCCGGATACGAGGCACTGGTGCTGGACGCCGCCATGGTTGCTGCTGCAGACACTGATGCAACGGGGCGATTGTTGCTGCTTCGGATTGCGGTCGCAGGCTTTGCGATGATGAACGTGATGTTGTTCTCGGTGGCGGTCTGGTCCGGGGCCACCGAGGCCACGCAGGTTATGTTCCACTGGATCGCGGCTGGTATCGCGGTGCCAGCGCTTTTCTTTTCGGCGCAGGTTTTCGTGGTTTCGGCATGGTCAGCGCTTCGGGTGGGCCGGTTGAATATGGACGTTCCGATTTCGCTGGCGATCATTCTGGCGACAGGGCTATCGCTGTTTGAAACATGGCAGCACGGCGAGCGCGTGTATTTCGACGCGGCCTTGTCGTTGACGTTCTTTCTGCTGGCCGGGCGGTATCTGGATCACCGCACCCGCATGGCTGCGCGATCAGCCAGCCAAGAGCTGAGCGCCTTGGAAAGTCCGCGTGCGCTGCGCTTGCGTGACGGTGAACGCGAACATGTGAACGTGGCCGATCTGGTCATCGGAGACGAGGTTTTGGTGGCGGCAGGCATGCGCATACCCGTTGACGGCACCGTGACGCGTGGCGCCTCCGACATTGACCGTTCGCTTTTGACCGGGGAAAGCCTTGCCGTTGGCGTTGCTGAAGGCGATGTGTTGGCGGCGGGCGAAGAAAATATCTCGGCTCCCTTGCATTTACGGGTCACAGCCGTGGGCGAAGACACGACGCTTCGGCGTATGGCTGCGATGATTGAAACCGCAGAGAACGCGCGCAGCCGCTATACGGCCTTGGCGGACCGGGCCGCAAAGGTCTATGCGCCCTTGGTGCACCTTCTTGCCTTGGTGACCTTTGCAGGGTGGATCGTATACGATGGCAATGTGAGCCACGCGCTAAACGTGGCGATTTCGGTGCTGATCATCACGTGCCCTTGTGCCTTGGGTTTGGCTGTGCCGGCTGTGATGACGGCTGCGACGGGTCGGCTGTTTCGAAAAGGGTTGTTGGTCAAGGATGCGACGGCCTTGGAGCGATTGTCCGAGGTTGATGCTGTAGTCTTTGACAAGACCGGGACCTTAACGACAGGCCGCGCAGCGATTGATGCGACGGATTTGTCTGCAGAAGATCTTTCGGTGTTAGCCACTTTGGCAGGCGTCTCGGAGCATCCGGTATCCAAAGCCATTTCGGCCGCTTTGCCGGGGGACATAAGCCGGTCTGAAGTGACCGAAATTAAAGAGTTCTCAGGGATGGGCGTCGAAGCCCGTTGGCATGGTCAAACTGTTCGGTTGGGCCATGCCGACTGGGTGGGAGCGGGCGCATCACCTGCGTTTCGGATCGGGGAACGCGCGGCAATCGTTCTGCCTTTTTCAGAGAGCCTTCGGTCCGGGGCCGTCGAGGTTGTTTCGGCTTTGAGACAGCAAGAGTTCGATCTTCTTGTTTTGTCAGGCGACAGCGCCATGGCCAGCGGAAAGATCGCGGATGCCCTGCAAATTCCGGCCAAAGCCAAGGTTTCGCCCACAGAAAAAGTCGAAACTATTCAACGGCTGCGTGAAGACGGAAAACACGTTTTGATGATAGGCGATGGACTGAACGACGCCGCCGCACTTCGCGAAGCCCATGCTTCGATGTCGCCTGCGTCGGCTTTGGATGCCTCGCGAACGGCATCTGATATCGTGATATTGGGTCACAGCCTGAGCGAAATCCCAGCCGCGATTTTAACAGCGCGTCATGCAAAACAGCGCGTGCTTGAAAATTTCGCAATTGCGGCAGGTTACAACGCAATCGCAATCCCAATCGCTGTTCTGGGGCATGCGTCGCCTTTGGCGGCCGCGATTGCGATGTCGACGTCGTCGGTAACTGTCCTTTTGAATGCCATGCGATTGAGGTGAATCAATGAACGTTCTCTTTATTCTTGTACCTGTCTCGTTGTTTCTGGCCGGTCTTGCGCTTGGATTTTTCCTGTGGACGCTTCGAAACGAACAATACGACGACCTTGAAGGCGATGCCTGGCGGATCCTGTCCGATGATGATCGCGATGTTGAGGCGCTAAGTGACTTAAAATAAAATAGAAATTCTGCGCGCTGGAAAGTGGCGTTGGCTTTATTGGTGCAGTTTTGATTTGACCACTGGACAAGCTGATCTGAGGCAATAACTAGGAGAGGTATACGCAGATAACGGCGTCGCGAAGCATACCGTGAAGGGGCTGCGCGCTTAGATTGGGATAGGGGGCATGTACCTCCGTTAGTAAGGTCCAGCAAATGAGTGAAAAAAACCGGGGGCAAGAAAGTGCGGTCGCCGGACGTCAGTCGGACTTGGTGCCTGACTCTCATGGCGATTGTTTATTTTCCGACTTGGATGGTATGTCGGCGCAAGCGGCAAACGCTCTGGGATCGGATAGCATCAAAATTAGCATCACGCAGGGTAAATTTTTGCAAACGCTGGGGTCTTTCCCTGCGATTGGCGAAGATCTTGCCGCCCGTGAATTCAGGTCAAGCGATACGGTTTGTGCCCAAACGATCGAACTTGAGGCGCCGCTCAATGTCGAAGACGCGCGTAAGAACGCATCGCTACGTGACCTGACCAATGTCAAAAACGGCCAGATCGTTGGTTACCTTGGCGTGCCGATTGCAGTGGCAGGTTATGGTATTGTTGGCTCGCTTTGCGCGATCGCGAAAGAAACACGCGTGTGGTCGCCGCTTGAAGTCAGATATTTGGAGCAATTCTCGCAGACCGTTTCCATGTGTCTGTTGGCTGGAATGAGCGAAGTCGAACAAAGACATCTATCAGATGATCTGTCAGACCTAGACCAAATTGTTGCCACCTTGGCCGCCGAGCTTTCGGTGCCAACTTCAATCTATTCCGAGAGCGGGGAAATGGCTTTCGCCAACGCGGCTCTGACGGCGATTGCACCCTTGGACGTCGTAACGGGATATTGCCACAACCGGCGGCTGCGGTCGGATGAATCCGGTCGCATTGATGGTGACACCCAAACTGGTACGGACTGGATCATGTTCGAAAGCCAGTCCGGAGCAAAGACAAAGTGTCGGGTTGTCTGCTCTGCGTCGGATTCGGGACTAATGGTTTGCAATTGGTATCCAAGTCTAAGCATCGTTGCCTGATCAAGCCTGTTTTCTTTTCGCCGGCTGAAAGCAACCCGATGTTCTTGGCAATACAATCACTTTAGACTTTAGAAAAGACGAGGGAGATCGCCATGAAGCTTGGCGCGATCGGGGACGATTCTACAGGCTCCAGTGATCTTGCAAATAAACTGGCCAAACAGGGCATGCGCGTCGTGCAATATATTTGGCGTTCCAACGGGCGCCGCGGACGCGGATATGGAGGCCGGCGTCATTTCGCTAAAGTCCCGATCCATTGATCCTAAACTGGCGGTCGCGCAATCGTTGAAGGCGTTGGACTGGCTATTGGCCGCAGGATGCGAACAGATTTTCTTCAAGTATTGCTCGATTTTCGATTCAACGCGTGACGGAAATATCGGCCCCGTGGCCGAAGCTTTGGCAAAGGCGCTGAAGGCAGAAAAGGTGATCGTGTGTCCTGCATTTCCGGGAACGGGCCGTTCGGTTTATCAGGGCCACTTGTTCGTAGGCGACCGGTTGCTGAATGAAAGCGGGATGCAGAACCATCCGTTGGCGCCCATGACGGATGCGGATTTGCGGCGTTGGCTTAAGGCGCAAACCGAATTGCCCGTTGGTCATGTCGGAGCCGAGACAGTTTTTGGTGGCGCGACAGCGATAGCTGCGGTCCTGGACGTCGAGCATACGGCGGCAAAAGGCTGATTGTTGTTGATGCAATCCGGGATGAAGACGTGATGGACATTGGACGCGCGGCGAAAGGTTTGCCTTTGGCAACCGGCGGATCGGGCGTGGCTCTTGGCTTGCCGCAGAATTTCGGGTGTGTGCCGGGCAGGGTGCCTTGGGGCGGTCAAACCGGCAAAGCTGTCATCGTGTCGGGGTCATGTTCGACTGCGACCCTCGCGCAGGTGGCTTATCACGCGATGCGTCATCCCACCCGCGAGATCGACGCGACCGAGGTCATCGAAGGGCGAACGACCGCCGCGGACCTGGCGGTTTGGGTCATGGCGCAAGATGGTCTGCCTTTGGTATATAGCAGCGCGGATCCGAAAAGTGTCGCAGAGGTGCAGGCGGTTCACGGGCGCGAAAAGGCGGCGGGTGCGATTGAGGGTCTGTTTGCGGACGTCGCGCGATTGTGTCGCGACGGCGGTGTGACGCGGATTATCACCGCCGGGGGCGAAACGTCGGGCGCTGTGGTCGAAGGGTTGAAGCTTGGCCCACTAGAGATTGGCCCCGAGATTGACCCGGGCGTTCCCGCGCTTCGGGCGGGTCCTGATCTTGTGCTTGCGTTGAAGTCCGGCAACTTTGGGTCGGAAGATTCTTTTGAAAAGGCAGACAGAGTTTTGCAAGATGCGTGACACAGTGCTTCGCGATCAGATTTGCCTATTGGCGAAATCCTTGTTTGATCGCGGGCTGACCCACGGCAGCACGGGCAACATCTTGGCACGCACGGATGACGGCGGCCTTCTGGTGTCTCCCACGGGGACCAGCTTTGGCCGGCTTGATCCTGCGCGCTTGTCCCGTTTCGATGCGAACGGGCGGTTGATCGACGGAGATGCGCCGACCAAGGAAATGCCGTTGCATGCGGCCTTTCATGAAACGCGCAGCTCAGCGGGAGCGGTTGTCCATTTGCACAGCACGCATTCGGTTGCCTTATCTACATTGGAAGGCGCAGACAGCGATGACTTCCTGCCTGCGCTGACGCCATTCGCGCGGCCAAGCGCGCAGGTTTTGACGCTGTGGAATGTCATTGGCCCTATGATGTTCCGGTCGAATGGGTTCAAGAGGCGTTGCAGCAAACGGGATTGCCGATGCTTGGGCTGAACACGCGGCGCGGCGGGGCGTCAGACAATGGGCTTGCGGCCTTGCCGGACCGCGTAGCCGAGGCGCGGGCAGCGATTGACGAAGCGATCACCTATGCGGAGGCTGTAGAGGCCGCCGCCGTTCCGGACCGGGGTGCGCCGGATCATGGCGAACTGCACGACCCAACCGTGTTTTCCGCGATCAAGGCCCTTGGATGGACCCGCCCGTTGGGTGCGGAATATAGGCCGGGCGGGGCGACAGAGGCTTCACTGGGTTGGATGCCTTAGGGCACGCGCATTGCGGCAGCCGATTGTTTAACGCGCCATGTCTAGCGAAGGGTCATCGACGCCCCAAGGGCTGAAGGGTGCGGGGATCAGGATCTTGTTTTCCTGAGAAATCTGCAGCTCCCGGATTTTCGGGATATAGGCCAGCCAACGCGGATCTGCGCCCAATGTCGCCCGCCGTTCAGAGCGTTCGGCATAGTCCTTGTAGGCCCACATATGAACAATCTGGTGCAAGGTCCCGATATCGCTTGAAAAATAGCCAACCATCCGGCCCAGTATCTCGCGCTGAACAGCCAAACCTTCGGCTTCATAGGCGGCGAGGTATTTCGGGACGGCGCCAATTTCGAGGGTGTAGGTGCGTTGTTCGACGATCATGGTGTTACCTTTGTTTGCGAGTGCTGCATGGCCGGTTTTCCAAACCTCAGTATCCGATTGCGCAGCCATCTTTGCGGGGATCCGATCCACCCGTGAGAGTGCCGCGGTCGTGGTCAATCCGGATGGCCTGACTTCCACCAATAGGGCGCGGAGTTGGAACGATTGCGTGTCCCAAGCTTTGCAAGGCGTCAAGGACGGTGTCTGGAATTGCCCCTTCAACTTCGACGTTGCCGGTCTTGGGGTTCGGAAAGAAGCGTGGAGCGTCTTGGGCTTCTTGCACGTCCAGTCCGTATTGCAGATGACGGGACAAAAACTGCATATGTCCGAACGCCTGATACTGACCGCCCATGACGCCGTAGGACATGACGGTTTTACCGTTTTGCATGATCATACCGGGAATGATCGTATGCAGGGGGCGTTTGCCGGGTGCGATGCAATTGGGATGTCCTGCTTCCAGTGTGAAACCTTGGCCTCGGTTTTGCAGCAAGACGCCCGATGTCGGAGCCATCCAGCCGGTGCCAAAATTATCGAACAGCGTGTTGATAAAGCTGCAGGCGTTTCGATCCTTGTCGACGACAGTGATGTAAACGGTGTCGCGGTGATCCGGCGGTTGAAAGTCGGGCAAGTCGGTGGCCGCGCGGTCGGATTGTATGGTTTGGTACAGGGCCTCTATATTGGCGTCCGACAGCAGCCAGTCGACGGGCACATTTGCATGGTCGGGGTCGGCCAGCCAAGCGTTGCGCTGGTGATAGCACAAACGACCCGCTTCGATTTCCTGATGGATGCGCGCGACGTTGATCGGCGTTTCGCCTGCGCATTCGAACCGTTCCATCAACTTTAGCAGCATCAAGGCAATCACACCTTGCCCGTTTGGCGGACACTGGAACACATCGTAGCCGCGATATTGCGCGACGAGGGGGGTGACGTAGTCGCCTGCCACGGCCGCAAAATCCTCCATCGTGTGAAGCCCGCCACGGCTTTGCAGATATTCCACGATGTCTTCAGCGACGTCACCGGTGTAAAATCCCTCGCGGCCCTCGCGACCAATCTTTTCCAGTGTGTCGGCAAGGGCGGGTTGGCGATGCACCTCGCCCATTGGAATGGGCTTGCCGTCGGGTTGAAAAACGCGGGCGGCGTTTGAGCAATCTTTCAGAATTTCGAAATTGAACGCAAAGTCCGTGCTGACCCGTGCGCCAATGGGATACCCGTCACGGGCATAGGCGACAGCGCGAGCCACGACCTCGGCCATGGATTTTGTGCCGTGATCGCGCAGCAATTGGTGCCAGGCATCCACGGCGCCGGGCACGGTCACAGCGTGGGCCGATTGGCGGGTGATTTCGGTGATGCCTTGGTCTTTGTACCATTCGGGCGTGGCGGCGGCGGGGGCACGGCCTGATCCGTTGAAAGCAATCGGAGTTGTTGCTCCGGCGGGCGCGTAAAGACAAAAACAATCGCCGCCAATGCCGGTGGATTCGGGTTCCACAACGCATTGCACCGCACAGGCCGCAATCGCGGCATCCATTGCATTGCCGCCGTCTTTCAGCATGGCGATTGCGGTTTCAGTGGCCAAGTAGTGCGATGTTGATGCCATCCCGCCTGTGGCAATCACGGGCGAGCGCCCCGGAAGTTCCAGATTTCTCACGATCAATTGTCCTTTTTGGCGGCGTCAGGATGGGGCGCCAATTGGTCTGCGTAAACGGCCAGAGCCTCTTCCAGCGTCCGGCTGCGATCCATATCTGCGCGGGTTTCGGACGCAAAGGGTGTGCGGGCCAGAACGCGGAAAATCTCGGCGGCGCCTTCATGGAATCCCGGGGTCACGCCCGCATCCCCGAAAGCTTGGGCGATCTCTTCCATTTCGCCGACCCAGCGGGCGGAATCGGCGGGAATAAACGGGACCTGCGCCCGCATCGCGCCAAGCGCTTGGGATTGAGAGCCGTCCAGTTCCGTTAGCAAAGGTTCGACTACGCCCATTCGCTGGGCGGCCAGAAGGACAGCGGTGTGCAAGGTCCATGTGCCCTTGGTCAGCCCGGCATACGCCATCTTGATGGCCGAGCCTTGGCCAATCTCGTCCCCCATTCCGATCACCTGAAACCCCTGACCATCCAGCGCCGTCATTGCGGTCACATCAGGGCCCGAGACGTAAAACCTTGGTCCCGCACCATGCCCCGGTGCCATCCCGATGATCCCGGCGTCGATGAAATTTGCGCCAGCGCCGGTGATCACTTCGCCGGCCTTGATCGCGGTTGTCGGCGCGATGGCGTTACAATCGACGTAAGTTGGCGCGGTTCCGGCGGCCTTCATCGCCTCGGCGACCTGCTTTGCCAGTTCCAAGGCGGCAGCAGGGGGCAAAATCGACAAGATCAGATCAGCTTTGGCCACCACATCCGCGATTGACCCGACATCCCGCAATCCGCCTTCAGAGGCCAGCTTGCGTGAATGATCGCTGCGCCCATCCAACGCGCAGATCACATCATGGCCCGCCGTGATCAGGCTGCGCCCGACCGCATGACCCATGTCGCCCGGCATCAAAATCGCGATGGTGTTCGTTTGCATGGTGTCGCCTTTTGTTGAATGGTGTCACAACAGTGGTGCGCAAGCGTCGGGGACACAAGGGATTTTGGCGAGATGAGCAAGAGTGGTCTAAGACTGGCCGTTGCGGGTTTGGGGGCCATCGGTATGCGTGTGGCCAAAGCCGTTGATCAATCCGAGGTGGCTGGGATGACGCTGGTCGCGGTTTCGGCAAATGACAAAAGCGCGGCTGTCGAACGTGTCTCGGGGTTTTCCAAGCCGCCGGCCGTCATGTCTTTGGCCGAGCTTGCCGACCACGCCGATGTCATCGTCGAATGCGCCCCGGCGGCGGTGTTTTCCGAGGTGGCCGGGCCTGCGATTGCCAAGGGTCTGACGTTTATGCCGTTGTCCGTGGGCGCTTTGGTGAACACGCCCGGCCTCGTAGAACAGGCGCGCGAAACCGGTGCGCAGATCATCGTGCCGACGGGGGCCATCATCGGTCTTGATACGGTACGCGCCATGGCTGTTGGTGAAATTTACAACGTGACGTTGCAAACCCGAAAGCCACCGAATGGTCTGGCCGGTGCGCCGCATCTGGTCAACAACCACATCAACGTCGATGGGTTGAGCGAGCCTTTGATGGTGTTCAAAGGCAGCGCGCGCGAGGCGGCGATTGGCTTCCCGGCGAATGTGAACGTGGCCGCCGCCCTAGGCTTGGCGGGCATCGGCGTGGACCGCACGCAAGTCGAAGTCTGGGCCGACCCCACGATTGATCGCAATTTCCATCAGGTCTCGGTCACCTCGGATTCCGGCGAGGCGACGATGACAATCCGCAACATCCCGTCAAAAGAAAACCCAAGGACGGGGTTGATCGTGTCGAACAGCGTGATCGCGACGCTTCAAAGGTTGACCGCGCCGCTTGTTGCCGGAAGCTAGACCTTGGGCGGCAGGGCGCAGACCTGATCGTAAGGGAAGCGCGTCTTAAGGCCACCGGCGAACTGGAAGATGTCCAATGTCGCCTCGTAAGCCTCGGGCGTGATTTCAATGTGGCGCGTCCAGTTCCCAAGTTGCTGATAGGTTGCGATGCAGCTTTCCAGAACTTTGGGGTCGATCTTTGGGAAAAAGCTGGCTTGCGCCGCAGCGATTTCGCTGGCCGGTGCGTCGTTCATATAGGCGCGCGTCTTGATGTAGGCGCGGGTGAAGGCCTTGGCCATGTCGGTGCCCAACCACTCCCGGCTGCAGGCCAGCGATGAAAATCCGCAGACGCCGACTTTGGGGCCAACCGTTGCCACGACATGGCCTGCTTTGTCCGCCTCGATCTGCTGAGGGAAGGGGCCTTGTTGCTGAACGTAGTCGCCAGTGCCTTCACGAAAGGCGCGGTCCATATCGGCCGCGCCACCCACAGTGATTGCTTTCACCTTGTCGAAGTCGATGCCCGCTTTGTGGCAGGCGTATTTGAACATCACCAAGGGCTGTCCGCCGCCAAACAAGATCACCTCGGCGCCCTCTAACTTGTCCCAAGTGAAATCTGGATCCGGGTTTCGGCCCGTCACAAAGAAACCGTCCATTTCGTTGACTTGGGCAAAATTGACAAAGCCGGGGTCTTTGCCTTCGCTGAGCGGATTGAAGCTTTGACTAAGCGCGGTCTGCACTACATGGGCGCTGCCATTGCGCACAGCTTCGATCGCCGAGGTACCGGGTTTCGACACGGTCCATTCCGCGTTCAGGCCTTCTTCACGCAAAAAGCCGCCTGACATTGTAGCGATCAGCGGCGCGTAAAAGGCCGAAAACAGCGTGAACTCGATTCTGATGTCTTCCATGACGTTGAACTCCGATCCCGGGATTTTCTGTAGAACGACACATTTCGTGCCAGCATTCAATCATCGAAGCACTTGTATGTAAGTCGGATGTCGTTAGCATCCTTCCCATAATAAGAGAATTTAGGGAGAGAAGAGAATGAAGCTATGGAAAACAAGCCTAGGCGCTGCGGCGGTTGCCTTGGCCAGCTTGGGCAACGCATCCGCGCAAGAGATACCCTGTGAAACCGCGACGCTGATCGTGCCATGGGCCCCCGGTGGTGGAACGCATATCATCTTCTCGATCTTCGAAGAGACCATCAACAAGATGGACGGACCGAACATTCAGGTCGTTACTATTTCAGGTCAGGGCGGCAACAAAGGGGCGAAAGAAGCTCTGAAAGCCAAAGCCGATGGTTGCACTTTGTTCGCCATTCACCAATCCGCCATCGTCAGCTTCTTGGCGGGCCGCGTTGATTTCACCTGGGATGCTTTCGACATGGTGGCGCAGGTTACTTCGACACCCGAAGTGATTGGCGCTTCTGCGGATGCGCCTTGGGCGGATTTCAATGAAATGATCGAAGATGCGAAGGCCAATCCGGATACGATTCCGCTTGGCGCGACACTTGGGTCGACCAGCCAGTTCATGTGGCTTTTGATCGAAGATCTGAACGAAGGAGCCAAGTTCAAGTACATCCCGTTCGATGGCACCTCGCAGCGCGTGACGGCCTTGTTGTCGGGCACCATCAAGCTGGGCACCGTCAACATCCCGACCGCTGAAAAGAACGTCAGTCAGGGCACGCTAAAGGCCTATGCTGTTGCCGCGCCCGAGCGTCTTCCGCAATTCCCGGATGTTCCGACACTGAAAGAGCTTGGCACCGACATGACCTATTCGCTGGACCGCGGCATCGTGATCCCGAAAGGCGCTGATCCTGCCGTGATCGAGATGTGGAGCCAGATGTTCAAAGCCGCTGCCGAAGATCCCGGTTTGCTTGAGCAGTTGGCCGCCAAAGGAACGCCCGTTAAATGGGTTGATCCCGCAGGCTATGCCGAGTGGTTCCAAGCCGAATACGACGCCCACGAAAAAGTGGCGATCAAGATCGGCATGTTCAAAAAGTAAGACGATCTGATCGTTTGAACCCGGTGCGGAGCAGTCCGCGCCGGGTGCATTATTCCGAACGAAAGTGATGCGCGGCAATGGGTACCCTTAGCCGAGACACCATAGTCTCGATCCTGCTTTTGCTTTTCTGCGGTTTTCTGATCTGGGCCGGCACCCAGATACGCGACCCTCAATTCGGAGAACTGTCGCCTGCGGCTTGGCCGAAGGCTGTGACTTACGTCCTGACCGCCTTTTGTTTGGTCTATTTTCTGCAGTCGATCCGCGCGGCCGAAGACACGGTTCCCGAGGCTGATCCTGACCGCGCGCCGGGGCTTGTCGGTTGGTTCAAGTACTATGCGAACCCGATTGCGTGCTTTGCGCTTTATTTCCTGTTTTTGGCCACACTGCCCCTGCTGGGAACGCTTGTTGGTGGGGTCCTTCTTGTCTTTGCCCTGCTCAGCCTGCTTGGAGGTGTTCAGCCTCGGCAAATCCTGATCCACGCTTTGATCGCAGTGATATCGGTCGGCGCGATGTGGTCGATTTTCACCTTCGGTCTTGGGGTCTTGCTGCCGCGCGGCGACCTGTTCCAAAGCTTTTAGGGGCCCGATGCCATGATCGAAAACGTTCTTCTGGCCATTCAAGACCTAGCGACATTCCAAACTCTTTTGTTGATGACGATTGGCGCCACGGCCGGTCTGGTCGCAGGGGCCATTCCGGGCTTTACCATCGCCATGGCCGTCGTCCTGACCTTGCCCTTCACCTTCGGGATGGAGGCCAGTCAAGGCATCGCCACCATGATCGGCGTCTATGTGGGCGGGCTGTCGGGCGGTTTGATGTCGGGCATTCTGATCGGCATTCCGGGCACGCCATCCTCGGTCGCCACAACCTTCGACGGGTTCCCGATGGCGCGAGGTGGTGATCCGGGTTTTGCCCTTGGTCTTGGGGTCTGGTCGTCGTTCTTTGGCGGGATCATTGCGACCGTTTTGCTGATCGCTGTCGCGCCACAACTGGCAAGGGTTGGATTGGAGTTCCAGCCTTGGGATTATTTCGCACTGATCTTCTTTGCCCTCACTGTCACAGCCAGCCTGTCTGGCAAGAACATGATCAAAGGGCTGATATCAGGCGCTTTGGGGCTGATCATCGCTTGCGTCGGCGAAGACGATATTAACGGCGTGAAACGGTTCGACATGGGCAATGATTATCTGGGCGAAGGCTTTGCCTTCTTGCCCGTCCTGATCGGCCTTTTCGCCTTTTCCCAGTTGATGTCAGATGTCAGGGATCGTGCGAAAGCCCGCAAGGCGCTGAGTGACATGCAGGATGTCAGTGTCAAAATCGAACACCGGCGTGCGATAAAGACGATTTTCGCTGACTGGATCAACATTGTTCGCTCGTCCTTCATCGGTGTTTTTACCGGTGTTCTGCCCGCTGCGGGGTCGGCGATTTCCAACATCCTTGCCTATGATCAGGCCAAGAAAGCCTCGTCCACGCCCGAAAAATTCGGCTCGGGTCACCCAAGCGGCATCATTGCCCCTGAATCGGCCAACAACGCGACGGCGGGCGGTGCGCTGATCACCATGATGGCTTTGGGCATCCCGGGCGATATCGTCACGGCCGTGATGCTGGGAGCGTTGTTGATCCACGATGTGATCCCAAGCCCGGCGTTCATCGCCGAACAACCCCGCATCGCTTACGCGATTTTCATTGCCTTCTTCTTTGCGAACTTCCTTGTGTTGGGCCTGCAAGCGGGCGCACTGCGCGGCTTCGTTCTGATCACCAAGGTCAAGATGTACATGCTGGCCTCGGTCATTCTGGTCTATTGCGGCATTGGCGTCTTTTCCCTGAACAACATCACCAACGACATGTGGACGCTCGCCATTTTCGGAGTCGTTGGCTACGGCATGCGGTCCCTTGGCTTCCCCTTGGCCCCGATGATCTTGGGCGTCGTCCTTGGTCCCATTGCGGAACGCTGGCTGTCGCGCTCGCTGGCCTTGTCGACCGACCCGACCGAATTCCTGACCCATCCTTGGTCGCTTTTGTTCCTGACGATCAGCTTCTTTTCGATCTGGTTCAGCTGGTATCAAAGGGATCGCGGCAAGAAGGCCTGGACGTTCTGGTACGTGCCATTGTTTGTCATCGCGACAACGATACCTCTTTTCATGATGAACGGCTGGATCCGACCGGTTCTTGGCGGATTGCTTCTGGTTTATGGCGGGTATCTTTTGTTCCGCGTGCCCGCAGCGCTGCGGCGGTAGCCCGCCCGCTCAAGGTCCGGTTTGGCCGTCCGCGCTGATGATGGTGCGCCAGTGATGTGAACATTCTGCGACCGACCTAAAGGCAGCAGAGAGCCC
>CAZWDS010000061.1:0-4303 GCA_964632495.1 uncultured Rhodobacterales bacterium
CGCGGGCCAGAATTGGATTAACCTGATAATCCTCGGCAGGCACCGCAAAACACATCCGCAGAAAGTTCGACGCGTAATCGAGATCATTGCGCGGATAGACAAACGGCTGACCAATCGAGAACTTATAGGCCCAAGCCGCAATCGTTGGCATCTTGGCGATCAGACGGATCGAGGCGACCTCGCGCTGGTGCGGATCGGAAATGTCGGTGCTGTCATGATAGAAGGCCGACATGGCGCCAACAACGCCGGTCATAATGGCCATCGGGTGCGCATCGCGGCGGAAACCACGATAGAAATAGACCATCTGTTCGTGCAGCATGGTGTGGTTGGTCACAAGGTTTTCGAAGTCTTCCAACTGGGGCGCGGACGGCAGTTCGCCGTAAAGCAGCAGATAGCAAACCTCAAGAAAGTGAGACTTTTCAGCAAGTTGGTCGATCGGGTATCCGCGGTGCAGCAACTCGCCCTTTTCGCCATCAATGAAGGTGATGGTGGAATCGCACGACGCGGTCGAGGTAAATCCGGGGTCATAGGTGAAGACGTCGGCCTGTGCGTAAAGCTTGCGGATATCCAGCACATCAGGGCCACAGGTGGGAGAGAGAATCGGCAGATCAAGCTCTTGGTCGCCGATCGTAAGTTTCGCCTTTTTCGGAGTGTCTGCCATATCTTTCATACCCTTATCCTTGTCTTTCTGAGCGGCCGCGACATCTGAGCAGATGGTCGTTTAACGGGCGGCGTCTGCCAGTCTGTCGGTGGTTTCATCGCGGCCAAGCACCAGCATCATGTCAAAGACACTGGGGGACACAGGCTTGCCTGCAAGAGCCGCGCGCAGCGCCCCTGCAAGCTTTCCAAGCTTGATGTCATGTGCATCGGCCAGAGACTTAACCAACCTCTCTAGCGTTTCGCGTTCCCAGCTAGCATTTTGCAGGTGCGGCGTCAATTCTGCCAGTATACCTTTGTGTACCGTGTCCAGCAAAGCCGCCGATTTCTCATCCGGTTGAATCGGACGTTCTGTGAGCACAAAGTGAGCCTTTTCAATAAGTTCCGGATAGGTCTTGGCCCTTTCTTTAAGGCAGTACATGGCACGGGTCAGCACCTCTTGTTGATCATCTGTCAGCGCCTTGTCACCGGAAAGTGTCAAGTATTCCTGAATTTCTTGCGTCAATGCAGTATCTTCGGTGGCCGCGATGTGCTGGCCGGACAGATTTGACAATTTCTTGGTATCAAATCGCGCCGGAGATTTCTTAATGCCCGTCAGGTCAAACCACGCAATCGCTTGGTCCGTGCTGAAAAATTCATCATCGCCGTGGCCCCAACCCAGACGGGCCAGGTAATTGCGCATGCCAGAGGCGGGATAGCCTTCGGCCGCCCATTCTTCGACCCCAAGTGCGCCGTGGCGTTTCGACAGTTTTTTACCGTCTTCTCCGTGGATCAGCGGGATATGCGCCCAGACCGGCACATCCCAACCCATGGCGTTGTAGACCAGCATCTGTCGGGCGGCGTTGTTCAGGTGGTCATCGCCCCGGATCACATGGGTCACGCCCATGTCGTGATCATCAACCACCACGGCCAGCATATAGACTGGCGTCCCGTCGGAGCGGAGCACGATCATGTCGTCCAACTGTTCGTTTTTGATGGTCACATCGCCTTGCACCCGGTCGTGGATCACCGTTTCGCCGTCACGGGGCGCTTTGATGCGGATCACGAAAGGGGCGTCGGGATGGTCGGCTTCGGCCACATCGCGCCAGGGCGAGCGAAACAAGGTCGAGGTGCCATTCGCGCGGGCCTCTTCGCGGAAAGCCTCGATTTCGTCTTGGGTCGAAAAGCACTTGTAGGCTTTGCCAGCGGCCAGCATCTTGTGGGCCACCTCGGCGTGGCGCTTGGCCCCGTCGAACTGGCTGATTGCGTCGCCGTCCCAATCCAGACCCAGCCAGCGCATGCCCGCGAAAATCGCCTCGGTCGCTTCGGTGGTGGACCGGGCACGGTCGGTGTCTTCGATGCGCAAAAGGAACTTTCCGCCGGAATGGCGGGCAAACAGCCAGTTGAACAAAGCGGTGCGCGCACCGCCAATATGCAAAAAACCCGTGGGAGAGGGCGCGAAACGTGTGACGACGGGTCGGTCGGTCATGAGCCTTAACCTTTTGGAAACCATGAGGAGCCTAAGGCTTGGGGGTGTAGTCAAGGCGCGGGCAGGTGACAAGAGTGCGCCCCATCATGTGGTTAGATGATCAGTTGGACCGGCAGCGAGGGTATCTCTTCCCTTGGGCGCCTGTGTTCTATGGCACAGGCATCGCGCTCTATTTCGCGCTGCGTTTCGAACCATCGGGGCAAGACTGGTGGGCCGTTGGTGCGGTGGTGGTTTTGGGCCTTGTGGCTTGGGGCCTGACGAGGCCGGGGCTGCGGTTGTGGCTGGCGGCCCTGGTGCTGGCGGCCAGTGGTTTCGCCGTCGCGGGCTATCGCGCCCATTCCGTGGCCGCCGAGGTGCTGGCGTTCCGATACTATGGACCAATCGAAGGGCGGATCGTTGCAATTGACCGATCCGTGTCAGATGCGGTGCGTTTGACGCTGGACCGGGTGGTGCTGCGCGACATCCGGCCCGGTCGCACACCAGAGCGTGTTCGTGTTGCCTTGCATGGGCAACAGGGATTCATCACTCCCGAGCCGGGCCTGACCGTCATCCTGACCGGGCATCTGTCGCCCCCCGGCGGTGCGGTCGAGCCGGGCGGGTACGACTTTCGCCGTCACGCCTGGTTTCAGGGCTTGGGCGCGGTTGGGTACACGCGCACGCCCGTCTTGGCTGCAGCGCCTCATGAAGGCTTTGAGCTGGGCTTGTGGATTTACCGCACCCGCATGGCGATCTCGGCTGCCGTGAGAGAGGCGCTTCCGGGGCGTGAAGGCGCATTTGCCGTCGCGATTACCACTGGGGACCGATCATCTCTGGACCGCGCGGTGATGGAGGATTTGCGCGCCTCGAACCTGGCGCATCTGTTGGCGATTTCGGGGCTTCATATGGGGCTGCTGACCGGGTTTGTTTTTGCGGCCCTGCGTTATGGGCTGGCGGTGTTCTCGTTACGCTGGCCGACCCGTAAAATCGCCGCCGTTGGGGCTTTGGCGGCAGGCGCGGTCTATCTGGCCTTGTCGGGTGGTAATGTCGCGACCGAGCGGGCCTTTATCATGGTATCCGTCATGTTCATCGCCCTGTTGTTGAACCGGCGCGCGGTGACGTTGCGCGCTGTGGCCGTGGCGGCGTTCATCGTGCTGACCCTCAGGCCCGAAGCGATCTATGGTCCGGGGTTCCAGATGTCCTTCGCCGCGACAACCGCACTGGTCGCCGTCTTCGGAATGCTGCGCGAGATGCCGGGGCAAAACCACCGCTGGCCGGGTTGGGCGCGGTTTGCCTTTGGAGTGGTCGTGTCGTCTTTCGTCGCAGGCATGGCGACGGCGCCGATTGGGGCGGCGCATTTCAATCAGGTGCCGCATTATGGGTTAATCGCCAACGTCGTCTCGGTCCCCCTGATGGGGGCGGTGATCATTCCGGCGGCGGTGTTGGCCGCGTTGTTGTGGCCCTTTGGGTTGGCTTGGATCGGGCTTGAGCTTATGGCACCGGCGATTTCATGGATCTTGAGCGTGGCGGAAACCGTGGCAGGCTGGTCGGGATCACTGTCTTTCGTCGTGGCGCCCGGAGCGGCTGTCTTGCCGGTTTTGGCGCTTGGCGCCCTTTGGATCGTGATCTGGCAAGGTTGGGGCCGCGTTTTGGGTGTGCCGGTTATGGGGGTGTCGTTTGTGCTGTGGGCCGGGGCCGAGCGTCCCGCAGCACTGATCAGCCAAACTGGCGGATTGGTCGGTGTGATGACCGAGACGGGACGGGCGTTGTCCAAGCCAAAGGGGGACGGCTTCTCGGCAGACAGCTGGTTGGAAAATGACGGCGATCCAGTGGTGCAGGCCGAGGCGTCGAAACGGATGACCTTTGAAAGCCGGGGCCGCATTCGGTGGTTCGATCTGGGCGCGGCCCGGGTGCTGCATGCCACCGGTAAAGTCGCAGCGGCCGAGGCTATGGAGCTGTGCGACACGGCAGATGTGCTTGTGGTGAACGTGATTTTAGACCCGCAGGCGGGATGCGATCTGTTTGATCTGAAGCGGTTGCGCAAAGAAGGGGCTTTGGCCTTGTCTGAAGGCGAAACCGGGCTTCGGATCGTCACGGCGCGGGATGTGACGGGCAGCCGTCTGTGGTCGCCCTAAGGGTTTGCGCCGCCTGTCGGCGTCGCGAAAGGGGCCGCGCGGCGGTTGGCCCCCCGCCCCAGAGCCA
>CAZWDS010000061.1:4313-17803 GCA_964632495.1 uncultured Rhodobacterales bacterium
CGCGGCTGACGCCACGCGGCCCCTGTGCCTCCGGCGGGCGTATTTTTAAAGAGATGAAAGCCCCAATGGGTCAAAGAGCATCTCGCCTAAAATCTGGATCGATTGTTTGCCGCCTTTCGCTTTGGTCGAACGCGAAAGGCGATAATGACGTGCCTATTGAAAGGCGGACCGCATTAGTAGTTCCGGATCAATCCGACCAGACGGCCTTGCACCTTGACCTGATCGTCCCGGTAAAGGCGGGTCTCATAGGCCGGGTTGGCCGCTTCCAGCGCGATGGTGTTGCCGGATTGGCGGAACCGTTTCAGCGTCGCTTCTTGATCTTCCACAAGGGCCACGACGATATCGCCGTTGTCGGCGGTTGTGACCTCGCGGATGACCACGATATCTCCATCGTTGATCCCGGCGTCGATCATGGAATCGCCTTTGACCTCAAGCGCATAGTGATGCCCCTTGCCGACCATCTGACCGGGCACGGCCACCTTGTGGCTGACTTCGCTGATCGCTTCGATGGGCACACCAGCGGCAATCCGACCCATGACGGGCAGTTCCATGGCGTGAGCCTCGACAGGCATCGCATTTGCGGGGGCGGGGGGCGCATCTGTCTTGTCGCCTTCGATAACGCGTGGCACGAAGGTGGCCCCTTTGTCCAAAGCCTCGGGCAGTTTGACGATCTCGATGGCGCGGGCGCGGTGTGCAAGGCGGCGGATGAAGCCGCGTTCTTCCAACGCTGTGATGAGCCGATGGATGCCGGATTTCGAGCGCAGGTCCAGCGCCTCTTTCATTTCGTCAAACGACGGCGGAACGCCATCGCGTTGCAGCCGCTTATGAATAAACTCCAGCAAATCCAATTGCTTACGGGTTAGCATGATCGCTTTACTCCTCTGCTCGCCCCAGGTTGTGTTCCTTGGGTGTTCGAGAGATGTTCTACGCCCGTTCCCGTTTTGTGTCAATAATTGTTAAAGTTCGATGAACGAGACCGTCGTTCCCGTCTCAATGGCGGGTGCGTGAGGCGCGCGGATGATCAGAGCGTTTGCTTTGGACAGAACGCTGAGGAGCGAGCTGTCCTGGCGGTCTGCGGGGGTAATCTGGTCGCCATCCAGGTGCGCGCGCATGTAGTGTTCGCGCGGGCCATTTTTGCCAAGCGGCGCGGCCAGTTGGGCCGTGCGGGGCGCGATGCGTGCGGCGGGCAGACCTTGCATGGCACGCAGCATGGGGCGTAGGAAGATGTGGCCGCAGACCATTGAAGACACAGGGTTTCCCGGCAAGCCCACCATGGGGATGCCGTTGATCCGGCCTGCCATCAGGGGTTTGCCGGGGCGCATGGCGATTTTATAGAACGCGCGGTCCAGACCAAGGTTTTGGGCCACTTCGCCGACCAGATCGTGATCGCCGACCGACGCGCCGCCAATAGTGACGATCAAATCGGCTGAGGCGGCAAGCGCGAATGTGGTTTCCAGTGACGCCTTGGTATCGCGGGCAATGGGAAGGATGCGGGCGATTGCGCCTTCACTTTCCACCATGGCCGCCAGACCGAAGGTGTTGGAGGCGATGATCTGATCGGGGTTCGGGGTTTCTCCGGGCATGACCAATTCGTCGCCGGTTGCGATCAGGGCGACCGAAGGGCGACGGGCAACCGAGACGTCAGCCACATTCATCGAGGCTGTCAGCGCCAGATCGGCAGGCGTCAGGCGACGGGGGGCGGCAATGGTGTCGCCGGCGGCGAAATCGACGCCTATGTCGCGGATATAGGCTTGGGTGTCGGCGTTGTCAGCCACTTGGATTGTGTCGCCGTCGCGGGTGACGTCTTCTTGGATAATGACGCGGGTGGCCGCTTCGGGCAGGGGCGCTCCGGTGAAGATGCGGATGGCTTGGCCGTCGCTGATTGGGGCGTTGAACCCATGGCCCGCGGCGGCTTCGCCAATCACTGAGTAGGAAGAATGATCGCCTGCGACGGCATACCCGTCCATGACGCTGGCGCGGAAGGGGGGTTGGTTGCGGGTGGCGACGACCGGAGCGGTCAGGACGCGCCCGGCGGCCGTGCGCAAGGGAATGGTTTCAGACGAAAGCGGTGTGACCAGATCGAAGATATGGCCCAAAGCCTGATCGACGGTGATCAAAGCTTTGCCTCGTAACGCCCTGATTTTCCGCCGTCTTTCAGGACAAGCCTAATGTCCTCGATCACCATGGATTTCTCAGCCGCTTTCACCATGTCATAGACCGTCAGGCAGGCGGTGGCGACGGCGGTGAGCGCCTCCATCTCGACGCCGGTTTGGCCTGAGGTTTTGACGGTGGCCTCGACGCGGACGCCGGGGCGGTCGGGATCCGCCGTCAGCTCAAGGGCGACTTTGGTGATCGGCAGGGGATGGCAAAGCGGGATCAGATCGGCGGTCTTTTTTGCGCCCATGATCCCAGCAAGGCGTGCGACGGACAGAACGTCGCCTTTCTTGGCGCGGCCTTCGGTGATCAGGGCCAGTGTTTCGGGTCTCATGCGGATGAAGCCTTCGGCAACGGCCAGACGGTCGGTCACCGCTTTGTCCGAGACATCGACCATATGGGCCTGACCCTTGGCATCGAAATGGGTGAGATCGGCCATGCTAGGCGGCTCCTTCCACGGGATTGGCAAGGATGGCACGGGTGGCTGCTGCAACGTCCGGCTGGCGCATCAGGCTTTCGCCGATCAGGAAGCGGCGTGCACCGGTCTTGGCAAGGCGCGCCAGATCGGACGGCGTGAAGAGCCCGCTTTCGGCGACAAGGACCTTGTCGTCGGGCACACGCGTTGCAAGGCGTTCGGTGGTCGCGAGATCCGTCTCGAAGGTTTTGAGGTTTCGGTTGTTGACCCCAAGGAGCGGGGATTTGAGCGCGAGGGCGCGGTCCAGCTCGGCGTCGTCGTGCACCTCGACCAGAACGTCCATGCCCCAGTGAAATGCGGCGTCTTCCAACTCGGCGGCTTGGGTGTCTGACACGCTGGCCATGATGATCAGGATGCAATCACCGCCCCAGGCGCGGGCTTCCGCCACTTGGTAGGTGTCGTAAAGGAAGTCTTTCCTGAGGCAAGGCAGCGATGTGGCCGCGCGGGCCTGGCGGAGGTAATCTGGCGCACCTTGGAACGAAGGTGTGTCCGTCAGGACCGAAAGGCAGGTGGCGCCACCGGTTTCATAGGCTTCGGCAAGCCCTTTGGGATTGAAATCTGCGCGGATCAGGCCTTTGGACGGGCTGGCTTTTTTGATCTCGGCGATCAGGCCATACCCCGTGGTCGCGGCATTGGTAAGAGCGGCGGCGAAACCGCGCGGTGGGGCGGCCGTCTTGGCTTCGGTTTCTAAAGAGGCCAAAGGGCGCGCGGATTTCGCGGCGGCCACTTCTTCCAGCTTATAGGCTTTGATCCGGTCGAGAACGTTTGTCATGGGCGATTGAATACAATGTTGGTGGCTGGGTGGAAAGCGGGTTTGGGGCTCTGCCCCCGCCGCTCTTCGAGCGTCTCCCCCGAAGTATTTTTAGCAAGAGGAAAGACGATTTGAATGAAGTTTTAAGGGTTGGCCCAGTTGATCGGGGCGTTGCCCTGCGCGTTGAGCCAGTTGTTGATCTGGCTGAAAGGCTGTGAGCCGAAGAAGCCCCGGTAGGCTGACAGTGGCGAAGGGTGTGGGGATTTCAGGATCAGGTGGTCTTGGTTTGTGAGGATTGGGGCGAAGCTTTGGGCGTGTTTGCCCCAGAGGAGGAACGCGCGGGGGCGGTCGTTCAGGTGGGCAAGGACTTGTTCTGTCAGGATACGCCAGCCGAGTTTGGCATGGCCGCCTGCGTCGTTTGCCGGGACGGTGAGGGCTGTGTTCAAAAGGAGGACGCCGGAGGTGGCCCAGTGGGTGAGGTCTCCGGTTTTGGGGCTTGTGCCCAGGTCTGCGTCCATTTCGGCGAAGATGTTTTTGAGGGATTTGGGCAAGGGCGTTTCGGGCTTGACCGAGAAAGCAAGGCCCATGGCGTGGCCCGGAGTTGGGTAAGGGTCTTGGCCAAGGATCACGACGCGGGTGTTTTGGGGTTTTGTGAGTTCGAGGGCTTTGAAACGTTGGTTTTCCGGCGGCAGGATAGAGCGCGGATCATCGTTAAGGGCTTGGCGGATGCGGGGCCAGTCTGTCGTGAAGAAGGGCAGGTTGGCCCAATCCCCGAGGTCTTTCGGCGTGTCAGCCATGGGATGTGAGGCGCGCAAGAGCTTCGACTTTGTCGCGGGCTTTGCCGCTGTCGATGCTTTCGCCCGCCAATTCGACGCCTGCTTTTAAGTCGCTGGCCTTATCTGCAATGATCAGGGCGGCAGCGGCGTTCAGCAGGACAGCGTCGCGATAGGCGTTTTGAGCTCCGTGCAGCAAGGCTTTGAAAGCGTTTGCATTTTCTTCCGGTGTGCCGCCAAGGATGTCGCGGAAAGGATGCACGGGCAGGCCTGCGTCTTCGGGGTGGATTTCGGCGGAGGTGATTTTTCCGTCTTTCAGGATGGCGGCCGCGGTTTTGCCCGAGATCGAGATCTCGTCCGTGCCGTCGTCGCCGTGGACCAGCCATGCGGCCTCGGACCCCAGTTCCTTCAGGGTTTCGGCCATGGGGAAGATCAGGTCGATGGCGAAAGCGCCGGTCAACTGGCGTTTGACGCCAGCAGGGTTGGTCAGGGGGCCAAGGATGTTGAAGATGGTTTTGCAGCCCAATTCTTGCCGAACAGGCATCACGTGCTTCATGGCCGGGTGGTGCATCGGGGCCATCATGAAGCCGATGCCCACCTTGTCGACGGCCTTTTGCACGACATCTGCGCCGACCATGACTTCGATGCCGAGGGCGGATTGAACATCGGCGGCACCCGATTTGGACGACAGGTTGCGGTTGCCGTGTTTGGCCACCGGCACGCCTGCGCCTGCCACGACGAAGGCGGTTGCGGTAGAGATGTTAAGCGTGCCCATGCCGTCGCCCCCGGTGCCGACGATATCCATCGCGCCCGCCGGTGCGTTGACCGGATCGCATTTGGCGCGCATGACGGCAGCGGCGGCGGTGTATTCCGAGACCGCTTCGCCGCGCGCGCGCAGGGCCATCAGAAATCCGCCCATTTGGGCCGGTGTGGCGTCGCCATTGAACAGGATTTCAAACGCAGCTTCCGCTTGGGCGCGGGACAACGGGCCTTCGCTGGCGGCGAAGATCAGGGGTTTCATGGCGTCGCTCATGCGGGCTCCGGAACTCGGGTGAGAAAGGTTTTCAGCATCGCGTGCCCGTGTTCCGAGCGGATGCTTTCAGGGTGGAATTGCAGCCCTTCGATTGCGTGTTCGCGGTGGCGCAGTCCCATGATGGTGCCGTCGTCTAGCCAGGCCGTGACTTCAAGGCAGTCGGGCAGGCTGTCGCGGTCAACCACCAAAGAATGATAGCGTGTGGCTTGAAGAGGCGAAGGCAAGTCTTTGAAAATGCCGGCACCTTTGTGATGCATCGCGCCCAGTTTGCCATGCACGATCTCGCCTGCGCGGACCACTTTGCCACCAAAAGCCTGACCGATGGTCTGGTGGCCAAGGCAGACACCCAAAAGCGGCGTGCGGGTTTCGGCGGCGGCTTCGGTGAGGGCCAGGCAAATGCCCGCACGATCTGGATCGCAAGGTCCGGGCGACAGGATAATGCCAGAGGGTTTCAGCGCCATCGCTTGCTGCACATCCAGCGCATCATTGCGGTACACCGCACAATCCGCGCCCAATTCCCCAAGGTAATGGACAAGGTTGAAGGTAAAGCTGTCATAATTGTCGATCAGAAGCAGCATCTTGCGTTTCTCATGGCGAACAGTGCAGATAGTGGGTGTCAGCGCCGAAAAGCGCAGGTATACATGGACAGAGGTGTCAAAGAACGTCAAGACACCCTTGGGCAATTGAGTAGATCGGAGGACCGGACCTTGGGACGCGGTTTTCTAGCAGGTATTTTTTGGGGCGGGATCGTCGGGCTGGGATTACTTTTTGTATCCTCGCAGGCGCTGGATCGGCAGGAGCTAAGCCTGCCGCAACCCGAAGCTGCGGCGGTCGAAGTGCCGGGCGGCACAGAATTTGATCAGGCACGCGAAGAAAGTGATCCGGTTTTGCCGGATGCGGACGCGCGGCCCGAAGGCGAAACCAGCGGACTGGCCAGCGTGCCGGAAGATGCCGTGGATGAAGCTCCGGCGTTCGATACCACCGCCCTTCAGGTTCCAACGCCGTCGGTTGGGCAAGCCGGTGGCCTAAGCGAAGCGCCAAGTGCCACCGAAGCGCCCGAGGCACCAGCGACGTCTGAATCCACGCGGCCTGACGAGTCTACGTCTGAACTGGTCGTGCCCGAAAGTCCCGGCGCAGCGCCGGATGCGGGCGATGCGGCGGCGCAGCCACTTGCCCCTGCCGCGGACGATGCCAATGACACAGCCACAAGCACCGCTGATGCGGCTCCATCCGATACAGATGTAGCGGTGCTGTCGGGCGCAGATGCAGACGCACAGCCGGGCACGGACACAGGTACCGCGCCTGCCGTGACAACGGATGACAACGCACCCGCCGCACCTGAAGCGCCTGCAATTGGGGACGAGCCTACTTTACCGCTTGCTACGGATGGGAATGGTGTGGTGCTGCGTGCGCCCGATATTGCCAGTCCCACTGTGCCAGAGTCCGAACAGGCCGACAGTGCGTTGAAACAAGTCGAAGCGATAGGCAATCAGGCCGAAAATGTGGAAACGGATCGGTTGCCGCGCATCGGGGATGCCACCGAGCCTGAAGAGCCCGAGGCCCCCACGGTGCCAGAAGCCGAAGAGGTCCAGCCTTCTGACACGACGCTTCCAACCATTCGCAGGTTGGGCAATGACAACTCTGCGCCTGAACCCGAAGCCGAAGACGTGGTCGAAGCCGAGCCGGAGGCTGAAGCCGAGATGGCCGAAACCGAGGGGCCTGCGATTGTCGTCTTTGGGACAGAGTTCATCAATCCCGCAGGCAACCCGCTTATGTCCTTGGTTTTGGTGCAAGAGGGGACAGTCCTTGAAGCCGCCGATATCCAAGCCTTGCCTGCAGAAATCGCTTTTGCCGTCGATGCGGCGGAGAGCGGGTCAGGCGGGTCGGCAGCCGCGTACCGGGCTGAGGGGCGCGAGGTCGTGATGATTCCGGCCTTGCCAGAAGGCGCAACGCCGCAGGATGTGGAACAGGCTTTGCGTGTCAATTTTGAAATGATCCCCGAAGCTGTGGCGATCATGGATGTTTCGGGCACAAGCTTTCAGTCGGATCGTGCCGCAGTCGAACAGGTCGTCGATGTTGTGGCCGACAGTGGTCATGGCCTGATTACCTTTCCGCGCGGATTGAACACCGCCCATCAAAGTGCATCGCGTGCCGGTGTGCCTGCCGGGTTGATCTTCCGCCGGTTGGATGGTGGCGGCGAAACGGTCGAACAAATTCGGCGCACGCTGGATCGTGCGGCGTTCCGGGCGCGAAATGACGAGGCGGTGATCCTTGTCGGCACGACCGCGCCGGATACTTTGGTCGCGATCATGGAATGGGCTGCGGGCAACCGGGCACGCTCGGTGACGCTGGCTCCGATCTCGGCCGCCCTCTTGAACGAATAGAAAATATGTGCGGCCCTTCGGGGCGGTGCAGTCGTCAAAGCGCCCAACTTTAGTGCGCCGGCGCAGCCGCCGGGTCGACCAGCGTGCGTCCGCCATCGACGGTCAGGATTTGGCCTGTCACAAAGCTGGACCCATCCGATGCCAGAAACTGGGCCGCTTCAGCCAGTTCAGTCGAGCTTGCAATGCGGCCAAGGGGCGTGGCGGAGACGATTTCGTCGCGCATGTCTTCGGTTTCTTTCAAGGCGCCTGACAATGACGCGCTCATCACCGAGCCAAGCGCGATGGCATTCACCCGGATCCGATCCGGCGCCAGCGCAATCGCCATCGAGCGGGTCATCTGATCGACGGCGGCGGAACTGACCGAATAGGCCAAAAGTTCTGGGCGCGACCGGCGCGCTGCGATGGACGACAAATTGATGATCGACCCGGCAGGCCCTTCGTCTTCGTCCCCTTCGGATTGCTTCTTCATGCGTTTGGCGAAATGCTGAGACACCCTAAGAGATGTCATCAGGTTCTGTTGGATCAGCATGTCCACAGCGTCATCATCCGCATTCAGCGGATCACCCGTCACCATCTGGCGCGAGGCATTCACAAGGATGTCGACCCGGTCGAACTTGTCGATGGTTGCGGACAAAAGATTGGCCACCGTCAGTTTTTCGCGCAGATCACCGGCAAAATAGGCACCGTTTTCCGCTTCGTCTGCATCGCCCAACTCTTCGGCCAGGCGGGCTTCGTCCATATCCGCGAACATAACGTTCGCGCCCGACGCCATGAAGTGGCGCGCGATGGACAGGCCCACCCCGTTGGCCGCCCCGGTGACGACAGCGGTCTTTCCTGCGATTGAGAACGACATGAGTTTATCCTTTGCGGGAGCGGCGGGGGTTTTGGGCCAGCGTGACCTTGAAGCCATTCGTTTCGGCAAGGACGGTCACCTCGCCAAAGGCGTCGTCCAGTGTGCGTTCGTAAGGCAAATGCCGGTTGGCGACAAGCCAGAGCCGTCCTTTTGGCCTTAAAAGGCGGGCGGCGGCTTTGATAAAGCCTTGACCCAAAGACGGGTCGGCACGGCGGCCTGTGTGGAACGGTGGATTGGTCATGACGTGGTCTGCGGGATCTGACGTGAAACGCAGCGCATCGGCCCAGTGAAAGGATGCACGCGGGTCGGTGATGTTGGTGCGGGCCGCCTCAAGGGCAGCGTGATCGGATTCGACCAGATCAACACGCTTCACCTTGGGCCGGCTAAGAAGCGCATCTGCCAGATAGCCCCACCCTGCACCCAGATCGATCACATGGCCCTTCAGATCATCAGGCAAGGCGGCGGCCAGGGCGGCTGATCCGGGATCAATGCCATCGGCTGAAAACACGCCCGGCGCGGTTTGGAATGGCAGGCCAGCGGTGCGTGGCACTTGGCCGGGCTTGGCTGCCCAATCGGCGGGAACCTTGCCAGTGAAGGCGAAAAGCTTGCCGTGGGATTTCACCACCACTTCACCCACGTCGCCGAGCTTGCGCAACTGTTTCAAAACGCTTTCCACGCCGTCGGTCTTTTGCCCGTCTACGATCACCGTGCCATTGGTAAGGGGCAGGATTGCAGACAGGGCGGCGCGCGCTTCGGCCTTGGCACGGGGCAGGCAGAGGATCGTCAGCGCGTAAGGCCCAGCTGGGTGTACAAGTGCTGCAAACCCTTGCGCCTGAAAGGCCTGATGAACGGGGAAGTGGCGCGAAATCACATCGACCTGTTCGCGTGGCAGATCAGACAGGTCTGCATCGGCAGCGGGCGAAACAACCGCGATCCGGCCCGCATCCGGCAAGGATATCACCCCATCTTCAAGGGCAAGCGACAGGCGTGAGGACAACATGGCGTTCGAGCGAGGGCGCGCCCTCTACTCTTTCTCCATGGTGCATTGCAGCGGGTGTTGATGGCGGCGCGCGAAATCCATCACTTGCGCAACTTTGGTTTCGGCCACCTCAAAAGAAAACACACCCACCACGGCCAGACCCTTTTTGTGCACGGTCAACATCAGCTCAAAGGACTGCGCGTGGTTCAGCCCGAAGAACCGCTCTAACACCAAGACCACAAATTCCATGGGCGTATAGTCATCATTCAGCAGCATAACCTTATAAAGCGGCGGTTTCGCCGTCTTCGGTTTGGTCTGCGTAATGGTGTCCGACCCGCCTTCGGGCGTGTCGTCATCCTCGGCCATCATATGAAGTTTGCGCGGGGTCACGGTGTTTCGATTATTCCGGGTTGGTCGAACGCACCATATAGGCGATCTTGCGGCTGTGAAAAGGGGGGAAAAGCCATGTTAACCACGATCTGTTTTGATGCGGATGACACGCTTTGGCATAACGAACGGTTCTTTCACCTGACGCAAACCCGGTTTTACGACCTTCTGGCGGACCATGCCGAGGGGGCGGATTTGGAAAACCGACTGCTTGAGGCCGAGCGGCGCAACATCCAGCACTATGGCTTTGGGATCAAAGGGTTCACATTGTCGATGATCGAAACCGCCTGCGAAGTGACCGAGAACCGCGTGCCCGGGCATGTGATTGCCGAGTTGATCGACGCAGGCCAAGACATGCTGCGCCATCCGATTGAATTGCTGCCGGGTGCCGAAGAGGCTGTGCAGGCGATGGCTGCGGATTTCTCGGTTTTGCTGATCACAAAGGGCGATTTGCTGGATCAAGAGCGGAAACTTGCTCAATCCGGGTTGGGAGACCTGTTCGACGGGATCGAGATCGTGTCGGACAAAACGCCGAAAGCGTATCGCGGGATTTTTGCGCAACGAAAGATTGCGGCGGACACATCACTTATGGTCGGCAATTCGCTGAAATCGGATGTAAATCCGGTCATCGAAATTGGCGGTTGGGGCGTCCATGTGCCCCATGGGCCCGCATGGGTCTTGGACCAGGCAGACGCCCCAACGGGGCATCCAAAGTTTCATGAAATTGAAGATCTGGGCGCTTTGCCAAAATTGGTTCACACAATATCTCGCAATATCTAGTGGCGTTCCGGCGGGTTCTTGCTTGATTTTGTGGGTTTCGCGATTTTCTGCAAAAACACCAAAAATTCATAGTTTTCTGATGGATTCACCCGTGTTAGCTTGTGATCAATTCAGGGCGAACCCGGCGTTTAATGATCGGGTCCCCGAGGCAGGTTTTTGAAGGGGCAGTGTCGTGACGATCATGCGCGTCGCAGTGCGGATTCTATTTATTCTTTCGATTTTTGTGCAGCCGATGGCTGCCAGCGCCGCACCCTATGCGGCGATGGTGGTGGATGCGCGCACGGGTAAGGTTTTGCATTCGCGCAACGCCGACACCCGTCTGCATCCCGCATCGCTCACGAAGATGATGACACTTTATGTGGTCTTTGATGCGGTCGATAGGGGCGAGATTAGCCTGGACACGATGGTCAAGATTTCGCGCAAGGCAGCGGCAGAGCCGCCGTCGAAGCTTGGGTTGAAAGCAGGCCAACAGGTGAAGCTGCGCTACTTGATCCGGGCCGCAGCCGTGAAATCCGCCAATGATGCGGCAACGGCCCTGGGCGAAGCGATTTCGGGGTCCGAAGCGGCCTTTGCACGGCGCATGACACGCACGGCGCAGGCTTTGGGTATGTCCAAGACGACGTTTCGGAACGCCCATGGGTTGACCGAAAGCGGGCATTTGTCGACAGCGCGCGACATGACCCGTATGGGGCGGCATCTGTTTTATGATTTCCCCCAGTATTACAACATCTTTTCGCGCAAATCGACCAGCACGGGGCAGCAGATGGTGAACAACACCAACCGTCGTCTTCTGGGCAATTACCGCGGCGCGGACGGGATCAAAACCGGATATACAAGGGCGGCTGGCTATAACCTTGTCGCATCGGCAGAGCGCGGCGACGAACGGATTATCGCCACGGTCTTTGGCGGTCGGTCGACCTCGTGGCGCAATGCCCGGGTGGCCGAACTTTTGGACATGGGCTTTAGCCGTGCACCCAGCCGGGTCGCCGTGGTGAAGCCAAAGCGCGGCGCTTTGGGGCAACCCGGCAAATCCACCGCGACCACCGGTCTGATTGCACGCTCGCCACGCCCGGCTGCGCGGCCAGCGGCGGTTCCGGGTGAAGGCACGATGGTCGCTGTCGCCGAAGGGATCACGGACGTATTGGCCGAAGTTGTTGTCGCCGATGGCACTACGGCCCAGCCCTTGGTAGAACCTGTACCAAGGCCTGTGCAGGCCGCCAGCCTTGCCGGTGCCGCGCTGCGCCCGGCCCCCCGTCCGAAGAGAGCAGAACCGACCGAGGCTCCGGCCCAGGTCACCGCGAAGAAACCTGTCGTTGTCACACGGCTTTCGACGAGTGGCGGACGTCATTGGGCGATCAACATTGGCCGGTACACAACCCGCAACGAAGCAGAGCGCGTGCTGTTGCAGACCGCCCTTGTCGAAATGTCGACGCTGGATGTAGCCCTTCGTAAAGTGACGCGCAGTTCTAAAGGATGGGAAGCCAACTTCGTTGGTCTGACCGAAGAACGCGCCGCGATGGCATGCCGCCGGCTTGAGGCCAGAAACTTGAACTGCAATCCAGTAGGGCCGGGATGAAATGAAGAACATTTTCAGTGCCTTAGATGGTGCGCATCTTGATTGCGCCCTGTTCTCTGCCCAAGTGGTGGGGCAGAAAGACGAGGATACACATGAACATGAACAGACGCCTCTTCATAGCTGGTTGCGCCTCGGCAAGCGCGCTCAAGGTCGCGCCGGCACTGGTGAAATCCGCGCCCGGACGACGCATCCTGACGTTAGTCTATGACAAATCGCTTGGTATGATGCGCGCGATTGATCGCGTCGTGCCGTAAGCGAAGGCCACTCCCAAGCCTCAGCAGTCGTTCTTTGCGTGTGACGCTTTGGCCCGCGCTTGCCCGAGCACGATGCCTTGTCTTGATCTTCGGAAATGATCGGTACGACAAAGTGCCGTCTTTGATGAATGCAGGTGCAATCGCCGGGTCTTTGACGCGCGAAACGCTGACCTTCTTGAAATCGTGCTTTCAGGCCGCGCACAACCGATAGATTTGCGGACGCTTAGCCCAACTCGGCCAAGCGGGCGAGCGCGGTTTCCAGCCGCGCAAGTTCTTCGGTCTTTTGGGCGGCCATCGTTTCGGTTTCCTCGATCACTTCGGCGTCCGCGTTTTCGAGGAACTTAGGGTTTTTCAACCGTCCGGTCAGGCCGCCCAGCTCTTTGCTCAGCTTGCCCACGGTTTTTTCCAACCGCGCTTTTTCAGCCGCCGCGTCGATCAACCCTTCAAGGGGCAGGGCGAATGTGCCGCCTTCTACCGCAATGGCGGCGGCACCTTTCGGCGTTTCGGACACGACCTTTAGCCCCGAGATACCCGCTTCGCGGTCGCGCAGGATGATGGTTTCGTTGGCTTTCCATGCGGCTTGACCAGCGTCATCCAGCGAGATTTGCAGCAAGGGCGCTTCGGTTTTTTTGGGCACGTTCATCAGGCCGCGAATGGACCGGGTTTTTTCGATCAGATCGCGGACCCAGTTCAATTCGGTCGTGGCGTGTTGGTCGATCAGTTCTTCGCCGTAAGTGGGCCAGTTGGTGGTGACCAGCATTTCGTCGCGCTTGCCCGACAGGCCCCAGATTTCTTCGGTGATGAAGGGCATGACAGGGTGCATCATGATCAGCAACTGGTCCAGCGCCCAGGCCATGGTGGCGCGGGTTTCGGCGGCCATGTCGGTGTCCATCAAGGGTTTTGAGAACTCTAGGTACCAGTCGCAATAGGTGTAGGTGAAGGCGTAAAGCGTCGCAGCAGCGTCGTTGAAGCGGAATTTTTCCAGCGCTTCGTCCACCGCGATCCGGGTCTTGGCAACTTCGCCGATGATCCATTTGTTGACTGTGTGTGTGGCCGTCGAAGGCGTGCGGTCGGCGAGGGGGACGTCGAAG
>CAZWDS010000062.1:0-17235 GCA_964632495.1 uncultured Rhodobacterales bacterium
AGGGGCCTCCGATGGGGCGGGCTGGCCGCCCGGCGTGCGGTCGCACGCTTGGGTGCTGAGTTCGGGCGTCCCAATCTGTCAAATCGCACTCGCGCTTGCGCCTGACGTCACAAAAGACGAAGTTGCGGCCAACATGTTTTACGCCAAGGGAGCGCGCTTATGCTGATGGGAAAATCTTTGATCGCTGGGGAATGGGTTGGCTCGGACGCCACGTTTGAGAGCGCGGTTGTCAGTGGCGCGCCCGATACGTTTTACAAAGGCACGCCCGAGATGGTGGACCGCGCGGCTCAAGCGGCGGAAGAGGCGTTTTGGTCTTACGGGTATTCCAAGGCGAGCGAGCGGGTCGCTTTCTTGCGTATTCTGGGCGAAGAGATCGAGGCGCGCGGCGCGGAGATCACCGAGATGGGCGTGAAGGAAACGGGTTTGCCGGCGGCTCGGCTGGACGGTGAACGCGGACGGACGATCACGCAGATCAATACCTATGCCGATGTGATCGAGGATGGCGGCTATCTTGAGCCGGTGGTGGACGAGGCTTTGCCGGATCGCGCGCCTTTGCCGCGCCCCGAGTTGCGTTCGATCCAGCGCCCGATTGGGCCGGTCGGGGTGTTTGGCGCGTCGAACTTTCCCTTGGCGTTTTCGACGGCGGGGGGCGATACGGCGTCGGCTTTGGCGGCGGGGTGTCCTGTGGTTGTGAAGGGGCATCCGGCGCATCCGGGTGTGGCGGATTTGGTAGCGCAGGCGTTTGATGCGGCGATCAAGCGGGCCGGTGTGCATCCGGGGGTGTTTAGCCAGGTGGTTGATGGCGGGTTTGCCGTGGGTCAGGCGTTGGTGAAGCATCCGTTGATCAAGGCTGTTGGGTTCACCGGCTCGATCAAGGCGGGGCGGGCGTTGTATGATATGTGTGCGGCGAGGCCCGAGCCTATTCCGTTCTTTGGTGAGTTGGGGTCGACCAATCCGATGTTCATTTTGCCCCATGCTTTGTCGGCGCGGGGGGAACAGATCGGGGCGGATTGGGTTGGGTCGTTGACCATGGGTGTCGGGCAGTTCTGTACCAACCCCGGGATTGCGGTCGTGGTGGATGGCGCGGATGTGGCACCGTTTGTCGAGGCGGCGACGGCGGCGGCCAGCGAGATTGGGGCGCAGCCGATGCTGACGGACGGGATTGCGGCGGCCTATCGCGCCGGTGTGGCGACGGCCAGCGGGACGGATGGTGTGGAGACTGTGGTGGCGACGCCGCCCGAGGGGCGGAACGCGACGCCGCATTTGCATGTGACCAGCGCGGACGTCTGGATGGGCAACGAGGCGCTGAAGGACGAGGTGTTCGGTCCGTTTGGTATCGTTGTAAAAGCGAAGGACATGGAGCAGGCGCGGGATGTGGCGAAATCGCTCCATGGTCAGCTGACCTGCACCCTGCATATGGATGACGCGGATACGGGCGATGCGCAAAGCCTGATGCCGATCCTTGAACGCAAGGCGGGCCGGATTTTGGCGAACGGCTATCCCACGGGGGTCGAGATTGCGACGGCCATGGTGCACGGCGGGCCTTATCCGGCGTCGACGAACTTTGGCGCGACGGCGGGTGGCCAGCGGGCGATCCGGCGGTTTGTGCGGCCGGTCTGCTATCAGAACATGCCGACGGCTTTGTTGCCGGATGAGCTGAAAGGCTGAAGCTTTAGGCGCTGAGGGCGGCGGCGGCGCGGATGTGGCCAATCAGGGCTTCGTCCATGGCGCGGGCGATGTGAAGGCGGAAGGTGTCTTCGTGTCCAAAGCGGTAAAGCCAGACGTCCAGCCCCCACATCCGGCGCACGACGCTGGCCGATGGCGTGTCGAGCGATATTTCGGTGCCGCGTTTCAGGATATCCATGGCGGCGGGGCCGGTCAGGTCGAAGACGGACCAGCCGTCTGTGATGTCTGAGAATGCTTCGCCCTTGGCGCTGTTCCAGCCTTCCTGTCCGGCAGCGCCATTCACCTCGACCACGCGGTCGCGCCGCAGCGTGATGCGGTAAGGGGCGTCTGGGGCGATGTCGGGCCAGCCGATCAGGGGGGCGGGGCTGGTTCTGCGCACGTCTGGGCCTGAGATCAGGCTTTGGCGGGTCAGATGCGCGGGCGAAAGGGACAGGCCCGGGGCTTCGAACGGCGCGGGCAAGCCTAAGGGCGGGGACCAGCGGTTGGTGTCGTTACGCATGAAGCCGCTCTCCTTCGGGATCAAAGACACATGGGGCCACGATGGTGGCGCGGCGCAGGGTTTCGTCGTGCCAGATCGCAACCTCGTCGCCCATACGGGCGTGGCCGCCTTCGACCAGGCCAAGGGCAATCCCGTGGCCAAGGCCGGGGGATGTGTAGCTGGAGGTGACATAGCCAAGGGAGCGGGGTGTTTTGTCGTCGGTTACGATATGGGCACCGGTGGCCAGACGCGCTTGGCCGTTTGGAATCGCCAGACCGACGAGTTGTTTGCGGGATGGGTCGTTGCCGTTTTCCGTGTGCAGGCTGCGGTCGCCAACGAAGGCGGCGGTCTTTTTCAGACGCGGTGCGCCAAAGCCCAGATCGTGGGGCATGGTTTCACCATCGGTGTCTTTGCCGACCATGATGTAACCCTTTTCGGCCCTCAGGATCGACATGGCTTCGATGCCGATCGGGGCGGCGTTGAAGGGTTCGGCGGCGGCGGTTGTCGCGTCCCAGAGCGCAGGCGCATGGCCTGTGGGAACGGACATTTCGAAGCTGAGGTCGCCTGAGAAGGACACGCGGGCGATGCGCATGGGGCGATCTTGCCAGCGTGTGGTGGTGAAGCGCATGAAGGGCAGGGCCTTGGGCGAGAGGTCGCAGCCAAGGTCGAGGGTTTCAAGGATGTCGCGCGCCTGTGGGCCGGTCACGGTGACGGTCGCCCATTGCAGTGTCAGGTCGTGGATGAAGATGCGGTCGGGGTCGTTGCCGTCTTGCCGCCAAGTTTCCAACAGCCCGCGCACGCCGTCCACGTGGCTGGAAGAGCACGAGATCAGGAAGTGATCCATCGCCAGCCGCGACACCACGCCGTCGTCATAAACGATGCCGCCTTCGGTCAGAAGGAACCCATAACGGATATGGCCGACCTTCAGGGTTTTCATCGTGTTGTAGAACATGAAGTTCACGAAGGCCTCGGCATCGGGGCCCATGACCTCGATCTTGCCCAAGGGCGAGCCATCAAGGATGCCTGCGGTTTCGCGGGCCATCAGCGCTTCGCGCTGGATGTTGGGATAGGCGGGGCCGGGGCCGTACCAGCCGGGGCGCAGCCAGCCGCCGTATTCGCACAACCCCGCACCGGCGTCGCGGTGCTGTTGTTCCAGTTTCAGCCGTTTGATCGGATGGTAAAGCTGCGCGCTGGCTTGGCCGTGATAGGTGGCCAGCGGGATCGGCACAAAAGGCGGGCGGAAGGTGGTGGTGCCCACTTCGGGGATGGTCGCGCCCTTTAGCGTCGCCATCGCAGCAAGGCCTGCCATGTTCGAGGTTTTGCCCTGATCCGACGCCATGCCAAGGGTGGTGTAGCGTTTCAGATGCTCGACAGAGGTGTAATTTTCGCGCGCGGCGACTTCGATGTCTTTCAGGGTGACGTCGTGTTGAAAGTCGATCCATTGCCGCCCCTTTGTGCCGGGTGTGGGCCAAAGGGGGGTGACGGTGTGGCGGGTGTCTGCACGTTCGGGGCGTGCGCCCTGGCCGACAGCCCGGGCTTCTGTCAGGGCGGCGTCGATGTCGAAGGTGCCATTGGCCGCACCGACGGCTTGCATCCTGTCGAGTTTGCCGTCGGGCAGGAAGGCTTGGCGGGGTTCGTCCCAAGTCAGCTTGCCGCCCGCGTGCCGCCAGAGGTGGATCAGCGGGGTTAGACCGGCAGAGGCCAGCACCGTGTCGCCGGGGTAATGACGGTCGTTCGTGGCGAGGCCCGTGGTGGCTTTCCAGCCGCGCGATTTGAGGTTCGGCGTGGTGGGGTCGACGCGGGTGATTTTTGTGCCGTGGTCTTCCAGCGTTTTCAGCGCGGGGTCGGCAAGGGTGGAGTTTGCAAGCGCCACGGCGGTTTTGCCGGGCAGGATGCCGTAGCGGGCGAGGTATTCGGCGGCGGCAAACAGGCTTATCACGCCGGGTTTATCGTTGTTGGTGAAGGTGACGGGGCGGTCGATGGCGCCTGTGGCGAGGATGGTGCGGTCGGTTCGCATCCGCCACAGACGCGGGGCGGTGCCGAAGGGGCCTTGTTCGACCATGGCCACAAGGTTGTGGTCGTAAACGCCATAGGCGGTGGTTTGGGTGAGGATGCGACCGCCTGCGGTGAGGATGGCGGTTTTTTGGGTTTGGACCCAAGTGGTGGGAGGCTGGCTGTCGATTTTGTCCAGTTGATAGGCGCTGCCGCCGATCAGCTGTTGGTCGTCTACCAGCATCACGTTTTGCCCAGATTCAGCGGCGGTGCGCGCAGCGGCAAGACCAGCGGGGCCGCCGCCGACCACCAGCGTGTCGCAGTGATCGTGGGTTTGGTCTGAAACGTAGTCGTCCAGATGATCCAGCGTCACTGCGCCAAGGCCAGCCATTTTACGGATCGAGGGTTCGAACAGGTGCCAGTCAGGCCAGATGAAGGTTTTGTAGTAAAAACCAGCGCCAAGGAAGCGATTGCCCCAGTCGAGCACGCCTTTGATATCGCGGTTGGCCGAGGGCCATGCGTTGACGGCGCGGGCCTCCATGCCGTGTTCCAGATAGGTGGTCGTGGCAAGGCAGTTCGGGAGTTCGCGCCCGTTCAGGGTGACTGATAGGATGGCGTTCGGCTCGTCCACCCAAGCGCCCCAGACGCCGCGCGGGCGGTGGTATTTGAAGCTGCGGCCCATCACGCGGACGCCGTTGGCCAGAAGCGCCGAAGCCAGCGTGTCGCCCTTGGTGCCCCAATAACGTTTGCCGTCGAAGGTGAAGCTGAGGCGGGTGCCGTGGTCCAGCGCCGCGCCGGTGTTTTTCAGGCGCTTCATCGTCCCACCCTTAGGGTTTCGGTGCCAAGGACGTCCATGGTGACGCTGTCACGCTCCATGATGAACAATTCGGCGCAGGTGGTGTGCATCCAGACTTCGCGGGTGCGGCCCTTTTCGTTGCGGTGCATGTGGAGGTAGGTGGCCCAGTCGGTGTCGATGATCTCGCCCGTGGTGTCGGGGCGGGTCTTGCCAGCTTCACCGGCCAGATGAAATTCGCGTTCATCGCGCAGGCCACAGAAAGGGCAGGGGAAGCGTTGCATATCCGGTCCTCCTAATGCGCGATGCCCGAGGCGGCGCTTTCGTCGATCAGGCGGCCAGAGGTGAAACGGTTCAAATCGAAGGGGCGCGACAATTCGTGATGCTGGCCCGTCGCCATCAGGTGCGCCAGCATGTAGCCGCCTGCGGGGATGGCTTTGAAGCCGCCGGTGCCCCAGCCGCAGTTCAGGTACATGCCGTCTACGCCCGAGGGTCCGATGATGGGTGACGAGTCCGGGGTCACATCGACGATGCCGCCCCAGTGGCGTAACAGTTTCACTTTGGCCAGCGCTGGCATCATTTCGACCAGCGCGCCGACGACGACTTCTTGCACCGGCATGTTGCCGCGTTGCCCGTAGGATGGCACGCGATCCAAGCCGCCGCCGAAGACGATACCGCCTTTGTCGGATTGGCTGACGTAGGTGGCGAAGGCGGGGCAAAGGACGACCGTGTCGAGGATCGGTTTGATGGGTTCTGACACGAAAGCTTGCAGCGCATAGGAGTGGATCGGCAGCTTGTAGCCCGCCATTTCGGCAAGGATCGAGGAATGGCCTGCAACAGTCGCTCCGATCATTTCGGCCCGGATGTCGCCAAGCGTGGTCGAGACTCCGACGGCGCGACCGCCTTCCTTGATGATGTCCAGAACCTCGCAATTCTGAAGGATATCGACGCCGTGGCTGTCCGCGCCCCGCGCATAGCCCCAGGCTACCGCGTCGTGACGCCCGGTGCCGCCTCGGGGCTGGTTGACCCCGCCGTGGATCGGGTGGCGGGCGTCGTCGCGGAAATTCAACAGGGGCGCACGCTCGCGGACGTCTTTGGCGCTGAGCAGTTCGGCGTCGATCCCGTTGAGGCGCATTGCGTTGTATTGACGGGTGGCCATCTCCATTTCGTGCTCGGAATGGGCGGTGACCATCATGCCCCTTTGCGAAAACATGACGTTGAAGTTCAGGTCTTTGGACAGGCCTTCGTAGAGTTGCACGCTGAAGTCATAAAGCGCGGCACTTTCCGGGTAGAAGTAATTCGAGCGGATCGCGGTGGTGTTGCGCCCGGTGTTGCCGCCGCCCAGCCAGCCTTTTTCGATGACGGCGACATTGGTAAGCCCGTGTTCCTTGGCGAGGTAATAGGCGGTGGCCAACCCGTGCCCGCCACCGCCGATGATGATGGCTTGGTAGGACGGTTTCGGCTTTGGCATACGCCACGCGGGCGTCCAGCCCTTTTGGCCACGCATCCCTTCTTTGAAGAGGCGGAAGGCGGAATAGCGGGTCATGTCTGGTCCATGGATTGGGCGAAGGAGGCAAAGTCCTTCAGCGCTGTCTTGTCCGCTGGTTGACCGGTGAAGCCTTCGATATAGGCGGCGACGCGGCTCATTCTTGTGTCCATATCTTCTTTGACTTCAAGGGCATGGTAGCCGAGTTGCATGTAGTACAGGATGCGGGCGCGCGCGTCGGCGTCTTGGGGGGCGTAGTCGTGGCGGGCGTACATTTCAGTGACGGCGGCAAGGCGGGTCTGGTCGGCTTGGTCAACCAGTTTGCGCACGGTCCTTTCGCGGCGGGACCATTCGCGGATGGCGAAATCTAACCCGGTGTCGAACTGGCGGGCATCGACGAAGCAGCGGAAGAAGTTGCAGAGCGCTTGCGTGATGTTGGCGGCGGGCGCTTCGCATTGGGTGACGATGCGGGCGGTGTTGCGGGCTTCCCATTCTTCCAGAAGGGCTGACAGCAAGTCGTTTCGGTTCTCGAAGTACCAATAGAAGCTTGAGCGCGAGACCCCAAGGCGATTGGACAGAGGCAGGATTTTCACGCTGGCCGCGCCTTCGGTGACCAGCACGTCGCGGGCGGCGTTCAGCCAGTCGTCGCGGGTGACTTTGACGTGGCCGACCAGCGGGGCTTTGTCGGGGTCGTCGCGGTGCAGGACAGGGGTTGCGCGGGTGGCCATCTTAGCTTTCCGGTGGTGCGCCGCCTTGGGCGGTTTTGGTTTCGATATAGGTGCGCAGGGCTTCGACGCGGGCCTCATCCATCGGCGGGCGTTTGTCGGCGGCCAGAATGTCTTTCCAGACTTTGGTGGCGCGGGTGTTGGTGTCTTTCGCGCCGTTCTCGGTCCAGGTGCCGAAGTTGGCATAATCGTGGACGATGGGGTCGTAGAACTCGGTCGCGTACCGCTCCATCGTTTGGGGCGTCGCGAAGAAATGGCCGGACGGGTCGACGTGAGATAGGGCATTGTCAAAGCCGATCTCGTCGGGGGTGGCTTTTGCGCCTGCACAAAGTTCTGCGATCATGTTCAAGACTTCCGCATCGGTGATCAGCTTTTCGTAAGACACCGTCAGCCCGCCTTCAAGCCATCCGGCGGAATGGATTACGATGGTCGCCCCGGCCATGAGGCATCCCCAAAGGCCCATCTGGTTTTCATTCGCCGCTTGCACGTCGTTCGTGTTCGACGCGGACCCGGCGGCTGACCGCCACGGCAAGCCGGTGAAGCGGGCCAGTTGTCCGGCGGCGAGCGAGGCTTGGAAATGGGCGGGCGTGCCAAAGGCGGGTGCGCCGGATTTCATATCGACGTTGGAAGTGAAGGTGCCATAGCAGACCGGCGCGCCGGGTTTCGCAAGTTGGGTGAGCGTGATCGCGGCCAGCGCTTCGGCGTGGGACAGGGTGATGGCACCTGCCACGGTGATCGGGGCCATCGCCCCCATCAGGGTGAAGGGCGTGACGATAGACATTTGTCCGTGCCGTGCGAAGTCGATCAGGCCCTGGGCCATGGGGATGTCCAGCGTACGGGGGCTGTTGGTGTTGATGATGGTATAGCTGTGCGGTTCGGACGTGAATGCGTCGTCGCTCAGCCCGCGAAAATCGCGCAGCATTTCAAAGCTTTGCATGACCTGCGGTGTGCCGCGCGAGAAGATGAAGGGGAATTTGTCGGACAGGGTCAGTTGCGTGTCCATGGTGAAGTAGTGGCGCAGATGCGTGGGCACGTTCTGGGGTTCGACCAAGGGGGGCAGCATTTGGAAGACGTCGAAGGCTTGGGTCAGTTGGACGGTTTCTTTGTAGTCGCGGGCCGTGCCGGGGCGGCGACCGCGTTCAAGGTCGGTTGCGTGGGGCGCACCTGCGCCGGGTTGAAAGACAAGGCTGCCGAGTTCGAGAGTGATGTCGCGGTCTCGCGCCCCGGCGCGGCCTGTGATGGATTTGGGGGCAGTGGCGAGGGCGGCTTCGACCATGTCGCGCCCGATGTAGACCATATCGTCTTCGACGCGGGCGCCGCCGGATTTGAAGAGCGCGATGGCCTCGGGCAGAAGCACCTTCATGCCCAACTCTTCCAGCGTTTTCAGGGATGTGGCGTGCATCGCCGCGATCTGGTCGGCAGAGAAGACGTCCATGGGCGGGAAGGGGTTTTTGAGATTGCGATAGTTGGTGGTGCGTGTTGGCGTGTCGGTTTGCGCATCGCCACGTCCCCGGCGTCGGCTTCCGCGCCGTCGTCCGCTGGTTTCAAGCTCCATCCCGCGTGTCCTTTTTGCGTGTTGAGCGAAGCATCTGTTCACATGTGTCCAATGTCAATGGTTTCGACAAGATGCCGGGTGTCAAAGCCGGGCAATAAGTCTTCACGCGAGCGTGATCCAAGGTCGTGGTAACTCCGACAAATTGCGCCTACGGTGACAACAACGCCGATTCCGAGGGGAGAAAAGATGCGTAGATTAACAGCTGCAACAGCGGTGGCCCTGGTTTTGTCCAGCGCGGCCTATGCCGAAAGTTTCAAATGGGCGGGCACGACCGATCCACAGACGATGGACCCCCATGCCGTGAACTCGGCTCCGGTTCTTGGGTTCTTGAACAACGTTTATGAGGGCCTTGTGCGCCGGGGCAAAGACATGGCCGTCGAGCCTGCATTGGCCACGTCATGGGAGGCCATCGACGGGGGCGCGGGCTGGCGGTTCACTTTGCGCGAAGGCGTGACGTTCCATGACGGGGCGGCGTTCACGGCGGAAGATGTGTTGTTCAGCTATGAGCGTGGGTCTTCCGAAGAAGCAGATGTGCGAAGCTGGTTCGCGCCTGTATCCGAAGTGAAAGTGGTGGACGAGTTCACCATTGATTTCATGACGACCAACCCGAACCCGCTGTTTCCTGACAGCATCGCCAACTTCATGATTATGGATTCTGGCTGGGCCGAAGCGAATGCGACGACACGGCCCGACAAGGAAAACGGCAACTTCGCCACGCTGAACACCAATGGCACTGGCGCGTTCATGGTGACGGATCGTCAGCCCGGTCTGACCACCACGTTGACGCCGTTTGAAGGCTGGTGGGATACCGCGGAACACAACATCACCGAAGCGACCTTCACGCCGATCGAAAACCCGGCAACCGCCGTGGCGGCTTTGTTGTCGGGCGATGTTGATATGATCAATCCCGTGCCTATTCAGGATGCCGACCGCGTGGATCAGCGCGACGGCACCAAGGTGATCCGGGGCATCGAGGCGCGTGTGATTATGCTGGCCTTTGGCCATGACCATCCCGAGTTGAAGTACACAAGCGATGCGGGCAAGCCGAACCCGTTTCAGGACGTGCGTGTGCGCGAAGCTGTGGCCAAAGCCGTGAACGTGGATGCGATCCTGCAAACGATCATGCGCGGGTCTGCCGAGGCCTCCAGCCAGTTGGTCAGCCCTGCGATGCGTGGCTATTCCAGCGCCAATGCGGATCGTCCGGCTTATGATGTTGAAGGCGCGAAGGCGTTGTTGGCCGAGGCTGGCTATGCTGACGGGTTTTCGTTCGGTCTGAAGTGTCCGAACAACCGCTATCTGAACGACGAGGCCGTGTGTCAGGCGGTGACGTCGATGCTGGCTCAGATCGGGGTGACCGCCGAGCTGGACGCGATGCCGGTGCAGAACTATTGGCCCGAGTTGCGCGAAGACAACTTCGACATGTACCTGTTGGGCTGGTCGCCCGGCACCTTCGATCACGAACATCCTGTGCGGTTTTTGGTGACCACGCCGAACGAGGAAAAGAAGCTGGGGTCGTGGAACTTTGGCGGGTTCTCGAACGCACGCGTGGACGAGTTGTTGCCGATGATCCAATCGGAAATCGACGACACCAAGCGTCAGGCGATGATCGACGAAGTCACAGGCATCTATCAGTCCGAACATGCTTACGTGCCGATGTACGTTCAGCCTTTGGTCTGGGGCACAGGCGACAATGTTGAACTGACGCAGCGCCCGGATAACTTCTTTATCCTACGCTGGGTGACCGTGAACTAGGCAGAAAATGCGCGTTCGCGTACGCTCACTCTGCAACGATTTCTGCGCAGAAATCGGCTTCGCTTAAGTCAAAGGGCGCGCGGCAAGGTCGCGCGCCCGACGGGATCCAAACATGCTGTCCTACATTTTCCGCCGCCTTCTGCAATCCATCCTTGTCCTGTTGGTCGTGGGATTGGTGGCGTTTGCCATGTTCACCTTCATCGGCGATCCCATCGACAACATGCTGGGGCAAGAGCGCACGCAGGAAGACATCGACCGCTTGCGTGGTGAGTTGGGGTTGGATCAGCCGTTTGTGGTGCAGTATTTCAAGTTTCTGATTTCGGCGGTGCAGGGCAATTTTGGTGTGTCCTATGAACAGGGGCGGCCCGTGGCGACCATTCTGGCCGAAAGGGCTCCGGCGACGTTGGAACTGGCGGCTGTGTCGGCCTTGTTCGCGTTGACTTTGGGCATCGTCTTGGGCGTCTACACGGCGATCCGGCGGAAAGGGTTTTTGGCGAATGTGGTACTGACCCTCAGCCTTGTTGGGGTGTCCTTGCCAACATTCCTGATCGGGATTTTGCTGATCTATTTATTCTCGGTCCAGTTGGACTGGTTGCCGAGCTTTGGGCGCGGTGACGTGGTGGACTTGGGGTTTTGGACGACGGGGTTTTTGACCATCGACGGATTGCGGGCCTTAGTCTTGCCGTCGATCACATTGGGCCTTTACCAGATGACCCTGATCATGCGGCTGGTGCGGTCCGAGATGATGGAGGTGATGCGGCAGGATTATATCCGTTTCGCCCGTGCGCGTGGTTTGCCCGAGCGGGTGATCACCTTCCGCCATGCGCTGAAGAACACGCTGGTGCCGGTGATTACGGTGACGGGCTTGCAGTTGGGATCGCTGATCGCTTTTGCCATTGTCACGGAAACGGTGTTCCAGTGGCCGGGGATGGGGCTTTTGTTCATCAACGCTATTCAGTTCGTGGATATCCCCGTCATGGCCGCATACCTGATGCTGATTTCGGTGATGTTTGTGACGATCAACCTGATCGTGGATTTGCTGTACGTTGCGGTTGATCCGAGGTTGCGCACATGAACGGGTTGCGTCGATTTTGGGACAGCGATTTCGCCTGGGATTTCCGGCACACGCCGGTGGCGGTGGTGTCGTTTGTGGTGGCGTTGATCTTGGTGCTGGCGGCCTTGTTCGCGCCTTTGGTGGCCACGATGAACCCGTTTGAGCCGGTGAACCTGAACCTGATGAACGGGTTTACAGCACCCGGAACACCGAATGCCTTTACCGGCGAAAGTTTCCTGATGGGAACGGATGATCAGGGGCGGGATGTGTATTCGACGATCCTGTATGGGATGCGGATTTCGTTGTTCGTGGGGTTTGCGGCCGTTACGTTGGGGCTGTTGATCGGGGTGACGCTTGGGCTGATTGCCGGGTATTTTGGCGGTTGGACCGATGCGATCATCATGCGGATTGCGGACGTGCAATTGACCTTCCCGTCGATCTTGGTGGCCATGTTGATCTTTGGCGTCGCCAAAGGGGTCACGCCGGTGGAGTACCGCGACCAATTGGCGATCTGGGTGTTGATCCTGTCAATTGGTCTGTCGGATTGGGTGCAGTTTGCGCGCGTCGTGCGCGGCGCAACGCTGGTGGAAAAGCAAAAGGAATATGTGCAGGCGGCGCGGTTGATCGGGCGGGGGGCCTTGCCGATTTTGGCGCGGCACATCTTGCCAAACGTCTTGTCGCCGGTGCTGGTGATTGCGACGATCTCGTTGGCCCTTGCCATCATCGCTGAGGCGACACTGTCGTTCCTGGGGGTCGGTGCGCCGTCGACGCAGCCGTCTTTGGGCACGTTGATCCGGATCGGGCAGAGTTTTCTGTTCTCGGGCGAGTGGTGGATC
Organism: uncultured Rhodobacterales bacterium; assembly: GCA_964632495.1. Classification (GTDB taxonomy): domain Bacteria; phylum Pseudomonadota; class Alphaproteobacteria; order Rhodobacterales; family Rhodobacteraceae; genus CALKXV01. Next base: position 12,358 of record CAZWDS010000062.1, read on the forward strand.
CTGTTTTTCCCGTCCGTGACGCTGTTGGCGCTGGCCTTGTCGGTCAATCTGTTGGGCGACTGGCTGCGCGACGCTTTGAACCCGAAGTTGAAATGACATGAGCCTGTTAGAAATCACCAACCTGACCGTCGAATTCCCGACGCGCCGCCAAGTGTTCAAGGCGGTGGACGGCGTGCACTTGACGGTGGAGCCGGGGCAAATCCATGGGCTGGTTGGTGAAAGCGGGGCGGGGAAGTCGACCGTGGGCGCTGCTGTGATGGGATTGCTGGACCCGCCGGGGCGGATTGCGGGGGGTGAGATTGAGTTCAAGGGCGAGGTGATCAGCGGGCTGAATGCCGAGGCGATGCGGGGGCTTCGGGGGCAAAAGATCTCGATGATTTTTCAGGATCCTCTTACCTCGCTCAACCCTCTTTTGACGATCCGCGAACAATTGGTTGAGACGATTGAGATCAATCTGGATGTGTCTTCGTCTGACGCGGACAAACGCGCGCGCGATCTGTTGGATCGTGTTGGCATTCCCGATCCGGACACGCGGCTCGATCAATACCCGCACCAGTTTTCCGGCGGGATGCGTCAGCGTGTGGTGATTGCGCTGGCGCTTTGTTCGGAACCCGACGTGATTATCGCGGATGAGCCGACGACGGCGCTGGACGTGGCCATTCAGGCGCAGATTCTGGAGCTGATCCGCGATCTGGTGGACGAGCGCCAAGTGGGCGTCATCCTGATCACCCACGACATGGGCGTCATTGCCGACACGACGGATCGGGTGACGGTGATGTATCGGGGCGCGGTGGTGGAAACGGGCGAGACGGCGCAGATTTTAGGGGCGCCGACGCATGAGTATACCAAGTCGCTGATCGCTGCCGTGCCAAGGCCACATAAGAAACTGCACCGGTTTCCACGGATCAATTACGGCGGCGATGATCCGGACTTTGCGATTGAGGATTTGGCGCGGAACTGGCCCGTCTACGAGATGAACGCGGGCGAACCGCTTTTAAAAGTACGCGATCTGACAAAACGTTTCGTGCAAAAGCGCAGCCTCTTGCCGTGGGGGCGGGAGTATTTCACCGCCGTGGATCAGGTCAGTTTCGACATCATGCCGGGCGAGGTTCTGGGCTTGGTGGGGGAAAGTGGTTCGGGCAAATCCACCGTAGCGCGGGTGATCGCGGGGCTTTACAAAGCCGATGGCGGCACGGTCGAATTTGATGGCGATCTGGTGAGCGACCTCAAGAACAAAGAGGTGCAGCGGGCCTATCGCCAAGAGATCCAGATGATCTTTCAGGACCCCTATAGCTCGCTCAATCCCCGGATGCGCGTCGATCAAATCGTGGCCGAGCCGATCCGACATCACAAGCTGCTGACAGGGTCAGAGATCCCCAACCGGGTGGCCGAACTGTTGGATCAGGTGGGGCTGGGGGCCGAGGCGCGGCTGAAGTATCCGCACGAGTTTTCCGGGGGCCAACGGCAGCGGATCGCCATTGCACGGGCTTTGGCGACGCAGCCGAGGTTCCTGATCTGTGATGAACCGACAAGTGCTTTGGATGTGTCAATACAGGCGCAAATTCTGAACATTTTGAAGGACTTGCAAGACCATCTTGGCCTGACGATCCTGTTCATCAGCCACGCCTTGCCGGTGGTGCGTCAGATGTGTGACCGCGTCGCCGTGATGCGTCGCGGCGGGTTGGTTGAGGTGACGGACAGCGAGACGTTGTTCACCGCGCCGACCCATGAATACACACAGGAATTGCTGCGGCTGACGCCGAAGACCGAGAACCTTTACGAGCCCGAAAGCGCCGCTTAGCTGTTGACGTAGGCCTGCAATGTCGCGCGGGTGCCGTCTGCATGAAGGCGTGCCAGCCAGTGTTCGAAGGCGGTTGCGAAGACGGTTGTCTTGGCCAGATCTCCGTAGAACTGGGATTGCTCTAACCATGCGGCGGGGCGCATTTTGGCGGCGTTCGCGGCCTCGACCAAGGCGTCCCAGTTGGGGTCGTTTGGCTCGATCACGCTGCCGTCTTCGCGGATGCCCGTGCACATGCGGGCCCAGAGCGCTTCGGTCAGCGCCAAGCCTTCGACAGAGCCACCGGCGGCCAAAGCGTCGCGCAGGATGGGCAGCAGGAAGCCCATGTGGCGGGACGAGCCATCAAAGGCGACGCGGCGCGTGGTGTCGTGGATTTTGGGGTTGGCGAAGCGGGATTCGATCAAGGTCAGGTAGTCGGCAGGCGTCATGCCCGGCACGTCGTGCACCGTTGGCACGATCCCGTCGGTTTCGACCTTGCGGAAGAAGGCGGCGATGTCTGCGTCCTGCATACAAGCGGCGATGGTCGGCACGCTTAGGATTTCGCCCGCGTTGGCCAAGACCTGATGGCCCGCGTTCAGGATGCGGATTTTCATCGTCTCGTAAGCGTGGACGTCGTCGGTCAGCGTGGCACCGGCTTTTTCCCAAGGGGGCCGTCCGGCCGAGAACGTGTCTTCGATCACCCATTGGCGGAAGTTTTCATGGGTTACGGGCGCGTCGTCGTCGATGCCTTGTGCGCGGACCAGTTCCAGTTCTGCGGGACCAGTGGCAGGCACGATGCAATCGACCATGGCGTTCGGGAAGGCGGCGTTTTCGTTGATCCAGTCGGCAAGTGCTGGATCGGACAGGCGGGCCAGTCCCACAACCGTCTGGCGCAGGATCGCGCCGTTGTTTTGCAGGTTGTCGCAACACTGGCCGGTGAAGGGCAGGTGGCCCGCATCGCGGCGCGCGCGATAGGCGGCGACCATGGCTCCGAACGCCGTGCGCGGCGTGGCGGGGTTGGCCGCATCATGGGCGATGTCATCGTGATCTTTGTCCAACGATCCTTCGGGCGTCAGGTAGTAGCCGCCTTCGGTCACGGTCAGGGACACGATGCGAATGGCCGGGTCGGACATTTGCGCGATGAGGGCGGCGTTGTCGGGCTCAACAGGCAGAAAGTCGATCATGGCACCGGTCACTTCGACGGCGGTGCCTTTTGGATCAAGCTCGATCAGCGCGTTCAGGCAATCTTGCGCCAAAAGACGGTCGCGCATGGCGGAATCGCCTGCACGGACGCCCGCGCCGATGATCGCCCAGTCCAGTGCGTCGCCCTGTTGCATCAAACGATGCAGGTACCAGGCTTGGTGCGCACGGTGAAAGTTGCCAAGACCGATATGAACGATACCGGGGGTCAGGGCCGTGCGATCATAGCGCGGCCGGTCGACATGCGACGGCAACCCCGCAAGTGTTGCGTTCCCGAGCTTTACCAATGTGTCCTCCATCGTACCGTCTTCCATTAACTCATCCAATTTCCACCATCTACATTCAGGGTCTGTGCCGTGATATAGCGCGCGTCGTCTGACGCCAGAAAGACGCAAGGATCGGCGATTTCCTCTGGTGTCCCCATATGACCCAAGGGAACAGCCTCGCCGACCAGACGTTTTTTCTCGCCCAGTTCACGGTTCTCGTATTTTGCAAAAAGCGCATCCACGCCGTCCCACATGGGCGTGTCCACCACGCCGGGGGCGATGGCGTTGACGCGGATGTTGCTCGGCGCCAATTCCAGTGCCAAAGACTGTGTGACCGAGATCACGGCGGCCTTGGTCGAGCAATAGACCACGATGTTCGGCTCACCACGACGGCCTGCCTGACTGGCGAAGTTTATGATCGCGCCGCCTGTGCCGCGCGCCTTCATGCCGGGGACCACGGCTTGGCAGGCAAAGATCGTGCCGCCGACGTTGACGTCGTATTGGCGGCGATAATCTTCTGGGGTGATCTCTTCGATGGGGGCCATGTTGAAGACGCCCGCATTGTTCACAAGGATATCGATGCCACCCATTTCAGCTTCGGCCTTAGCCACACCTGCCTTGATCGAGCCCAAGTCCGTGACATCCATTTCGATGCCAAGCCCGCCGATGTCTTCGGCCGTGTTGCGCGCGTCGTCGCCCAAAAGATCGGCAACGGCCACGGATGCGCCGGCATTCGCATAGGCCACAGAGATGGCGCGCCCGATACCGCGCGCGCCCCCTGTGATCAGTGCCCGTTTGCCTGTTAGTCGTGTCATTTGCGCAAGCCCGCAGCATCGAACTTGTGCATCTGGTCCATCTGCGGGGTGAGGTAGATGTCGTCGCCGTGCTTGACCGCGATATCGCCTGAGATGCGTACGGTGATCATGTCACCAAGGCCAGTGTTATGGACGTGGATGAAGGTGTCCGAGCCAAGGTGTTCGGCCACACCAACGGTGCCTTTCCACATGCCGTCCGTTGTGCTGACCTCCAGATGCTCGGGGCGGATACCGATGGTGGCAGCATCGTGCTTTGCGGCCTCGGCCCCTTTGATCAGGTTCATCTTTGGCGAGCCGATGAAACCGGCCACAAACTCGTTTTGGGGTGCGTGGTACAGATCCAAAGGCGAGCCGACTTGTTCGATCACGCCTGCCTGAAGAACAACGATCTTGTTGGCCATGGTCATGGCCTCGACCTGATCGTGGGTCACGTAGATCATCGTGGTTTGCATACGTTCGTGCATTTCGCTGATTTCAAGGCGCATGCCGACTCGAAGGGCGGCGTCGAGGTTCGACAAAGGTTCGTCAAAAAGGAACGCTGAAGGGTTGCGCACAATGGCGCGGCCGATGGCGACCCGCTGACGCTGACCACCGGACAAAGCGCCGGGTTTGCGCTCTAGGTAGTCCATCAGGTTCAGCGACTTTGCAGCGGCTTCAACCTTCTTGTCGATCTCGGCCTGACTCATCTTTTCCATACGCAGAGGGAAGCCGATGTTTTTACGAACCGTCATATGCGGATAAAGCGCATAAGACTGGAACACCATCGCCAAGCCACGCTTCGAGGGCGGCACCTGTGTGACATACTCGTCGTCGATGATGA
>CAZWDS010000063.1:0-8631 GCA_964632495.1 uncultured Rhodobacterales bacterium
GTTCGTCATGGCGCCGTAGCCCCATGTGTTCGCCACACCCGCAACCGTGGTCGAGTGACAAATCCGCGCCTGGTGGTCGATATTGTTCGTGCCCCAGTAGGCGGCAAACTTGCGATAGAGGTAAGCCTGTTCGTTCGAATGCTTGGCCGATCCCAGCCAGTACACCGAATCCGGGCCCGATTCTTCGCGGATCGACATCATTTGGTCACCGATCTCGTCGATCGCGGTTTCCCAGGAAACTTTCTTCCACTCGCCGCCTTCCAACTTCATCGGATACTTCAGACGACGCGCCCCATGAGCGTGATCGCGCACGGCGGCGCCTTTTGCGCAGTGTGCACCAAGATTGAACGGACTGTCCCAAGCAGGTTCCTGACCCGTCCAGACACCGTTTTCGACCTCTGCCAGAACAGTACATCCGACCGAACAGTGGGTACAGACGGATTTGATGACTTCGACCTTACCCATGGCACCGGCTTGCGCCTCGGCAGGGGTTACGCGGCCAAGGCCAGCGCCAAGCGCGGCCAAACCGCCGACGGCCAGACCCGAACCCCGAAGGAACGAGCGGCGATCAACTTTTGCGTCACCAGCGCGCGCCAGCATCGAACCCGATCGGGCTGAACGCGTGACTGTACTTGTCTTTTTCCTCAGCATGTCTGTCCTCCCTCAGAATCTGGCCGTGTCGAGATAACTCTTCACGTGCTCGGTCTTCTTCAACGCAGACTGAGGCGCGGCCTCTTCGGCGCTGGCTTCGGTGCCAACGGTCATTACTGCAACGGCGGCAGGTGCGGATGTGCCCGCAAGCTTGAGAAAATCACGACGGCTGTTACCGTCTTTCTTTTTCTCGTCCATGGCTGGTCCTCCTCTAGCTGTGGACGTAATTTCGTAGACCCGTCAGGTCTCCATTCGGAAGGCTTCGATCTCGATCTCCATGAATGCCCGACCAATCTTACCAATCGGTGCATAGAAGACCGAGCCTTCGGCGGCCTCCAAATCCGTAAAAAAATGCGTCGCCCAAGTGGCGATATGCGTGTTGAAAAATGCGTTCTGATCCTCGACGCTTAGCACTGTCCCGTAAGTGCCCCGGATCAGGCCGGCCATCATTTCGCACAGCGTGGCCATGTGATCTTCGGGCTCTTTGACGTCAGGTGTGCGTTCGATACCGAATTGTGCCATGTGACCGCGTAGACGCGCCAAGGGTTTCTCATTCAAGAAACCGGTCAGGTAGTAGCTCGCATAGGGCAGCAATTCACCGCGCCCCAAGCCGATAAACAAAGCGTTAAATTCTTTTTCGGCACTGCCGGGGGTCGTGGCCAAAGCTACCTTTGCCAGAACATTGATGCCCTCACCCAAATCCGAGTCATCACCAGCCAATTCAGCGGCACTATCCAAAAATTCTTGCGACGGCGGACCGGACAGAACTTGCGCCAACATAGCGTAAAGATCGGCGCGCAGAAGATCCTCTTCTGCAACTTGCTCCGGGATATCGGCCATTTGGCTCGCTTGCGTCAACGTTGTGCTCCTGTTCGCACTACCTTCACGCTAAGCCATACCAACCGATTTGGCCAAATGATTTTTTTCAATATAAGACCTAGAATTTTAGTCGGTTTTAGGTCTCAAACCGCATGCGACGCGGGCGCGGTGCTGCCTCGGGCTCTGCCTCAGAGTTTTTAACGTCGGAAGACGGTACCTCTAAATCGTTGGAATTGCTTTCCGTCACTTCAGTTTCAACAGGATCATCAGACTCCCGTTCAGCCAAAGGCTCGTCATCGTCCTCGATCAACGCGGCCACTTTCCGCGCGAAACCACGTCCCACCTGATATCCTGTCGCCAGCACTTTTTGGGTCAGTTCCGGCGAGTTGAAATCATCGTCATAGTCGTTCAACCCATCCAGATTCGCCAAGACGGGATTCGAACGCCACAACACACGTAATGCGCGACGGCGCAAGAACTCAGGCACACCAGACTTCATGAAGGGTGCGAAATCATCGCCTTCGCCAAGGCTTTCGGGTTTCGGCAATCCCAAACGTTCCAACAGTACAACTTCTTCTTCGTCCGTAGCTGGCTCAGCGATCTCTTCGACCACAGGTTCGGGGGCTATTTCTTCTTCAGGCGGCTTTTCGGTCTCGACCGTTCGTTTGCGGCGCGACCAGCGGGAAAAGACGCTTTCCTCATCCGTCATCACGCTTGCCTTTCTGAGACGTTGGGCTGCGGTACACATCCGCAGTCTGACGGATACGCGCGTCACCAATACCGTCTTCCACCATATCCACCCGATGTTTATCGCGCTTTCGCTTACGAAACGGCTCGGCCACGAAGTGAGCGTCACAGAATTCGCGTATGTGTACGATCAGGGCGTCCGGCATGGGGATCGGTTCGACAATCACTTCGTCGCTGTCTTGGTATTCTTGCGCCAAATCAGCACTGGCTGTGACCAAATGCACGCCGATGTCATGGTTGTTCCCCGCATCTTCGCCCTTGTTCAACACAGCAAAGACAGAAGGCGGCTTCATCATCAAAGAGGTCCGATAGCTTTCCACATCCGTTCGATGCAGGTCCAAAAGCACGGTCGCGGCGTGAAAATCTGTGACATCGCCGTCCTCGCGCAATACCCGAAACCCACCGGGCCCCGCGTTCGGCAAAACAGCCACCGCTTTCCAGGCCCATTTCGCCCAACGGGTCACGCCCGGGGATCGCCGCAGCACGACACCCATGGGCAGGGTCATGGATTTAGGAACATCGCTCATCCACCAAAGGAAACACCCCCTGATTGCCTTTGTCAAAACTTGTGCCACAATATCCTTCGGACGAATGCCAAGGGGGATACCATGGCCAAGATTGCGCAGTGCCTGATCTGTAGCTGCGAGGGTTCGATGCAGTTGGATGCCGCATCGGTTTCCGCAGCCTTGGGCGGAGCCGAGGTGAAAGAGGCCAGCCACCTTTGCACTAAAGAAATCGACAAGGCTGCTGCCGCACTGGAGGCCGACGGCAGCACCCTGATCGCCTGTGGACAGATGGCCGGGATCTTTGAAGAATTGGCCGACGAAATAGGGGCAAGCGCGCGTTTAGCGACGACGGATATCCGTGACCGCGCAGGTTGGACCGCAGATGGCACGGCCTTCCCGAAACAGGCTGCTTTGCTGGCAGAAGCTATCCTGCCCACGCCGGACACGCCCACAAAAGACGTGGTGTCCGAAGGCACCTGCTTGGTGCTGGGCCGCCCAGACATTGCCTTGCAAGCTGCCGAACGGCTGGGGGAAACCTTAGCCGTCACCTGCCTGTTAACAGAAGCATCGGATGACATCGCACCTACGGGCGATTTTGACGTTGCAGTCGGACATTTGAAATCGGCAACCGGGGCGCTTGGTGGGTTCAGCATTATTGTTGATGCCTATCGCCAGATGAAGCCCGGAGGGCGCGGGACCGCACAATTCGAAGATCCGGCGTCTGGCGTGACATCCGGCTGTGACATCATCCTTGATCTGCGCGGTGCACAGCCCCTGTTTCCAGCCCACGAGAAACGCGAAGGCTACGTGCGCACCGATCCGGGCGATCCTTTGGCCGTAGAACGCGCCATCGCCAAGGCCGCTGATTTGCAGGGTGTTTTCGAAAAGCCGTTCTACATTCGTTTCGACGAAACCCTTTGTGCCCACTCCCGCGCCGGACAAAAAGGCTGTGATCGTTGCCTGAACGTCTGCCCAACCGGAGCGATCACTCCGAACGGAGATACGGTCACCATTGATCCCGACATTTGTGCGGGGTGCGGCGCCTGCGCATCGGTCTGCCCGTCGGGTGCGGCGGCATACGATGATCCCCCCGTCGGTACGCTCTTTTTGCGGCTGCGCACTCTGGCATCAACATTTCGGAAGGCTGGTGGCACAGCTCCTCGCGCATTGTTTTACGATGCGGAATGGGGTGACGAGATGATCGCGCTGTCCGCCCGGTTTGGTCGCGGTTTGCCTGCCGATGTTATACCCGTTCCAGTGCATTCGACCGAAGGCGTCGGGCACGCCGAACTTTTGGCAGCCCTTGGCGTTGGCTTTGCCAGCGCAACGGTCTTGCCCGGCCCCAAGAGCGACCGTGCCGTCATCGACCAGCAATTTGAAATTGCCTGCGCTATTGCGGGAGATGACCGCCTTCACCTTCTGGACATTGCCGACCCGGACGCTCTGGAATCCACGCTTTATGAGACAAACGTTCCTGCCCCCACTGTCGAACCGATCCTGCCACAAGGCGGTCGGCGCGAAGTCACCCGGAATGCAGCCATAGCGCTGACCCAAGCCACCGACACCATCCCCTTGCCTCACGGCGCACCATACGGAGCCGTCGTTATCGACACCGAGGCCTGCACGCTGTGCTTGGCTTGTGTGTCGCTTTGCCCGGTCGGAGCACTGGGCGATAACCCCGACAAGCCACAAGTTCGCTTTAATGAGACCGCTTGCCTGCAATGTGGAATTTGCGCAGGGACTTGCCCGGAGAATGCGATCAAATTGGTTCCGCAGCTCAACTTGGCAAAAGAAGCCCTGTCCCATCAGATCCTAAACGAAGAAGAACCCTTCGAATGCATCGAATGCGGCACTCCTTTCGGGTCACAGTCCACAATCAAACGCATCGTTGAAAAGCTGGAAGACAAACACTGGATGTTTAAAGGCTCGGACAATGTGAAGCTGATCCAGATGTGCGATACCTGCAGGATCAGCGCACAATACCATCAGGAAAACTCGCCCTTCAAAGCAGGTGACCGGCCTTTACCGCGCACAACCGACGATTACTTGAAAGATCGCAAGCCGAATTGATTGTGCATCTTTTGGTCAATTTGATTGGACAGGTTGGCCAAGCTGCTTGGGTTCAATCGTCGCAACAAAGGCCGTGATCGCTTCGATTTCGTCCAGCGTGATGTCCATCGGTGCGACGTGTATCTGTCGATTGGGATCAAACGGCTCGGTCACACCTTCAACCTGCGTAAACGATGGGTGCGGGTTGTGGACAAAGAACGTGCGAAACAGATCAGACCAGTTCGAACGCCCGCGCAGCGCGGCAAAAGACGGCGATGACCCGATACCGCCCATGCGATTGCGCTTGTCCACCACATGACAGCGCCCACAATGTACAAGCGCCAGACGGGATCCTTGGGCGGTGTCTCCGTCGAAAACCTCGGGGGCTTCGACAAGGACGGCCGTAACTTCGGTCGTATAGACCTGATTCCCATCCGGCTTGAACCCTTCGACTGCCGCTTTCCCGGAGGCAGATTTCAGCCACTTCAGGAATAAGGCCGCTTGTTCTTGCCGCACGGGGTCTTCGGTCAGAATGTCCAGTCGCGTCTCAACGCCATCGATCTCGCTGAAGATCCGGGTCCCCACTGCCCCAAAAACCATATCGGCCTCGCCTTCGGTCACCGCAGTAATTGTCAGACGATGTTTGAACTTGAAACGGGGCAGTATTTGCTTTTGAAATCCGGCTTCTAACATGCCGTCAGGCATCCTCAGCGTCAGGTCTTCTGCCGCCGCAGGCAGGGCCAGTCCAAGGCTGAACGCGAGTACAAATGGCAATCTGGACAAGTAGATCTTGCACCTCCCATATGATCTGAGATTATCCGGCTTCGCGATCAAAGCAAGCCCAGGGAGGGATCCATGTCCGAAGAAGCCTTCAACATGTCGCTCAGAAAGTTTCTGAAAACCGTTGGTGTGACCTCGCAACGCGAGATCGAAGACGCTGTCCGCAAGGCCGCCACCGCGCCTTCGGGTGACGTGACCGCCCGTGTGGTTTTGTCCATCGAAGCGCTTGGTTTGACCCACGAAATCACCGGCACCATTCAAATGCCGGACGACAAATAGCATGGCGGACACCGCAGCCGCTAAGGCCGCATTGTCCCGCATTATCGATCCGGGCAGTGGCAAAGACATCCTCTCCGCGGGTTTGGTCAAAAGTCTAAGTGTAGAAAACGGCGCAGCCAGTTTCGTTTTGGAGGTCGATCCCGCGCGTGCACCCGCAATGGAGCCTTTGCGCTTGGCCGCCGAGAAATCCGTGGCTGAACTGGATGGGATCACAAGCGTTTCGGCCATCCTGACCGCCCATGCCGCTGCTGGCCAAGCGCGGCCTGCGTCACCTCCAGTGCCAGATCTGGGCCTGAAAGACTTTACGCCAAAACCGAAAGAGCCCGAAAAGCCGCCCGCCTTGCCGGGTGTGCGTCACGTTGTAGCCGTCGCGTCTGGCAAAGGCGGTGTCGGCAAGTCCACGCTCTCGGCAAATCTGGCTGTAGCCTTGGCAGCGCGCGGTCAACGTGTGGGTCTGCTAGATGCAGATGTCTATGGCCCCTCGCAGCCGCGCATGCTGGGCGTGTCTGGCCGTCCATCCAGCCCCGGCAATGGGATCATCCTGCCTTTACGCAATCACGGCGTTACGGTGATGTCGCTTGGTTTCATGGTCGAGGAAGAAGAGGCGATCGTCTGGCGCGGCCCAATGTTGATGGGGGCGTTGCAGCAAATGCTGGCGCAAGTGCAATGGGGCACGCTGGATGTGCTCCTCGTCGATCTGCCGCCTGGCACGGGCGATGTGCAAATGACGTTGTGCCAAAAAACCGAAGTTGCGGGCGCCGTTGTTGTGTCTACCCCACAGGACATCGCCCTGATCGACGCCAAAAAGGGCATCGACATGTTCCAGCGTCTTGAAACACCCATCCTTGGCATCGTCGAAAACATGGCGGGTTTCACCTGCGATGGTTGTGGCAAGACGCACTATCCTTTTGGGCACGGTGGCGCCCGGGCCGAGGCCGACCGCTTAAAGGTGCCGTTCTTAGGCGAAGTGCCCCTTCATCTGCACATCCGAGAAGCGGGCGACACGGGTGCGCCAATCGTTGCCGCCCGGCCCGAAAGCGATGAGGCCGCAGGCTTTTGGGCGGTCGCCGATGCCTTGATCGACACATTGGCCGACGCGTGAACACAGCTATCGAATTCCCTCCTTTGCTGACCGGCGTGGCTGTCCCCGGCGATCCATGGGCAGCGGCCTTGGTCAGCGCGCGCAAAGATGGGGATCCGGGCAGTGTTTTCTATGCCGTCGACGAAACCACAATGCGCGTCGCACTTTTGCTCGCCCCAGAACAGGCACTGGAACGCGCGATAGGTGTTTCATTCGCCGTCACCCTTGGCTTCAACGATGCGCTTGGCGCCCTCGCCCCACCAGAAGTCGCCCTGCATTTCGAGTGGCCCGACAAGCTGCGCATCAACGGCGCCGTCTGTGGCCAGCTTCTTGCGAAAGCCAGCACAACCGATCCGAAGGCCGAACCCGACTGGTTGGTCCTTGGCCTGAATGTGCCTGTCGTGGCGACAAATGACGCCCCCGGAGCCACACCAGACGAAACCAGCCTGCACGCCGAAGGCTGTGGCGATATCTTGGTGCCCGATCTGATCGAGGCCTGGGGTGGCCACATGATGAACTGGCTGCATATCTATCTGACCGAAGGCTTCGAGCCCCTGCACCGCGATTGGCTGACCAAGGCCCATGGCCGGGATGACGGAACGTTCCTTGGGCTTGATGAATTGGGCGGCCTATTACAAAAACGCGACGACGGCACACAAATCCGACCGTTAACCGAACTTCTGGAACAGCCATGAAACTGGCCCGCATCATCAGACTGGACGGCAGCGATGCCGAAATTTTCGCCACCGCGGCAGAACCGGGTGAATGGGCAATCCCCGGCACCTTCGCGTTTTCCGACTGGACCGAAGACGATCTGACCGGCCCAAGCAAGCAAGCCTTCACTCACGGTTGGCTTGGTCTTACCAGCTTTGCCCGTGGCACGGTGGTGGCTGTGACGACAGTGACCGAGCCCGAGCGAGATCAATTGATTGAAACCCTCGCCTTTCACTTCACCGAAAGCTGGGGTGCCCCAAATATGGACGCGGCCCGCCCGGTCGCGACGGAAGAGATCGCCCAAATGATCGCGCTATGCGAGGATCATCCCGACAATACCCTGATCATTGTCGAACGCAGCCTCACTGACGCAGGCGTGAAAGACAAATTCCGTCTAGTGCCACCACAAGGTGCTTCGCTGGAAACCTTTGCGGTCCACGGCGACTGACTTAAACCACAGGTCTTCATCTCTTTGAAAATGCGCCGGGGAGTTTGAGGGGCTGGCCCCTCATTCAAATATAGCGCGCGCCGCAGGCGCTCATTTAGACAAAAAAAGGCCGGGCACAAGGCCCGGCCAGTCCAACAGGGAGGTATCATGCCATTGCCCGGACATGAAAACGGGATTCGTATTTCTAATAACTCGGCCAGGACCTTTCGAAATTGATCCAAGTCAAGTTTCGGTCACGCCACCAAACGATAGCCGCCCGACTCAGTGACTAGTAAACGCGCATTTGAGGGATCTGGCTCAATTTTTTGGCGTAGACGATAAATATGAGTCTCAAGTGTGTGAGTTGTGACACCCGCGTTGTAGCCCCAGACTTCGTGCAAAAGCACATCCCGGGCCACCACACCTTCGCTTGCACGGTACAGGAACTTTAGAATATTCGTCTCTTTCTCGGTCAGACGAATTTTCTTTTTATCCTCTGTTATCAGTATCTTCTGGGCAGGCTGGAAGGTATACGGCCCAAGCTGGAACACCGCATCCTCGGACTGCTCATGCTGGCG
>CAZWDS010000063.1:8641-16911 GCA_964632495.1 uncultured Rhodobacterales bacterium
ACTGAGCACGAATACGGGCCAAAAGAACAGGAAACTTGAACGGCTTGGTCACATAGTCATTTGCGCCTGCATCCAGACCCAAAATTGTATCTGCGTCGGTATCGTGGCCAGTTAGCATCAAAACCGGGCACTTGACGCCGTTTTTGCGAAGAACCCGGCACAGTTCGCGTCCGTCTGTATCGGGCAAGCCCACGTCCAGAATAACCAAATCGTAAATGCTCTGTTTGGCCTTCTCCATGGCTTCGGCCCCATTACCAGCTTCGAAGACATCAAAGTCTTCGGTGATAATCAGCTGCTCGCCTAGAGCTTCGCGTAGATCGTCGTCGTCATCGACGAGTAAAATTTTCTTCAAGTTTTGAGCCATGTTATCCTCCGGGCCTTCTGAGACTAAAATGGTCAGTGGTGGTGAACTTGCAAGAAATGCTGCAATTCTTCACGTGGACGTGTCGCGGGTGGTGGAATTGTTTCAAAAAATCGCCGAAACAGGGTCAGAACGGTCAGAAAGGACTGTCGATATTTCATGACTCTCGTGCCTACGCCTCTTGAACGGATCGCCCGAGCCCGCACTGATCTGCGGTTGGGCCTCCCTATTGTGCTTCGAAACGGGCCTACGATGGCCGTGGTTTTGGCGGCGGACGGGGTAACTCCGGACAGAATGCAGGCTGTTCTTTCCTTGGGCTCAGCAGTCTTAGCCGTGACGGCAAGGCGGGCACAAACGCTGAACACCCCCGCTTACGATGATGATTTGGCGCGGATTGCGATGCCAGAAGATGTGGACGCAGCATGGGTCTGCGCCATGGCCGATCCGGCAGGAGACTTGAACCGACCCATGAAAGGCCCCTTCTCGTCGGTGCGCGAGGGTGCAGCGGACTTTCACCGCGCCGCACTTCTCTTGACGAAATCTGCGTGGCTTTTGCCTGCAGTTGTTGTCGTTGAAATGCCCTCAGCTGAAATGGATGGATTGACCCACCTGGAATTGACCGGTCTTGAACAGGCCCTAATTGCCCCCGTCATGCATGAGAAAGTTGTCTCGGGCCGTGTTCCCTTGGCCCTTGCCGACGCCGGTCGCGTGCATGTTTTTCGCCCCGGCAATGGTGGCGAAGATCACGTGGCTGTCGAAATCGGTCAACCTTCGCGCAAGGAGCCGGTCTTGGCGCGTCTTCACTCGGCCTGTTTCACGGGTGATGTGTTGGGCTCGCTCAAGTGCGACTGCGGGGCGCAACTGCACGCGGCCTTGCATCAAATGGGTGATACCGGCAGCGGGGTCCTGCTTTACCTCAATCAGGAAGGGCGCAGCATCGGGTTGGCCAACAAGATGCGCGCTTACAGTCTGCAAGACCAAGGTTTCGATACGGTCGAAGCAAACCACCGGCTGGGCTTTGAAGATGATGAACGCGATTTTCGCACCGGCGCTGACATCCTGAAGCAACTTGGTTTTGACAGTGTGCGACTGCTGACAAACAACCCGGAAAAAGTGAAAATGTTCGAACAGCAAGGCATCAAAGTCGCAGAACGCGTCCCGCTTCAGGTTGGCCGAACTATCGAAAATACGGGCTATCTGGACGTGAAGGCAAAGAAATCAGGTCACATCCTTTGACACCGACCGATTTGGTTCTAACCCGTAAAGGTCTTCGGTTTTGCGGCCAACTGTATCCCTGTACTATTGGGCGTGGTGGCGTAACTTCCAACAAACAAGAAGGCGACGGTGCGACGCCTGTCGGCACTCACACCATCGTGGATGTCCTTTTCCGGCCTGACCGCATGAGGCCGCCTACCCCCTTCGCCCGCCCTATCCGACCATACCATCTGTGGTGCGATGACCCAAAGCACCCGAAATACAATCAGATGACCCGCCTGCCATTCCAAGGCTCCGCAGAACACATGGCCAGACCGGACCCGCTTTATGATCTGGTGCTGGTTACGGATTGGAATTGGCCAAAAGCACAGCCAGGGCGCGGCTCGGCGATTTTCATACACCGCTGGCGCCGAGCAGGTTATCCGACGGAGGGTTGCATAGGGTTTAGGCCGGACCATCTGCACGCAATCGCGACCAAGCTAACCGGCCAAAGCCGCTTGGTTGTTCTGCCTCAACCGTAGTCGCGGGCCCCAAAGATCGCCGAGCCAACACGTACATGCGTTGCACCTTGAGCAATGGCTTCTTCAAAATCCCCGCTCATCCCCATGGACAACCCAGTCAGATCATTGCGCGCCGCAATTTTCGCGAGCAATGCGAAGTGAAGGCTGGGCGTTTCGCCAACAGGGGGAAGACACATCAAGCCTTTCAACGGCAATGACAAGGCCCGGCATTCTGCAACCAGATCGTCAACCTCATCGACAGACACGCCCGCTTTTTGCCCCTCATCGCCCGTGTTGACCTGCACAAAAAGATCAGGGCAGTGCCCGGTTTCCTCGGCAATCCGCGCGATGGAGCGGGCAAGCTTAGGTCGATCCACCACGTGGATCACGTCGAACAAGGCCATGGCGGCGCGGACTTTGTTGGTTTGCAAGGGACCGATCAAATGCAGTTCGACCCCATCATATTGCTCGCGGAACGTTGGCCACTTGCCTTCCGCTTCCTGAACACGGTTTTCGCCAAAAACCCGATGCCCTTCGTCCAAAACCGCCGCAACCCGTTCATTAGGCTGCACTTTCGAAACAGCGATCAAAGAGACATCATCAGGATTACGACCATGCGTCTTAGCGACCTTTTCAACTCGCGCCCGGATCTCAGTCAGTGACATGGCCGTCCTTGCGAAGCTGCTCCAACATCGGCTTGAGGTCTTTTTCAAACCGCCGCCATCCGCTGACCGAAGCTTTCGAGATCGGTTGTCGGACTTGGTACAGACTGAGTGTCTTCACCTTGTCCGCCTTCTGATGGAAGTTCAGACAATCGTCTTCCCACTCCAAGCCGCAGGCCGCGATTAGCTTGCGGGCTTCAGGCTCAGGATCATTTACTAAGGCGTCATAGGAGACTTCATAAAGCCAATCCGAAGGCAGATGCTCTCGCCAGAACGCAACTGTGCGATCAAATTCATCGTAGTACCGCGCCAGTGTCTGAAGGTTGTTGGCATAGCCATGCGTGCCCTCTCCAAACTTGTTTTTGTAAATCGACAAGAGATTGTCGCGCGGATCGCGTCGGACAACGATGAATTTAGCATTTGGCAGGGCGCGTTTCAGCGGGCCGATGGCTAGGAAGGTGTAGATGGATTTGTCTGTGATGCGGGCAACGTCTGGAAACCGGCTATGTACGGCGTCGGTATACTTCCGGCCAATGTCGGCCAAAGCATCTACGTTATCAGCAGCTTGCGGACTACCTGGCTGTGCCACCCAAAGATCACGACACAATGGTTTTGCGTACCCAAGCTCACCCCCACTTTCCACAGTCGAATGCGCGGCGATGATCTGCTCGATCAGAGTCGTGCCCGAGCGCGGAAGGCCGGTAACGAAAATCGGCGCGAACGTGTTGTCGGTAACCTCGGGAACTTTCTCGAAATCTATTTCGCCATAAACGTCTCGGCTACTGACGATCTCGCTGAACATTTGTTTTGCTGAGTTTTCGGAAAACTTGGCCGCAATGCGATTGCCTTCGTTCAGGTACTTGAAGACTTGGTCGTCGGCCCCGACATCCTCCAGTGCTTTTCCAAGTGCGTAGCCAAGGTTCATCTTGTTATTCTCAACCAAGTCCGGATTTTCAAATTGATCGATCATTTGATCGATGATTGGATCACCGGGCTTGGTTTTTTGACCGATTAACATCCGCCGATAGGCCTCGCCATTTTGCGGGTCCAGTTCGATCGCTTGCTTGAAGAAAGCTTCGCCCACATCGAATTCACCTAAAGTCTGCAAGATCGAAGCCTTGGATATCAATGCGTCAGCATAGTTCGGGTCGTCGTTCAGAATTTCTTCCAATTCTTTCAAGGCAATAGCGTCCTGCTGAACCATCGAACGAGAATCGGCTAATGCCAGGCGGAGTGTTTTGGGCGCTTGCTGGTCTTGGTATAACGCGACAGCTTTTTCATAGATTCCAATAGCGATCTCATGCTCGCCTAGTTGTTTCCAGGCATCTGCCAAACCCGTGCAGAACAGTGCATTCTTAGGATCCAATTCGACCGCACGCTCGATCAGGGTAATCGCGGGACGGTTGATACCGGTTTCACGAAGCGCACGTGCCAAACCAATGATTGCCGGTATTGAATCAGGTGCAAGCATAACCGCGGGACGAAATGCCTTAACCGCTTTTTGCGGTTGATTGTTCGTCGCCAGCATCTGCCCCAAGGCTCCATAGGCCTCAGCGTAGAGCGGGTCGATTTTTATAGCCTTCTGATAGCCCACAAAAGCAGGTTGGGTTTTTCCGAGCCGCGCTTGCGCCTCAGCTTGAAAGAACGCGGCAACTGCAGATTTGGGGTGTGCCGCCGACAGCTTGGCCGCCTTGCCCTCAACCTTTTGGAATTCCCCTGCGTTCATGTCCGCAATCAGTGCGTTTAATACACCTTGGGATAGACCACCCAAGTTTGGCCGCGACTTCTTGCGTCGTGATCCAAAGCGGTCTTGTAGCTGAAGACGCAAAGCAGGCTTGATTGGCGCCGTTTTAAGCCCCGCAAGCAAAGTGCTTCGGTCGTCGTGGCTGCCCCCCAATGCCACAGCCTCCGCCCAGCCTTGCCAGATTTGCGATGTCTCCGGCGCCAAGCTTGCCGCTTTAGCAAACCACTTGATGGCGTCCGAAGCTTGGAAAGCCTCTAGCAAAATCCGACCGACCTGGAAATTAGCCAAGGCATGGTCCGGATCGTTGCGAACGACACCTCGGAATTCCGAAAGGGCATCTCGAAAGTTCCGCGCCGACATAAGCTTTAGGCCAGCTTCGTAGTTATATGTGCGGGAAGTCGCGGGGGAATGGGAAAGTGACATGCGCCGTCTCTCTGCTAACGCCGCATACCTATTGCCGACGCCCGCCAATGTCGAGCCAAGGCAAAAGAAAAGGGCGGACCCGAAGGACCCGCCCAAATCTTGGTCGATCTAATCCGAAGATTAGAAGGACATGGCTACACCAAGCGACCATGTGTCGTCGGTGTCGTCCGAACCGTAACCGAACTGAACTTCGGCACCACCGCCGAGGTCATAGTTCACGGCCAGACCGAAGCCATCGATGTCAGCTTCGTCACGCGATGCGTAGTTCACGTGCAGGCCAAGAGGACCGGATGTGTAAGTCAGGCCAAGCGCGGTGTATGTTTCACCGGCTGCGCCGTCGTCCAGATCCCACCAGTTAACAACCGCTGCGATGTCGCCGAATGTGGCGCCAACGCTAAGGCCGATAACGTCTGTTGTGTCGTCGGACTGGAAACCAAGACCAACCGAGATGTCGCCGAACGAACCCTTGACACCAAGGCCAAGTACGTCGCCGTCACCGCTGCCTGTCAGGGCGATTGCAGTAGTTGCAGTTGCGTGATCAACGTCCTGCTCCATCGAGATAGCGAACGAGAAGTCGCCGATGGTGTTGTCATAGCGCAGAACCTGACCATCGTTCGATCCGTCCAGAGCGCCGTTTCCGCTGTAAGCAGAATAAGCAGTGTGGTCGTCAGCGATCGAACCCAGCGAACCAACTTCAGTCAGAGCCCAGTCCAGAGCGCCGTCTGTGTCACCCATTGTCAGGGTACCGAAGTCACCCGAAATGAAGATCGATGCGCCGCCGTCGTCAGCAACATTGTCAACTGCGCCGTTTGCGGTGCCGCTGTCATTTTGCTGAACTTCGTCCAGATCGATCGAGAAGCCGAACGTCAGGCCACTGTCAGTAGTACCCGAACCCGAGAACGTTACGTCGATGTCCTGAAAGAACTGAACGTCATCAGTGCCGTTGTCGAAGATACCAATTTCGGCGAAGCCGGAAACCGACATACCAGCGTGGGCGTCGGCGGATGCAATACCTGCGCTAAGTGTCAGCGCGGTCGTTGCAAGAAGAACCTTTTTCATCTTTTTTCCCTCGTGTGTAAAAGGTGCGTCTCAAACCGGTCGCACCGATCTGATTGACCCTTGTTTCTCTCTACCGCCCCCAGAATGCAAGCAGGCTGCATGTGCCCCCCCCAGACTCCATGACGATGGTGCAGCTTTGCCACAGTGAATTATGTGGTGGCAAGGGCTTAGGCATCTTAAACCTCTTGAGGCGCTCCAAACCCTCGGATACCAATGCCGCAAGGTATAAAGGGACAGAGTTGTTGCAGGGGGCTAAAGACATGCGTGCCGGTCGTTGGATTGCAGTTGTAGTAGTGGCCCTCAGCCTTGCGGGTTGTGGACGGGACAGTGGCTTGTTCGGAGAGGGGCCACAAAACCCGAATGCGCCCGAAGAACGTCGGGAAACGATCTGGGATCTTTTTACCAATACAGATGATCCGAACACGACGATCGAGGTAAACAAGTATCTCTGGAACGCGTCACTGGATATCCTGAACTTTCTTCCAATTCAATCTGCCGACCCATTTTCTGGCGTGATTGTAACAGGTTACGGAACTCCACCCGGTGGCGGACGCGCCTATCGTGCAACCATTCTCGTACGTGATCCCGCCTTAGAAGCCCGGTCGCTGAACATCGCACTTGCCACACGCTCTGGCCCCGCTTCGACAGAAACGGTCCGCGCTGTGGAAGATGCTATCATGACCCGCGCACGCCAACTTCGTATCCGCGACAGGGGCCTCTGACGGACGGGCTGTCCTGCCGCAAGGATTGCGCCCTAGATCTTACCTCTACAGCCCTTTAATCAGACGCGGCACGTTTTCCGAGGATCGCGCATGTCCGACTACGATACCAAGACCATCGAACCGAAATGGCAGTCCCGCTGGGACGAAGCTGGCACATTCATCGCCAAACGCGACGAATCGAAGCCGAAATACTATGTGCTGGAGATGTTTCCCTATCCATCGGGGCGAATCCACATCGGCCACGTGCGGAACTATACGATGGGAGACGTGGTCGCGCGCTATATGCGAGCCACCGGACACAACGTGCTGCACCCCATGGGCTGGGATGCCTTTGGTCTTGCTGCAGAAAACGCCGCAATGGATCGTGGCAGCCACCCCGGCACTTGGACCTACAGCAACATCGCCGACATGAAAGCGCAAATGAAGCCTATGGGCTGGTCGCTGGATTGGTCCCGCGAATTGGCGACCTGCGATCCCGATTACTATGGCCTTCAACAGTCGATGTTCATCGATTTCCTGCAAAAAGGCCTGATTTATCGCAAGAAAGCCGTCGTGAACTGGGACCCGGTCGATATGACCGTTCTGGCCAACGAACAGGTGATTGACGGCAAAGGCTGGCGCTCGGGTGCCGAAGTCGAACGTCGCGAGCTGACGCAATGGTTCTTCAAAATCAGTGACTATTCCGGGGAATTGCTGGACGCGATCGACAATCTGGACAACTGGCCCGCCAAAGTGAAGCTGATGCAGCAGAACTGGATCGGCAAGTCCCGTGGTATCGAAATCCCCTTCCTACGCACCGACGGAGGCGAGGCGATTCTCTGTTATTCGACGCGCCCCGACACCATGCGAGGGGCCAGCTTCATTGCCATTTCACCGGAACATCCTGTGTCCCGCGCCTTGGCCGAAGACAACACCGATCTGGCCGCCTTCATCGCTGAGACACGCAAGATGGACACGACCGAAGCCGCAATGGAAAAGGCCGAGAAAAAGGGACTAAACACCGGTATTTCGGTCAAACACCCGATTTATCCGGATGTCGAACTGCCTGTCTGGGTCGGCAATTTCGTCTTGATGGACTATGGTACCGGCGCTGTCTTTGGCTGCCCTGCCCACGATCAGCGCGATCTGGATTTCGCGCGCAAGTATGATCTGTCTGTTCAGAATGCGTTCTACATGCCGGGCGATCAGACCGAAGTAGAAAACGTGGCTCTGGTGCCTGCGAAAACGGAAAAGGTCGTCTTCATTGATCATTTCGCGGGCGTTGGCGAAGTGACCAGCCAAGACGCCATCGATGCCACGATTGATTGGTTCGAAACCAAAGGCCTTGGCAAAGGCCAAACCAAGTACCGTTTGCGCGATTGGGGCCTGTCACGCCAACGCTATTGGGGCTGCCCGATTCCCGTTGTCCATTGCGACAATTGCGGTGTGGTGCCCGAAAAGAAAGAGAATCTGCCCGTCAAACTGCCCGAAGACGTCACATTCGAGATCCCCGGCAACCCACTGGACCGGCACCCGACATGGCGCGACGTGCCCTGCCCCGCCTGCGGCAAACCCGCCAAACGCGAAACCGACACGATGGATACC
>CAZWDS010000064.1:0-16651 GCA_964632495.1 uncultured Rhodobacterales bacterium
GGAAGTTGATCCAGATGAACAGGTTCTGCCGGTTGCCGTCGTTGTTGTAGTAAAGTGCAAGCGGCGAGACATCGGGATTGCTTTCTTTCAGTTCCTTGCCGATCCGGATGATATCATCCCAGGACGTGGGCGGCTCGGGAATCAGGTCTTTCCGATAGAACATCAACTGCGGGTGCGCGCGAAGCGGGAAGCCGAGCGTTTCGCCTTCGAACTGAGCCGACCGCGCAAAAGCCGCAGGATAACGATCCATGCTGATGCCGTCACGCGCCATCAACTCGTCAATACGCTTCAGCCAATGAGCATTCGGCGGGCCCCAGCTGTCAAGATAATTGACCACATCGAAGGTGCCGTTTGCGGCAATGCCTTCTGCATTGATCTTTTCTTGCAGTGATCCGAAGGGGATGAACGTCCATTCCGTTTCGATCCCGGTTAGCTCGGTGAATTCGCTGTCCCGCAACATCAGCCCGTCGAACTGAGGCGTAACCACGCTCAGAATGTTCAGCTTGGCACCCTCGAACGGCTTGCCGGGCAAAAGATTGTATTTCTCAAGATGCCCGTCGGCGAGCGCTGTAATCGGCGACATAACCATCGATGCAGCCACGGCGACCGAGGCCAAAAATGTCCGTTTGCGCATGTGTTCCTCCCATTGCGACAATTTATTTCAGGGACTATACACACCCATGAATACGCATTCAACACCAATGAATGCGTATTCCTGAAGTAAGTATTTTTGTTGCTGTTTTTGTTGACAATTTTTATGCGACCATGTGAGTTTGAATTTGACCACAAAAATCGCTCACCCCAAATCGAAAGCTGAGACCATAAAAATGAGACCAAACACGCTCCGCCAACTTATAGCCAACAACAAACCGATTATCAGTGGATGGCTGTCGATTCCGTCCGCCTACCTTGCGGAAGGGGCCGGCCACGCTGGGTATGACTGCGTCGCCGTCGACTTACAGCACGGAATGATCGGATTTGAGACCGCAGTTCACATGTTTCAAGCGATTTCATCCTCGCCAGCAGTACCGATCGTTCGTGCCCCCTCCATGGAGCCCGAGACCATCATGCATCTACTGGATGCAGGCGCTTACGGAGTAATCTGCCCGATGGTTTCGTCAGCTGCTGATGCCGAGGCGCTTGTCAACGCGTGTAGATATCCACCTGCGGGCAAGCGTTCTTTCGGCCCGGCACGTGGAAAACTATTCGGTGGAGCAGACTATTTTCTGTCGGCAAATGATGAGATTCTGGTCATGCCCATGATCGAAACGGCCGACGCGCTGGCAAATATCGACGACATACTTTCGGTAAATGGGGTCGATCTTATCTACGTGGGCCCAAACGATCTTGCTTTAGAACTTGGCGAGCAACCGGGTGCCGAGACCAAGCCTGGCAAGACGTCAGATGCAATCGCCCATATTCTTGCACGTGCCAAAGTCGCCGGCATCCCTGCCGGGATTTTTTGCGCCGGTCCTGAATTGGCGCGGCAGCGCATCGCTGAAGGTTTTGCGATGGTCACGCCAGGCAACGATTTCAACATCCTGACACAGGCCATGTCCTCTGCCATAGAGCGTTCGCGTCTTAGCTAACCGCGCAACCCGCCCCTTCCCTACTCAAAAACCCCGGTTTCGATGGACGATTCCACCCGCCATTTGGGCCAAGCTCCAGGTTGTTAATTAAATTGTTGACAATCTAGTCAATAATCCGTTTTGTGGAGTCAGGACGGGAGGGCCAAATGAGTGATCAAGATGTTCGAAAGGCAGATCCGACCGGTGCCGGCAGCCCGATTGTCGAGATGCGTGGAATCGTCAAACGGTTCGGAGGCGCAGTCGCTCTGAACAATGTCGATCTGGAAGCCTATTCCGGCGAAGTCTTGGCAATCGTTGGAGACAACGGCGCAGGAAAGTCAACGCTCATCAAGATTTTGACTGGCGTGCTGCAACCGACCGCAGGAAGCATTCTCGTGGATGGGAATACCGTCGCTCTCAACAGTCGGAGCGATGCAATCGAACTGGGGATTGATGCAGTATACCAGACACTTGCTCTTGCCGGTGACCTGACCCCCGCCGCCAACATCTTTTACGGAAATGAACTCACAAAATCGGTGCTCGGCCTGCCAATTCTGGACAACGCACGGATGCAGGAAGAAGCCAGCAAAGTGCTGTTTGACAGATTTGGTACGCGCTTGCCGGACATGACCGCACCTACCGACAGTCTATCAGGCGGCCAGCGCCAGGCCGTGGCAATCGCACGCGCCATCTACCATGCAGACTTGCGGGTTCTCGTAATGGACGAACCCACGGCCGCACTAGGACCGCAGGAAACGGCGCGGACGCTGAAGCTGATTACAGCCCTGCGCGAACAGGGACTTGCCATTTTGCTGATCTCCCACTCGCTCGACGACGTATTCAGTGTTGCCGACCGCATCCAGGTGATGCGCCGGGGTCAACGCGTTGGCTCCGTTCGCGTCTCTGAGACCTCTAACGAGGAAGTCCTTGGCATGATTGTCGGCACAAAAGGAACGGAGGCGGCAGCATGAGCGAAGTGTCACCCACCCTCGAAAGCGCCCGCACAAACTCGATGAGCGATTTGATCACTCGAAACCTTGCGGTTCTTGGGCCAGTCTCGATGATTTTGATGCTCATGATCTTCATGCTGATCGTCGAACCCACACGCTTTTTCAGGATATCGAATTTCGAGATCGTCCTGCTTGAAGCAGCCCTCTTCATGCCGATGGCCGTGGGAATGACTTTCGTGATCGCGCAGCGTGGCATCGACCTATCGATTGGCTCTGTTGCCGCCCTGAGCGCCCTGATCATGGCGTTTCTCGTCAAGGAATACGGGTTTTCGCCCTATCTCGGGATCCTGATTGCCATTGTCATCGGCGCGACACTCGGTGCGATCAACGGAATCGTCGTAACAAAACTTAACGTGCCCGACTTGATCGGCACGATGGCAATGGACCTTGTGTACCGCGGCATCGCGCTGGTTCTGGCCAAAGGGCTCGTCCTTGCGAAATTCCCGGACATTATCACCACTATCGGTCGGGGCCGGATCGAAGGGTTCCTGCCCGTTCCAGTCATCATAGGATTGGTGTCTATCATTGCGGGCCATTTTGTCCTTACACGAACCCACTTCGGTCGCTATGCGCTTGGCATCGGGTCCGACCCTGAAGCATCCGAAATGGCTGGCATTGCGGTTCATCGCCAACGCATCTTTGCCTATTCGTTGATGGGGGCACTTGCCGGGCTGGCTGGCGTAATGCTGGCAGGCAAACTCAATTCGATCCAGGCAACTTCCGCAAGCTTCCTGAACCTGCACGTCATCGCGGCTGTTGTCGTCGGTGGTACCTCATTGTTCGGTGGCAGAGCTTCGATGCTTGGTGCGCTGTGCGGCGTCATCCTCTTGGCCATGATTACCAATGCAACGATCATCTTGAGGATCGAGTTTTTCTGGCAGTCGGTCGCCGCGGGTGCCGTCATAGTCATTTCTGTTGCCGCCTACTCATGGCTCCAGGCCAAAGATAAAGACGGTGGAGGGATACTCACCGCAATTGCCACACGGCAAAATCTTTCGATCCTGAAGTTCCTCGGCGGGCTCATTGCCGCAATCGCCGCACTTTTGATACTGGGCTTCGCCTTTGGCGGCGGCGCAGCAGCAAACTGATACGCCAACCACAAAACGACTTCGCAAAGGGAGGAAACCATGAAACCCATTTCAGCTATTGCCTTAGCGGCAGGGCTTTGCCTCGGCATGCCAGGCCTCGGTTCAGCACAAGAGCTGCCACTGTTCACACTTCCGGACGACGACGAACGCGACGTTTGGCGTCCAGAGCAGGTGACCAAACCTGGGACGCTGGAAGCGCTTCAGGCCGCCGTTGCTGCGGATCCGGTAAAAGTATCCGTCGCAATTGACGACCCCATCCAAATTGCGCTGATTTATCCGTCAGCGGATACATCCGATTTCTTCAACAGGAACTATGCCGCTTTTACCACACGGCTTAATGAACTCGGGATTCCGTTCGAGACGACCGAGTTTGCGACCCGTATGAACGAAGGTGAGCTGCAAAACCAATTCGTGGCACAAGCGGTCAACGATGCCGACATCTGGGATTTTGTCATGTACGCGCCGTCCGAACTCATGGCGCAGGGCGACAACATCCAGCGTTTGGTCGATACGGATGGCTTTACCACGATGATCTGGGGCAATCACACGCCGTTGAAAGATCTGACGAAACAACCGGTGACCTGGTTCAATTTTGACTCGCCGTCGGGCGCCCAAGCGATTTGCCAGTTTATGATCGGCGAGTTGGGTAACGACAAATCCTATGCGTTGATCCGCGGTATTCCCGGCTCCATCGACAACCTGCGCTCGCAGACCTTCGCAGACTGTGTCGAGGAAAACGGCAACTGGACCAAGGTTGCCGAGCAATATGCGGACTTCAATCGCGAAAAGGGCTACTCTGCAATGGAGCAGATCATGACTGCCTTTCCCGAGGTCGAGGTCATTCACAACGCGAACACCGCAATGGGCATTGGCGCTGTGGAAGCGCAGATTGCGTCCGACAAAACGGACGCATTCTTTACTACAGCCTGGGGCGGAACGTCCTTGGAGCTTGATGCCATTCGAGAAGGAACTCTGGATGCAACGCCTATGCGGATGTCTGACGACATCGGTGCGGCCGCAGCAGAAGCAGTGAAGGCGGTCTTGGAAGGTCGAACTGACGAACTGCCTCTCGTGTTCCTTGGACGTATGTCGATTGCACACAAAGGCCTCTCGGCGGAAGAGATCGATGCGCTTGAAAAAGAAGCGTTCCGGTATTCCGGGCTTGCACCCGTTAAGTAACCTCCCCACGGATTGCCTGGAAACTAAGGCAATCCGCAATAACCTCGACGGCCGCAATCGCGGTCGTCTTTTTTGCCTGCACATCACATAAGCGGGCTTAAGCGCATTCCGGGCCGCCATTCCCCCCCTGCCCTACCGTGAACACCGTTAGCTAACCTTTATGCATTTCGCTGCAAATAACTGGATTGAGCCCATCTTTACTTCGGATTTTCTCGCTGCGTGCGCTCGCAGCGTCAGAAATGCCGTGTGCATCAGCACGTAATGGCCATCGCCGGTCTGCTGGGGATTGATGTGCACCATGTCGATCCCTCGGTCGATCGCCCTTGCGATCCAGCCAAGTGAATTCTCCGGTTGGCCGTCCATCGTAGCTCTGCGATGAGCGATGATGACCGGTGGCTGACCCTTTTCAAATCGCTCCGCAACAGTGGTTTGGGCCAAGGCAGGCCCCATGTTGAGCGACAGAGCGAGCGAAAAGGCTAGTGCCACGAAACGATGTGCCATGCGGCCTCCGATGGATTGAAAAACTGAATTCAGCAGGGCGATCCTAATGCCGTCAATCTTATCTGGCATTGATCCGGGACAGCGAATTCAATCATATCGGCGCTTTCCGTCGCTATCCCTTACTGAATGAGCGCGAATTACCGCCCACTGTCTCTTCCAACAGATTGCAACTTTCCGCGAAATTTCCTTGTACCACATGGCTCCAACACATTCAGATTTGAGGCCTAATTAGCTGTCGAAAGCTAGTCTACGGTGAAGAACACCCCGAACGCGACAGGCTCAAAATGGCACCGGATAAATTGAAATCCGAGTTGTCTAGTTAATAATTTAGATGGAGACGGCGACACAATTCTGATTTCGTCAAAAAGACCTCAGTTTCCGAATGCTATGACAGGAGTATACTCGAGAATACAAACTTCACGCGTTTTGTTGTCCTCGTTTGCATCCACGATGAGCTTTGCGGCGGTTCTTCCAATCTCCCTTCGCGGCGTCCGGGACGTTATGATCCTGATCGGTAGGCTTTCAATGAAATCGAGCCCGTTGAAACCCGCAAGAGTCAGCGCGTCAGGAACTACTATTCCGGCAGCGATACAGTGAAACGCGCCACCGGCTGCGAGATCGTCATTCGAATAGTAGATGCAGTCGAGATCAGGATATTCCTCGAGCATTTGGGAGGTGAGTTCCCGCCCGGCCGTAACTGTCGACGGACTATCGCCGATCCGGGTAGCGACAAGGTTCAGGCCCGCTTGCGAAAGTGCCTCAGAGAACCCGGCCATCCGTTTCCCGGCGCGGACATCAGTATCGACACCACATCCGATATAGGCAATGCGATTACAGCCCATTTCAAGAAGCGCCTCGGCCATAGCCATTCCGGCAGCGTGATGGGAAAAACCGACACAGACATGCACAGGCGTGCCGTCCAAATCCATGATCTGAACCACCGGGATGTCAGAGTTTTCCAACAATCGTTTTGCATCATCTGACTGATCCAGACCAGTGACAATCAGACCCGCCGGATTCCACGACAGCATATTCCGGATAACATCGTATTCTTTGTCTAAATCATAGTCCGTGACACCGAAGACTGGTTGTATGCCGCTGCCTTCAATGGCTTCAGCAATACCGGCAAGAACTTCTGCGAAGACTATGTTTGCCATACTTGGAACGACCACGCCAATCAGGTCTGATCGTTGGCCTGACAGCGATGAGGCTAGATGGTTGCCGACATAGCCGATCTTCCTAGCGGCATGCCGAACCTTCTCGGTATTGCTGTTAGACACATCGCCAGCACCGCGCAGGGCGCGCGATGCAGTCATCTTGCTCACGCCCGCCTCAGCGGCAACATCGGCCAACGTGACTCGAACCTTCCCGTCCAAAATTCAGTTCCCTCAGCTATTTCCGCACCTGTCTGGCCTAACGGCTCGTCGCTAACGTGGCAATTGTCAGGTCCATGAAGGCATCAATGATTGACTTATGGTATCGGTACCGGTATCGGTACCATTAGTCAAGAATCACGTTACACGAGGTCAGCAAAATGCCCGATACGCTCAGAACCGCAGTTATTGGTCTTGGGTCGATGGGATATGGGATCGCTCAGTCTTGTCTGCGCGCTGGCCATGTCACCCACGGCTTCGATGTTGTCCCGTCCCAGATTGAAAGACTTAAGTCCGAAGGCGGAGCGAAGGGGGACTTGGCTGATATCGCCGGGACACTAGATGCTGCAGTCATCGTGGTCCTGAATGCTGCACAAACCGAAGAAGTCTTGTTTGGTGAAGAAGGCCTGGTCCGGATGATGCGAAACGGGGCGGTTGTCCTGGCATGTGCGACTGTCCCACCGGATTTCGCCCGAAGCATGGAAGCGCGATGCAGCGCCTTAGGTATCCACTATCTTGATGCACCGATTTCAGGCGGGTCCGCGAAGGCGGCCAGCGGTCAGCTTTCGATCATGGCCTCCGGTACGCCGGACACCTTCGCCGCCGCCCGACCAGTGCTGGACGCCACCGCCGAAACTGTGTTCGAGCTTGGTGACACCGCCGGTGCAGGGTCGGCGATGAAAGCGGTCAACCAATTGCTAGCAGGAGTTCACATCGCGACGATGGCCGAAGCCCTGACGCTTGGCATGACCCAGGGCGTTTCGCCTGAGAAATTTGTTGAGGTCATCAGCCAGTGTGCGGGCACAAGTTGGATGCTTGAAAACCGCGCCCCGCATATCGTTGCCGGAGACTACACGCCGCTCAGCCAGGTCAATATCTGGCCGAAGGACCTTGGCATAGTTCTCGATATTGCCAAATCGGCCAGTTTCAGCGCCCCGATCACTGCGGCTGCACTTCAGCAGTACCTTGCTGCCGCCGGGATGGGCCTGGGTCGTGAGGATGATGCAGCGGTGGCCAAGGTCTATGCCCGCAACGTGGGTCTAACATTGCCAGGAGAAGCGTGATGTTGCTGGGATGCATTGGCGATGATTTTACCGGGTCCAGTGACCTAGCCAACACCCTGGCCAGGGGCGGCATGCGTGCCGTTCCTGAAATGCTGCCGTCAAGCTGACGCGCGTTCCATCAAGCGGCATGGAATCCAGATGCGATCCTGCACCGCTTCCTCATCGAGCGCAATCTTGTCGATGGCCTCGGCCGCGCGCGTTGCCATAGCCGAGACGGGCAGCCGGATCGTCGTCAGATTGTTGCCCTCCCAAGCTGCCATAGGAATGTCATCAAATCCGACGACGCGGATGTCTCTGGGAGCAACCATGCCCCGGGACGATCTCAAACGATCCATGAAGCCGATCGAAAAGAGGTCGTTTGGGCAGAGCATTCCATCAGGTAGCGCGCCTGCGTCATTCAACATGTCGGCTATGCGCACGCCGTCTTCGTAAGCGTAGCCGCCTTCCAAAACGACCGAAGGTGATTTGCCCAGACTTTCCAGGCCCAGCTTATGTCCAGCAAACCTTGCTTCGCTTGTCCAATGGCCCTTGGTTCCGGTCGCAATCGCAATCCGCTGGCAGTCTTTTTCTACAAGGAACCGGGCTGCGATTTGTCCGCCCTGAGTGACATCAGCACTCACAGAGGGGGTTTCGCCAAACTCATCTACGCGGTTCAGAAGCAAAACTTGCAAACCAGCGTCTATGAACTTTGGAACCAGGTCGGCGGGAATATTCATTGACGTCAGAACAACGATACCCACTTGGTATTGCTGGAATGTCGCGATCATGCTGCCAACATCTTCCCCTATCGTGACCTGAGCCGAGATCGGAATGTACCCCCTTTGCTGAAGTGCATGGCTTAGGGATTGATGCAAAACCGCATGGATTGGGTTGCGCAATTCACCCATGACGATCCCGACGATTTGGGATTTCCGTGATGTCAGAGCCTGCGCAAGCGCGTTCGGATAATAGCCCAATTCCTGAGCGGCATGCAGAATGCGGGCGCGGGTTTTTGCCTGAACCGGACGGTCCGGAGAAAACGCACGGGACACTGTTGAGCGTGAAACACCCGCACGCAAAGCAACATCGTCTGCGGTTATTCTGTCGTTTGGCATGCGCGATTGGCTCCGGGATTTTTCAATAGTTTGCCTTTAGTTACAGAGTCTGTCCAGAAAAAAATTGGTCACGCGTGCATGAATGAATTCCATAAAAATAATAATCTTGTTGACCAAAATTGAAATTTATGCGCAGTTTATTGCACGCGCGTGCATAAATTGTGCACGCGCGTCCCAATACTGGGGCAGACATCTGAGGGAGGAAAAGATGAATATGCATTGGATAAAGAGGCTTGGTGCCGGCGCGCTAATGACGTTGACGGCGGCAACCGCTCAGGCGCAGGAGGTGAACTGGGATCTTGCGCTGCTTGGCAGCCCCGCGTTCCGCGTCGCTGGTGAGAGCTTTGCCGAGTACATCAACGAGAACTCTAACGGCAAGATGACAATCACCGTCCACAACGGCACGTTGTCGCCGTCTCGTGAAATTCTGGACAACCTGTCCATCGGCGCATTTGAGCTGGGATATGTGATCTCCAGCTATCATCCGGGCAAGAACCCTTTGATGTCGGTCCTTGATCTGCCCTTCCTGCCGCTGCCCACCATGGAAAAGCGCGCCGAAGTGGCCGAGACGCTGTTTCAGAACGAGAGCATCAAGGCAGAATTTGCGCGCTGGAACACCGTACCGGTCATGGCAGTTGTGCAGCCCAACTACGAAGTGATGGGCAAGGGCGACGCGCCCGTTGAGCTTGAAGGTTTTGACGGTATGCGAATTAAGGCGACGAGCGGGATCGGTGACGCGCTGGCCACATATGGTGCCAGCCTTGTGTCCGTCAGCGGGCCCGAACAGTATAACGCCCTTCAGACCGGTGTGATTGACGCCGTTGCCGCCACGCCGTCGGCGCATGGTGGCTGGAAGCTTTATGAATTGTCCGAATGGTACACCACTGGGATGGAGGCAGGCTCTGCCCATGTTACGCTCACGGCCAATGCAGATGCCTGGAATGCATTGCCGGAAGATCTCAAAGCGCTGGTGGAAGACGCAAAGGCGCATGCCTATGCCGCGACCATTGAGGCGCAAAGTGCCGCATCGGCAAAGTACGAGCCCGATCTTGCGGCAGCAGGGCTGACCAAGATTGAGCTTCAGCCAGAAGTGGTCGAGCGTCTGCGTGCAGATGCGGCACGTCCTGTTTGGGACGAGTTTGTGTCCGGTGCGGCGGACAAGGGTCTGCCGGGGCAAGAAATCCTGGACCTTGTTTTGAACGCGAACTGATCCGTAGCCGATCAAATCAATACCCCCTCTTTGGCAGGCCGAAATGACGGCCTGCCCCCTTCCCTCCTTGCACAGGGCGAGAGATTTCTCATGCTCAAGACACTAGATAACGGGCTTCAGTGGATTGAGCTTGTCACCGCGTTTCTGGCAGGGGTGACGATCTTTGTGATCATGCTGCTGGTCAGCGCCGAAGTGCTGATGCGCAGCTTGTTTAATGCGCCCATTCAGGGGCAGGTGGATTTCACATCTCTGACGATGGTGGCGTTCAGCCTGCTGTGCGTGTCCTATTGCTATCGTCAGGCGGGGCATATCCGCATGGACATGCTGCAGAAATTCACCAGTGGCCGATTGTCGTGGCTCACCCATCTGATGGCCACCTGCATCGGGTTGTTTCTGGTGACGGCGATCCTGCCGGGCACATGGACGCACTTCATGCGCGCCTGGACCCTTGGCGACACGACGCTGGGCGTCGGCTTTACCACATGGCCATCAAAACTGGCCGCCCCTGTGGGGCTAGGCATTCTCTGGCTGAGGCTGGCGTTGGAGGTCTGGGTTTTCGGACGTCTGATCCTCAACCCTGATCTTGAGCCCATCGGCGTGCCGCGCGCACCCGATCCGCTTGAAGACATGGACGCGTGAGGTAGCACAATGGATCCCACGACAATCGGCGCACTCGGGTTTATTGGACTGATCATCATGGTGATGTCCGGCGTTCATATCATGTTCGCCACCGCGATCACCGGCTTTCTCGGCATTGTCGCGCTCAAGGGCTGGACAGTGGCGGTCAATGTGGCGGGCATCATCCCGCATTCCACCGGGTCGAACTACCTTTTCAGTGTTCTGCCCATGTTCATCCTGATCGGTTTCTTCGCGCATTCCTCGGGGATGGTGAATGGTGCCTATCGCGCGGCGCGCGCCTGGATGGGCTGGCTGCCGGGCGGTCTTGCGGTATCGACTGTGTTGGCAGCCGGAGCCTTTGGTGCAGTGTCAGGCGCAAGTCAGGCGACAGCTGCGGTGTTTGCCCGTGTCGCGATCCCTGAGTTGCTGAAGTTCAAGTACAATCCAACGGTCTCGGCTGCGGCGGTTGCCGCTTCAGGAACGCTTGCTTCGCTGATCCCGCCCTCGGCCGCCTTGGTGGTCTACGGCGCCATCGTTGAGGAAAGCATCGGGCGTCTGCTGCTTGCTGGTTTTATCCCCGGTATCTTCTCGGCCCTGCTGTACGCGGGCTTCATCCTGATGCGCTTTGCCGTGTCGCCGGAACTCGGCCAGCCCATCAAAGGCATCGGTTGGGCCGAACGCGGGGCCTCCATTGGGGGCGTGCTGCCGATCTTTCTGGTGATGTTGATGATCTTGGGGGGCATGTCCACTGGCTGGACCACGCCGACAGAAGCGGGTGCCACTGGAGCGGCCATCGTGTTCGTCTACGCGCTCTTGCGGCGCAAGATGACGCTGTCGGGGCTCAACACCTCGTTGATGGAGACGGCCAAATTGACAGTGATGATCTTTTCCACCTTCTGGGGCGTGTTCATTTTTGCGCGCTTTCTGGCCTTCACGCGCCTGCCCACTGAGATTGCGGAATGGCTGGTGGCTTTGCCGTTTTCCTCCACATCAATTCTTGTGGCGATCCTGCTGGGATATGCCTTCCTGGGCATGTTCCTCAGCGCATCGGGCATGATGCTGCTGACCTTGCCGGTGATCTTTCCGGCGGTTGTAGAGCTTGGCATTGATCCGATTCTGTTTGGTATTCTAGTCATCAAAATGGTGGAGATCGGGTTGATCACGCCGCCCGTGGGCCTGAACGTCTATGTGGTGGCGGGCATCAGGCCGGACATACCCATCAATGGCATGTTCCGGGCAATCTGGCCCTTTGTCCTGATTGATATCCTGACGGTCGCTTTGCTGATCATCTTCCCGGCCATAACCCTGTTCCTGCCTAACCTTGTGCTTGGCGCGGGCTAATTGCATCCATGAAAGGGTCAAACCATGAAGTTTGAAGTTCGATCAGAAGCCTTCCACGCGGCTGTTCCGCTGGACAGCACTTTGCAAGAAATCGCAAACGGTTTGGGGTTTACTGAAGGACCAATCTGGCACCCCGATGAAAAGTGGCTGGTATTTTCCGACATTCCGGAAAGCCACCAGTACAAATGGAGCGAGACTGAAGGGCAATCTATTTTTCGCACCCCCTCAAACCAATCCAACGGCAATTGCTTTGACAAAGAGGGGCGGGTCATCACCTGCGAACATGCCAGTTCGCATCTGGTGCGTCATGATCATGGCGGCAAACGGGTGACTGCGATTGCGACGCACTTTGAGGGCAAGGAGCTGAACAGTCCCAACGACGTGATCTGTGATGCGCAGGGCCGCATCTGGTTTACCGATCCCAGTTTTGGGCGCATCCGCGAGGAACTCGGCATTCTGCGTGATCAGGAGATCGAGGTGCAGGGCGTCTTCCGGCTTGATCCGGACGGGACGTTGCATCTCGTGGCGGATGATTTCCAGCAACCCAACGGCCTGTGCTTTTCCCGTGACGAGACACAGCTTTTCGTCAATGACAGCTGGGGCGGGCACATTCGCGTCTTTGATATCAAGGACGATGGCGGGCTTGAGAATGGACGCGTCTGGGTGGATGTGACGGGCGAGGGGGACGGCGTGCCCGATGGCATGAAGTGCACCGATAATGGCCACATCCTGTGCAACGGGCCGGGCGGTGTGCATCTGTTTGATCCTCAAGCGGCCTGCCTCGGGGTGATCCTGACACCACAGAAATCCACAAATTTCTGCTTTGGCGGGTCGGGTCTGCATACGCTGTTCATCACCGCCTCCACATCCGTCTATCGCATAGAAACACGCCTGACCGGGCTGCGCATGATCTGAAAGGGCCTGAGCATGACACTGACTGAACATGAAATCGCACCGACAATTGAGAACACAAAAACCCCGACCCTGATCCACCCTAAGGTGACCGCGCGTCTGATGGACAAGACGCTGGTCTCGGTCGGGACGCGGTCGCACCGCTGGATCATTGATGAGCCCGAGCACAAGGGCAGCACGGACCTTGGCCCCACACCGCTGGAGTCCTTGCTGGGCTCTCTGGTGGGGTGCGAATCCGTTGTGCTCAAGCTGGTCGCGGACGCCATCGGCTTCAAATTCAGTGACCTCAACATCACCTGCGAAGGCACCGCAGATATGCGTGGCGCGCGCGGTGTCAAAGGTGTGCGACCCTATTTCAGCGCGGTCAGTATGACGATTGAGATCACCACCAGCGAAAGCGGCAAGCGACTTGAAACCTTGCGCCAGAATGTCGAGCAACGCTGCCCGGTGATGAACCTCTTTGAAAGCGCTGATGTGGACATGAAAGTCACATGGACCGCCAAGCCGGAGAATGCCGAATGACGCGCATACCGCCCGCTGATCCTGAAACCTACAGCGACGCGACGCGCGCCTTTTTGCAAGCACGCGAGGACCTGCTGGGCTTCGTGCCCAATTCCATGAAAGTCATGGCGCGGTTACCGAGCGTGGGCGCCGCCTTTGTCGCCCTGTCGGATGCAGTGATCTTTGCGCCCGAGATGACCACGCCGCTAATCCTGCGCCGCATGGTCCAGCACATCGCAAGCTATGCTGCGGGTTGTATTTATTGTCAGGCGCATACAGCCAAGATCGTTGGTGAGCTTAGCAAGGACGAGCAAAAGCTGGAGGCGATCTGGGAGTTTGAAACAAGCCCACTCTTTTCCGACGCGGAACGCGCAGCGCTGCGTTTCGCGATGGAGGCCGCGTCGGTGCCGAACATGGTGACCAATGCCTCGGTGGACACATTACGGGAACATTTTTCCGATCAGGAAATCACCGAGCTTTTGGCTTCTATCTCTCTGATGGGGTTCATGAACCGCTGGAACGATACACTGGCCACAACGCTCGAAGAAGGGCCGCGCGCCGCGGCAGAAAAGTCGCTGAGTTCCAAGGGCTGGAAAGTCGGCCAGCATGTTTGACCACGTATGGATCGACACACAGGACCAGAGGCGGGGTGATGCGCGATAGCGAGATACCCAAACGGCTTGCGGCAGGGCAGGTGGTTGTCAATGGATGGCTATCTATCCCGTGAAGCTATGATGCCGATGGTGTCGGGCATTCTGGTATACATGCAGTCACCGTGGACATGCAGCACGGCTTGCTGGGCTTTCCCGATGCGCAAGTGATGCTGCAGGCGCTTTCGGCCACGCCTGCCACGCCGATTGTCCGGGTTTCAGACCTTGGTCCGGCACAGATCATGCATTTCCTGGATGCGGGCGCCTACGGTGTCATCTGTCCGATGATTTTGTCCCCTGAGCAGGCTGAAGCGCTGGTCGCGGCATGTCGGTACCCGCCCGTCGTCAATCGCAGTTTTGGTCCGTTGCGCGGCTTGTTGTTTGGCGGTCCTGACTACGTGGACCACGCCAATGAGACGGTCATGGCCATTCCGATGATCGAAACAGCTGAAGGTGTGGAGCGCATTGAAGAGATCCTCGATGTGCCCGGCATAGGCATGATCTATCTGGGGCCAAAGGATATGGCGTTTGCCTTTGACGGTCATGTCAGACACCCCCATCCAAAATCCGAAGCCGCACTGGCGTGCGTGCTGCTGGCTGCCGCCAGTCGCTGCATTCCCGCAGGTATTTTCTGCGCATCGGGCGAGGAGGGCCGCGCGCGGCTTCAACAAGGCTTCCGGCTCGTAACTCCCGGCAATGACATTGCCCATCCGACACGCAGCATCAAAGACGCAGTGCGCGTGACCCTCAGCAGCAATCAAGCGGATGGCATCGATCCTTTGGGCTACTGACGGATTGAGCGGCAAGGAATTTGCCCATTACGACTAATCTCTCCTTTTTCGCACGAGCATAGTGGTGTGTCCGCCTTCAAAAACAGGCGTTTGCGATCTGCACCACGCTCGACAGACGGACACAGCCCAGAGTTCTCATAGAATCGTATCGTTGAAATGCTGAGCCCGGAGCGTTTAGAAACGTCTGAAATCTTCATTCGGTCTGATCCTTCTGTTCAGGCTCTTGTCTAGCCCCTCATTGCTGGGCCATTTCTTTGTAGGGTCTCGGCATCGGCGGGCGCATATTGAGTGCCTGGTGCGGTCGCGTGTGATTGAACTGTTTGAACCATCCGTTGATGACGACCTGGGCCTGCTCTGTTGTCGTAAACCACTCCGCATTGAGGACCTCCCGACGTAGTGTTCCATTGAAGCGCTTTATTACTTCATGTCCTTCATGACCCTGCGCGAACCCGACCGCTGGCGCTGGAGCCATGCCCGCCACCACACCCACACCATCATCGTCGTCCAAGACCCCGAGATTGCATCGCCCCGACCGCCAACACCATTTTTATCTTTCTTGGGTCTTTGGTATCAGCGCGGTTTCTGGGGTGAAGTTCAGGCGGTTCTGATGATATCCTTGGGAACCATCCCCGCGACAGACAAATCCTATGTCCCGGAAACTGAGTGGCAAAGGATAATCCTCTGCAGTCGGATTTTCGTTCTCGTCCTCACGGCCACCCTTGCCCTATGCCTGATCCTGGGCAGCCTCCTGCACGCGATGCTTTTCGTTCTGCCGCACCTTTACGGCAGCTTCCTGCACTACCTCTGCGCCTTCACTCAACACGCAGGCCTTGATGAAGACATCCTCGACCTCCGGCTGTACGCCCACACCGTGATCCTGAACCCGGCCTTCGCCTTCCTCTACACCAACATGAACTATCACGTCGAACACCACATGTTCCCCATGGTGCCTTTCTATAACCTGCCGGACCTCCACAAGAAAATCCGCCACGACTGCCCGCCGCGTACGCAAGGATTGTTCCGCGCCTATCGCGACATCATCAGCACTCTGGCCCGTCAATTGCGTGATCCGTCACACTACCAACATCAAACCCTGTCCGATGGCGCCAACCCGCCCCGGCACCACTTCCGGCACGCCTTCCCGGCGGCGATGAGCGAGGCTTGAACATGAGTGACTGTATAGAAGTCCGCAACGAGGGCGATCTGGATGAAGAAGACGTCATGCGCTTCGACCACAGCGGTCGAACCTTCGCCGTCTGCCGGGATGACTCGGGTGCCTATTTCGCCATCGACGGTCTGTGCAGCCACGAAAACGTGCACCTGGCCGAAGGATTTGTCTTTGGCGATTTCGTGGAAAGCCCTCGCCACCAGGGCCGGTTCAAGCTTTGCGACGGCTCACCCTGCGGCGGGCCCGTCGTGGAGCCGTTGAAATCCTATCCGATACAAGTGCGTGACGGCAAGACAATGATCGATCTTCAGTGAAGGCATAACACGCTACGGTGTGGAAATTCGGTGGTAGGCCCCACAATGGGCGCAGGTCGGCTAGGCTTGCAGAAATGAAAACCAGCTTTTTCTACCTAGATGCTACTTCTCTTAACATATGCGGGCTTATGCGACTTTGACGCCAACACCACCCCCCCTGCCCTGCCGCGAATGCCTTAAGCCGACCTTCGTGCATCGCGCCGCGAATGACAGCATTGAGCCCAAAGCAACCGATGCCGCATATCGCACGAATGTCTGCTGCTGAGCGT
>CAZWDS010000065.1:0-16607 GCA_964632495.1 uncultured Rhodobacterales bacterium
TAATGGGGCCCCACAGGCTTACTGATCCTAACCAAACTCCGAATACCCGGGAGTAATAGATGGCAGACACACGTCGGGTGCTAACGTCCGGCGTGGAGAGGGAAACAACCCTGACCTACGACTAAGGCCCCTAATTCATGGCTAAGTGGGAAAGCAGGTGGGACGACCAAAACAACCAGGAGGTTGGCTTAGAAGCAGCCATCCTTTAAAGATAGCGTAACAGCTCACTGGTCTAATTTAAGTTGTCCTGCGGCGAAGATGTAACGGGGCTCAAGCCATGAGCCGAAGTCTAGGATGCCGTAAGGCATGGTAGCGGAGCGTAGTGTGACATAACTCTACGCCTCTTTTGTAGCTTTCGGGCTATATTGGAGGCATTGAGTTTTCTGTGAAGCCGGGGCGTGAGCCATCCGGTGGAGAGATCACTAGTGAGAATGATGACATGAGTAGCGACAAACAGGGTGAGAGACCCTGTCGCCGAAAGTCCAAGGGTTCCTGCTTAAAGCTAATCTGAGCAGGGTAAGCCGACCCCTAAGGCGAGGCCGAAAGGCGTAGTCGATGGGAACCAGGTTAATATTCCTGGGCCAGGAGATGGTGACGGATCCCGAAGGTAGTTCATCCTTATCGGATTGAATGGGCTGCTTAGGGGTTCCTGGAAATAGCCCTCCATGAGATCGTACCCTAAACCGACACAGGTGGACTGGTAGAGAATACCAAGGCGCTTGAGAGAACCATGTTGAAGGAACTCGGCAAAATACCTCC
Organism: uncultured Rhodobacterales bacterium; assembly: GCA_964632495.1. Classification (GTDB taxonomy): domain Bacteria; phylum Pseudomonadota; class Alphaproteobacteria; order Rhodobacterales; family Rhodobacteraceae; genus CALKXV01. The sequence goes on from CAZWDS010000065.1 coordinate 760, forward strand.
GTAAGTTCGCGAGAAGGAGGCCCGGGTATTACGTAAGTGGAATCTGGGGGCACAACCCAGGGGGTGGCGACTGTTTACTAAAAACACAGGGCTCTGCGAAGTCGCAAGACGACGTATAGGGTCTGACGCCTGCCCGGTGCCTGAAGGTTAAAAGGAGGAGTGCAAGCTCCGAATTGAAGCCCAGGTAAACGGCGGCCGTAACTATAACGGTCCTAAGGTAGCGAAATTCCTTGTCGGGTAAGTTCCGACCTGCACGAATGGCGTAACGACTTCCCCGCTGTCTCAAATGTGGACTCAGCGAAATTGAATTGCCTGTCAAGATGCAGGCTTCCCGCGGTTAGACGGAAAGACCCCGTGCACCTTTACTACAGCTTCACACTGGCATCAGGCACAACATGTGCAGAATAGGTGGTAGGCTTTGAACCAGGAACGCCAGTTTCTGGGGAGCCTCCTTTGAGATACCACCCTTGTTCTGCTTGATGTCTAACCGCGGTCCGTTATCCGGATCCGGGACCCTGTGTGGCGGGTAGTTTGACTGGGGCGGTCGCCTCCCAAACAGTAACGGAGGCGCGCGAAGGTTGGCTCAGAGCGGTCGGAAATCGCTCGTTGAGTGCAATGGCAGAAGCCAGCCTGACTGCGAGACTGACAAGTCGAGCAGAGTCGAAAGACGGCCATAGTGATCCGGTGGTCCCGAGTGGAAGGGCCATCGCTCAACGGATAAAAGGTACGCCGGGGATAACAGGCTGATGATGCCCAAGAGTCCATATCGACGGCATTGTTTGGCACCTCGATGTCGGCTCATCACATCCTGGGGCTGGAGCAGGTCCCAAGGGTTCGGCTGTTCGCCGATTAAAGTGGTACGTGAGCTGGGTTTAGAACGTCGTGAGACAGTTCGGTCCCTATCTGCCGTGGGTGTTGGAGACTTGAGAGGAGTTGCCCCTAGTACGAGAGGACCGGGGTGAACGATCCACTGGTGGACCAGTTGTCATGCCAATGGCAGTGCTGGGTAGCTATGATCGGAAAGGATAACCGCTGAAGGCATCTAAGCGGGAAGCCCCCCTCAAAACAAGGTATCCCTGAGAGCCGAGGTAGACCACCTCGTCGATAGGCCGGAGATGTAAGCGCTGTAAGGCGTTCAGTTGACCGATACTAATTGTCCGATAGGCTTGATTTGATCCAGAAGAAGACTGGTTTAAAGTCAAAAGCATACACTAAGTATATGATTTGGAATGATGTTGTTCTTTTGGTTTGGTGGTCATAGCGCAAGCAAAACACCCGATCCCATCCCGAACTCGGCAGTTAAGTGCTGCTGCGCCGATGGTACTGCGTCTTAAGGCGTGGGAGAGTAGGTCACCGCCAAACCTAATGAGCAACATCAAGTGTATCTCTATGACGATGCCAACAAAAACGCCGCCCTTTGGGGCGGCTTTTTTGTATCTTCTCAGTTCAGCTTTGCGCTAAATACATGCGTCCCAAGCTTGCTGTCCGTTCTGCAAAGTCGGGCGCTAAAGCCTGAGGTTCAGGCGCTTCGATGTGACTGCCGATCCACGCCAGCAATGCCATGCGCCGCAGCATAATCATCGTCTCGATCTCGGCTTCGTCTTCCGGTGAAAGATTACGTACCGACCGATACCCCTTCACCCAAGCCGTTTTCATATCCGGCACGCGTGGATCGTCCTCGATAAAGCTGATGGCGGCAGCAAAGTCGTACATAAGCCATCCGAACCCACAATCATCGAAGTCGATCACCTGGGTGCCGTGCGGTCCGATCAACAGATTTGCCAACCGCATGTCGGCGTGGATTAAGTTAAACCGCGTTTCGGACTTACCATAGACGCCAAGCCGGTTACGGACTTTTGTCTCAACCCGCTCCAAAACGTCCCGCACGTCCGCTGTCACACCTGGCGCATCGCGCCAGTTCCCCCATGTGGGCGTGGTGCCAAAGACTGCGTCTTCATCCCAGATCAATCGTTCAAACCCGGCGGGCTTCGTCCATGTCATCACATGGTCATGACAGGCTGCTGCAATACGCCCTAGGTCTTCGAAATCCGCGGATAGGTCGCCGGATTCATCGGGGGGTGATCCGTCAAGAAATTGAAATAAAACAAGAAAACGTGGCTGCACTAAGCCCTCGATCTGGGTGCTTTGCAGTACAGCGCCGTTGCGCCCCGGAACGACAGCGGCCGTTTTGATTGATGTGTCACGCTGCAAAGCCTCCAGCCAAGCCAACTCACAGGTGATGCCATGGGCCGTGTGATATCCCGCTCGGTGCACCCGCAGGATCGACTTTTGCCCACCAGGTCCGCGCACAAGATAGGTGACGTTTTCCGACAAATTGATCCGATCTGCCCGACCGCCCGCTGTTTCGTGCCAAAGGTGCAGGTTGTCATTGACCATCCGGTCGATGTGCTTAAGCATGTCTTTCAGTGATAGGCTCTCGACGTTCATGACAGGTCTTTTACATCGTTTGCGGGGAATGTGCATTAAGGTCTCTGCGTCTTGCACCGCCACGCAATAATCTGAATTTGTCGCACCGTATCATTCGCGACCACCCCGCCCCGTCAGAAATTCCACCATCAGACCAAGACGAAACGGCAGGCTGTCTTTGCGGGCGGCCAATTGGCGGACGGTCATCCGGCGTTTTCGGATCACGGCGCGGGCGATGCGATAGTCCAAGCGCCGCTTCCAGGCCAGCCACGACGCCGGTAGTATTTTGGACACGCCCCGCCAGAACCATCGCAATTGCAGGAACGCCACTGCACGAAAGATGGTTTTCTGAAACCCCAGCCAGACGGATCGCCACAGAGCAGTAGACACGGCTGCGATCCAAAGCGGGATTTTCACGGAAAACAGGATCAACCAAAGCCCCAGTGATGTGACCGACAAAGCAACCGTGGCGCACAGGATGATCAAAGCGGCCACGACTTTTTCCACAGGGTGCAAGTCGCGGTACCATCGCAAAAGCGCCATGTAACGTTTGCGGACCGAGGCGCGGTATTGCGCCAAAAACGCCGCGAATCGTCTTAGGACGGCCTTGCCCAGCAACAACGGCATCACCGAAGTCATCAGCCATTTTTTCAACAGTTCGATCCGCAGAAAGACCTCGGCCTGCGATTTCAGCCATGTCAAAATCGCAGGCCATTCGACCATTGTCAGCTTCTTCGAAATGATTTTGATTTGCGTCAGGATCAGGCCAAGGGCGATCAGAACCTCGTTTCCAAAATACATCGTGGCGGCAAATGACGCGGCGACCGCCAGAAACAACAATGCAAATGCGCGTGCAAACATGCATGCAACTTACGCGTTTTCCGGCGCGTCGGCACCAGTCTTGTTGGGATAAGCGATCGACAAATGAACAGGATTATTTACATCGCGATGCCCAGTTTTTGCCCGAACCCCCTTGCGCTTGCCCCATGGCTCAAGTAGCACGACACTTCTTGGCGCGGGGTGGAGCAGCCCGGTAGCTCGTCAGGCTCATAACCTGAAGGTCGTAGGTTCAAATCCTACCCCCGCAACCAAGAAAAACCCCCGATAGTTTAGCCGTCCGCTTCTGCCAGCAATGACGCATTTCCGCCTGCGGCCGTCGTGTCGATGCAGGTGGTACGCTCGTTCGTATAGGCCGTTGGGGCGATGGTCTCGGCTTGAAGTGGCACAATCGGGCCTTTACGTGCCGCCAAGGCGCGTCGGACCTCTGTTAGGATTTGGCTGTTTGCGTTTAAAGCGACCATGTCCAATGGGCACGCCGTCAACTCGGCCAGGTCGTGCAACCCTCCGTCAATTGCGATCAGGGGCAGGTCAGATTTGTGGAGCGGTTTCAAAAGCGCCTTCGCGCCGGGGGCCACAGCGATCACGCGATTGCCTGCGGCCAGGCCTTGAATGACTTGTGCCAACAGGTCTTCGGAGTGAGCTCCAAGGCACAAGACATTTCCCTTCGGACGTAATTCGAACTGATTTGCCTCGCCCGTCGGGCCCGGCAGATCCAGTGGCCCCATATCAAGTGCTGCGGCGGCCGCCATCGCGTCGGCCCCGCGACCGCGCAAAGCTGTGCGCAACTGGGTGATCCGTTCGGGCAAAGGCACCTGCGAAAGTGTCGCAAGATCGTCAAATCCGGCCTCTAATTCCGTTGCGGTGACAGCCGCGATTGTCAGATCTGTTTTTGTCTTCCGGTGCTTTGATATACGGAAACGGGGCAGGTAATGCGGCCCTCCCGCCTTGGGGCCAGTGCCAGAAAGCCCATGCCCACCAAAGGGTTGCGAGCCGACGACGGCGCCGATCTGGTCGCGGTTCACATAGACATTTCCCATGTTGATCTGGTCCAGAACATGTTGCACGCGCAGGTCGATCCGGGTGTGCAGGCCGAAGGTCAGCCCGTATTCCTTGGCGTTGATTTCGGACACAACATCGTCGATTTTCCCGCCTTCGAAAGTGGCCAGATGCAGGACGGGTCCGAAAATCTCGCGTTCAACATCCGAAATTCCCGAGACATTGAGAAGTGTTGGTGGGATGAAGTTACCACCCTCGGGCACTGACATTGTCTTCAGCGTCCGATCCGCGCCAGCGGTGACATAGGCGTGGATATTTTCATAGGCGTCGCGATCAATCACGGGTGCCACGTCTGTGGCCAAGTCCCATGGGTCGCCGATTACCAATGTGTCCATGGCTCCGGTTAGCATTCGGATCAACGCCGGCGCGACGTCCTTTTGGACGTAAAGCACCCGCAAGGCCGAGCAGCGTTGCCCGGCTGATTGAAACGCAGCCCTTACGATGTCGCGCGTGGCTTGTTCCAACAGAGCGGTGGAATCGACGATCATCGCGTTCATGCCGCCGGTTTCCGCAATCAGCATGGCTGCGGGCGCAGTATCGGCCAATTGCCGGTCGATGATCTTGGCCACCTCTGTCGAGCCTGTGAAACACACGCCGCCAATCCGCGCGTCCCGCGTCAAAGCGGCCCCGATGGTGGCTCCGTCGCCGGGCATCAGTTGGATCACGCCTTCGGGGATACCGGCCTTGATCATCCAGTCGACCGCACGAGCGGCGATCAGCGGCGTCTGTTCAGCGGGTTTGGCAATCACGGCATTGCCCGCAGCCAGCGCCGCCGCGATCTGGCCTGTGAATATCGCCAAGGGAAAGTTCCACGGGCTGATACACACAATCACTCCACGCGCCGTTCCGGTGTTGCCCAACCGTTCAGCCTCTTCGGCATAGTACCGCAAGAAATCCACCGCTTCGCGCAACTCTGCCACGCCGTCCAACAGGGTCTTGCCCGCCTCGCGGGCGACAATGGCGAAAATCTCGGTGGCATTGGCTTCGTAAAAATCGGCCACTTTGCGCAAGGTTGCAGCGCGGGCCAGCGCGCCCAAAGCGTCCCATCCGGGTTGAGCCTCCAAAGCTGCGCTGATCACCTGTTCAGCTATCGCCCCATCCGCCTCGGTCACAACGCCGACCCGGTCCTTAGGTTGCGCTGGATTGATGACGTCACGGGTCTGGCCGGGCACTTTGAATGGCGAGATTGGTCCAGCCCTCCATTCATAAGGCGCCGCAAAAGGCGCACGCCCCGCTTCGATCCCCGCCAAATCCACGGGGTCTGTGATGTCCCAACCGCGCGAATTCAGGCGCGGGGCAAAGATGTCAGACGGGCGTGGAATGGCCGGGTTAGGGGCAAATTCTTGTGCCTCGGCTTCCCCAATTGGGTCGGCGGCAATCTCGGTCGCAGGCACATCCAGATCGACGATCTGGTTCACGAAGGACGAATTCGCGCCGTTCTCAAGCAGCCGCCGCACCAGATAAGCCAGCAAATCTTCATGGGCGCCGACCGGGGCATAGATGCGACAACGCGTGCCGTCGCTTTGATGCACAAGGTCATGCAAGGCCTCGCCCATCCCATGCAAACGCTGAAACTCGAAGGTCTGGCGAGCCTCTCCAGCCATATGCAGGATCGCCGCGACGGAATGGGCGTTATGCGTGGCAAACTGCGGATAGATGCGGTCGGTCATTTCCAATAGCCGTCGCGCACCGGCCAGATAACTGACATCGGTGTGGGTCTTGCGTGTGAAGACGGGATAGTCGGACAGGCCCAGCACCTGAGCGCGCTTCACCTCCATGTCCCAATAGGCTCCCTTGACCAGCCGGACCATGATGCGGCGGTCCTGACGAACTGCCAGTGCATAGAGATGTTCGATCACAGGAAGCGCTCGCCGCCCGAAGGCCTGCACCACAATGCCAAAGCCGTCCCAACCATCCAACACCGGATCAGCCATGACCGCCTCGATCACGTCCAGCGATAAATCCAGCCGGTCGGCCTCTTCCGCGTCGATATTCAGTCCGATTTTTGCGTCGGCGGCCGCTTTCACTAGGCTTAGCAACCTGTTCACCATCTTGGGCACCATCGTCGCGGCCTGCGCCCGTTCATAGCGCGGATGAAGCGCCGATAGTTTGACCGAAATGCCCGGGTTCTGTCGGATATCGTCCGAGGTCGCCCGCACCGCAATCGCCCGGATCGCCTTCAGATAGGCCGCATGATACCGCGCCGCATCGTCTTCGGTCCGCGCCGCTTCGCCCAGCATATCGTAGGAATACGTATAGCCCTGTTCGACCATGCCCAAACCGCGCGTCATCGCGTCGTCGATGGTTTCGCCCAGCACAAATTGCGACCCCATCTCGGCCATCGCCTGACCCACGGCTTTGCGGATCACCGGCTCGCCCAGACGCTTCACCAGTCCATGCAACGTGCCCACAACGCCCGCGCCTTCGTCGTCCAGAATGCGCCCCGTCAACATAAGCGCCCAAGTGGACGCATTCACAAGGATCGAGCCGGAATCCCCCACATGCGCCGCCCAGTCGTGCGGTGTGATCTTGTCGCGGATCAGCTCGTCCACTGTATCCGAGTCCGGCACGCGCAACATCGCCTCGGCCAAACACATAAGTGCCACGCCTTCATCGGTCGACAATCCGTACTCGGCCAGAAAGGCCTCCATCGTGCCAATCTTACCCGCCTCCCGAACGCCACGCACCAAATCGGCGGCGCGGTCGGAAATGGCGGTTCGGTCGGTCACGCAAAGGGCAGTACACGCGGCCAAGTCCCGGACCAGTTGCGTTTCGTCGGTCAGGTTCGCTGCTCGAATGGTATCGCGGTTCATGGGGGCCTCCGCGGAAAGTTGCGCCTAAGTGGGGGCGCGTTCGGCCCACCCTGCGAATACTTTCTCAAGGGCAACGACAACATAGTAAAGCAAAATCCCCATGATCGCCAAAGCAATCAATACCGCGAACATCAACGGATAATCCGCGCTGATCTTGCCGCTATCGAACAAATGCCCAAGCCCGCGCCCGTGCGGTTCGACGATTTCCATCAGGTTGGTGCCGATAAAGGCCAGCGTGACGGCGACTTTCAACGCGCCAAAGAACTCGGGCAGCGTTTTGGGTAAGGCGATTTTCCAAAAGATCTGAACCTTCGACGCCCCAAGCGACGCAAGGATATCGCGGTATTCGGGCTCTAACGTCGACAGGCCAATCGACACGGAAACAGCGATTGGGAAAAAGCTGATCAGGAAGGCAATCAGCACGGTGTTGAAGTCATGCTGGCCCACGAACATCAGCGCGATGATCGGCACCACGGTTGCCTTTGGGATGGCGTTAAAGCCGACCAAAAGCGGGTAGAGAGCGTCGCGCATGGTGCGCGAGAACCCCATGACCATGCCGATCAAAACGCCCACGACGATGGCCAACAACAATCCGACCACGGTGCGCCACAGCGTGTCCCAGCCGTATTCCAGGAACAGCCAGCGGAATTTCCAGAACGCGGGCCACAGATCGGACGGCGAGGCCATTTTGTAATTCGGCCAGTCGTTCACCCAGACAAGGAACTCCCAGAACAGGCCAAAGACGACCAGCGCGAATATGGGAACGGCGATTTTCTTGATCATGCCGCCACCTCATCCGCGCGGCCTTGCGCCACTTTGATCTGATGACGCAGGACGTTCAAAGCCTCGGCACTTTCCGGTGTGTACATATGTTCAAGGTCACGCTCGCCGGTCAGATGCACATCCATCACATATTGCGTGCGGGCCGGGCGACCGGACAGAACGATCACTTGGTCGGCCAGAAAGATCGACTCGCGCAGATCATGGGTGATCAGGACGCCGGTAAAGGGTTCTTCCTTCTTCACCTTGTGCATGGTCTGCCACAGGTCTTCGCGGGTGAAAGCGTCCAACGCGCCAAAGGGTTCGTCCAAGATCAAAACGTCGGGTTTGTGCACGATGGCCCGGCAAAGCGAGGCACGCTGGCGCATCCCTCCAGAGAGTTCCGAAGGCCGTTTGTCCTCAAACCCCTCCAAACCGACCAGCGCTAAAAGGTGACGCGCACGATCTTCCTGATCGCGGCGGGACAATTTGTTGGGCACGATTTCAAGCGGCAGGATCACGTTTTGTAGAATGGTGCGCCACTCCAGCAGCACCGGATTTTGAAAGGCCATACCGACGGTTGATTTGGGGCCGGTGACCTTTTCGCCGTGCAACCAAACTTCGCCCTCGTCGGGTTTCATCAGCCCGGCGACCAAGCGCGTCAGCGTAGATTTTCCGCAGCCCGACGGACCAACCACGGCGCAGAACCCGCCTTCGGGCACCGACATTTCCAAACCGTCCAATACGGGCAGGGGGCCATCGCCGGTTTGGTAGGCGTGCTTTACGCCTTTGATCTCTATAAGATTATCCGACATCTGCTCCCCCCAAAGCACTGTCCGGCAGGGCCTAACCCCGCCGGACAAAATGGCCTATTTCAGCATCCGCATGGCTGCATCAGGCAGATAAGCATCGGTGAAGTAAAGCGATGCGTCGGGCGTGTTTTGGAATTCATAATTCTCGCCCAGCTGCGCAATTGCTTTCATCATCCGGTCGTCATCAATCGCGCCAAGACCGTTGGCCATGGCCGCATCGGTCGCGACATTGGCGTCGATGGCCAGTTGCAGGCGGCGTGTCTCAAGTGCGGCGTCGGCGGCGGGGTTGCGCTCGATCAGGCTTTCGATGGCCTTTGCAGGATCGGCAATCGCGTCCTTCCAACCGGCGGCGATGCCACCAAGAAAGCCTTTGACCACTTCGGGGTTAGCGGCTGCGAAATCGGTGTTGACGATGATCGCGTTGCCATAAAGCTCAAGCCCATGATCCGCCATCAGGATGGTCGAGATGTCGTCTTCCGGCACGCCCAAGCGAACAAGGTTCAGATAGGACGAAAACGAAAAGCCGGTGACGGCATCCACATTCCCTTCGGCCAACATCGGCTCGCGGGTTGGGAAGCCAACCGGCTCGACCTTGATCGCATCCACGTCCAAACCGTTCGCGGAAGCGAAAGCCGGGAACTGCGCCCAAGCGCCATCAGGAGGCGGAGCTCCCAGCACTTTGCCTTCCAAATCTTCCGGCCCGGAAACGCCCAAAGACTTGCGGCCCACAATTGCGAAAGGCGGTTTGTCATACACCATCATCACAGCCGTGACCGGCGCACCGGGGTTTTGATCAAGGAACTTGATCAGCGAGTTGATATCCGCAAAGCCAACAGGAAACGCGCCCGTGGCCACTTTCGGGATCGCATCAAGCGAGCCTTGTCCAGCCGAGATTTCAACGTTCAGATCAGCAGCGCCGAAATGGCCATTGTCGATAGCTGCGAAATAGGGCGCAGCTGGTCCTTCGAATTTCCAGTCCAAGGCGAAAGGAATTTTCGTCTCGGCCAGTGATGCGCCGCCAAGCGCAATCGTCGCCGCAAAGACGGCGAGGGTGTGTTTCAACATGGTCGTCCCCCATAGTGTTGAGGTGCAGCCGATGTCGCGTCTTCATCCAAACCGAAGTTTGGTCACAAGCGACGCGTGACAGCGACGTGCACTATTTGTCCCGGAGGTAACGTGAGCGCATGGACAGAGTTTTGCAATAGCTGAAACGCACTGCTCTTAGGGCATTTTCCAACTGCCCGAATTATCCGCGCATTGCGCTGCCGTTTGGATCATAAGGCGACGCTGGGATGACTTTTGCGGATCGTTCGACACCAACGATATGAACCGACAGCGCGGTACCCTCGGCGGCGGCGTCCCGGTCCACCATGCCCATAGCAAGCGATTTGCCCGTTGTATGTCCATAGCCGCCAGACGTGACAAATCCGACCAGCTTACCGTCGGCCCAGATCGGCTCATAGCCGCTGGCATCCGCATCGTCCGCATCCACTTCCAGCGTCACAACCTGCCGCGTCGGCCCATTGCCATCGCGTTCGGCCAAAGCGGCGTCGCGCCCGACGAAATCACCTTTGTCCCAGTCGATCCAACGATCCATGCCGGTTTCGCCCGGCGTGTAATCCTGTCGGAATTCGGCAGACCAAATACCAAAGCTCTTTTCCAGCCGCATGGAAAGCATCGCGTTGAACCCATATTCCTGAAGCCCAAACTCATCGCCCGCCTTCAGCAAAATCCGGCGCAATTTCACATGATCGCCATACCGGCAGTTGATCTCATATCCCAACTCACCCGCCACTGACATCCGCGCAACCCGCGCCGACACAAGCCCCACGTCCATCTTGGCACAGCCCATGAAGGGTAGGGTGATGTCTTCGGCGACCAGCTTTTGCAAAACCTTCTTCGCGTTAGGCCCAGTCAGACCAAAACCGCACATCTCTTCGCCCAGATCGCGGACCTGAACACCGTCCATCATGTGATCTTCGAACCAGCGCATGTGCCAGGCACGCAGGTAGTAAGACCCCATGACCCACCACGTGCCGTCGCCCCAGTTCAGCACCGTCAGATCGCCCTTCAACCGTCCCGTCTCGGACAGCATCGGCGCCAATCGTGCGCGCCCCGGTCCGGGCAATTTCGACGCCATGATACGATCAAGCCAAGCTTCGGCGTTCGGCCCCGTCACCTCGTAACGCGAGAACCCGGTGATATCGACCATGCCGACGTTTTCGCGGGCGTTCTTGCACTCGGCCGCGACGATGTCGTGCGCGTTCGAACGCTTCAGCGTCAGGTTCTCTTCGAAATCCTTGGACGGCGCAAAATACAAAGGCACCTCCAAATCCCACGACACGCCCCAACGGCAGTTGTGATCCGTCATGTCGTCGTGGGCGGGGGCCATCTTCAAGGGGCGTCCTGCGGGCAATTGTTCGTTCGGATAAGACATCACGAAACGCCGCGAATAGAACTGCCCCGTCGTTTGCCGGATGTACTCGCGGTTCTCGGCAAACTTGCCATACCGCGCCACATCCATCGACCAAGCGTCCGCCTCGGGCTCGCCGTGGATCATCCACTCGGCCAGCGTCTTGCCCACACCGCCACCTTGCAGGAACCCGGCCATCACAGCACAGGCGCACCAATACCCGGGCTTGCCCGCGACAGGGCCGACCAGCGGATTGCCGTCGGGCGAGAATGTGAAAGCGCCGTTGACCCAGGTTTTGATGCCGACGTTCTCGATCGCCGGATAGCGCTGGAAGCCCAGCGTCAACTCGTTCTCGATCCGGTCCAATTGTTCTTGGAACAGCTCTTCACCGTAACTCCAAGGCGCGCCGTCCATCGCCCAGTGTTCGTGCTCAACCTCATAGATACCAACCAGCACGCCCTGCTGATCCTGCCGCATATAGGTGAAGCCTTCGAGATCGACGGTCATCGGCATTTCAAAATCTGCCGCCGCAACCTCTGGCACGGCGTCGGTGATCAGATAGTGATGTTTCAATGGCGACACGGGCAGTTCAATCCCCGCCATGCGCCCCACCTGCTTGGCCCAAAGACCACCGGCGTTGACGACGTGCTCGCAAGTGATATCGCCCTTGTCGGTCTTGACGATCCAGCCGTCCTTGGTCTGGATCAGTTCATCAACCTTGGTCTCTTCATAGTATTCCGCGCCACGCTTCTTGGCCGCCGTGGCATAGGCCTGCACAGTGCCGGTGGTATCAAGATAACCCTCGCGGTCCGCCCACATCGCACCCAAGACACCTTCAGTCGACATGATCGGACACCGCTTTTGCGCTTCTTCGGGAGAGATCAATTCGCAGTCATCAATGCCGATGGATTGGAAGATGCGATAATTCGCCTGGAGCCATTCCCAACGTTCTGGCGTGCCGGCCAAGGTCAGACCGCCGGTCATGTGCAAGCCGATGTTTTGACCGGATTCTTCCTCAACTTCTGACAATAAATCAATGGTATAGGCCTGAAGCGCGGCCATATTCGGATCGGCGTTCAGGGCGTGAATGCCCCCCGCTGCATGCCAAGACGACCCGGACGCCAAACGGCGACGTTCCAGCATCACCACGTCGGTCCAGCCAAACTTGGCCAAGTGATACAACACCGATGATCCAACAACTCCGCCGCCGATCACAACAACCCGGTAATGAGATTTCATGCCACGTCTCCCGATCAATCGCTGGGAAGATCAGCATGTTTGGGCACTTGTGTCCAGTACTCATTGAAAGCCGTTTCCGGTGCCGGTGCAACACCGTCCCAAGTCACGCGTGTCAGTCGAAAACGACCTTTGTCAGACGTTGCGCCGCCTCGGTCAGAAGCGGGACATGCGACACAAGCTGATCCAAGGACAACCGTTGGTTTGGCCCATGGGCCGCCAGCGACGCGAAGAAGCGCCCTTGGGTGTCGCGCACCGGGACCGAAACTGCGACCATGCCGTCCAGAAATTCTTCGTTGTCCAAAGCATAACCTCTGCGTCCGATCTCTTGCAGTTCGGCCAATAGCTTTCCGGGATCGGTGATTGTGTTCTTGGTCAAAGGCGTCAACTGCATGACATTCACCAAACGCCGCCGTTCGGCTTTGGGCAGGGTTGCCAGAAACGCTTTGCCACTGGCGGTGCAATGAAAAGGAACGTGGCTGCCGATGGGAAGTTGAATGCGGAACGCCCAGTTGGTTTCGACGCGGTCCTTATAGCTCATCCCCTGATCTTCAGGCACGACGAAATTCACCGTCTCGCCCACTTGTTCGGCCACCCATTGCAAGACCTGATGGCGCGAATGGTGATGGGCCGAGGCATGAAGCAATCCGGTCGCCATTTCACGCGCCCGCCGACCGGGGCGAAATGGGCCGCGGCCATCTACGCGGTTCAGATATCCTTCTTCCACAAGCGTCGTGCAAAGCCGATGCGCGGTTTGTTTGGGGATGCCCACGATACGCCCGATCTCTGACGTCGACAGGGGATCGCTCTCGTGCCCCAAAGCTTCGAGGATCAGCAGGGCGCGCAGATTGGTTGGCACCCGCTCGTCTGTTTTGTCGGTCATTCGAATGCCCCTGATCGAATCTTCTTGCACGGTCACAGAATACATGCTGCACTTAAAAACGGGACAATAAATCTCATTTTTTGAAAAATTGGGGTTTGAGGGAGGAAATGAGTGAACTTTGACTACGTCATCATTGGCGCAGGCTCGGCAGGATGTGCTTTGGCACACCGGCTGGCTGCGGATGGCAAGCACAAGGTTGCTCTTCTCGAAGCCGGGGGCAAGGACACCTATCCCTGGATCCACATTCCCGTCGGATATTTCAAAACCATGGGCAATCCCAACACCGATTGGGGTTATGAAACCGAGCCTGACCCGGGCCTGAACGGCCGTCGTCTGAAGTGGCCGCGTGGCAAGGTTCTGGGTGGGTCCAGTTCGATCAACGGATTGCTTTATGTGCGCGGGCAGGCGCAGGACTATAACTATTGGCGTCAATTGGGGAACACTGGCTGGGGTTGGGACGACGTGTTGCCATTGTTCAAACGCTCGGAAAGTTACGAGCACGGTGATCCGTCGGCGCGGGGACGTGGGGGGCCGCTGACCGTGTCGGATTCGGCTGTGCGCCGCGAAGTGGTCGACCGCTGGGTGGAGGCCGCGGTCGCGGCTGGCTATCCGGCGAACCCGGATTACAACGGCGCAGATCAAGAAGGCGTAGGCCATTTCCAACTGACCTTGCGCAATGGGCGACGCTGCTCTTCGGCGGTGGCTTATCTGAAGCCCGCGAAATCCTGGCCGAACCTTACCATCCTGACCAAATGCACCGCGCGCAAGCTGGTGTTTGACGGCAAGCGCGTGACCGGGATCGAAGTTGATCTGGCGGGCCAAGTCACGACGATCCACGCCAATCGCGAAGTTGTGCTGTCGTCGGGTGCGCTGGCTTCGCCTCAGCTGCTTATGGTTTCGGGGGTCGGTCCGGCTGAAGCGTTACGCAAACACGGCATCGACGTCTTGGTCGATTTGCCCGGAGTGGGGCAAAACCTGCAAGACCATTTGCAAGCCCGCCCGATCTACAAAACCACGCTTTCGACCATCAACACCGAGATCAACAATCTGTTCAAACAAGGCGTCATCGCGCTGCACTATGCCGTCACCCGATCTGGGCCGATGACCATGGCGGCCAGCCTTGGGACGGCCTTTCTGAAAACGCGTCCCGATCTGGAAACACCCGACATCCAGTTCCATATTCAGCCGTTCAGCGCCTCGGCCAGGATCAACAAACCCCATGATTTCAATGCCTTCACGGCCAGCGTCTTGCAGATGCGCCCCGAAAGCGCCGGGCACATCGAATTGAAATCTGCCGACATGCGCGACTATCCGGCGATCCATCCGAACTATCTGGCGACCAAGCTGGATCAGGACACGATTGTCGCTGGCATCCGCATCGCCCGCAACATTGCGCGCCACGAACCATTGGCCAGCGTGATCACCGAGGAATACACGCCCGGCCCCGATATTTCCGATGACGACGACGCGGCAATCCTGAACTGGGCACGTAATACGGCGACGACGATCTACCACCCGACCGGCACATGTAAGATGGGTCATGACCCGATGGCCGTTGTCGATGATCGCTTGCGTGTCCATGGCATTGAAGGTCTGCGGGTGGCGGATGCCTCGATCATGCCGCAGATCGTTTCGGGCAACACCAATGCACCGGCTATCATGATCGGTGAAAAATGCTCGGACTTGGTTTTGGCCGATGCCAAAGCCGCCGCCGCGCCTGAAGCACAAACACTGGAAGCGGCAAGTTAATGGATGCATCCCTCATCGTAGACGCCAGCAAGATCATCTTGGCAGACCTTATACTGTCAGGTGACAATGCGCTGATCATCGGCATGGCGGCGGCTGGGCTCGCGCCCGAATTGCGCGCTAAGGCGATCCTCTTCGGCATGGTGATTGCGGCTGTTCTGCGCATTGTTTTTGCCATCGTTGCAACCAAGTTGCTGGGCATTCCAGGGCTTTTGTTCCTTGGGGGGTTGCTTCTGTGCTACGTTTGCTGGCGCCTGTTCTGCGAAATCCGCGAAAACCTGGGTGGGCAAGCCGAATACGCCATGGAAGTAGCCGAAGATCCCGAAAAAGGCTACACGGGCGCCCCGCGACGCAGTTTGGCCTCGGCGCTTTGGACCATCACGATTGCCGATGTGTCGATGTCGCTGGACAACGTCTTGGCCGTTGCGGCGATTGCCGATGGAAACACGAACCTGCTGATCTTCGGTCTGGCGCTGGCCATCCTTTTGATGGCATTTGCGGCGACACTGATCATGAAACTTCTGACACGTTTCCCGTGGATTTCATGGGCAGGGCTGATTGTCCTGATTTACGTCGCAGGCGAAATGCTGTTCCGCGGCACCTTTGATATGAACTACGGCATCGGCCCCATGCTAGGCCTGATAGAAGGAATGGACTTGAGCAAGGGGCATTGAGCGACCCAAGACAAACCCGTCACAAAGCCTTCAGTGACAGGGTTCCAAAGCAAGACCGAAGGCAACTAACTGGGAGGAAACTTAATGTTTTCAAAACTAACCAAAGTGGCTACGGCGACCGTACTGAGTGCGACGCTTATGGCCACCAGCGCAATGGCCGAGAAGGTTTTGCGTATTCAGTCGGTGTTG
>CAZWDS010000066.1:0-16453 GCA_964632495.1 uncultured Rhodobacterales bacterium
CCACTTCTTTGACCATCTGCGCGCCCATGTTTTCGAACTTGTCCTCAAGCTCGATCTCTTTGGCAACCGATACACCGTCTTTGGTGATGCGCGGTGCGCCAAAGGACTTTTCGATAACAACGTTACGGCCTTTCGGGCCCAGCGTCACTTTGACAGCGTCTGCCAGAGTGTTGACACCGGTCAGCATGCGATTGCGGGCATCGGTGTCGAATTTGACGTCTTTAGCAGCCATGTTCGCTACTCCTATGTTTTAATGCGTTGGCCGGGGGTCACCCCGGTAAGCTTGGAAACCGCCTCAGCCGATGATGCCGAGAATGTCGCTTTCCTTCATGATCAACAGCTCTTCGCCATCCAGCGTGATCTCGGTGCCCGACCATTTGCCGAACAGGATCTTTTGGCCTTTTTTGACGTCCATCTTGATGCGTGCGCCACTTTCGTCTTTTGCGCCTTCGCCTACAGAGACGATTTTGCCCTCAGCAGGCTTTTCCTTGGCGTTGTCGGGGATAATCAGACCACCCGCTGTTTTCTCATCGCTTTTCAGGCGACGGACAACAACGCGGTCATGAAGCGGAGTGAATGCCATAGTGAACGTTCCTCGGTTCAGTTTTTCCTGTGTTAGCACTCAACTATCTTGAGTGCTAACGTGCCGGATGTAAGGAAGCCGCACGCTTGTGTCAACAGGCCAAAAGCTGAAAAATTCATACCTCCGCACCGGGGAAATTGCCTTTTTTCTGCCGCGAAATCCGGTCAAAGTGTTTCGAAAGCGCATTGGACAATTGAGGCAAGCATGATCCGGGCATTCCTATTTTTATTGGCGTTCGTTTTTCCCATGGCGGCGGTGGCGCAAAGTTGCGGGACCGAGGATCTGATCCAGACCCTATCGCCCGAAGACCGCGCACGGCTGGATGCGCTTGTCGAGCCGCATCCCTATCCGGAGGGCAATTTCTGGCGTGCGACCAAGGACGGTTCGACCGTCACGGTTGTGGGCACGATACATATCCCCGATCCGCGGCTTGTGGCCTATGTCGATCGTGTGCGTCCAGCGCTTGAAACGGCTGACCTGTTGATCATCGAAGCTTCAATCGAAGATGAAGAAGGCATCCAAAAACTGGTCACCAATCAACCCGACATGTTCTTTATCAACGAAGGCCCCACCTTGATTGATCTTTTGGGGGACGAGGACTGGACCCGCGTGTCGGACCGACTGTCCGCCATGGGTATTCCTTCGTTCTTTGCGGCAAAGTTCCAGCCTTGGTATCTGTCGATGACGCTTGCGATCCCGCCTTGCGCCATGTCGGCGTTGCAGTCGGGCCAGCATGGATTAGACCGCCGTCTTGAATCCATCGCCATGACCCAGAACACGCCGATTGCCACGCTGGACGACACAGAAGCGGTGTTGCGTCTGTTCTCGGACGAACCTTTGGACAAACAGCTGGCTGGGTTACGGATCACGTTGGAAACCCAAGCCAGTGGGAATGCGCAGACGTCCACCTTGATCGAATCCTATTTCGACGGGCGCGTGCGTGAAAGCTGGGAATACGGGCGGATCATGGTGGAAGAGGCCGGGATCGAAGACGGGGCCGAGCTTTTTGAAGAGATCAATCAAGAGCTTTTGGTTGGGCGCAACCGTGATTGGGAACCGAAGATTGCCGAGATGGTCGCCGGGAAAGACGTGGTTTTGGCCGTTGGTGCGGCGCATCTTTCGGGCGAAAGCGGCGTCCTGCGCGCTTTGGAGAGGGCGGGATATACTCTGGCCGAATTCTGACCCCACAAGCATCGCAAGTTAGAGCCGCGCGCGACTGGCAAGGTATTCGCGTCTGAGGGTGTACAGCCCGGTGGCCACGATGATCGCCGCCCCGACCCATGTCCAAACGTCCGGCAATTGGTCGAAGAACAGCCAGCCATAAAACGTGCCCCACAGGATCAGAGTGTAGTGCATGGGCGAGATGACGACGGCGAGGCCACGCTCGAACGCTTTGATGACAAGGATCTCGGCGGCGGCTGCCAGAATGGCCATGCCCAACAAGATGGCCAGTGCCGAGGGCGCGGGCCTGACCCATATCCAAGGCAGCGGCAGGCTAAGGATGACGATGCCGATGAAGGCGGTATAGACGATTGTGGTGCTTGTTTTGTCGGTGTCCGAGATGGCGCGGCTGATGATTTGGCGGCAGGCAAAAAAGAAGGCCGCGACCACCACCAACAGGGCGGCAGGATGCATCACCCCTGCACCCGGGCGGATGATGATCAGCGTGCCGACAAACCCAAGCGCAACCGCCACCCAACGGCGAATGCCCACGGGTTCGCGCAGGATCAGGGCGCCCATCAGGGTCACCATGAAGGGCGCCACAAAGCTGATTGCAACGGCGTCAGCCAAGGCCACATGGGGCAGCGCGAAGATGAAACAGGTGGCCGAACAGATCGCGACGCACCCTCGTGCGATTTGCAGGTTCAGGTGTTCAGTGTGCAGCAGTTTCAAACCGTGAACCGCCAGCAGAACCACAGCCACGGCGAACAGGCCCAACTGGCGCGTCCAGACGATCTGAAAAGGGTGTAGGTCATCGGTCAGATACTTCGCCGCCGCATCCACGGCGGAAAACAGGAACATGCCTAGGCCCATCAACACCAGTGCGGCGCTGTTTTCGACCCGGCGTGTCGGGGCGGTGTCTTGCGTTTCGGATGTCAAAAAAGCGCCCCTTCCGCTGGCCCCCGCATTAGCACCGGTTCCGGGCGCGGGCGCAAGCGCTCAGAGGTCTAGTTTACGCCAACCGTAAATCGCCACGCCCGTCAGGATGATCGCGCCCACCAAATAGGGCAGTTGCAAGGCTTGGTCGCGCCCTAAGGCTCCTTCGCTTGCCGCCACGATGACACCACCTGCCAAAGCCCCAACCGGAGTGAGGCCCCAGCCGAAGAAACGATAGATGCTGTTCACGCGGCCCAGCAGATCATCCGGAATGATCCTTTGCCGCCAAGACACGGTGACGATGTTCCACAACAGGGCCGCGAGACTTTCGAAGAACAGCGCAACGGCCACCACGTAGGGGCTGGCGGTCAGGGCGATGGCGACGAAGGCAATGGGGAAAAGGGCGAGCGCCAGTTTCAGCGCCGCGACACGCCCGATCCGGGCGATCAGTTTCGGACCCAGCAATCCACCTGTGACGCCGCCTGCTGCCCCCGCTGTCATGATCATGCCAAAGCCAAAGGCGCTTAACCCAAGGCGTTCTTGGCTGATCAGAACCAGCATTGTGAGGCCCAGCAAGGAGGCTCCGTTCATCACGCCCAGCATCACCGCCACGCGCAAGACCATTGGGTGTGCCCGCATCCAGGCCCAGCCTTCGGCCAAGTCCTCGCGCATGGGACGGCGGGGCGGAATATCGCGTTGTTTCAATTGCATGGCTGCCACCGCTAGGGCCGCTACGGCGAAGGTCAGCGCGTCCAGAATGAAGGGGGCGGGCACGGCCAAGGCGATCAGGAAGCCTGCCAAAGGGGGACCAACGAACTGGCCCATCACTTGTTCGGCGGTCCACAACTGGCCGTTGGCCGTTTCCAATTGGTCTTTCTCCACGACCGAGGGCAGCAGTGTTTGGGCGGCGTTATCGCGCAGCACCTCGGCTGTGCCCAACAAAAAGGCAAAGCCGGACAGGATCAGGATATAGAACATCTCACCAGACAGGGGCGGAAAGGCCGGGATTGTCAGGATCAGACCGATGACTGCGACCGTCAGTGCCATGCGCAGCCAGTCCGCCCGCAGGACCAGCTTTTGTCGGTCGCTGCGGTCCACAATCGCGCCTGCGGGGATCGACATCAAAAACCACGGCAGCCGGGTGGCAAAGGCGACGAGAGCGATCAGGACCGGGTCGCGCGTGATCAACGTGGCAAGCCATGGGAAGGCCAGCGCCGAAACGCCATCGCCCAGGTTCGAGACTGCCGTGGCGGACAACAGCAGTTTGTAAGATCGGTTTCGGAAAAGCGCCATGGGCCGACACTAGGGCGCGTTCGCAACGGCGGCGAGCCTGAAATGGCCTAAGGTTGGCTGACGACGAAATCCGGCACGATTTTCGCGCGCGTGATCGCTGCCGCCAAATCTTGCCCGGCAAAGAACCCATAGTCCGCAATCAGAGCCGAGGCGACACCCGCAGTGCGCGCGCCCAGAATGTCGGTATGCAGGCTGTCGCCCACCATCACGACGCGGGACTTGTCGACTGTACCAAGCCGCTGGAAGGCCAGATCGAAGATGTTGGGGAAGGGCTTGCCAAAGAACTGAGGCACCACGCCCGTGCGGTCGGCAAGGCGGTGCGCGAAATGGCCGGGTTCTGTTGAAAACCCCTGTTCGCGCGGCGCGACAATGTCAGGATTGCCCACCAGCACTGGGCGGGAGCGTTTCTGCAAGGCCTCTTCCAGCAGGGTTTGGCGCGCGTCGGTCCAGGCGGCCGAACCGATCATCAGGAAGCCGTCGACCTCGGCGTAAGGGCCCGGGTCTTCTTCCAGATAGGTGAGGTTTAGCGCTTCCAGATCGCGCAGGCCCGTGTTGCGCGTGGCCATCAGACCCCAATGCATCCCGCGCTGCCCGTTCAGTCCGGCCAGCAAAGTGGCGCGGCTGGTGATGACGTCTTCGGGGGCGAAATCGTATCCAAGACGCGTGTATTTCTCCATCAGCGCGGCATGGGGAAACCCGGCGGCGTTCGACACAACCAGCACCCGTTTGCCCGCCGCTTTCAGGTCGGCCACCCTGTCGGGCGTGTCGGGGATGGCGGTTTCGCCGATGTTGAGGACTCCGAACGCGTCCAGCAGGAAGACGTCGAAATCATCGGCGATATCTGCAAGCGTATCGACCCGGGTGTACCCCTGATCTGTCGGGGCCAGATGCGGCAGGCGGTGACGGACCGCCTCGTAGGCCTGAAACGCTTCTTCTGCCGAAATGCCGGTCAAATAATCGCCCCCCGCACTTTGGCCGACACCCATTCCGAGATGACGACGGCGACAAGGATAACAAGCAGGATCAAGCTAACCTGCGGCCACGCCAGAACGTTTAGCGAAGCCGAGAGTTGCAAGCCGATACCGCCCGCGCCAACCAGCCCCAGAACGGTGGATTCTCGGATGTTGATGTCCCAGCGGAAGACGGCGATGCCTGCGAATGCGGGCAGGATTTGCGGGACGATCCCGTAGGCCATGACCTGCCAGCGGGACGCGCCCGTGGCGGTAATCGCCTCGACCTGGGTTTGGTCGATTTCCTCGATGGCTTCGTACAACAGCTTGGCGCAGAACCCGATGGACCGGATGGCAATGGCGATAACGCCGGCAAAAACGCCAGGGCCGATGATGGCGATCAGCAGCAACGCCCAGATCAGCGAGTTGATGGAACGTGTTGAAACGATGATCAAAAGAGCAATGGGCCGTATGATCAGCGCCGAAGGCGTGGTGTTGCGGGCGGCCAGAAAGGCGACGGGCACGGCCAAGAACAGCGCGATGATCGTGCCCAAAGTGGCGATGTTCAGCGTGTCCCAGATCGGGCGGCCCAATTGGGTGATGTATTCCCAGCGCGGTGGTGTTGCGCGGGTCCAGATGTCGTTCGCGATGCGCGGTGCGTCCCAAACGAAGAACCATGTGGTTGATGCGGAAATGATCTGCCAGCAATAGACAAAGACAGCCACGCCCAAAAGCCACCCAAACCAGCGGATCAGGCTTTCGCCTGTTGTGCGTTTCCGCCAGGTTTGAGCGCCTTCGCGTTCGAGCAAGGGCACTATTGCACCCTCGCCCGAACGATCCCCGAGAGGTACTCAAGCGCCATCACAATCCCGATGATCAGGATCAGGATGGCGGCCGCGGTATCGTATTCATATCGATCAAAAGCCGTGTTCAGGGTGGCACCAATGCCCCCTGCCCCCACAAGACCCAAGATCGCGCTTTCGCGAAAGTTGATATCGATACGATAAATGGACAACCCCACAAGCCGCGGCATGACCTGTGGCTGGACCCCATAGTTGATCCACTGCATCCATTTTGCGCCCGAGGCTTTGATCGCCTCGGCCTGCACACGGTCCATCGCCTCGATATCTTCGGCCAGAAGTTTCGACAGAAAACCGATGGTGGCGAAGGACAGAGTTAGAAAGCCCGCCAAGGGACCAAAGCCGAAGATGGCGACCAGCAGGATAGCGACGATAATTTCTTGCAACGCCCGACTGATGGCCACGATTCCGCGGCAGATAAAATAGATTGGCAGGGGCGCGATATTTCGCGCGGCCCCCAACCCGATGGGAATGGAGATCAGGATGCCAACGACCGAGGCTGCGATGGTCATCACGATGCTTTCCAGAAGGCCGCTCCAGATGTCGCTCCACCGCGAGGTGAAATCGGGGCTGGTGAAGGCCAGAACGAAGGCCCAGCCTCGATCAAGCCCAACATAGACACGGCCCCAATCAACCTCGATCGTCATGAAGGCGGCGATCAGATAGGCGACGAAGCCGACGATCAGCGCCCAGCGTAGAACCGGGTTCTTGACGAAGGCCGGTTTGCGCCAGCCTTGGCCCAACATGTCATTGAGGGTGACGTCGCTCATTCTGCGGCCTCGATGTCGGCGTCTTCGTCGTCGACTTTTTCGATGGTCGCTTCCCAGTCTTCTTCGCCATAAATCTCGGTCAGCTTATCGGGGGTCAGGCCAGTTGGCAGTCCGTCATAGACTATTTCGCCGAACCGCAGGCCAACGACACGCGGCACGAACATCTGCGCCAAGGCAACGTCGTGAATGTTGATGATCGCGGCCAGCCCGCGTTCTTGGCAAAGCTCGGTGATTAGCCGCATGATCTGACGGCTGGTCTTCGGATCGAGCGAGGCGGTTGGTTCGTCTACCAGCAAAAGTTTCGGATTCTGGATCAGAGCGCGGCAAATGCCGACCCGTTGGCGCTGCCCGCCCGACAGTTCGTCGGCGCGTTTGTCGGCCATATGCAACAGGCCCACGCGATCCAGAAGACGGAAGGCTTCGTCGATGTCGGATTGCGGATAGCGGCGTAGGAAACTGCGCCAGAAGCCGACGTATCCCAGACGCCCGGACAGCACGTTTTCCATCACGGTCAGGCGTTCAACCAGCGCGTATTCCTGAAAGATCATCCCCATCTCGCGCCGCGCCTTGCGCAAGGCGGTTGCGCCCAATTTGGTCAGGTCAGCGTCATCCAGAAGAACCGCGCCGCTGGTCGGTTCAACCAGCCGGTTGATGCAGCGGATCAGGGTGGATTTGCCCGCACCCGATGGCCCGATCAGCGCCAGAACCTGGCCTTTGGGCACCTCTAGGTCAATCGCTTTCAGCGCCTGATCACCGGTCTTGTATGTTTTCGTAAGCTTCTGAAGGCGCAGCATAAAATGCCCCTGACAAGGGTGGTGGGCGGGCCCGGTCAGGCCCGCCATATCGGTTCGGGATTATTCGCAGGCGTAAGACACGCCGTTGGCGGTGTCGATTTTGCGGATCACTTCCCAGAACTCCTGATAGGTCATCTCAAGAAACTGACCCTCGTTAGACTTCGAGAATTCTTCCTCAAGCGTCGTGCCTTCCCATTCGAAGCTGAAGAACGCGTTGCGGATTTTGTCCTGCAACTCGGGCGTCAGGTTGTAGACGGTGCCAAACCCCGTGGTCGGGAAGGTCTGGGATTTGTAGATCACCTTCACGTCTTCTTCCTTGATCACATCGCGTGAAATCATCCGCGACTTGACCGAGTTTGCAATCGAGGCTGCCATGTAGTCCTTGTTGGCAACACCCAGGATCGAGTTGTCGTGCTTGCCGGAATAGACCGGTTCGAAATCCCGTTCGGGCAGCATGTCGAAGTCGCCCTTCAGGATCGCGGATGGTGCCTTGAAGCCCGAGTTCGAGGTGGGCGACGTGAAGGCCAACTGCTTGCCTTTGATATCCTCGACACTTTCGATGCCCGAGCCGGGATAGGTGATGATCTCCATCTCGTAGCCAAAGTTGCCGTCTTTCGAGGCCATGATGGTGAAGGGCCGGAAGCCGGCGCAGTTCACGGCCAGAGGGTTCGACCCGGTGTTGAAACCCGCGATATGCAGGCGACCCGACCGCATCGCTTCGATCTGAGCGGCGTTGTTCTGAACCGGGAAGAAGACCACGTCTTTGCCGGTTTCGGCTTCGAGGTGGGTCAGGAAATCAGACCATGCGGTTTTGTAAACGGCGGGATCCTCGACGGGTGTGTAGGCGAAGATCAATGTGTCGGGGTCAAGCTGGTCGGCGGCATCCGTGGGGATGTCTGCGATCAGGTCGCCATCCACATCGCAAAACCGGTCGTCCAGATCACCGCGCGGGCAATCCTGTGCCGTGGCGGCAGCTCCAAGCGACATGAACGCAATTGCCGAAGCGCCAAGCAAGAGTTTGACGTTGAGTTTCATAAGTTCTCTCCCAGGTAAGCGGTCTGTTGAATGCCGCGTTGATGTCTTAGCCGTCCTTTGCAACAGCCATGTGTCGTTAGTCCGTAACGATGATCTCTACTTTTGCGGCCACCAGTGCGCTTTGAAGATCACCTGTGGGCTTTGCGTCGACGATAATGGAGTGCAGGCTGGACAGGTCTCCAACCTGCGCCAAGCCTTTGCGTCCGAATTTATCTGACCCGATCAGAAGATGCCGGTGCGCCGCCCGTTGCAGCATCACGCGTTTGACGGCTGCAAAGCCGCGCACCGTTTCTGACGGACCGTCGGCCGAGAACCCGGACGAGCCGATCATGCAACGATCCACATTAAAACGCGCCAGAAATTCCAGCGTTTCGGTACCGATCACAGCGGATTCCGCAGCCAGATATTCACCCGGGCACAACAGCACCTGCGCCGCCCCATGCCCCAAGGTCATGGCGACAGGGATCGAGTTTGTGATGACGGTGCACGAGGTGCCGCGATACGCCAGCGCACGTGCCATTTCGATGGTGGTTGATCCGGAATCGATCATCACCGTTTCGCCGTCCTGAACCATGTCAGCGGCCCGCCGCCCGATCCGTTCACGCTCTTCAATACGGGCACTCGCGCGTTCGTCCAGGCTGGGATAATGCCCTTGGGCCGGTGCCGTGGCACCGCCATGGGCACGCGCAACAAGGCCCTGATCCGCCAGCGCATCAAAGTCGCGGCGCAGGGTTTCGGTCGAGACATTGAACCGCGAGGAAAGTTCACTGATCCGCACGTGGGGGCGCAATTTCAGTTCCAGAAGAATCTGCCGCCTCCGCTCGGTTTTCTTCAAACGCGACCGGCCAGCCTCGGCACCATTTTCATTCGTTTCAGCCTTAGGCATCCAACCTTCCCCGAGTCGCCGTGTTAGCAAAACTGTGGTGTTTCGGGCGAAAACGCAAATATTTTGTTGCATACCCCACCAATTCGGTGTGAGTTTTTTAGAAATGCCAAAGGAACTCAATCAATCTGTCCGTTTGCACTGTCCGGGCGTCCTGACATGAAGGCCGACAAAGAGATCGCCGATCAGATCGCTGCCCTTCCCGTATACTGGGATAACAAGGGCAAATTACGCGTTCTGATGGTGACGTCGCGGGATACCGGACGCTGGGTGATGCCCAAGGGTTGGCTGATGGATGGCAAGAAACCGTGGGATGCCGCCAAGATCGAAGCCTTGGAAGAAGCCGGTGCCGTGGGGTTTGTGTCAGACAAGACCATTGGTCGCTATCATTACACGAAACGCTTGGGCGGAGGGCGCAAACTGCGGTGCCGTGTGATGGTCTATCCAATGGTGGTCGACCGGCTGAAGCGGCGCTGGAAGGAACGCGCAGAACGCAAACGCCACTGGTTTTCGCCCAAGAAAGCGGCCAAGCTGGTGGACGAACCCGAGTTGACGGCCTTGCTGCTGGAACTGGCAGAAGACCCAAAAACAGCGACCGTCTTCGAAGATTTGCGTCGGGCCTCGTAAGCCAGACGGAGAAAAGCCGGATGAACCGGTGTGCTTGAAACCTAGGGAGGAAAGACATGAAAAAACTATCACTTGCAGCGGCGGGATCGCTGATTGCCTTTGCGGCGTCGATGGGGGCTGCACAGGCCGACAAGTTGACGCTTTATTGTTCAGCACAAGAAGACTGGTGCCAGTTGATGGCGCGCAGTTTTGAGGATGCGACGGGCATCGACGTCAACATGACGCGCAAATCTTCGGGCGAGACTTTTGCGCAAATCCGCGCCGAATCTTCGAACCCCAAGGGCGATGTCTGGTGGGGCGGCACGGGTGATCCGCATTTGCAGGCCGCCGAAGAAGGTCTGACCATGGAATACATGTCGCCGATGCGCGACCAGTTGCATCCTTGGGCGATTTCTCAGGCCGAAAGTGCCGGAAACAAAACCATCGGCATCTATTCCGGTGCACTTGGCTATGGGTACAACACCGAAATTTTGGCGGCGAACAATCTGCCCGAGCCTGCCTGCTGGGAAGACCTGCTGAAGCCGGAATACAAAGGCCACGTGCAAATGGCGAACCCGAATTCTTCGGGCACGGCATACACGACGCTGGCGTCCATGGTGCAGATTTTTGGCGAAGACAAAGGCTTTGAATTCATGAAGGGCCTTCATGCCAATGTGAACCAGTACACCAAGTCAGGCTCGGCCCCGATCAAGGCCGCGGGACGCGGCGAAAACACCATCGGCATCGTCTTTATGCATGACGCGGTGGCGCAGGCCGTTTCGGGTTTCCCGATCAAGGTCGTGGCTCCTTGCGAAGGCACCGGATATGAAATCGGCTCGATGTCGATCATTGATGGGGCGCGCAACGAAGACGAGGCCAAGCAGTTCTATGACTGGGCGTTGAGTGCTGATGCGCAGAACCTTGCTTTGGAAGTGAACGCTTTCCAGGTGCCGTCGAACACCGGTGCAATGACGTCGGAAAGTGCGCCGGACATGTCGACGATCAAGCTGATCGACTATGACTTCAAGAAGTACGGCTCAAGCGACGAGCGTAAGCGGCTGTTGCAGAAGTGGGATGAAGAGGTTTCGGTTCTGCCGCAGTAAGTGACTGACACCACAACAAAAACGGCCCATCCGGTCCTGATCTTCTGGATCATCGCCGGGTGGGTCGGTTACTGCCTTCTGCCGTGGTACATGGTGGAGGATGGGATTTGGTCGTTCGAATGGTTGATCGACGGCTATCCCTTTGACACTGACTATGCACCGGGCGCGTTCCTGATTGGACAGGGCGAAAAGCTTTGGCTTGCGCCTTTGCTGATCCCTCTGGCCATGCCATTGTTTGTTTTGGGTCGCGCCAAATCTGATCCGATATATGCCCGCATTCTGATCCTTGCCGGTGCTCTTGGGTTTGGCTGGCTGATCGCGCAGGGTTTTTCCATCGGCATACGGGGATTCAACTTCGAGTGGCAGGACGCGCTATTCGGAGATCTCAAGATCCGTCAGTTTGGCATGGGCTATGGCGCGATGATCTGTGCCTCTAGCTTCCTGTTTCTTTTGACCCAAGGCATCGCCGCAAGGGGCGCCGTTAACGGTGACGTCTTTGTCGTCAGCGCCATTGGTGGCGTCATCACCATCGTCACCGCTTTTGTCTTTTTCCCAATCGCAAAGATGCTGTTCGCCGCCTTCGTAACCGAGGACGGGGCTTATTCCCTGTCAGTTTTTGCGGCGAAGTTCTTTGATGATCGGCTTTGGGGCTTGGGCTGTTTCTGGGGCGCGAAATGCGGGGCGGCTTGGAATTCGCTGATCCTTGCTGTGCTTGTCGGCTTTATCACAACGGTGCTGGGCCTTTGCTTTGCGCTTGTCGTGACACGATCCGGTTTTCGGTACAAACGTGCGTTGCGCGCGCTCACCGTTTTGCCGATCATCACGCCGCCCTTTGTCATCGGCCTGGCGCTGATCCTACTCTTCGGCCTCTCAGGCTCGGTCACCCAATTCGTCGCCGAATTGTTCGGCACCCAACCCACGCGATGGCTTTACGGGATGCCCGGAGTCCTCATCGCCCAGACCCTCGCCTTCACACCCATTGCTTTCCTCGTCTTGATCGGCGTGGTCGAAGGTGTGTCGCCCTCGATGGAGGAGGCGGCGCAAACGCTGCGCGCCAACAAGTGGCAAACCTTTAGAACCGTGTCCCTGCCCCTGATGCGCCCCGGCCTTGCCAATGCCTTTCTTCTGGGTTTCATCGAGTCGATGGCCGACTTCGGCAACCCGCTGGTTCTGGGTGGCAACTTCGACGTTCTGTCCACGGAAATCTTCTTTGCCATCGTCGGCGCTCAATACGACCAAGGCCGTGCCGCCGTGCTGGCCATGGTCTTGTTGTTCTTCACCCTGTCAGCCTTTTACGCGCAGCGCGTCTGGTTGGGGAAGAAAAGCTATACCACCGTCACCGGAAAAGGCGACGCGGGCGTGCATCCCTTGATGCCCACGGGCTTGTCAGTGCCGGTTATGGTGATCGCCTTGGGATGGGGTCTGTTCACCATCATCGTCTATGCGATGATCGTGTACGGCAGCGTGGTCGAGCTTTGGGGCGTGAATAACTCTCTGACTTTGAAGCATTATGTTACAGCGTTTAGCGTTCGCTTCGAAGAGGAAGGCATCCGTTGGACCGGCGCGGCTTGGGACAGTTTCTGGACCACGATCACCATCGCCGCCATCGCCGCACCCTTGACCGCTGCCGTCGGATTGGTGACCGCCTACCTGCTGACGCGCCAAAGTTTCGCGGGCAAGAACGCTTTTGAGTTCGGCACCATGCTAAGTTTCGCGATCCCCGGCACCGTCATTGGCGTCAGCTATATCCTTGCCTTCAACGTGCCCCCGATCGAGATCACCGGCACGGGTGTCATCCTTGTGGTCAGCTTCATCTTCCGCAACATGCCCGTGGGTGTGCGTGCAGGCATCGCGTCGATGTCGCAACTGGACAAATCGCTGGACGAATCCTCGCTGACCCTTGGTGCCAATTCATGGCAAACCTTCCGCCGCATCATCCTGCCGCTGCTGCGCCCTGCCATTCTTGCCGCGCTGGTTTACAGCTTTGTCCGTGCCATGACGGCGATTTCGGCGGTGATCTTTCTGGTCAGCGCGGAATACGACATGGCGACCAGTTATATCATCGGGCGGGTCGAGAATAACGACTATGGCCTTGCCATCGCCTATTCCACCACGCTGATCTTCGTGATGCTGACGGCGGTCGGGCTTTTGCAACTTGTCGTCGGCCGGGTTCAGATCGGCCGACGCACGCAACTTGGAACCGGGAGATCCTCATGAGTGACGCGAAAATCGGCTCCAAGGCCGCGCCGGTCCGGTTCGATGGTGTGTCGAAGGTGTTCGGCAAGGATGTGGTGGCGGTGGACAACATCGATCTGCATGTTGAGGCTGGGAAGCTGGTGACTTTGCTGGGACCTTCGGGATGCGGCAAAACGACGACGCTTCGCATGATTGCGGGGCTTGAGATGGCCACCTCGGGTCACATTCTGATCGGCGACCGCGATGTGACAAAGCTGCCCGCGACGGATCGCGATGTGTCGATGGTGTTTCAATCCTACGCGCTGTTCCCGCATATGAGCGTATTGGAAAACGTTATGTATGGCCTCACTTTCTCGGGCTTTGCCAAGGACGAGGCCCGCACCCGCGCGCTTCATGGGTTGGATCTTGTCGGCCTCAAAGGGTTTGACACGCGCCTGCCCTCGGAATTGTCGGGGGGACAACAACAGCGCGTCGCCGTCGCCCGTGCGTTGGTGCTGGAACCACAGGTTTTGCTGTTTGACGAACCGCTTTCGAACCTCGACGCCAAGCTGCGCCGTCAAGTGCGCGAAGACATCCGCGCCATTCAGCAGGACTTGGGTTTAACCGTCGTTTACGTCACCCACGATCAGGAAGAAGCGCTGGCCGTCTCGGACGAGATCGTCGTCATGCGCAACGCCGCCATCGCGCAGATCGGCACGCCGCGCCAACTTTATGATGCTCCGAATGACCGGTTCGTGGCCGATTTTATCGGCGAAGCGAACCTTCTGGCCTGTCAAATCGTCGCCATCGAGGGCGACAGTGCCACCATCGAGATCGAGGGATATCGCCACAGCTTGCACGCGCGCGGATTGTCAAAAGGCCCCGCGACGGTTGCCGTGCGCCCGTCCCGTCTGGTGATTGGGCAAGACACCGGCATCCCGGCCACAGTAGCCAAGGCAACTTATGTAGGTGTTCGGATGGAATACACGCTGACCGGAGACTTCGGTCAGGTCTTTGCCGTCCACGAAAACGTCGACACGCCGCTTAAGCCCGGCGCTGAAGTTCGGATGGGGTTTGCCGACAAAGGCCCGGTGCTGTTGCCGGAATAGATGGCCAGGCTTCTTATCATCTCGCACCCAGACGTGGTCGTTGACCGGCATGTCCCGATTACTGACTGGGGTTTGAGCGACATTGGCCGCGCCCGTGCTGCTGGTTTCGCCGTCTCTGACACCTTCGCAGGTGTCACCCAGATTTTCAGCAGCGCCGAACAAAAGGCACGCGATACGGCCGTCATCCTTGCCGCGCCGCGCAATCTGCCCGTCAAGATCAGGGCCGAGCTTGGCGAAAACGACCGAAGCGCCACGGGGTTTCTACCGCCGGCAGAATTCGAAGCCGCCGCGGATGCGTTTTTCGCCCAGCCCACGGCCAGCTTTCGGGGCTGGGAAACCGCGGTGGCGGCGCAGTCGCGTATTCACAAGGCGGTCACCTCGATCATCACAGCCCACGCTGGCGGCGACCTTGCCATTGTCACGCATGGCGCTGTTGGCACCTTGTTGTGGTGCGCCTTGTCAGACCGCCCCATCGACCGGCAATATGACCAACCGGGCCAAGGTCATTTTTGGCAGGCAGACTTAGAGACCCTGACGCCGGACAGCGGGTGGCGTCCGCTTGACTGATCCGCTTTGGCGTTGCGACACCGCCTTTATCCTTGCTTGGTTGAATACCCATGGCCCCCCGGAATGACCTTCGATAAAACAGGGCCAAAGCAAACCAAACGCGAAAAAGAAATCTGCACATGGAAGTCGACCCCCAAACCATCGACGTCATCGCCCCCAACCTTAAGCGGCGCTATTCCGGCGTCACTTCAACCGTGATCCGGCTGGTTCCGCTGCAAGCGCAAGAGATTCCCATAGCAACAACCGGGCCGGTTTTGCCCGACAATATCCCGCAATTCCCGCTTTCAAAACTGCCCTTCCTGTCGCGTTCCGGCCCATCCGGACATCGCATCTGGCATTCGCGCCGAAACATCGAGATGTTGACCGGTTTGATCCTGAAACACGTGTTTCGAAAGCGCCTGAAGATGGTCTTCACCTCGGCCGCACAACGCCGCCGCACGGGATATTCCCGTTGGCTAATCCGCCAGATGGATGCGGTTATCTCTGCCTCGGGCAAGGCGGCGTCTTATCTGGAAGGCCCGTCGACCACCATTCTGCACGGGGTTGATGCAGACGAATTTGCGCCGTCAGAAGATCGCAAGGCCCTGCGCGAGAAACTCGGCCTTGATGCCGACGCGTTGATCGTGGGGTGTTTCGGGCGCCTTCGGTCCCAAAAAGGCACTGACCTTTTTGTTGATGCGATGATTAGGCTTTTGCCAAAACACCCAAACGCTCAAGGCATCATAATGGGCGGTGTCACACGTGATCAGGAAAGCTTTGTTGATGACCTGAAGGCCCGCATCGAAGCTGCGAACCTGACCGACCGATTGCGCATCCTGCCCGAAGACAAGGGCTTTACCATCGCGCCGTGGTTCCAGGCCTCGGACATCTATATCGCGCCGCAACGATGGGAGGGGTTTGGCCTGACGCCGCTAGAGGCCATGTCCTGCGGCGTGCCTGTTGTCGCGACCCGTGCGGGCGCCTTCGAAGACTTGGTGGTCGAAGGCGAAACCGGCTTTCTTGTGCCCCTCGAAGACATTGAGGCCCTGACCGACGCCACAGACAAGATCATGTCCGATGCGACATTGCGCCAATCCATGGCCCGGGCCTCGCGCCAAAAGGTTGTGAACCAACACCAGATCATCCACGAAGCCCAAGCAATTACTGCGATTTATCGTCAGCTATTGGCCAATGACTGACCCCAGCCGCACTTGACACCTACCCCTTGACGCCCTAATCCCCAGCCAACCTCCGGGAGCATCAGACCTCCCGGTCCCGACTTGCTCGGGATCGCCCCCCATCAGCGCGTTGCGCCCATGGGGGCGTTTGGCGTTTTGGCGATCGGCACTTATGTCGATCATGGGATCAACTGGCGAAAGGGCCGCGAGATGTTTGAAAATCTATCAGAACGCCTCTCTGGTGTTTTTGACCGGCTGACCAAACAAGGCGCGCTCAGCGAAGACGACGTCAAAACCGCGCTTCGCGAAGTGCGCGTGGCCTTGCTGGAAGCCGACGTATCGCTGCCTGTTGCGCGCGATTTCGTAAAAGCGGTGCAGGAAAAGGCCACGGGCCAAGCTGTCACCAAGTCGATCACCCCCGGCCAGCAGGTCGTCAAGATTGTCCATGACGAGTTGGTCCATGTCCTGACC
>CAZWDS010000067.1:0-16417 GCA_964632495.1 uncultured Rhodobacterales bacterium
CCAGCCTCCGAAACGATCTACCTCAATGATGACGGCCAAATCGAGGGGTTGTTTTAAGCCAATTCCGCCCGGCCTGTTGGGCCGGGCGGATAGGATTTCTGAGCAGATATGGTGACGGAAAAATCGAAATTTCTGCGTTCCTGACGGTCAGGTTACATAGATATATGACGTCTCGACTGCGTGGAGGAAGCTTTGTGCCGAAGAACTGGCCGCCATCAAAGAGAACCGGTCGTCGCCTAGTTTGATCACCACTGCGCCCATATGTTCCATGACGGTGCGGCCTGCGTCTCCGATGTCAAAGCTTGCTAGATCAATTGGGCAAATGCGTTCGAGTGCAAGCAGTGTCTGTGGGCCCGAGATGTCCAGGATGACCCAGCTGTCGGTTTGGTCTGTGGTGTAGCCCGCGCCATTTAGCTTGCTTTGAACAAGGGGCTCTGCGTCTGGCGTGGCATGGGGAAAGACAAGCATTATCTGGTCCTGCCCGGTTCGGATTGCGCGCGCTTCGCCGTTGGTTGTCGTGGCTGTTGGCGACGGCATCTCTAACGACCAGCGTGATTTCAAAGCAGCGGCCAATGCGTCATCGCCGCCCAAGGGCGTGGCGATCGAAACGACGGCAAGGTCGTCGCGCTCCTTGATGTGGTTCGCGCCGATTTGCATGTCTGCACCAAGGATCGGAGCTGCGGTGAGAGTGATGTCAGCCACGTTGACGCTTTCCTTCCGGGTCGATGTGATGGGGCGAACAGACCTCGACCAGAATGTCTTGATCGCGCACCGGAGAATAGGCGCGGACCTGTTCGCCGATGCGATCTTTGCCGCGTTTCAGGAAGCCAAGGCCGATGGAATGGCCAAGTTCTGGCGAGTAAGCGACCGAGGTCATCCAGCCTTGATCGTGGGCCATGTCGGCGCGGTCTCCGGGCGTCAGAAAGTGCGCTCCGGCGGTCAGATGAATGGCGGGGTCGATAGGCTTAAGGCCGACAAGCGCCAAGTTATCGTCTCTGTTCATGGCGTCGCGTTCTGAGAGTTTCGAGCCGATGCTGTCTTTCTTTTTCGACACCATCCCACCTAGGCCCAGCATCTGAGCGGTGGTCTGGCCGTTCAATTCGTTGCCGGCTGCGTGGCCCTTTTCGATGCGCATAACGCCAAGAGCTTCGGTGCCGTAGGGGACGGCGTCAAACTCTTTTCCGACGTCCATCAATGCGCGGATCATGGCGTCGCCAAAGCGGGCGGGGACGGCGACCTCATAGGCCAACTCGCCCGAGAATGAGATGCGGAACAGCCGTGCAGGTGTGCCGCCGAAGACGGAGCATTCCACGCAAGCCATGAAGGGGAAAGCTTCGTTCGAGAGATCAACGTCGTCGACGACTTTGGACATGAGCGAACGGGACTTGGGACCAGCCACGGCGAATTGCGCCCAGCCGTCGGTGGTAGAAATCAAGTGTACGTCGAGATCGGGCCAGAGGCACTGGCGGGCGAATTCCATGTTGCGGAAGACAAGAACGGCGTTGGCGGTGGTCGTTGTCATGACGAAGTGGTTTTCGGCCAGTCGTGCAGTGGTGCCGTCGTCATAACAGATGCCATCTTCGCGCAGCATCAAGCCATAGCGGACCTTGCCGACGGGCAGTTTCAGGAAGGCGTTGGCATAGAGGCGGTTGAGAAATTCGGCGGCGTCACGACCTTGAATGTCGATCTTGCCCAAGGTGGTAACGTCACAGATTCCAACGCTTTTTCGGGTTTGAGCGGCTTCGCGATCCACAGAATCACGCCAGCCTTTTTCGCCCGGTTTCTTGAACCATTGGGCGCGCAGCCACATGCCGGTCTCTACGAAGTCGGCACCGTTCTCGGACGCCCATTTATGGGATGGTGTCAGGCGTGTCGGGCGGAAATCTTTACCGCGCGCGCGACCAGCAAAGGCCCCGATAGCGACGGGGTTGTAGGGGGGGCGGAAGATGGTGGTGCCGGTGTCCTCGATGGATTTTCCGCCCGCCTCGGCCATCAACGCAAGGCCAAGGATGTTGGCCGTTTTGCCCTGATCCGTCGCCATGCCAAGGGTGGTGTAGCGCTTCAGGTGCTCGACCGATCGGAAGCCTTCCTGATGACTTTGCTTCACATCCTTGGTGGTGACGTCGTTTTGCAGATCGACAAAGGCGCGTGTCTTGCTTTCACCCACATGCCAGAAGGGCGCGGTGTCGAAGGCTTCGTCCGAGGCGCGGGGCGCTTCGCCCGGTGTGGTGCCGCCAAGATCGGTGGCGACGCGGCTGGCGTTTTCATGGGCGTCTGTGATGGCCGCGGCCAGTGTCATGGCACCGTTCGCAGCACCCGCGACCACCATGCCGGGGGGCAGGTCGCCGCCCGGAACAAAGCCTGCGATGTCGGCATTCCAAGTGGGACGCCCCCGGTGGTGGCAGGTCAGATGCACGTTCGGCGACCAGCCGCCCGAGACGGCCAAACAATCCGCTTCGACGTGGCGGTCGTTGTTCAGATAGACGGTGTGCAGGCCTTTGCGCCCCACGGTGTTGACCACCACATCGCCTTTGCGCGCATCGATCACGCGGGTCACTACCACGCCCTTTGCTTCTAAATCAGTGGCTGTGCGCAAGCCGTCGTCATTGTTGGTGAAGACGGCGACCTTTTGGCCGGGCGTTACGCCGAAACGGTTCACATAAGCGCGCACAGCGCCCGCCAGCATAATGCCCGGCCGGTCGTTGTTGCCAAACGCCATAGAGCGTTCTGTGGCCCCAGCCGTCAGCATTGCGCGTTTGGTATAGACGCGCCACAGCACTTGCCGGGGTTTGCCGTCCGAAGTGGCGAGGTGGTCGGTTTTCCGTTCAAGCGCGCCATAAATGCCGTGGTCATAGGCGCCATAAACCGTGGTGCGAGTCATCAGGCGGACGTTTGGCATGGCATAGATTTCAGCGGCGGTCGCGGCGGCCCATTCGGCACCGGGCTGGCCGTTCACCTCGTAGGTTTCTGCGTTCAAGCGGCCACCCGGCGCAAAGTCTTCGTCCGCCAGAATGACGCGCAAGCCTGCCTCGGCGGCGGCTTTGGCGGCGGTCAGGCCTGCGGGGCCTGCGCCGATGACCAACAGGTCGCAGTGCAGATATCCGTGGTCGTAAACGTCGGGGTCTTCTTGCATCGACAACTTGCCCAAACCGGCTGAGGCGCGAATGATTGGCTCGTACAGCTTTTCCCAGAACGCCTTTGGCCACATGAAGGTTTTGTAGTAGAATCCAGCACTTAAGAAGGGCGAAACAAGATCGTTCACCGCCATCAGGTCGTGTTCCAACGATCCACGGTGGTTTTGGCTGGTCGCCTTTAGTCCATCAAAAAGTTCAACGGTGGTGGCGCGTGTGTTGGGTTCTTGCGCGGCGCCTGTCCGAAGTTGGACAAGGGCGTTTGGTTCCTCGGAGCCAGCCGAGAAGATGCCGCGCGGACGGTGGTATTTAAAAGACCGACCCACCAGACGCTGACCGTTTGCCAGCAAGGCCGAGGCCAGCGTGTCGCCTTCATATCCGGTATGGAAAATGCCGTTCCACGAGAACTTGAGCCTGCGGTCGCGGTTCACCTGACCGCCGTCGATCCGGTTGGGTTGGCTCATCTTGACCGTCCTTCGGCGCGCGCGACATCTCGGGCAAGCTCAACAGATGTCACTTCGTGGGTCAGCGTGTTGCGGGTGACCACCAGCCACGAACGATCGCCTTGCTCGTGGTACCAAAGCTCGCGGTGTAAACCGGCGGGGTTGTCACGCAGATAGGCGTAGTCGTGCATCTCGTCCACGGTCGCGGTCAGTCCGTCCGGGCGGTGCATCAGGCTGGCGTCGCCAAGCACGGTGAACTCGGCGGCATCCCGGGGACCAAGCAGCGGGTGGTTGATGATCATGTCCGTGTCTCCGCTCGGGGGAGGAGAAAATGCGCATTTTCTCTGGAATTTTCTGCGCAGAAAATTCTGTTTTCCATGTCGAGCCTCAATGCAAATTCGGTTGGTTGCCAGCGCCTTTTTCGTCGATCATGGCCCCGGTGCGGAAACGGTCGAGCCGATAGGACGTGGCAACGGGATGAGGTTGATCAGTCGCTAGAAGATGCGCGTAACAAAAACCAGAAGCGGGCGTCGCTTTGAAGCCGCCATAGCACCAGCCGCCATTGAAATAGAGGCCGTTGATCTGGGTTTTGTCGATGAAGGGCGAACCATCCATCGACATGTCCATCACACCGCCCCACATGCGCAAAAGCCGGGCACGCCCGATCATCGGCATGATCGCCATGCCGCCTTCGCAGACGTCCTCGACCACGGGCAGGTTGCCGCGTTGTGCGTAGGTGTTGTAGCCGTCGATGTCGCCGCCAAAGACCAGGCCGCCTTTGTCGGATTGCGAAACATAGAAATGTCCCGCGCCGAAGGTGATGACGCCGGGCAGGGTGGGTTTCAACCCTTCCGAGACGAAGGCTTGCAGCACGTGGCTTTCAATCGGCAGGCGTATTCCGGCCATTTCAGCGACGCGCGATGATGACCCGGCAACACACATGGCAACCTTCTTGGCACGGATCGGACCTTTCGAGGTTTCGACCCCAATGCAGCGTGCGTCCTTCATCTGAAAGCCGGTGACTTCGCAATTCTGAATGATGTCGACACCGCGCTCGTCCGCACCGCGTGCAAAGCCCCAAGCAACGGCGTCGTGGCGCACCGTTCCGCCACGGGGTTGCCAGATCGCGCCTTGAATGGGGAAGCGGGCGTTGTCGTAGTCAAGGAAAGGGGCCTTCTTGCGGATCTCCTCCGGCCCAAGGATCACCGCGTCAGCCCCCGACAATCGCATGGCGTTGCCGCGCCGGACGAAAGCGTCGCGTTGTGCATCCGAGTGGATCAGGTTCATGATCCCGCGTTGCGACACCATGGCATTGTAGTTGAAATCCTGCTCCAAGCCTTCCCAAAGCTTCAGGGATTTTTCGTAGAACGGCTGATTGCCTTCCAGCAGATAATTCGAGCGGATGATCGTCGTATTGCGGCCAATATTGCCCGAGCCTAACCAGCCCTTTTCCAGCACAGCCACGTTCCTGACGCCGTATTCCTTTGCCAGATAATAGGCCGTCGCCAACCCGTGGCCGCCGCCGCCGATGATGATCACGTCATAGTCTGGTTTGGGGTCCGGCTCGCGCCACGCGGGAGTCCAACCCTTGTTTCCAGTCAGGCCTTCTTTGAAGATCTTCCACGCTGAATAACGCATTGCTTTCCCGCAAGATTGGTTCAGTATTAAATGCTAGTCGCTGTTTCGGGTTTTAGGTATGTCTCTGAAAGACATAAATCTGCATAATAAGGACAAAGGCGGTTCATCCCGCTCAAATCCATTTCGTGTTGGTATATTGCCGATTCCGGGCTTTGCGCTGATGTCTTATGCCTGCATCGTCGAGCCGCTTCGTGCGGCGAACCTATTGTCACGCAAGCCGCTCTACAAAGTCATTCACTATGGATCGGACGCTTCGGTTGCCAGTTCGGGTGCCGCCTCTGTCGAGGGGTGTTCCAATGTGGGGGCTGACGACGGGTTGGATCTGTTGTTGGTCGTGGCGGGCGGAGATCCCTTCGCCTTTGAGGATGCCGAAACGTTTGGCTGGTTGCGGCGATTAGACAGCGAGGGTGTGCATATCGGCGGTGTCTCGGGCGGTTCGGTCATTCTGGCGAAAGCCGGGTTGATGGAAGGGCGGCGCATGACGGTGCATTGGGAACACGCAGAGGCTTTGGCCGAGCGCTTTCCCGAAACCCTGATCGAACGGCGGCTGTTCGTCATGGACCGCGACCGGGTGACCTGTGGCGGCGGGACAGCACCCTTGGATTTGATGCACGCGCTGATTTCGTCGCAGTGGGGGTCGGTCTTTGCACGACTGGTCAGCGACTGGTTTTTGCACACCGAAATTCGGGCGGCGGCGGCGCCTCAGCGGGGCGGTTTGTCGGAACGATTGGGCGGCCATTCGCCCCATCTGGTCGAAGCCGTTTCGGCAATGGAGAACCATATCGCTGATCCTCTTTCGCTGACGCAACTTGCGCTGGTGGTTGGCGTCACGTCTCGCCACTTGAACCGTCTGTTCACCGAAAGCCTTGGGCAAAGTGCCATGGCGTATTATCGCGATGTTCGGCTGGACGTGGCGCGGCGGTTGATAAAGGACACGGCCATGTCCGTCGCCGAGGTTGCCGAAACCACTGGTTTTGCGACGCCGGGTCATTTCTCGAACGCCTACAAACACTGTTTCAACATTCGTCCCCAGGCCGACCGTCGAAGCCCGCAGCTGGCTCCTGGGTCGACGTAAATTGACCGGACATGAAGCGTCTCGTTTTGCAACACGCAACGGTCGAACGTCCGGCGATTGTCGCTGACATGGAACGATGGAACGCTATTGCGTATATGTCTGGCCTTTTGCCGCAATACCAAGTTCTTGGAGAAGGCGACGCATCACAGTCGCTTGATGATTGGGCTGGCTCGGGGTGCTATGTCGCGACGGCTTCGGGGGGCATTTGCTTGGGGTCTTTTTGAACTTTGGTGCCAGCAGCCTGATGGCACCGCTTGTCCAGAACGCGGCGAAACGGGCTGACGTGGAGCTGGAATTTGCGCTATGGCGGGCTTTGCTATGGGATCCTTGTGGGGATTTTCATCTTGCTGGACGGTGCCTGATGCCACCTTGGGGCTTTGGCAGGCTGCGCGTGGTCGTTTGTGGATGACAACAAGACCAAGGCGTAGAGGTTTCAATTTTCAGGAAAATTTGGCACTCTTCGCAAATGACCCAACAGATCCAAGGCCACGAATGACCCCCACTTCTGTTTTTGCCAGCATATCGGCCAGCGCGATCGTACTCTTTGCGCGGCTTGTAACCGCTGTTCGGGCGATTTGGGATGGTGTCGAACCTGTCCCGACCAAACGCGTGTATTTCGCAAATCACACCAGTAATGGCGATTTCGTTCTGATCTGGGCTGTCTTGCCGCCCCACATGCGTCAACGGACCCGGCCTGTGGCGGGAAGTGACTATTGGCTGACGTCAAAGCTGAAAGCCTTTATCGGCCGTGACGTGTTCAATGCGGTGTTGATTGATCGCAACCCCGAAACGCGCGAAGACGATCCGATTGCCCAAATGGCCGAAGCACTGGATGGCGGAAGCTCGTTGATCCTGTTCCCGGAAGGCACGCGAAATATGGGGGATGAACCGCTTTTGCCCTTCAAAACGGGTCTCTATCACCTGGCGACACAACGCCCCGATGTCGATCTGGTTCCGGTTTGGATCGAAAACCTCAATCAAGTCATGCCGAAGGGCGAGATCTTTCCAATCCCGCTGATTTGTACGGTGCGCTTCGGCAAGGCTTTGCGGCTGGACGCAAACGAAGACAAAGATGGATTTTTGGAACGCAGCCATGCGGCCTTGGTTGCCCTGAAAGATAGTGGAGACGCCGCATGAACGCGCCATTCGAGTTCATTCTTCTTTTGGGCGGTGTGCTGTGTGTGCTGATCCTTGCTTCTTTTGTGGCCGCCACTTTGAGAAAACGCGTCGGTCCGGATGAAACCGATCCCGTGATTGAAAACCTTGTGGCCCGCATAAACGCGTGGTGGGCGATGGTTGCATTGCTGGCCATTGCGATGCTGTTCGGGCGGGCAGGCGCGGTGATCTTGTTCGGCTTGCTGTCCTTCGCCGCGATGCGCGAGTTCCTGACCCTGACGGCAAAGTCGCGGGCCGATCACTATGCTTTGGCTGCGGCCTTTTTCATCGTTTTGCCAGTGCAATACTATCTGATCTGGATTGATTGGTATGGTCTCTATTCGATCTTCATACCCGTCTATGCCTTTTTGTTCCTGCCGATCATTTCTGCGTTGCGTGGCGAGACGGAGAACTTCCTGACCCGTGTTTCAGAAACCCAATGGGGCCTGATGATCTGCGTCTTTGCGGCCAGTCATGTGCCCGCACTTCTGACCCTGCAAATCCCCGGTTACGAGGGTAAGTCGATCCTGCTGATCGCGTTTCTTGTCGTGGTCGTGCAAGGGTCGGACGTGCTGCAATATGTCTTTGGCAAGGTGTTCGGGCGTCACAAGATCGCGCCTGTGTTGTCGCCATCCAAGACATGGGAAGGATTTCTGGGCGGTGTTTTGTCGGC
This sequence comes from uncultured Rhodobacterales bacterium, assembly GCA_964632495.1. Lineage (GTDB taxonomy): Bacteria > Pseudomonadota > Alphaproteobacteria > Rhodobacterales > Rhodobacteraceae > CALKXV01. The sequence continues at coordinate 8,116 of CAZWDS010000067.1, forward strand.
CAGCGTGCTGGGCGCGTGCCTTTGGTGGATGACGCCCTTTGCGTTTTGGCAGGCGTTTCTTGTCTCATTGCTTCTTGCAATCATGGGGTTCTTTGGCGGTTTGGTGATGTCGGCGATCAAGCGCGACAAGGGGGTCAAAGATTGGGGACATCTGATTGCCGGGCACGGGGGCTTTATTGACCGGCTTGATTCCGTGGTGTTTTCGGCCCCGATCTTTTTTCACGTCGTGCGTTACTTCTGGTCGACCGTATGAGCTTTTTGCAAAGCAAAGCCGTTCACGGGTTTGGTGGCTTTTTGCTGATGGGGGGATGGGCCTTTTTCGCCAATCGTGCCCATGAGATGCCCGCTCCGTTGATCGCCGGCGTCGTCCAGGGTCTTTTGACCGCCACGATCACGCTGTTTCTGAAGCGGATGATCGAAGGCATCTTCCATCGCACCGCCGGAACGCTGCGCTTGGTGTTGCCGTCACTCGCCGCCTTTGTGATCTCGAGTGTATTGCTGACGGTCATCCACATCCTCGCCGGGACCCCTGCATTGCTTGCGACAATCTTGGTTCCTCTTACTGTGTCGACGCTTTACGCCTTTCTCTACACCCAAACACTGAGCCGCCATGTCTGAACGTCGCCCCATAGCCAGCCGTAATTCGAAACTTGCCGCACGCGTGGCCAAAGCCCTGGCAGACCGTGGCGTGTCGCCCAATCATATCTCGCAAGGATCGATGGTGTTTGCGGCGCTGGCAGGGCTGGCATTTTGGCTTTCGGGCATGACCAGCGGCGTCTTGTACGGCATGTGTTTGATTGGAGCAGCCCTTGGATGCCAGTTTCGCCTTCTGTGCAATCTTTTCGACGGGATGGTTGCGGTTGAAGGCGGGCGGGGCGCACCCGATGGTCCGTTCTGGAACGAGGCCCCGGACCGGGTGGCGGATGCTTTTATCTTGGTCGGGATCGGGCTGGGCACGGGGCATCCGGGGCTGGGCTGGGCGGCAGCGGCCTTGGCGATTGGAACGGCCTACGTGCGCGAACTTGGCAGCGCCCAAGGACTAAGTGCCGATTTTCGCGGGCCAATGGCCAAACCACAGCGCATGGCCGTCGCGACGGTGTCGGCAATCATCGCCATTTTTGTTCCGGCGATATTGGGATGGTCGGTTTTGAACATTGCGTTGTGGGTCATTGTTATCGGCTCGGGCGTCACGATCCTGCGCCGCAGTGCGAAAATGATCGCGGCCCTTAAATCGGCTTCGAACCGCGCTGAATAGGGGCGCGCGGGGGGCACCTGCCTAAGCCAGCCGATCTGCCAGTTCATTGAGAGTTGTGCAGCCAAGAAGCGCAATCGTTCTGTCCACCTCGCCCGCCAAAAGATCGATGGCATGGGCGACCCCGTCTTGTTCGCCCAAAGCCGCCGCATAAAGAAACGGGCGGCCGACAAAGACGAAATCCGCCCCAAGGGCCAGCGCTTTGACGACATCGACACCCCGGCGCACGCCACTGTCGAACAGCACGGCCATATGTCCCTTTTCCGCCGCGATCCGAGGCAGCACGCTCAAAGGCGGCACAGCCGTATCCAACATGCGCCCGCCGTGGTTTGACACAATGATCCCATCAACTCCGGCGTCCGCCGCCGTCCGCGCGTCTTCGGGGGACAACACGCCTTTCAGGAACAATTTGCCCTGCCATTTGTCGCGCAGCCATTTGATATCGCCCCAGTCCAGAGCATCGCGCACATGTTTGCGCTGTGGAGCTTTGGTCGAGATGATCGGGATGCCGCGGCCGGGCCCGTAGTTCTCGATATGGGGCAGTCCGGTTGAGCGGAGGGTTCGCAAAAACGTGCGTATCAGCCAGCGGGGATGGCTGAGAGCGTCGAGTGCGATCTTCAGATTGGGCCGCATGGGATACTCGAACCCTTGCCGGTAGGTCGCACCGCGATTGCCGGGCACGGGGACGTCAACGGTGATGACCAGATTGCGAATACCCGCAGCCCAGACCCGATCGGCAAGAGCGTCGATAGAGGCGCGGTCGGCGTCAACGTAAGCCTGAAACCAGACATCGGGATTGACCTCGGCGACCTTTTCCATCGGCACCAATGCGCTGCCTGACATGATAAACGGGATGCGCGCAGCCTTGGCGGCCCGGGCAAAGTTCAGGTCGGCCTCAAACCCGAACATCGCGCTGGCACCCATGGGCGAAATGCCAAAGGGCATGGCATATGTCGTGCCCAGCAATTCGCGTTCGATGGTTCTTTGGGACACATCTTTCAAAACGCGGGGCTGTAACCAGATGTCTTCGAAGGCCTGACGGTTACCATCGCGAGACACGTTCTGTTCAGCCCCGGCGGAGGCAAATTCCCACAGCGCCCATGGCAGATAAGATTTGGCCAGCGCGTCCAGATCTTCAAGGCATCGTACGTTTCGCAAAAGCTTGGCCTTACGTTTCAGCGGCCCGGGACAAGGCCCGGGTCAAGGCCCGGGTCAAGAATAGACGCGCGGCGTCCAGATGCTTTTTCATCTTGGTCGCAGCATTCTGGTTCGCGCGACCGAAGGGCGCTTTGGGCCTCGCAATGCCGCGTAGTGTAAGGGCGGATGGTCTTTTCGTTCAAGGTGATATGGGGCATGCGTCGTCTGTCATCTCGACCAGGCGTCTACGCAGCGCGGTCGTCTCAAATTCAACCAATAATGATCCAACGACAGGCAATCGGAACTTAAAGGCATGAAAATGGGTCAAGACGCTTGATTTTGATAGGCCTCCACGCTCAAAGTCTTGTCATCAAGCAACGCCAAGTCATCAGGGGTGGGACCATATCTTTTCCGGAGCACACGGATTTCGTCATCACTGGTTCGGGCTTGGGTCAGTCGGTTGAGATCACGAAGGGCCCCTACGATTGAGCCTGTTCACACCTGAGGCAAAGCCAAGGCGCCCCTATTGGTGGGACGATGTCGTTTGGCCAGACCTGACCGACGAACCACCTGAAGACGTGGATCTGCTGATCATCGGGGGTGGCTATACCGGGCTGTCAGCGGCGATTGCGGCCCATGACGCGGGCGCGAAGGTCGTTGTGATTGACAGTGGGAAACCGGGCGAGGGGGCCTCGACGCGGAACGGCGGTATGTTGGGCGCGCATCCCCGGTTGGGCTGGGATGTGCTGGCCAAACGGTATGGTGCGTCAGCGGCGGACGGGCTCTACGCCGAGGCGGGCACGGCCTTCGATTGGGTCAAAGAGATGATCAGGGTCGAACAGATCGACTGCGATTTCGAAGAAACCGGACGCATTCAACTGGCCCATACGGCCGAGCAGTTCCAAGTGCAAAAGGCGCGGGCGGCCGAGGTTTTGGACAAGGGCGGCGTGCCTTGCGAGATTGTCGAACGCGATCAGATGAACCGCGAAATTACGACACCGCTTTACAAGGGTGGCATGATCTTTCCGAACCATGGTGCCGTGCATCCGGCGAAGTACCTGCTGGGCATGTTGGCCGCCGCCTTGCGCCGTGGCATCCCGGTGGTGCCGGGGTGCCCCGCGCTGAAGGTGGTGCGGGTCAAAGGGGCGATGCAGGCCATCACATCGCGCGGAACAATCCGGGCGGCTAAGGTGCTGCTGGCAACGAACGGATATACCGGAGTGCAATTTCCGTGGTTCTCGGCCCGGGTTTTTCCGGTGCCCAGCTATCTGATCGCGACCGAGCCTTTGGACCCGGCCCTGATCGCGCGGCTTGCACCCGGTCGCCGCATGATGGTCGAGACGCGCGCGCGGCATTCCTATTTCCGGGTGTCGCCGGACGGGACGCGGATTATCTTTGGTGGGCGCGCTGCCTTGGTCGATATCGGGTTGAAGAAGGCTGCGCGGCGGTTGCACAAGACGATGGTGGGGATTTGGCCTGACATGTCGGATGTGCGCCTGTCCCATGTCTGGGCGGGCAACACAGGTTATACGTTTGGGCATATGCCCCATGTCGCAGAGCAAGACGGATTTCACTATGCGCTTGGCTATTCCGGCGGAGGCACAGTGCTGGCGCCTTGGCTGGGGCGAAAGGCGGCGTTACAGGCACTTGATCTGCCCGAGGGGGAAACGGCCTATTCTGCGCCGCGCCTCACCAAACGGTGGTACTTCAAAGGCGCGAAGCCAAGGTTCCTGACACCGGCCAACCTTTGGTACCGCCATGTCGTGGACCCGAGCGAAGATCGGGCGGCGAAGCGCTAGGCCCAAACCCGTCGCAGGACTAATTCGGCGGGGCTCGTATCGCCACGTCAACAATCGAGTGTCTTCTCACGCTCCCATTCTGTCAGATGCTGGGCATAGCTGTTCCAGTCCGCGTGGCGCAGCTTCAGATATCCGGTGGTGAACGCGTCTCCCAAGGCCGCATTGAACGCGCTATCCGCCTCATAAGCCCGCAACGCATCCAGCATATTCAAAGGCAGCTTGCCCGCTCGCTTCAGCTTTTCCGGTTCTGCATAAGCATCAATGTCCATCCGCTTGCCCGGGTTCACTTTTTTCGCCATGCCCAATCGACCCGCCGCCAGAATGCCCGCCATTAAAAGATACGGATTGGCCGACCCATCCGCCAAACGAAACTCGATCCGGCCGCGATCGGGAATGCGGATCATATGCGTGCGATTGTTGCCGCCGTAAGTGATCGAATTCGGCGACCATGTCGCCCCCGAAGACGTGGTGGGCGCGTTGATCCGTTTATAGCTGTTCACCGTCGGATTGGTCAGAGCGCACAGGGCCTGGGCATGTTTCATCAGGCCGCCGATGAAGTGGTAACAGGTGTCAGACAGGCCCATTTCGTCCGTGTTGTTGGCGAAGTGGTTTTTCTTTTTCGTCTTGGTCCAAAGTGACAAATGCGCATGGCACCCGTTGCCCGTCAAATGCGCGAATGGCTTCGGCATAAACGTGGCGCGGAACCCGTGTTTGGCCGCGATTTCCTTGACCATGAACTTGAAGAAGGCCAAACGGTCGGCGGTGACCAAAGCCTCGGAATAATCCCAGTTGATTTCGAACTGGCCATTCGCGTCTTCGTGGTCGTTTTGATAAGGTCCCCAGCCAAGGGTCTCCATGTGGCGACAAATCTCGGCAATCACCTCATAGCGGCGCATCAGGGCGGATTGGTCGTAACAGGGCTTTTCCTGCGTGTCGCGGGCATCCGATATTTCGGACCCGTCGGCGTCGATCAAATGGAACTCAGGCTCAACCCCCGCCATCAACACCTGATTGTCTTTGGCCGCGTCGCCGGTCAACCGTTGCAAGACGTTGCGCGGGGCTTGACCAACGGGCGCGCCATCCATCCAAGGATCGCCCGCTACCCAAGCCAGCTCGGGCTTCCAAGGCAGTTGGATCACGCTGGACGCGTCGGGCATCACGAACATGTCCGGGTGAGCGGGCGTCATATCCAGCCACGCGGCGAACCCGGCAAACCCGGCACCGGATTTCTGCATGTCGGCCACAGCAGAGGCGGGCACAAGCTTGGCACGTTGATTGCCGAACAGGTCAGTGAAGTTGAATAGGAAGAACTGAACCTTTTTCTTTTTGGCGAAGGCTGCAAGGTCGAGTGCCATTGTCGGATGCTCCCTGTCTGTTTCGTCCAGTTAACCGCGAGCAACGCCGTGGGTTCAACTGAAAAGGGCCGCCACGGCGGATGGCCCTTTTGGGATTGATGTCCGTGATTACGTGTTGTTTTCGGCATTTTGAAAGGCGATCAACTTGTTGCTTGACGGGTATTTGTGCATGGAAACTGGGCTGTGATTAATCTTTTGACACGGTGAGGGTCTTGCCGTCAGTCTAGGCAACAGGGCGCGTGCGCTTGAAAACGTGAGCGGGTTGATGTATGAATGAACGACCATTCATAATTTCAGGTGACCCATTTCCCATCCTGACACCAAAACGGCCATCCGCCGCCATGCGCTAAGCTTGTTTGCCAAGCGCGGTTACGCCGCCGTCTCCATGCGCGAGCTGGCCGAAGCCGTGGGCATGCGGCAAGGCGGGATCTATAATCACTTTGCAGGCAAGCAAGCGCTTTTGGCTGATCTGATGGAAACGCACATGGTGGCGCTTCTTGAAGGGCTGGAAGACGCCATGTCCGGTCTTGCCGGGCCCAAGGAACGTCTGACAGCTTTCGCGCGCAATCACGTCGCTTACCATCTGGATTATCCCGACGACGTGTTTCTGGCCTACATGGAAATCCGCAGTCTTGAGCCCAAGAACCGCGCCCGGATCATAGCCTTGCGCGATCAATACGAGGCTGTCTTGCGCGACACTTTGGCGGAGGGGCAAGCGCGGGGAGACTTTCAGATCTCGGATGCGGCGGTTCATACGCGGATGCTTTTGGCGATGATGACGGGCGCAACGGTTTGGTATGCTGACGGCGGGCGTCTGACGCGGGATCAAGTGGTGAATTGTTATCTGAAGGGCGCATTGCAAAGTGTCGGCCTGAAGGTGCCGTCATGAAGATCGAAAGCACGATCAAGATCGGATCTGAGGACTTCGCTGCCAACACAGCCGAGATGGAAGCACACCTGGCCGAAGTTCAAGCCGCCGCCGATCAGGCACTGGCGGGGGGCAATCAACGCGCGCGCGATCGCCATGTGGCGCGGGGCAAGATGCTGCCGCGGGACAGGGTGCAGGGCTTGCTTGATCCGGGGTCTCCGTTTTTGGAGGTTGGATTGTTCGCCGCGCACGGGCTCTACGAAGGTGAAATTCCGGCAGCGGGTGCCATTGCGGGCGTGGGGCAAGTGGCGGGGCGCCATGTCATGGTGCTGGCAAATGATGCGACGGTGAAGGGCGGCACTTACTTTCCGCTGACAGTGAAAAAGCACTTGCGGGCGCAAGAAATCGCCCGGGAAAACAGATTGCCTTGCGTCTATCTGGTGGACAGTGGCGGCGCGAACCTTCCCAATCAGGATGAGGTTTTTCCCGACCGCGATCACTTTGGCCGCATCTTTTACAACCAAGCGCAGATGAGCGCGGAAGGCATCCCTCAAATCGCGGTTGTCATGGGATCTTGCACCGCGGGCGGCGCTTACGTGCCTGCGATGAGCGACGAAACCGTGATCGTGCGGAACCAAGGCACGATCTTTCTGGCCGGCCCGCCCTTGGTGAAGGCGGCAACGGGCGAAGACGTTTCGGCCGAAGACTTGGGCGGCGGCGCGATGCATACGTCAACCTCGGGCGTGGCAGACCATCTGGCCGAGGATGACGCCCACGCTTTAGAGATCGCACGCCGCATCGTCGCGAACTTGGGCCCCGGCTTTGATGCGATGCCAAACCGCGCAACGCCCGAAGACCCGGCCTATGATCCCGCCGAACTTATGGGCATTGTGCCTGCCGATCCGAAGACGCCGTTTGACATCCGCGAGGTGATCGCGCGTCTGGTGGATGGCAGTCGATTTGATGAATTCAAAGCGCGGTTTGGCGAAACTCTGGTCTGCGGGTTTGCCCATGTCTTTGGCATCCCGGTCGGCATCATCGCCAACAATGGGGTGTTGTTCTCGGAAAGTGCCCAGAAGGGTGCCCATTTTGTCGAGCTTTGTTCGCAGCGTCGTATCCCTTTGGTGTTCCTGCAAAACATCACGGGATTCATGGTGGGTCGTCAGGCTGAAGAAGGCGGTATTGCGCGGCATGGGGCCAAGATGGTGACGGCGGTGTCGACGACCTCGGTTCCAAAGGTAACGATGATCGTGGGGGCGTCTTACGGCGCTGGCAATTATGGCATGGCGGGCCGCGCCTATGGGCCACGGTTTCTGTGGACATGGCCCAATTCGCGCATCGCGGTCATGGGGGGCGAACAGGCGGCCCGGACCTTGGCCATGGTCAAGCGTCAAGCGATGGAGAAGCGCGGCGAGGGGTGGACGGACGCAGAAGAAGCCGCTTTCCGCGCGCCCACGGAAGAGATGTTCCTGCGCCAGTCGCACCCCCTTTACGCCAGCGCACGCCTTTGGGACGACGGGATTATTGATCCCAGGAAAAGCCGCGATGTTTTGGGGCTGTCTTTGGCCACCGCCCTGAACGCGCCGATTGAAGAGACGCGGTTCGGGTTGTTCAGGATGTGATGGCGATGGTTGATCTTTCCTTAGCTGCTTTGCGCATTCGAATTTTCGGGTATCAGTATCCGCGTTTGGATGACTACTGGGACGGGAACCGGTTGGTCGTAGATGCAAAGTGCAGTTGGAACGGACAAAGCGCGTCGATCAAGGGCGACGCCTGTCTTCGGACGACCGAGTTGCATGGATTTGTCGAAGGGTTGACGGCTTTGCAGGCAGGCCAGACCGACGAGGCACATTTGGATACCATGGAGCCTTACATGGACCTGAAAGTACAG
>CAZWDS010000068.1:0-16406 GCA_964632495.1 uncultured Rhodobacterales bacterium
CTTTCGGTCTGTCTATGGGTCAAATCCTCTCGCTTCCCATGATCCTCATCGGCCTGGCCCTCCTCATCCGCGCACGCCGGGCCCGGATATAATGGCTCTTTCATCTCTTGAGAAATACGCCCGGGGAGCACGAGGGGGGGACCCCCTCGTCACCGCGACGGGCCACGCCCGGCGCAATCCATGACACCACTCACGCCGCTCCTTCAGGCCCGCATTCAGGCCTCGGGTCCGATCCCGCTGTCTGACTACATGACCGAATGCCTCGCCCATCCAACCCACGGCTACTACACCACACGCGATCCGCTTGGCGCGGCAGGCGACTTCACAACCGCTCCCGAAATCAGTCAAATGTTCGGCGAGCTTCTGGGCCTCGCCCTTGCGCAATCCTGGATGGATCAGGGCGCGCCCGATCCCTTCTATCTGGGCGAACCCGGCCCCGGGCGCGGCACCTTGATGGCCGACATCCTGCGCGCCACCGCCCGTGTTCCCGGCTTTCACGCCGCCGCCCAAGTGCACCTGATCGAAACATCGCCGGTTCTGCGCCAACGCCAAACCGAAACCCTCCCCGTCGCCGTCACGCACCACGCCAGCTTTAACACCCTGCCCGACGCGCACCCGCTCTACCTCGTGGCAAACGAGTTCTTCGACGCCCTGCCCATCCGCCAATTCACGCGCAACGGGCGCGGCTGGCGCGAAGTGGTCGTGGGGCTGAGCGAAGACGGCACACTGACGCCGGGACTGTCTGATCCCTTGGGCGCACAGGTGCTGGCCCACCGATTGGACGACACAAAAGACGGCGACATCGTCGAGGTTTGCCCCATGGCCCAAACCATCGCTTCAGAGATCGGCAGGCGGATCGCTGAGAAAGGCGGCACCGCCCTGATCGTGGACTACGGCGATTGGCGCTCGCGCGGCGACACCTTGCAGGCCCTTGAGACCCATCAAACCGTCTCCCCGTTCGCACGTCCCGGCATGGCCGATCTGACCGCACATGTGGATTTCGAAGCACTGGCCAAGGCCGCCCGCCCCGCCAATCACAGCGCCCTCACCCCCCAAGGTGTCTTTCTCGAACGTCTGGGCATCACAGAGCGCGCCCAAGCTCTGGCCAAAAACCTGAAGGGTGCCGCCCTCGAAAGCCACATTGCGGCCCATCGGCGCTTGACGCATGGTCAAGAAATGGGAACCCTGTTCAAAGTGATGGCGCTTTATCCCCAAGACGCCGCCTTGCCACCCGGATTTGACCCATGACCCATGAAGCTTGCCCCCATGACACTTGCCCCCATGACACTTGAATGCCTGACCGCCGATGCCTTGTCTCCGATCAAGCATGGATTTTTCACGCGAAACGGAGGAGCGTCCTCGGGCATCTTCGCCAGCCTGAATTGCGGCTTTGGCTCTTCGGATCAACGGGAAATGGTCGCGATCAACCGTGGCCGCGTGGCCGAAGCACTTGGCGCGGATTCGACCCAACTGGTCGGCGTGCATCAAACCCATTCCGCCCGCGCCGTCCCCGTCACCGCCCCCTTTGACAAAGCCCCCGAAGCCGACGCCATGGTCACGGCGACACCCGGTCTGGTGCTGGGCATCCTGACGGCGGATTGTCAGCCCGTGCTTTTCGCCGACCACAACGCTGGCGTCATCGCGGCCGCGCACGCCGGATGGAAAGGCGCATTGGACGGCATTCTGGACGCCACACTCGATGCGATGGAGGCTTTGGGCGCCAATCGCGACGCGATCACGGCCATTATCGGCCCGTCGATCAGCCAACGCGCCTATGAAGTCGGCCCAGAGTTTCTGGATCGTTTCGTCGACCATGACGCGGACACGGTCCGCTTTTTCGCCAATGGCGCAGACGACCGTTATCAATTTGATTTAATTGGATTTGGTTTGCACCGATTGCGCATCGCAGGTGTCAAACACGCCGAATGGACCGGCCATTGCACCTATTCAGACCCGGACCGTTTCTATTCCTACCGACGCAGCCAACACCAGAAAGAGGCCGACTATGGTCGCCTGATTTCAGCCATTTGCCTCTGACCCGGTCCTGAAACCGTTCTTTAAATTCCCCGAAACCGTCACGCCCTTGCCCCATTGGTAAGCGACAAATTGCCTATCCGACACGCCACTCCCGGCGCGATGGATGCCAGTGAGATGGATGACAGTGAAAGGAACGCCTTATGAAGTCGAAGCCACGTTGGATGAAACGCGTCATTGAAACCGCTCAGGATGAAATGCACGCGCGGCCTGTCTCCAAACGTGTACGGCTTCTGAAACGGTCGTCACCCAAGGATAGCGCACCTGCCAGTGCGTGATCCGGCCTTCAAAATGGCCCGCTGCCCCATCTGCTTAACAGTATTTAGTAAAGGCCCCATGTAATGAGTTATGCCCCGTCCCATTCCAAGCCGTCTTTGTCTGCCAGCCTTGGTCGCCCTACGGATCAAGCCTGGACCGTGCGCAAAGCTCGTACCGTTCCAACACCGACGCCACAGCCCACGGCGACGCCGCGCGCGCGCATTTCGCGCCGGTTTGAAACCGAGTGGCTGCAAGATGGCGCGGTTCTTTCGAACATCATCACGGCCCCGGCTTTGCCCGCCTTCGAACAGGCCTTCACGGCCTTCACCCATGGCGTATTGCTGCACACCACCGATGGCCCGGTTGCGGTCGAGGATCTGGAACCCGGCATGCATATGGATTGCGCTGGTGGCCGCGTCTCGCAACTGAAGTGGAAAGGCGCGATCACCATCGTGCCCGGTGCGCCAACACTGAACGACGAACCTGACAAAATATACCGCGTGATGCCCGACAGCTTTGGCTTGGGTCGTCCGACGCAGGATCAGACCTTTGGCCCCGGTGCCAGACGTCTGGATCGTGACGCCAAGCTGCGTGCCGCCATTGGGGCCGAAGCCGCTTTGGTGCCTCTGTCTGCCATGGCCGACGGTCATTCGGTGATCGAGGTGAACCCGGTTTCGCCAACCCGCGTCTATCATCTGGTGTGCGAAAGCCATGTCACCTTGCGCGCAGCGGGCCTTGAAGTGGAAAGCTTTCATCCCGGCCCCGAAACACCGATTTCGTTGCCTGAAGAAATGATGCGCCTGTTTATGGACTTCTTCCCACACATGCGGGACTTGCGCGATTTTGGCCGGTTGGCCGCGCCGCGCATCACGAAAGACGATTTGCTCTCGATCCTTTAAACCTGGCCTGCGTGGTCACATGACAAGGTTGCCCCGGACTTGATCCGGGGCGCGTCGGCTTTCAGATGATGTATCGCGCTTATGCTGTTTGACTTAAACGGTCTTCCAGCACTTCGAAAGGCACGCCGGGTTCATCCTTGGCGCCTCGAATGACCAGCGAGGTTTTCACGCTGATCACGTTCGGGGCCGCTGTCAATTCTTCTGTTAGAAAGCGCTGAAAGCTCGACAAGTCCGGCGCGACGCACTTCAGGATGAAGTCCACCTCGCCGTTCAACATATGGCACTCGCGCACCAAGGGCCAACCGGCGCAGAGGCTTTCGAAAGCGCTTAGATCAACTTCGGCCTGACTTTGCAGCCCCACCATCGCAAAAACCTGCACTTCGAAACCCAAAGCGCGGGCATCCACAGCGGCGTGGTACCCGCCGATCAAGCCCTGTTCTTCCAGCGCGCGCACCCGGCGCAAACAGGGCGGCGCCGAGATACCGACCCGTCCGGCCAGTTCAACATTCGTCATTCGTCCATTGGCTTGCAATTCGGCCAATATGTTCCGATCAATCGCATCCAGCTTGTGGCTTGGCATGAAAGATGTGTCCCCTTACTTTCATTTAGAAACTTACAAGATGCGAAGCGTTTGCGCAATATTATTTCAATGCGACGCAAGAAAATAACTTTCCGTCAATCCCTGTTCAAGCCATCGTGACTTTCGATGCGCCTGCGATGTGTCTGGCCCCTTCAATTCCCGCGCTGGTCGGTTTATCTCTCGGGCAAGCTGTCTCTGCCAAGGATTCCCACATGTCTGACACCCGCCACACCCGCGTTCTGATCATCGGCTCCGGCCCCGCTGGTTACACCGCTGGCGTCTATGCCAGCCGCGCCATGCTGGAACCCCTTCTGGTGCAGGGCATTCAGCCCGGCGGTCAGTTGACGATCACCACGGAAGTGGAAAACTGGCCGGGCGAAAGCCATATCCAAGGGCCCGATTTGATGGTGCAGATGGAAGAACACGCCCGCGCCGTGGGGACCGAGATTATTTCCGACCATATCCAGTCGCTTGATCTGTCCCGCCGTCCCTTCACGGCGATTGGCGATGGCGGTACGACGTATACGGCAGATGCGGTGATCCTTGCAACGGGCGCTCAGGCAAAATGGCTGGGGCTTGACACCGAAGAGGCTTTCAAAGGTTTTGGCGTGTCGGCTTGTGCCACTTGCGACGGCTTCTTTTATCGTGGGCAAGAGGTTGTCGTTGTCGGTGGTGGCAATACGGCGGTGGAAGAAGCGCTGTTCCTGACCAACTTTGCCTCCAAGGTCACGCTGATTCATCGCCGGGACGAGTTACGGGCCGAGAAAATCCTGCAACATCGTCTGTTCAACCACGAGAAGGTCGAGATCCTTTGGGATCACAATCTGGACGAGGTCTTTGGCACCGACGATCCGAAAGGTGTGGAGGGCGTCCGTCTGAAACATGCCAAGACCGGCGAGATCACCGAAGTTCCCTGCAAAGGCGTCTTCATCGCCATCGGCCATGCGCCCGCGAACGCCTTGGTGAAAGACACGCTGGAACTGCACTCGGGTGGTTATGTCGTAACGGCCGCCGACAGCACCGCTACCTCGATCCCCGGCGTCTTTGCGGCAGGTGACATTACAGACCACGTCTATCGTCAGGCTGTGACCTCGGCAGGTATGGGATGTATGGCAGCCCTTGAGGCCGAACGGTTCCTGGCGGAACAGGGCATGGACGCCGACATCGCGGCCGAGTGATCTGCAAGCGGACCGGCTTGCTTGACGACATTGAACGCCTTCGGCGCAGGTGATGTTTTGGATGGGGGGCGCTGCCCCCTCTCTCTTCGAGAGATCCCCCGGCATATTTTCAACAAGAAGAAAGGAGTTTTCATCGCTTTGAAAATACGCCCGTCGACGGCAAACTGTCGCGCGAGGTATGGGCTTGCAGCATTCCTCCGCCCGATTTTTTGGGAATTACCAAGACAATACGCTTTTAAAACATGGGTTGTTGCCTGTGCTGCAACGCAGCGTGATAATTCCGACACGCATTCCTGATCCAAGGTAGATAGCCAAAAATCATCTTCCTTTTTGCTGCCGTTTCTATATGTGTTCACGCGTGAACATATCAACGAGTCGCTCTGTTATGACCATCGAAACCCTAAAGGTCTCTCCGGAAGAGGGGGATCTTCTTTTCCGCCTTTTGCGCCAGCTTGACCTTGCGCCGGATGCGTCACAGCGCGCCACGGCGACAGCCTTGGGTGTGTCGCTTGGTTCGTTAAATTCGCAGCTTAAATCCGCCAGTGAGGCGGGGTTCATCACCATCAGCGAACGCGGCGGGCCTGACAAACGTCAACGCTTTGCCTATTCGCTGACAACCCGCGGTGCAGCCGAAAAAATACGGCTGGCCGATCAATTTCTCGCCCGGAAACTGGCGGAATACGACGCGCTTCATGCCGAACTGACAGGTTCGACAAGCGGCCTTGTCTCTAAATCATCCAGGACAAATTTGATGCAAAACAACCATACGCCTATCCCCGAACTCTATGTGTCTTACGAAAGCTCTCAGAAGCTGAAGAAAGACGCTGCCGATCTGCCAAGCTGGGATCTGACCCCGCGCCAGATTTGTGACCTTGAGCTTTTGATGAACGGTGGCTTCAACCCGCTGAAAGGCTTTTTGACCGAAGAAGACTATAACGGTGTGGTCGAAAACATGCGCCTTGCGGACGGCTCGCTTTGGCCGATGCCGATCAACTTGGATGTGTCGGACGAATTCGCCGCCAGCCTTGAGTTGGGTCAGGACATCGCGCTGCGCGATCTGGAAGGCGTGATCCTTGGTACGATGACCGTGACCGATCGCTGGAACCCGGACAAATCGCGCGAGGCTGAAAAAGTCTTTGGCGCCGATGACGATGCCCACCCTGCCGTCAACTATCTGCACAACACCGCAGGCAACGTGTACCTTGGTGGCCCCGTCACCGGCATTCAGCCGCCGGTGCATTACGATTTCAAAATGCGCCGCGACACGCCGAACGAGTTGCGCGCCTATTTCCGCAAACTGGGCTGGCGCAAGATCGTTGCGTTCCAAACCCGGAACCCCTTGCACCGTGCGCACCAGGAACTGACGTTCCGCGCCGCGAAAGACGCCGCTGCCAACTTGCTGATCCACCCTGTTGTGGGCCTGACCAAGCCGGGCGATGTCGATCACTTCACCCGTGTGCGCTGTTACGAGGCGGTTCTGGACAAGTATCCAGCCTCGACCACCACGATGAGCCTGCTGAACCTTGCCATGCGCATGGCTGGCCCGCGTGAGGCTGTCTGGCACGGTCTGGTCCGCAAGAACCACGGCTGTACCCACATCATCATCGGTCGCGACCACGCTGGCCCCGGCAACAACTCGAAGGGCGAAGATTTCTACGGCCCCTATGACGCGCAGGAATTGTTCCGCGCTCATGCCGAAGAAATGGGTATCGAAATGGTCGACTTTAAGCACATGGTCTATGTGCAGGACCGCGCCGAATACCAGCCTGCGGACGAAGTTGAAAAGGAAGCCACGGTTCTGAACATCAGTGGCACCGAGCTTCGTCGCCGTCTGCGCGAAGGCCTTGAGATTCCTGAGTGGTTCTCGTTCCCCGAGGTGGTGACCGAGCTGCGTCGTCGCTATCCGCCACGGGCCAAACAGGGCTTTACCGTTTTCCTGACGGGCTTTTCCGGCTCGGGCAAGTCCACCATTGCCAACGCTCTGATGGTCAAGCTGATGGAAATGGGTGGCCGTCCGGTGACGCTGCTTGATGGCGACATCGTGCGGAAGAACCTGTCGTCTGAACTGGGCTTTTCGAAAGAGCACCGCGACCTGAACATCCGCCGCATCGGCTATGTCGCCTCGGAAATCACCAAGAACGGTGGGATCGCGATTTGTGCGCCAATCGCGCCTTATGCATCGACCCGTCGTGCGGTGCGCGAAGACATCGAAGCGTTCGGTGCCTTTGTCGAAGTCCACGTCGCCACGTCGATCGAAGAATGCGAACGCCGCGACCGCAAGGGTCTTTATAAGCTGGCCCGCGCAGGTAAGATCAAGGAATTCACAGGGATCTCTGACCCTTACGACGTTCCTGAAAACCCTGAGCTGAGCCTGGACACCGAAAACGTCGAGGTCGATCACTGCGCCCACCAGGTGTTGTTGCAACTGGAACAGATGGGTCTGGTCGCAGGGTAACCCCCAAAAACCTGAAAGATCGAAAGGCCGGGCAATTGCCCGGCCTTTTTCGTTTGCGTCGCGACATAAAAAACCCGGGCACCTTTTGGCGCCCGGGTCAGGAGCTGATCAGGGAGGGAGGAGATCAGCCTCGTGTGAAGTCCGGATAAGCTTCCATACCAAGCTCGGTTGTATCCAGACCGTTGATCTCGGCCTCTTCGCTGACGCGGATGCCCATGACGCCCTTCAGCACGATCCAGAGGATCAGCGAAGCGACGAAGGTAAAGACACCGTAAGCAGCGATACCGGTAAGCTGGGTCATAAGCTGAGCCGCAAAGCCAACGGTTTGTCCGACACCGTCGACCATCACAACCTCGCCTGCATCATCCAAAAGATCGGCCTGTGTGTGAATGGCGACGATCAACGTACCCCAGATACCTGCGAACAGGTGAACCGGGATTGCGCCGACAACGTCATCGATCTTCAGCTTGTCAAGCAGTGGAACTGTGACAACAACGATCAAACCACCGACTGCACCAATCCAAAGCGCATCGAACAGCGACGGAGCTAGGGGCTCGGCCGTGATGGACACCAAACCAGCAAGAGCGCCGTTCAGCACCATGGTCAGGTCCACTTTCTTGTACATGACCTGCGTCAGGATCAGAGCCGTTACAGCACCCGCTGCGGCCGCCATATTGGTGTTGGCAAAGATGCGCGACACGTCTGTGATGTCGCCAACGGTGCCAGCCGCCAGTTGCGAGCCACCGTTAAAGCCGAACCAGCCCAGCCACAGGATAAACGTACCCAAAGTGGCAAGAGCCAAGTTCGAACCCGGCATTGGATTGACGCGACCGTCTTTGTATTTGCCCAGACGCGGCCCAAGGATCAGCGCACCAGCCAAAGCGGCCCAGCCACCAACCGAGTGCACAATGGTCGAACCCGCGAAGTCCGAGAAGCCAGCTTCAGACAACCAGCCGCCGCCCCACTGCCAAGACCCCGAGATCGGATACAGGATACCCGTCAGGACAACGACAAAGATCAGGAAAGGCCAGAGCTTGATACGCTCGGCCAAGACACCCGACACGATCGAAGCGGTCGCGGCCACAAACATCAGCTGGAAGAAAAAGTCCGAACCAGCAGAAGCATAATCCAGCGCGGCATCTTCCGCAGCCAAACCGACGGCTTCAAGCTCGGTCACCGCAAAGAACGGACCCAGCCAACCCGCAATAGACCATTCGGCAGGATACATAAGGCCGAACCCCACCAACCAGTACATGATCGACGCAATTGAAAAGAGCGCGATGTTCTTGGTGAGCTGCATTGTAACGTTCTTGGAGCGAACCAAACCGGCCTCAAGCATGGCAAAACCAGCCGCCATCCAAAACACCAGGAAGCCGCCCACAAGGAACAGCAGCGTCGTCAGGATATAAGGTTGGATATCCGGCGCGGCATCCTGAGCCAGCGCCAACGTTGGCAGGGCAATAGCGCCCGTCGCAACGGTAAGAAGTGTCTTAATTTTCATTGTGTTAGCCCCTTCGCTTATATCGCGTCTTCGTTGGTTTCGCCCGTCCGCACCCGAAGGGCCGACGTCACATCCAGAACGAAAATCTTGCCGTCACCGATTTTGTCGGTTTTGGCTGTGGTGGCGATGGTTTCGACCACTTGATCGGCCATTGAGGCCGGAACCGCGATTTCAAGCTTTACCTTTGGTACGAAGTTCACGGCGTATTCCGCGCCGCGATAAATCTCCGTATGCCCCGACTGAGACCCAAACCCTTTGATCTCTGTCACCATCATCCCGCGCACGCCAATCGCGGTCAGCGCTTCGCGAACCTCTTCCAGCTTGAACGGTTTGATCGCTGCAATGACAAGTTTCATGGCAACCTTTCCCCTTAAATCGAAGCGCACATGCGCCCCCTCATCGCGGTGATGGTTGTGCGCTAGCGCAGCATCAGCAAGATTTCAGGGCCTTGAAAAAGCCATAGTTTTCGGAGGATGCCAGAATTTCTGCACAAATAATGTGCTTTGCCTGCTTTTTAGGCAGTCAAGGGACGCCAATCTTCGACTTCCTACGCGTTGAGAGACTCGAACTGACCACCAAGTGAGCGCATCAGGGGAAGGAAGGTCGGAAAGGATGTCGCAATCGGCCCGGCATCATCAACAGTGATCTCGGACTGCGCCGCCATACCCAGACACAGAAAGGACATGGCAATCCGGTGGTCCAGCCGCGCTTCAACACGGGCCCCACCCGGAACGCCGCCGGGACCAAGACCCACGACCTCCCACCAGTCTTCGCCCTCGTCTACGGTGACGCCTGCGGCCCGCAAACCCTTTGCCATGGCGTCGATCCGGTCGCTTTCTTTGACGCGCAGCTCTTTGACACCGTGCATCGCGGTGCGGCCTTCGGCGAAGGCGGCCACCACAGACAGGATCGGGTATTCGTCGATCATGCTGGCGGCCCGCTCGGACGGCACCTCGATACCCTTCATATGGGGCGAAAAGCGCGCGCGCAGATCGGCGACAGGTTCGCCGCCTTCTTCGCGCGGGTTTTCGAACGTCAGATCGGCACCCATGTCCTGCAAGGTTATGAACAATCCGGCCCGCGTCGGGTTCATCCCGATGTTGGGCACCAAAACGTCCGAGCCTTCGACGATCAAGGCCGCCGCCACGGGAAACGCTGCTGACGACGGATCACGCGGCACAGCAATGGTCTGGGGCTGCAACTCGGGTTGGCCTTTCAAAGTGATGATGCGCGCGCCATCCTCTGTCTCAACTGACAGATCCGCGCCAAAGCCCACCAACATCCGTTCCGTGTGATCGCGCGTGGCTTCGGGTTCGATCACCACTGTTTCACCCGGCGCATTTAGGCCCGCCAGCAAAACAGCCGATTTCACCTGAGCCGAGGGCACCGGAAGCGTAAAGCGCACCGGCATCGGATCCGCCGCGCCCGTCACCGTCATCGGCAAACGCCCATTGGCGCGGCCTACGGATGTGGTTCCAAACAGTGCCAAAGGTTCGGTCACTCGCCCCATCGGCCGCGACCGCAAAGACGCATCGCCGGTAAAGGTTACCGAAATCGGCGTGGTCGCCATCGCCCCCATCAACAGGCGCACTCCGGTGCCTGCATTGCCGCAGTCAATCACATCTTCGGGTTCGCCAAAGCCACCGACGCCCACACCATGGACCGACCAATCGCCGCCGCCCAAGTCCTGAACATCTGCCCCGAACGCCCGCATGGCAGCCGCCGTGGCCAGAACATCTTCGCCTTCCAACAGCCCGGAAATCTGCGTTTCGCCCACAGCCATCGCACCAAAGATCAACGACCGGTGCGACACGGACTTGTCCCCCGGCACCTGCACCTCACCTTTCAGCGGGCCGAAACGACGCGCTTTTAACGGTTGCGGCTCTCCATGTCCTGACATCTGGCTTCCTTTTACTTCGAGGCTCTCTATCGCAGCGCCGGAACAGGGTCCAGACGCCAGCCATGACGCGACAGCATAACGAGAAGGGCAAAGCCCGACGACAAGACAAGATCATGCGCACCATAGGCGTGCTATTCTAAATCACGTCGGCTTTCGGAACGTCAGATAGGTCGGCACGCGGCCCTCGCGCAGCGCCTTTTGTTCGTAGCGTGTCGAGAGCCAATCATCCCAAGGCTGACGCCAATCCTCAGCGCGCTCGGCCATCCAATTGAAGCCCGCTTTGGGCACTTCTTCCATGGCTTGACGCACATAGTCCGGGATATCTGTTGCGATCCGGAACTCGGCCCCCGGTGCCAAGACGCCAAACAAGGGATCCAAATGCTCTGCCGTCACGAAACGCCGACGATGGTGCCGTGCTTTGGGCCATGGGTCGGGGTAGAGCAGAAACGCCTTCGCGACCGAGCCTGCGGGCAGCACATCCATCAAATCCCGCGCATCGCCGGGATGAACACGGATATTCCCGGCCCCCGCATTTCGGATCTTACCCAAAAGCATGGCCACGCCGTTGATATAAGGTTCCGCCCCGATCAGACCCACGCCCGGGTTCTGCACCGCCTGATGCACCAGATGTTCGCCGCCGCCAAAGCCCACTTCCAACCATAAGGGCCCTGCGCCAAAGAGAGCCTTCAGATCAAGCGGGTCACGATTGGGGTTCGTCTCCCAGTCGACACCTTCCAGCCCGATCCCGTCCAGATCATCCAAATAGCCCTTCTGGCTGTCGCGCAGGCTTTTGCCTTTGAAACGGCCGTAGAAATTGCGCCAAGGCGCACCGGAAGGGGAGGTCTTTGTCATAGGGTGCATGTCGCAAGCAGCAGAAGGCGCGTCAAGCCTTGCGCGTCTTGCGACCAGACCCTAAGAACGAAGCATGAACGCGACCAACATCCCCTTTTGTGGCGAAACGCTAAGCGCCCTGCCCTCGGGCGCATTGTTTTGGGCGCAAGAAGGCCTGCTGGTGGTGTCCGATCTGCACATGGGCAAATCCGAACGGATCGCGCGGCGCGGCGGCACATTACTGCCGCCCTATGACACCGACGAAACTCTCGCCCGACTGGCCGCAGACGTACAAAGCTGTGACCCGGCCAGCGTGCTGTGCCTTGGCGACAGCTTCGACGATCTGGCCGCCGCCGATGCACTGACACAGGTTCACCATGAAACGATTGCCAGCCTGCAAGCGGGGCGCAACTGGCTTTGGCTGGAAGGTAACCACGATCCAGGTCCCTTGGAACTGGCGGGCACCCATCTGGAAACCTACACCAAGGGTCCCCTGACCTTCCGCCACATTGCCGAAGCCGACACCGCACCCGGCGAAATCTCTGGCCACTACCACCCGAAAGCCAAAGTGCGCCACACCCGGCGACCCTGTTTCATGGCCGATGCCAAACGTCTGATCCTGCCCGCCTATGGGTGCTACACCGGCGGTCTGGACTGGATGACGCCCGTGTTGCGCAATCTGTTCGATGATCATGCCATAGCCTATCTGACCGGGCGGCAGGTGTTGGCAGTGCCAGTGCCCCAGACGGCGGCCTAGCTTCCCGGCACCGCAAACCCCGCATCCTTATGGCTCCCATCACAGAATGGTTTGTTCTTCGAGGCCCCGCACCGACAGAGAAACGCCCGTGTGCCGCGATGCACCCGGGCCCCGCTGCCGCCGGTGATCTCCAAAGCGCCGCGCACTTCAAGGGGACCATTTTCGTGGCCTGTCACCTGAAGCGCTTCGCCCGGGTCTTCGCCGGGGGCATCTTTACCCGTCGCCTGAGGCTCGCCCGTGGCCGTGAACCCGGCCTTCGCATGGCTGCCGTCGCAAAACGGCGGCGTGCCGGTCTGACCGCAACGACAAACCGTAGCCCGCAGGTTCTCGGCGCCACCAATCGTCAGATTGCCATGCAGCGCAAGCGGGCCATTTTCCAGAACCATTGCTCGGTTGATCCCGGGCGCCGCCTCTTCGCCTGCACCATCGAGACGTCGGAAGGTCAAGGCGCCCGAGGGACAGGTCCGCACCATGGCCGCAATGTCTTCCGCCGGGGCGGCATCAGGCGACACCCAAGGGCGTTTATCGGGGTCAAACACCTGAGGCAGCTTCAAAAAACAATTCCGCGCATGAATACAGCGCTTCATGTCAAAGCTGATTTCGATGTCGGTTCCGGTATAGGTCTTGGGCATGACAGGCTCCTTAGCTGACGTAACCCCACTTTAGCGCCCTTGCGCAAATTGCAAAGGCGCGCCCTGCCCGAGCGGCTTTTCAAACGAAAACACAGTGCAATTTGCGTATTTATAAAAGAGATGAAGCCCCCCGTGACACGTCTTACATTTCATCTCTTCAAAAGTACGCTCGGGGGTGAATTGGCCCGAAGGGTCAAGAGGGGGTGAAACCCCTTCCCCCGCGACGCCGTCAGGCGGCGCAAAACGTCAGGCGGTTAGTCCCTCAGGCTCGTCCAACCCGTTGGCGCGGCAACAGGCCGTGACGGTGTTTGCCAACAGACAGGCGATCGTCATCGGCCCGACGCCACCCGGCACCGGGGTGATCGCACCGGCCACATCTGACGCACTGGCGAAATCCACGTCGCCGACAAGACGGGTTTTGCCTTCGCCCTTTTCCGGCGCGTCGATGCGGTTGATGCCCACGTCGATCACTGTGGCCCCGGGCTTGATCCAGTCGCCCGGCACCATTTCCGAGCGACCCACGGCAGCCACGACGATGTCGGCGCCGCGGACAACCTCGGCCAGGTCCTTGGTGCGCGAGTGGGCGATGGTCACAGTACAGCTGTCACCCAGCAACAATTGCGCCATAGGTTTGCCCACGATGTTCGAGCGGCCCACAACAACTGCATCAAGGCCGGACAGAGACCCGTGATGGTCCCGCAACATCATCAGACACCCCAAGGGCGTGCAGGGCACCATGCTTTTCTGACCGGTCCCCAACAGACCCACGTTCGAGATATGAAATCCGTCCACGTCTTTCGCAGGATCAATCGAGTTGATCACCAAGTCTTCGTTCAGATGCCCCGGCAGCGGGAGTTGCACCAGAATACCGTGAATCGTGGCGTCCTTGTTCAGATCGTCGATCAGCGCCAAAAGATCGGCTTCGGAGGTGTCGATATCCAGCTTATGTTCGACGCTTTTCATGCCCGCTTCATGGGTCGCCTTGCCCTTGGAACGCACATAGACCTGACTGGCCGGATCTTCGCCCACCAGCACAACAGCCAGACCCGGCGTGATACCGTGGTCACTGACCAGACGTGTCACATGATCTTTCACTTTCGCCCGCACGGTGGCGGCAAAGGCTTTTCCGTCGATGATTGTCGCAGACATGGGGCTCTCCTGTTCCGTTGGTCCTCGGATGCCGCGAACCGGGGGCGAAAGCAATGCGGGAAAGGGACATTTCGGGATCGAAAAACGGCTTTAGTTTGCCCGCCACGCCCTTTGGTCCGGAATGTGCAGGCGCAAGCGGTCGCCCAGATGCAAAGTGCCTTCCCGTTCAACCCAGGCTGTCACGCCGCGCAAACCTTTGGCCGCCGCCTTGAAGCCCTTGCCGTGGCCGGGGTGCGTGGCCTCGATGGTTCGGGCCGGGTATTGGCAGGGGCGGTTTTGCATGTCGATCACCAGTGTCGTGCCGTTTTCGCTTTGCAACCGGGCCGAGGGCGGGATGTGGCTGAAATCGGGGAGTCCATCCAGCACAAGTGACGCGCCCAGCCAGACCGGGTCCAGTGCGGGCAGGTCGATGGTTTGGGCGATTTGGTCCAGCTCGGCTTTCGAGACGATTGAAAGCTGGCGGACGTTTCTGATTTCGGTGCCTTTGGGATACTGCGATGTGACCCGCGCACAAGACGGCCGCGTCAGACCTGCGTGGTGTTCGCCTTCCATGCCCGCGTAAGTCAGCACCATCGTTTCCACCGTTTCACCTGCGATAAGGTTTGTGTCATCCCGATGCGGCACGCGGCCCAGCCATGTGATCGTGGCGGTGTGGTCGGTTGGGATGAGAGCGGGCATGGGGCAACTTTCGTTTTGCGTGATGTGACTTGATCCAGCATTCAAACGGCGCCTGTGCCGTCCAAGTCGTCGTTTCCGATAGCAAACACCGAAGCGGCGGACACCACAAGTTTGTACGCGTCGGTACATCTGGCTTATCTTGTCGGAATGAAAAGACCTGAAGACGATCTGGCCCAAAGACAAGTGGTTTGGGATGCCATGCATGTTCTGTGGCTGGATACGGATACGGATGCTTTCCACCTTGAGGCAGCGGCCAGAACATGCGCCGCAACGGATTATGCCATCGAGGATATAGAGTTGATCTATTGGAACGAGGTCTATCCGGTCATGCGGCGAAACCTATGGAGCGTCGCGGGCGAATGGACCCCGCTTAGACCCGAGGCGTTGTATGCGGAAATTTTGAAACACCACAGGTTTGGCAAGCACATTTGGTTCAGATCGTTTCGGCGCGTCTCTTGTGAAAACTGGGAGAAACTAGCGGCCAAAGTGACGGCCTTGCGTGCCGGACGATAGTGGCTTGTGCGTTATGGGCCTTACCATAAAAAAAGCCCCGCTCTTGGGCGGGGCTTTTTCTTTAGCTTGTCGGTTCCGGTTCTAGCTCGCCATCACCAGCACCGGGTTTCTTCCGGGGCTTGGTTTTCGGGATCGCCGTTATCGAAGAGGTGCCGCCTGTGTCGGGCGTGTCGTCTTCGTCGTCGTCGCCGCGGTTCAAAGGTTCGCCTGCGATGACTTTGGTGATCTCGTTGCCGGTCAGTGTTTCGTATTCCAGCAAACCTTGCGCCAAACGTTCCAGATCCTCGGACTTTTCTGTCAGAATACGTTTCGCGGTTTCATAGCCTTCGTCCACCAGCGCCTTAACCTTGTCGTCAATCGCCTTTTGCGTGGTGCCCGAGTGGGTTGTCCCGCCACCGTAGGTGCCAAGGTGCGATTGCTGTTCGTTGGCATAGTCGATGAAGCCCAGTTCCTCGGCATAGCCGAATTGCGTCACCATCGCGCGGGCGATCCGGGTGACCTGTTGAATGTCACTGGCCGCACCAGACGTCACGTTTTCCTTGCCGAAGATCAGTTCTTCGGCCACGCGTCCGCCCATAGCCATGGCAATTTTCGACGTATACTTGGTATAGCTGACCGACAGCTGGTCGCGTTCCGGCAAAGACAGAACCAGACCAAGGGCGCGACCGCGCGGAATGATCGTGGCTTTGTGAATCGGATCGTGCTGGGGCACGTTCAGACCGACAACAGCGTGACCGGCTTCGTGATAGGCGGTTAGCTTTTTCTCGTCTTCGGTCATGACCATGGACCTTCGCTCGGCCCCCATCATCACCTTGTCCTTGGCACTTTCGAAGTCTTCCATCGTGACGAACCGGCGGCCGACACGGGCGGCCATCAGCGCACTTTCGTTCACAAGGTTCGCCAGATCAGCGCCCGAGAAACCGGGTGTGCCGCGTGCAATGATGCGCAAGTCAACGTCTGGGCCAAGCGGCACTTTGCGGGCGTGCACGCCAAGGATCTTTTCGCGCCCTTTGATATCGGGGTTCGGCACTTGTACCTGAC
>CAZWDS010000069.1:0-16332 GCA_964632495.1 uncultured Rhodobacterales bacterium
GCAACGCCCCACCAGTTAACTTTTCAAAGACCCCAAAACCAAAAAAGGCCGTGTCTTGCGACACGACCTTTCTAGTGCGACCGAATATCGGTGCCGGACGCCTCCGGCAAAACTATCGCACGAGGGAACTGACTTGGCCCGAAATAAGGACCGTAAGTGGATCTTCTGCCATCACCCAAGACCCGATCTGCTCAACCGTTGACCCTTCGGCCAAAGCCGCGATCCGGGCCTGGTATTCCGGCGCCCCAAGACGCGCATGCAGCACGCCCTTGAACACCAACATGACAAGTGCCAGCAAAATCAACGATCGGATCGTCCCTTTGCCAGACTTCCGTTTTGGTTTGGCAACGATCATTCCATCATCTGCCACAGTTGTGACATAGCCACGCGACAGCTTCGTCTGACGACGGCTTATCCGATTAACTCGGCGGTCAAATTCTTCGTACTGCGACGCGGACATTGAACAAACTCCATTACACAAACCAAAACAGGTAACGACCAAACTCCTAAAGGAATATGGCAGGATTAAGACCTAAGTTTTGGAAAACATGCAATTTCGTTAGAAATTAAGGTGATTTCGCGTCAAGGTAAGCGTGCTCCAGTCGACAATGTCTTCGCGATTGGCAAGATTGAAGCCGGATGCGGAATAATGCGTGGCCACAGTTTCGGCCTGTTCGACAAGAATGCCACTTAGAATCGCAATGCCGCCCGGGCGCAGCGCCGATGCCATGGGCAGCGCAAGGTCGATCAAAGGCCCTTTCAAAATGTTGGCCAGCACCAAATCAAAAGGCCCCGCCAAATCAGCATGGTCGAACCCGATCGCTTCGATCACCTTGATCCGTCCCGTCAGATCATTGGCCGTCAGATTGGCCTCGGCGACATCCACAGCAACCGGGTCAATGTCCGACGCCACAACCGCGCCGTCCCAAACCCGCGCCGCCGCCATGGCCAGCACGGCAGTGCCACACCCCACGTCTGCCACACGCTCAGGCTGAAACCCTTCATCGGCCAGCCGGTCAACGGCCCGCAAACATCCCAGCGTCGTCCCATGATGCCCGGTGCCAAAAGCCATCGCAGCCTCGATCAAAAGCGCGATCCGCCCCTCCGGCACTTTGTCGGCATCATGAGCGCCGTACACAAAGAAGCGTCCCGCTTCCACAGGCGACAACTCACGTCGCACATGCGCCACCCAATCGGTCTCGGGCACCTCGGACACGGCAAATTCGGCCGCTCCGTGGACCGCGCCCAAAAGGGCCAACGCCACCTCGTTGGGCGGTTCGATGAAATAGCCCCCGACTTCCCAGGTGTTCGAACCATCCTCGACTTCAAACACACCAACGCCCGTGGGTGCAGGATCAAGCGCTTCCAATGCGTCACCCAAAGCGTCAGCCGCAGCGCGGTCTTTCAAGGTGGTGAGTGCTGTCCATGTGGTCATGCCTTGGGGGCTACGCTTTGCCCCTAGCCGCGTCAACACCAGTTGCACAACCGAACAAGGGGCCGCGTGCGCAGCACGCGGCCCCCTCGCGACGCCGTCAGGCGGCGCAATACCTTAGGCCGAGATCCCGGTGCCAATCGGACAGGTCACACCCGTCCCCCCGATCCCGCAATACCCACCTGGATTCTTCGCCAAGTACTGTTGGTGATACTCCTCGGCAAAATAGAACGTCGGAGCAGGCACAATCTCGGACGTCACAGCCCCATAGCCCGCCTCTTCCAAACGTGGCGCAAACATCGCCTTGCTGGCCTCCGCCGCCGTTTTCTGAGCCTCGCTCTTCCAGTAAATGCCCGAGCGATACTGCGTGCCCACATCGTTGCCCTGCCGCATCCCCTGGGTCGGATCATGGCCTTCCCAGAACACGCGCAAAAGATCCTCGTAGGTGATCACGCCGGGATCATAAACCACGCGCACGACCTCGTTGTGGCCCGTCGCACCTGAGCACACCTCCTGATAAGTCGGGTTCAACGTCGGACCACCCGCATAGCCCACCATGGTCAGCCAAACGCCGTCCAGCTTCCAGAACATCCGTTCGACACCCCAGAAACACCCCATCCCAAAGATCGCCACTTCGAACCCATCTGGCACGTCTGCACTGAGCGGACGGTCAAACACGAAATGCCGGTCCGCCGTCGGGATCGGCGTATCGCGGCCCGGCAGCGCATCGGCCTCGCTGACCATATCGACCGATTTGCGAAACAGTTGAAACATCTTCGCTCTCCTCTCTTGTCCCCGTAAATATGGGGTCGCATGGGGCATTGTCCAAGTCTACTCCGCGGGCGCGGTCAATCGCCTGTTGAAAATCGTCTCGTGCCCCTTCACGGGATGACGCGGGATCATCAAGGCCAGCATCAGGGAAACACCCGCCATGGCGGCTGCCAACCCAAAGACAGCTCCCGGCGAAACGATCCAGAGATACCCAAGCGTGGCAGGCAAAAAGACCGCCGCGATGTGGTTGATCGTGAAGGCGACGGCGGCCGTGGGCGCGATGTCACCCGGATCAGCGATCTTCTGAAAATAGGTTTTCAACGCGAAAGCCAGCGCGAAAAACAGATGATCCAGCACATACAAAGCCGCCGCCAGTAAGACGCCCCAGCCAAAGAAATATATGCCGCCATACGCCAGAAATACGCCAATCAAACCGACGTATTCGAAGACCAGAATATTGCGCTCTCCATACCGTCCCAAAGCCCGCCCCATCACTGGGGCAAACAGCATATTCGCGATGAAGTTGATCAGGAAAAGTGCCGTCACTTCGTGCACCTCGAACCCGAACCGCTCAACCATCATGAAGGCTGCGAAGACGAGGAAAATCTGACGCCGCGCACCCGACATGAACTGCAGTGCATAATACAGCCAATAGCGACGCTTCAGCACCATCTTCTTGACCTGCGGCTCGCCCTCGAATTGCGGAAAGACAATCATGCAATACACCGCAATTGCCACACAAGCCCCGCCCGAGATCAGGTAGACGGTGTTATAGCTAAGATTGAACACATCCCATGTGGCCACCAGCAAACCATACGACAAAAGCGACGCCCCCGACCCCACAGCGACCAGCCATCCCAGCACCTGAGGTGCGCGGTCCTTCGGCAACCATTGCAGTTGCAAAGATTGATTGACCGTTTCGAAGTAGTGGTACCCAATGGACGAAATCATCGTCACGACCAAGATACCACCGAAACTGGGAAACCACGCCGTGACCGCCGTTGCGGCCCCCAGCATAACCAAGGACACAAGTCCCAAAACCTGCTCGCGCATGACCATGATCACGACGATCACACCGATCGCCAGAAAACCCGGGATTTCGCGCACCGTGTGAAGCCAGCCGATTTCGACGCCTGTGAAAGCGGCCCGCTCGATCACAAAATTGTTCAACAGGGCCGACCAGGTGGCAAAGGCCAAAGGCACCGCCGCTGACATCAAGATCAGCAGCGCCACCGGACGACGCCAGACCGGAAGGGTTTGCGCGTCTTTCAGATCAACGATGGCCATGGGTTTGCACTACGCCCATTGTCCCTCGAAAGCCAGTCAAGCCGTTTGGCTAGTAAAAGCTCTGCGGATCGATATCGATGGACAGGCGCAGGTTGTTCGGCAGACGGATTTGCCCGACCCAAGCCGCCAAAGCCGGCTGTAAAGGCGCAGTCTTGTCGGCCTTCACCAACAACCGCACCCGGTGCCGTCCACGCACCCGTGCAATAGGGGCGGCGGCAGGCCCATAAACCTGCGCGCCAATCCGGTGGAGGGGATCAGGTCGTGCCGCCAAAGCTTTGCCCACATCGAAAACATCCTGCACATTGGGCGACGAAAGAATAATCCCGGCCATCCGACCATAGGGCGGCACACCAGCCGCGCGACGTTCGCCCGCTTCGGCCCGCCAGAAGTCTTCTTCGTCGCCCGACAGAATGGCGCGGATCACCGGATGCTCGGGCTGATAGCTTTGCATCAGAGCCACCCCAGGCTTCTCGGCCCGCCCTGCCCGACCAGCCACCTGCCGCATCAGTTGAAACGTGCGTTCGGCTGCGCGCAGGTCCGAGCCCTGCAACCCAAGATCCGCATCAATCACACCGACCAAAGTCAACAAGGGAAAGTTATGCCCCTTGGCCACAATCTGCGTGCCGATGATGATGTCCGCCGTGCCTTCCGCAATCTCTTCGATCTGCGCCTTCAACGCGCGGGACGAGCCGAACAGATCCGACGACAACAAAGCCACGCGCGCCTCCGGAAAAAGCGCCGTCACCTCTTCGGCCAATCGCTCGACCCCCGGACCGACAGGCGCCATCCGATCTTCGGCCTCGCAAGACGGGCACTTCACGGGAACAGGCTTGGTCTCGCCACACTGATGG
Organism: uncultured Rhodobacterales bacterium; assembly: GCA_964632495.1. Lineage (GTDB taxonomy): Bacteria > Pseudomonadota > Alphaproteobacteria > Rhodobacterales > Rhodobacteraceae > CALKXV01. The sequence goes on from CAZWDS010000069.1 coordinate 4,342, forward strand.
CACATCAAGCGTTTCTGAAACCGGTGTTCCACCATGCGCGCATCGCAATGGTCACACCCCACCTGATGCCCGCAGGCCCGGCAGATCGTCACGGGCGCATAGCCCCGACGGTTCAGAAACAACAACGCCTGCTCGCCTTTTTCGACCCGCGCATTGACCGCACGAACCAACGTGTCGGAAATCCACCGGTTTGAAGGAAGCTGCTCGGCGCGCATATCAATCGCGCGCATCTCGGGCATCACCGCTTCGCCAAACCGCGATGTCAGCGTCAACCGCTGGTACTTGCCCGCCTCGGCATTGGCCCAGCTTTCCAAAGACGGCGTGGCCGAGGCCAGCACCACCTGTGCCTCGGTGATCGATCCACGCAGCACCGCCATGTCCCGCGCGTTGTACAGAACGCCGTCTTCCTGCTTGTAGGACGTGTCATGTTCTTCGTCGACCACGATCAACCCAAGCGATTGAAACGGAAGAAACAATGCCGACCGTGCCCCCACGATCAGTTGCGCGTTGCCTTCAGACACCATGCGCCACACCCGCCGCCGCTCGGTCATGGTGACGCCCGAATGCCACTCGGCGGGCCGCGCTCCGAACCGCGCTTCAACGCGGGTCAGGAATTCGGACGTCAGCGCGATCTCGGGCAAAAGAACCAGTGCCTGACGCCCAGCTTCGATGCACGCTGCGACGGCCTCTAAGTACACTTCGGTCTTGCCAGACCCAGTGACGCCCTTCAACAACGTAGCCCCGAAGGTCTGTGCCGCTACGCCCGCGCTTAACGCCTCGGACGCCACGGATTGCTCATCTGTCAAAGCGACTTTCGCCGTGCCGGGTTCCAACCTTGGGAACGGCAAATCGCGCGGGCTTTCTTCTTCGGCCACCACGCCCTGTTTCACCAAGCCTTTGACAACGCTGGTCGATACATCGGCCATGTCCGCCAGTTCTTTCAGCGTGAAGGCAAGCCCGCCGTAATCCTCTAGAACACCCACGACTTTGCGGCGTGCATCGGTCCAGCGATCCGGTTCGTCGGTCGTGCCGCGTCGGTAAATTCGACGCATCGACGGTGGATCGCCAAGCCCGGGTGACCGCGTGGCTAAGCGCAACATTGCTGACATCGGCGTTAGCGTGTAATCCGCCGCACGTTTTAGAAACACCTTCATTTCATCCCGCATCGGAACTGCGTCCAACACGCGAATGACCGACCGGATTTTAGAGGCGTCGTATCCGCCCTCGCCCGGCCCCCAAACCACGCCCAAAACTTTACGCGGCCCAAGCGGGACTTCGACGAATGCTCCTTCGAACACGCCGCCTTCCGGCGCTTTGTAATCCAGCGCCCGATCCAACGGCTGAGCCGTCAAAACTGCGATCAACTCGCCTTCATGAAAGTGACGTTGCAGCGCCTCCGCTCCTTTGGAGAATAATCGGGGTTCAGCCCGGGCAGGCTTTCAGCTATCAGTGCCACGAAACCGGAGCCATCCGCCAGAGGGGACAGTCATGAAATTCTTTGTCGACACCGCAGACACCGCCGCCATTGCCGAACTGAACGAGTTGGGCATGGTGGACGGCGTCACCACCAACCCGTCGCTGATCCACAAATCGGGGCGCGACATCAAAGAAGTGATCGCAGAAATCTCGACCATGGTCGAAGGTCCGGTCAGCGCGGAAACCGTCGCGACGGATTATGAGACGATGGTCAAAGAAGGTCATGAAGTTGCCAAGCTGGGTAAAAACATCGCCATTAAGGTGCCGCTGACATGGAACGGGCTGCGCGCCTGTAAGCATTTGTCGGGCGAAGGTCATATGGTGAATGTCACGCTTTGCTTTTCGGCCAATCAGGCGCTTTTGGCGGCCAAAGCCGGGGCGACGTTCATTTCGCCTTTTATCGGTCGGTTGGATGATCTGAACCTCGACGGCATGGACCTGATCGCAGACATCCGCGACATCTATGACAACTATGGGTTCGAAACCCAGATCCTTGCTGCCTCGATCCGGTCAGCCAACCACATGTCCGAAGCCGCCAAGATCGGCGCCGACGTGGCCACAGCGCCTCCGGGCGTGATCAAGAAAATGGCCGAACATGTGTTAACCGACAAAGGTCTGGCGGCGTTTCTGGACGATTGGGCCAAGACGGGTCAGTCGATCCTGTAATTTGATGAGGATTTGCGCCGCCTTGCGGCGTCGCGAGGAGGCCGCGCGCTGCGCGCGCGGCTTCAATGGGGCTCTGCCCCCGGCTCCTGAAGGAGCCTCCCCCGAGGTATTTTCAACAGGAAGAAAGCCTTAAGGGGCAGGCGACAAAATGCGGGCCACGTTTTCTGTGAAGTCGTCCCCGCGTTTTTCGAAGTTGTCATACTGATCGAAACTTGCGGCTGCCGGAGCCAGAAGAACCGTATCGCCGGGCTTTGCCTCGGAAGCGGCCAATGCCACCGCCTCGGCCATTGTTGTACAGATCGCGTGCGGAAGGTCTTTGAGATCCAGCGCCGTTTCCGCCGCTTGCCGCCCGATCACATATGCCTTGGCCACATGGCCCCAATGCGCAGCCAAAGCCTTGAGCCCGCCGTCCTTTACCTGCCCGCCGACGATCCAGCGAATGCTTTTGAAAGCCGCCAAGGCGTGCGCTGCGGCATCCACGTTGGTGGCTTTGGAATCGTTGACGAAGGTCACGCCGTCCCGTTCGCCGACAATCTGACTGCGGTGCGGTAGGCCTGCAAAGCTTTGAAAGCCCTGCTCGATCAGCTTAGGCGGCACTTGCAACGCGCGCAGTGCGGCGAAAGCCGAGCAGGCGTTTTGGTGATTGTGCGCGCCGGGCAACCCCTTGATCCCGCGCAAGTCGATTGAGGCAATCTGGCGGCCCTTGCGCATCTCGGACAAGAACCCTTTGCGCGCTGTGACCGTCCATCCCAGGCCGGTCGGTTTCGCACCGACCATAACGCGGATCACCCGATCATCGGCTGCGCCTTCCGCCAGTTGATTGGCCAGAAATCGTCCCTCGATATCATCTACGCCGATCACCGCACGATCCGGTCCGCCTTCGGAAAACAACCGGCGCTTGGCCGCGAAATAGCCGCCCATGCCGCCGTGGCGGTCCAGATGGTCAGGGCTAAGGTTGGTGAACACGGCGACATCAGGTGTCAGCGCCCGCGCAAGCTCGGTTTGATAAGACGATAGTTCCAATACGATCACGCCGCCATCGCCCGGCGGATCAATGTCCAGAACACCACGCCCGATATTACCGGCAAGCTGGCTGTCCCGCCCGGCCACCTGAAGCGCGTGATGAATAAGAGCAGAGGTTGTCGACTTCCCGTTCGACCCTGTCACCGCAATCACCCGCGGCGCTGTGTCAAACCGATCCCAATCGCGGGTGGCAAGGGACCTGAAGAACAAGCCTATATCGTTGTCGATCGGAACACCGGCGGCCATGGCCGAGGCCACATGCACGTTTGGTTCGGGATAGAGATGCGGAATTCCCGGGCTGACGATCAGCTTTGTCACACCCTCCCAAGCATCGCGTCGTGTGAGGTCATGTAACGTCAGACCCTCGGTCTTGGCCAACGTGCGCGCTTCGGCATTGTCATCCCAGCAAAGCGCCAAAGCCCCGCCCGCCTGAAGAGCGCGCGCTGTCGACAGACCGCTGCGACCCAATCCCAAGACCGCGATGCGAGCGTTGGATACGCCTTGAACCGGTATCACCATTCCATCCTTTCATCAGACAGAAGAAAGCCACCCGGTGCCGCGTCATCGGCCGCGTTTACCAACCGTTTTCGGCGATTGCCGCCCGTGACCAAAGCCCGTCGCATCAGGCGTCGCTTTCGCTGTCGACCTCAAGCTGACCGGACAAGCGCCGCCACAGGATGCCCCAATACATCCCTAAGGCCAGAACCACGGACAAGGCGATCAAAGCGATCCACGTATTCGCCGTCGGGTTTTGCAGGCTGAGCCAGCCAAAGTCGTAAAGCACCCAGATCAAAGCGGCGATCACGGCAAGAATTAGGACCACGCCAAGTGCGCCGATCCCGCGCAAGACTGCCGTAAAGAACAACACATAGGCGATCAACAAAACCAATCCGATCAGCACCGCGACCGGCACGTTCTCGCGCCAGTTTTCCACGGCCCATCGGACATAAGACCACTGGGTCGGGTTATAGGTTGCCGCCAAAAGGGCAAAAGCGGCCAGCCAACGTAGAAGAAATCCCATGAGTCTGTCTCCGTTTTCTTAAAAATGGGCTATCGCCTTGGTCCCAATTTGAAAAGCGTTGCGGTTCACCGCACTTTCAAACTGGCCAACCCGATCAGCGCCAAAATCAGCGAGATAATCCAGAACCGGATCACGATCTGTGCTTCTCCCCAGCCCTTCTTTTCGAAGTGATGGTGAATGGGGGCCATCAGGAAGACGCGGTTGCCAGTCATCTTGAAATAGGCAACCTGGATGATCACGCTCATGGCTTCGACCACGAACAAACCGCCGATGATGGCCAATACGATCTCGTGCTTGGTGGCCACAGCAATGGCGCCCAAAGCGCCGCCCAAGGCAAGCGATCCGGTGTCTCCCATGAAGACGGCCGCCGGGGGGGCGTTGTACCACAGGAACCCCAAGCCGCCGCCAATCAGACCAGCGGCAAAGATCAGGATCTCGCCCGTGCCTGCGACATAGTTGATGCCCAGATATTCGGTGAAATCCGTCCGGCCCACAGCATAAGAGATCACGCCCAAAGACCCGGCGGCGATCATCACCGGCATAATCGCCAACCCGTCCAAACCATCGGTCAGGTTCACCGCATTGGCCGCGCCGACGATCACGACCATCGCGAAGGGCACGAATAGAATGCCAAGATTCAACAGCATGCTGACAATCGGCACGGCGACCTGGTTTTGCAATTCCGGCGGATGCATCCATGTCGCCCAATAAGCCGCGACACCTGCGATCAGAAACCCAAGCGCCAAACGAAAGCGTCCCGACAGCCCTGCATGGCTGTTCTTGGTGACTTTGTGATAGTCGTCCGTGAACCCTATTGCACCAAACGCCATCGTAACGAACAAGACCATCCAGACATAGCCGATGTCCAAACGCGCCCATAAAACTGTCGAGGTGATCAGCGCTCCAAGGATCAACACGCCCCCCATGGTCGGAGTGCCCGCCTTGGCTTCGATGTGGCTTTCTGGACCGTCTTCACGGATCGGTTGTCCATGTTTTTGCTTTGAGCGCAACAGATTGATCAAGGGACGCCCGAAAAGAAACCCGAAGATGAGGGCGGTGAAAAACGCACCCCCTGCCCGAAAAGTTATATACCTGAAAAGGTTAAAGAAATCGCCGCCGTCAGAAAAAACGGTCAACCAGTAAAGCATCACACTGTCCCTTTTTCGCGCGCTGATTGCAGCGCTTTTATCGCCTTGACCACAAGGCTTACTCGCGACCCCTTTGATCCTTTTACCAGCACCACATCTCCCGCGGCTACCAGTCTATGCGCAGTACTTGCCAAGTCTTCAGCGGTGTCGCACCAGCGGCCCCGCTTGTCAGTTGGCAGTGCATCATAGAGCGCGCGCATCCGCGGCCCGACACAGTGTACTTCGTCCAAATCTGCCATCGCCGGAAGACCTGCCAGTTCGGCATGCAAGTCTAGTTCATCCGCGCCCAGTTCTAACATATCGCCCAGAATGGCAAGACGTCGCCCACCCTGCCCTGGGGTCACTGCCGCCAAGACCTCGAAGGCAGCGGCCATCGATGCTGGGTTCGCGTTGAAGGCATCGTCAATAAGATCGACGGTCTTATCCTCGACCGGATCGATCTGTACCTGCTGCCGCAACCCCCGTCCGACAGGCGCATGCCAAGACCCAATGTCCATGGCAGCAATATCCGCGTCAGCGCCGGACACATGCACGGCTCCAAAAACCGCCAAAGCGTTCATCGCAAAATGTCGCCCCGGCGCACCGACCTTCATCAGGAACGGCTGTCCGTCAAACCGCCCTTCGACGACACTGGCGTCCGCCGTCAAAGTCAGTCGCTCGGCCTGCAGACTGGCATCGGCGCTTTCGCCAAACCCGATGAGCCGTCTGGCCCGCAAGTTTGCCTCGTCCTTCAGGATCGAAGCCGTTTCGACATCAACATTGAAAAGCGCAGCACCTTCCGGCTCAAGCCCCTGAAAGATAGATGCTTTCTCAACCGCAATGTCCGCGACGCTGTCGAAGGCTTCCAGATGGGCCGCCGCAACTGTGGTCACAATGGCAACATGAGGACGGGCAAGTTTGGCCAAAGGCGCAATCTCTCCGGGATGGTTCATGCCGATCTCGATCACTGCGAATTCCGTGTCTTCCGGCATCCGCGCCAACGTCAGGGGCACGCCCCAGTGGTTGTTATAGCTGGCTTCTGCGGCATGGGTTCGGCCCTGTTTCGCCAGAACGTGTAGCAGCATTTCTTTGGTCGAGGTCTTTCCCGCCGACCCCGTCACCGCAATCACTTGCGCTTTTGTCCGCGCCCGCGCCGCTGCCCCCATCTTTTCCAACGCACTCAAAACATCGTCGACCATCAGCAATGGCGCGTCCTTAGGCACACCTTCGGGCCTGCGCGACACCAAAGCCGCCGTTGCGCCTTTCTCTAAGGCCGCGCCCACAAAATCATGACCGTCGCGCACATCCTGCAAAGCCACGAACAAATCCCCGGGCTGTAGGGTGCGCGTGTCAATCGAAACGCCGCTCGCCGCCCAATCCGGCCCGACTGCCTCGCCGCCCGTCGCCAGAACAGCATCGTCACGGGTCCAAAGCGCGCTCATACGCCCTTCCCATCCAAAGCGGCAACCGCCACGCTGGCTTGTTCGACATCATCAAAAGGCAGAACCGCATCGCCCACGATCTGACCGGTTTCATGCCCCTTGCCTGCAATCAACAAGGTGTCGCCTGCCCCAAGCGCATCAACCGCGCGCAAAATCGCTTCGGCCCGGTCGCCCACTTCGGTGACCTCGGCGGCCCCTTTGCGCGCGCCTGCCATAATCTCGGCCCGGATCAGATCGGGATCTTCGCTGCGGGGATTGTCGTCGGTTACAAAAACGATGTCGGCATAATCCGCACCAGCCCGCCCCATCAGGGGCCGCTTGCCAGTGTCGCGATCACCGCCCGCGCCCAGCACCACAATCAAACGGCCCAGAACATGGGGGCGGATCGCTTTCAACGCTGTCACCAAAGCTTCGGGCGTATGCGCGTAATCCACAAAGACCGACGAACCGTTGTCGCGCCGCGCGGCAAACTGCATCCGCCCGCGCACCGTCTGCAAAGTGTGCATCGTATCAAACGTCTCGGCAGCATCCGCGCCTGTGGCAATGCAAAGCCCGGCGGCCATCAAAGCGTTCTCGGCCTGAAACCCGCCGATCAATCCCATCCGCACCTGATGAATACGCCCGGACCATTCAAACCGAAGCTCTTGGCCCGTCGCATCAAACCGCTGGCCCAGAATTTGCAAGGTCGCATTGCTGTCGCGCCCGATGGTCAGAACATCCTGTCCACGGGCATCCGCCACATCGGCCATGCGCGGCCCCCACTCGTCATCAATGTTGATCACAGCGGTGCCGTCTTCCGGTAAGACACGATCAAAAAGCCCGGCCTTAGCATTGAAATAGTCTTCGAAATCAACATGGTAATCCAGATGATCCTGACTAAGATTGGTAAATCCCGCGGCCCTAAGCCGAACCCCGTCGACGCGGGCTTGCGCCAATCCGTGGGACGACGCCTCCATCGCGGCATGGGTAATTCCTTCGTCCGCTATGGCCGCCAAAGCGCGATGCAGCGTGATCGGCTCGGGCGTTGTATGAGCCAATGGGGCAGAGTAAGCGCCCTCGATCCCGGTGGTGCCAATGCTGACCGCTTCGGCGCCCATTTCCGTCCAAAGTTGGCGCGTGAAACTGGCGACACTGGTCTTGCCGTTGGTACCGGTGACGGCGACCTGAACTTCCGGTTGCGCTTCGAACCACAAAGCGGCCGTAAAGGCCAAGACCTCGCGCGGATCCTCGACGATCACCAAAGGCACATCGCTGCCCGTCAAAACCTCGCGCGCCAAAACCGAGCCGTCACGGTCGGTCAAAACCGCCCCTGCCTTCATCCGCAATGCGTATTGGATAAATTCGGCCCCGTGCACCTTCGTGCCTGGAAGGGCTGCGAACAAATGGCCCTCTTCCACATCGCGGCTGTCCACCGACAAACCAGTGATCCGAACAGAGCCCGCATCCCGCGCGGTCAACCCAAGCTCGGCCAAGGTCTTTGTCTTTGCCCGGGTCTGCATCGCTTTCGCCTTTGTTAGTTCTGCGCCAGTGCTACACCCTGAGCACTACGGTGTTCAATATCCGGTGCCAATCCCAGCAAAGGTGCGGTCCGCCGAATGATCTGAGCCGCCACTGGCACCGCCGTCCAACCCGCCGTGCGGCGCGGCTTGGGTCCGCTGGTTTCCACCGGCTCGTCCAAAGTTACGATCAAAACATACTTTGGATCGTTTGCTGGGAAAACGCTGGCGAAGGTCGCAATGACCTTGTCGTCATAATACCCGCCTTGCGGCTTCGGCTTGTCTGCCGTGCCTGTCTTGCCGGCCACGTGATAGCCCTCGACCTCGCCCATAGACGCCGTGCCACGTGTCACCACCTGCCGCAAGAACCCGCGCATTTGCTTCGAGGTATTCGGGCTGATGACCTGTTCCCCTAAAGGATTGCCACCTTTCAAAAGCGAAGGCGTCACAACGCGCCCACCATTTAAAAGCGTCGCATAAGCTTGTGCCAAATGCAGAGGCGAAGCGGACAATCCATGGCCGTAAGACACCGTCATCGTGTTAATCTCGGACCAACGCTTGGGCAACAAGGGTTTGGCGCCCGGCGCTTCGATCAGCTCAACCGGCACCGGCTTGAACAATCCCAACTTTGCCAGGAAATCCTGTTGCCGCTCGGCCCCGATCATCATGGCAATCCGCGCTGTCCCAACGTTCGAGCTTTCAACGATCACATCTTCAACCGTCAAAGCAGGCCCGTGATCCCGGAAGTCGCGGATCTTATGCTTGCCCCATGTCATCGGACTTGTCGTCTCGATCCACGTCGAGCCACTTACAAGTCGCTCGTCAACCCCCTGAGCTGTCGTGAAAATTTTGAATGTTGATCCCAGTTCATAAAGCCCCTGAACAGCGCGGTTGAACAATGGGCTATCGGCCTGATCGCCTTCCAGCAAAGGACGTGGGCGATCGTTGGGGTCGAAATCCGGCAGGCTGGCAAGACTTAAAATCTCACCCGTCTGCACATCCATCAACACCGCAGCGGCCCCTTTTGCGTTCATCAAACGCATACCGCCCGATAGCACTTCTTCAACCGCAGCCTGAATGGTCAGATCCAGCGACAAGGTTAAGGGCACATCGCCCCGCCCGGGATCGCGCAGCTCTTCGTCCATGGCTTTTTCGATGCCCGCCACGCCCACAACTTCGGCTGCACTGACGGCTTCACGGCCAAACCCGGCACCACCCAGAACATGTGACCCAAGCGATCCGTTTGGATAAAGCCGCATTTCGCGCGGTCCAAACAACAAGCCCGGCTCGCCGATATCGAAGACCGCCTGTTGCTGTTCAGGGCTGATCCGCCGCTTGATCCACAGGAACTTTCGCTTTCCGGTAAACTGCTCGAACAGTTTGTCATCATCCAGATCGGGGAAAATCTTCGCCAGCTCGCGCGCCGCACGGTCGGGGTCGATCATCTGATGGGGCTGTGCATAAAGAGAATGCGTCGTCAGGTTGGTCGCCAGAATGCGCCCGTTCCGATCCGTGATATCCGCGCGCGCCGCCACAATCTGCGCGCCGCTTGCTGCCGATTTCGGCTCAACTGGATCCGATCCGGCCATCACCGACATTTTTAAGCCGACCATGACGAAAGCAGATAGAAATGCGATCCCCAGAACCAAAAGCCGGCCCTCTGCCCGCTCGCGCTGACTGTCGCGGTCCGCTTCGTGACGAGCCTCAAGGTTTTCTTGCTCGATGCTGTCGGGATTTTCCCCGGCCCGTCGGGCGGCCAGAATGCGGGCTAAGGGGCGCAGCGGAGTTCTGGTCATTCGCTCACCTCTCGGTCCATAACTTCTCTCACGTTTTCAAGCGGATATGGAATTTGGTCAATGCGGCGAAAATGATCTGGACCAAGCTCGATCAGCCCCAAGCGATCAAAATTCAGGTTCGTCAAATCCACCAAACGCTCGGGCCGGTTCAGATAGGCCCACTCGGCCCGCAACACGCCAGCGCGTTCGCGCAAATCCGCATTCTCGCTACGCAAAGCATCGACCTCTCGCAGCTTGGCTTGCGTTTCATAATTCTGCCGGTACGCCCAAACCGCCAAGGCCATCACGGCCATTGCGGTCACAAGGAAGAAAAGCGATCTCATACCAACACCTCTTTCGGCAAACCCAATTTAGAACGATCCACGCCCCCCGCTGGCGCATCTGTCCGCCGCCCAACCCGCAACTTTGCAGACCGCGCACGCGGGTTCCGCGCAACCTCGTCCGCATTCGGCGGAATGGCCTTGTTGCGTGCCTCGAAACGAGGGGCGTCGGGCGCGGCTTCAGGCTGATATCGGCTTACGCCGCCCATTTTTCCGGACCGCGCTTGGAAAAAACGCTTAACCACGCGATCCTCTAGAGAATGGAAACTAACTACGGCCAACCAGCCCCCTGGCGTCAAAGCGCGTTCGGCAGCCTCCAAACCAGCGGCCAATTGTCCGAATTCGTCGTTCACCGCAATCCGCAGCGCTTGAAAGGTCCGGGTCGCAGGGTGCGAGGCGCCGGGTTTCGGGCGTGGCAAAACCGCTTCGACAATCCGCACAAGCGCCCCGGTCGTTTCAATCGGCGCATCCTGCCGCGTTCTGACGATAGCCCGCGCGATCGATCTGGCCGCCCGCTCTTCGCCGTAATGGTACAAAATATCCGCCAGCATCGCTTCGCTGGCATCGGCCACAACGTCCGCCGCACTCACGCCCTTGCCCGACATTCGCATATCCAGCGGACCATCGGCCATGAACGAAAACCCGCGAGACGCGATGTCCAGCTGCATGGACGACACACCAAGATCCAAAACCACACCATCAAGAGGGCGGTCTGCCAAGACATCCAGATCAGAAAACGTGCCTTCGATCAGCTCCAGCCGATCTCCATAGCTTTCGGCCCAATCGTCGACCATGTCGAACACAATCGGGTCGCGGTCCACGCCAATCACCCGATCAGCCCCGCCCCCCAGCAAACCCCGCGCGTATCCTCCTGCCCCGAAAGTCCCGTCCAGCCAAATGCCGTTGATCGGCGCACAAGCTTCGATAATGGCGTCCAGAAGTACAGGGATATGGGGTTGAGACTCGTGTGCGCGGGCAGCTGCAGCCATCGTCTACTCGACCTCCCCGTCATCGAGAAGTGTCCAGATATCAGCGCCTTGAGGCATTGCATCCAACAATTCGTCAACCGCGCTTTCCGCAGCTTCGAAAGATTCAGGCTTCCAGACCTGGAACGTATCGCCCATAGCGATGAAATAGGCCTCACCCTCGATCCCGATCTTCTGGCGCAACTTTGCGGGCAAAACGATCCGGCCTGTGTCATCAACGGTTGCAGGCAGCGATTGACCGTTGAACAACCGCTCAAGCGCACGACGCTGACGCGACCCGCGCGGCATACGCGCGATCTTTTCGTCCACCTCGTTGGCGGCATCAATGGTAAAGCACTCCAGGAAATCCCGACGCTCGTCGCCATAGACAATGATAAATTCAGGAAGCTTGCCTTCGGACCACGCCGGATCGCCATCGCGGAGCACAGCGCGATAATTGGCCGGGATAGACACCCGACCCTTGGTGTCCACTTTCTGAACACCTTCGCCTCTGAATCTCCGAACCACTGTCCCGCAGTCCCTTCAAATTTGGCCCCCACAATAGGAAACGGCGGATCGGACTGCTGCCACTGTCCGATACGCCGCCCACGTCCCGTTTCCGGGATATTACAGCTGCGCCCGCCACCTGGGGGGATGTA
>CAZWDS010000070.1:0-16075 GCA_964632495.1 uncultured Rhodobacterales bacterium
CCATACGCCACCCGGATCATCTGTTCGACCAAATCAATCCCGGTGATCAGTTCGGTCACCGGATGCTCAACCTGCAACCGCGTGTTCATTTCCAAGAAATAGAAATTCTTGTCGCCATCGACGATGAATTCGACCGTGCCCGCACTGGCATAGTCCACCGCATGGGCCAAGGCGAGCGACTGCTCCCCCATGGCCTTTCGCGTGGCCTCGTCCAGAAACGGCGACGGAGCCTCTTCGATCACCTTCTGGTTGCGGCGCTGGATCGAGCATTCGCGCTCGTTCAGGTAAACGCCGTTGCCGTGGCTGTCGCATAGCACCTGAATTTCGATGTGGCGGGGCTGCGTGACAAACTTCTCGATAAAAATCCGATCGTCCCCAAAAGAAGACGCCGCTTCGTTCTTCGACGATTGAAACCCTTCGCGTGCTTCGTCATCATTCCATGCAATCCGCATGCCCTTGCCGCCGCCACCCGCGCTGGCTTTGATCATCACCGGGTAACCGATCTCGTTCGAGATCTTCACCGCTTCGTCCGCGTCTTCGATCAACCCCATATAGCCGGGCACTGTCGAAACATCGGCCTCTTGGGCGATCTTCTTAGAGGTGATCTTGTCGCCCATGCTTTCAATCGCGCCTTTGGGTGGTCCGATAAATGCCACGCCCTCGGCTTCAAGCGCTTCGGCGAACTTCGGGTTTTCCGACAAAAAGCCATAGCCCGGATGCACAGCCTCGGCACCGGTCTGGCGGATCGCGTCCATCACCTTGTCGATCACGATATAGGACTGGTTCGCAGGCGGCGGCCCGATATGCACCGCTTCGTCCGCCATCTTGACGTGCAGCGCCTGCGCATCCGCGTCCGAGTAAAGGGCGACGGTTTGGATACCCATCTTACGCGCGGTCTTGATAACGCGGCAGGCAATTTCACCCCGGTTGGCGATCAGAATTTTCTTGAACATCAAGCGCTCCTTGTCCGAGCACCTGAGGCTCGCACAGCAAAAAGGGCCATCCGAGTCAAACCCGGACAGCCCTGTGTCGTAAGATATCGCGTAGGGAAAACCCTACCCGTGTGAAGTTTAGAAACTGACGTCGTCTGCCAATGCACCAGCTGCCGCGCCAAGAATACCGCCTTTGATGCAGCTTCCTTCGTCAATGGCATCGCCAATAACACAGCCCGCCAAGCCGCCAACCGCGGCGCGCTCGACGTCTGTGCCTTGCGAACAGGCCGACAGTCCAAGAACCGCGGCGATAAGTGCGAATGAGAATTTCTTTTGCATCGTGTTTTGCCTCTAAAGTTGTGGAGCTTGTTACTCCTTAACTTCAGAAGCCCTTTTCGCGCTTGATAGGCAATAACAACACGCAAAATACTGGGAAAACCGGCGATAGACCGCCTAAACCAAGAATGACACGTAGGTCCGACCAGAGTGTTCTGATCGGACCGACGTGAAGGGGAAGGGTAACGGTTTTGACAATTAGTGGCGCATCTCGTTCTGGGTTGAAGCGCCGCTGACATCACCTTGCACGCGATTGAGCGATCACGAAAGAGATTCCGAAAAACGAAACCAAAACCGGCAAGACTCTGCCAAGTCGCCTTTTTTCCGCGCAAGTTCATGCCACCCACGTCCCGTCGAAAGCATCTGGAAACGACGCACGTGCAAGCGCTTCGTCAATGACCAACAAGCTATCATAGCTGGCCGGATCAAATGGATCTTCAGCCGCCAAGACTTCGCGACCAAACATCCAAGACAAACGCCCGGCATCAAGATTGCCACGCTCAAAAGGTGCGTCTTCGAAATGATCCCAGAGACAGGCCATAAACGCGCTATCTGCCCGTCGGTCAGCCGGTTTCCGGTCGGCAAAACGCTCGCGCACCGTGAGTGGAGTGACACCACGAGGATTTGCACGTCGTATTGTGAATTGAAAATCTGTGCCGGGGAACCGGCCGGGGAAGCCTCTGTGCTTCAGCATGATCCAACCTCCAAAGGCAGGACCAGGGGTCGAAGCTGGGCGCCTAAGACGCCCAGCCTCAAAGAAGTCTTAGAACTTCGACATTGTCTCTTCTTCCATGACAGGTTCTTCGACCATGACGGCCTCTTCCTGCTGGCAAGCTGCGACGAATGTAAGAAGGCCAACGGCCACGAGTGCTTTGATAGTAGTGGACATAACTGTCTCCCGCTTGTGTTGGGTCGGTTTGTACCCGACCCGAGGTTTATTTTAGAATTTTTCCATGGTTGGTTCTTCCATGACAGGTTCTTCGACCATGACGGCCTCTTCCTGCTGGCATGCTGCAAAGAGCGTGAAAAGGCCGAGGGCCAATACTGTTTTAGCTGTGAGCGACATTTCTGTCTCCTTCGATCCGTGAAGGCCGTTTCAGCTGTTCGGCCTTTCCAAGTGTGCCGCACACCCAGAAGAGCATGCGAAGCTATACTTACCGACCGTTCGCATGAACCCAATGCCTGGACCCATGCAACTGACGATAGTTGCTGATTAACGCATTTTAGACCCGGGTTTCCAGCCCTTCTATAATGCGCCGAATTTCTAATGATTATGTGGCAGGAAAGCTTCATGCGCGGTTTTTTGACTACAGAGGAATGTTGTCGTGCTTTTTCCACGGGTTTTGCAGCTTCTTGTTGCGAAGCGAGGCAAAAGCCCGGCACACGCGCCGGCGTGTGGACTGTGGATTTATCACTTCATCTATGAACCCGCGCTCGGCGGCACGGAACGGATTTGCGAAATTCTCTTCGTACTCGGCCGTACGGGCGGCGATCTTGTCGGGATCATCCAGTTCTGAACGATACAAAATCTCGGTCGCCCCCTTCGCCCCCATCACCGCGATCTGCGCTGTTGGCCAAGCATAGTTGAAGTCGCCGCGCAGGTGCTTCGATGACATCACGTCATAGGCCCCGCCATAAGCTTTTCTTGTAATAACAGTGACTTTCGGCACTGTGGCCTCGCCGTAAGCAAACAAAAGTTTCGCCCCGTGCTTGATCACACCCCCATATTCCTGAGACGTTCCAGGCAGGAACCCCGGCACGTCCACAAGCGTAAGGATCGGAATTTCAAAGGCATCGCAGAAGCGCACGAACCGGGCGGCTTTTCGGCTGGAATCGATGTCTAGTACGCCCGCCAAAACCATCGGCTGGTTGGCGACAACGCCTACGCTTTGACCTTCCAGACGGATGAAACCGGTGATGATATTGGCTGCAAAATCGGCCTGAGTTTCGAAAAAATCGCCCTCGTCCGCGACCTTCAGGATCAGCTCTTTCATGTCGTAAGGCTGGTTCGGATTGGTCGGGATCAGCGTATCGAGGCTTTCTTCAACTCGCGCCGGATCATCAAAAAACGGACGTGTCGGCGCTTTGTCGCGGTTGTTCAGCGGCAGAAAATCGAAGAAACGGCGAATTTCGGCAAGCGTTTCGACATCGTCTTTGAAGGCGCCATCGGCCACAGAACTCTTTTTCGTGTGGGTCGACGCACCCCCAAGTTCTTCTGCCGTAACCACCTCGTTTGTGACCGTTTTGACCACATCGGGGCCAGTGACGAACATATAAGAACTGTCCTGCACCATGAAAATAAAGTCGGTCATCGCAGGGCTATAGACGGCGCCACCAGCGCAGGGCCCCATGATCACGCTGATCTGAGGGATAACGCCAGATGCTTCGATATTACGCTGAAAAACCTCGCCATATGCAGCCAGCGAGCCGACGCCTTCTTGGATGCGCGCACCGCCTGAATCGTTCAAACCAATGACCGGCGCACCATTTTGAATGGCCATATCCATGATTTTGCAGATTTTTTGGGCATGGGTTTCCGACACCGAGCCCCCAAGAACTGTGAAATCCTGACTGAACACATACACCAACCGACCGTTGATCGTGCCCCATCCAGTAACCACTCCATCCCCGGGATAACGTTGCTCGGCCATGCCAAAATCTGTGGTCCGATGCGCAACGAACATGTCGAATTCTTCGAACGACCCATCGTCCAACAACAGTTCAACCCGCTCGCGCGCCGTCAACTTGCCCTTTGCATGTTGCGCGGCGACGCGTTTTTCACCACCGCCCGCAACAGCGTCGGCACGGCGACGTTTCAGTTCTTCAAGAATATCGGACATGCGGATCCCTCGTTTTCTAAGACGTGCCTACCGCTTGCGACGCTGCCAAGAAAGCAAAACCTTGAAAATTTGCAAATTTTGCGAATTAATAACGACCAAAACTGCAAACTTGCTAACCTTGTTTGCGATGGACAGCCTAAACTGATCGGTTTAGATCACCTTTATGCCTGACCTCCCTGCGGCTCGGTTCTTAGACCGATCTACGCCCCCACATGTGATTACCTTGGTCCTGATCGCCGGTCTTGGCGCGATGAGCATGTCTGCCTTTCTGCCGTCGCTGCCAAAGATGACGCAAGACCTGAACACCAGTTATGACGTTATGCAGTTGTCGGTGTCGGCCTATTTGGCGATGACAGCCGTTCTGCAGCTTTTGATTGGCCCGATTTCCGACCGCTATGGTCGCCGCGTTGTTTTGCTGGCCTGTGGGGGAATTTTCGTCCTTGCCACCGTCGGTTGCGCCTTGGCTCCAAACGTCGAAGTTTTCCTGGCGTTTCGAATGGTGCAGGCGGCGGTAGCCGCTGGCATTGTTCTGTCACGTGCCGTGGTGCGCGACATGTATGAACGGGAAAAAGCGGCTTCGATGATCGGTTATGTGACCATGGGCATGGCGCTTGTACCCATGATCGCCCCCTCCATAGGTGGAGCGGTTGACGAAGCTTTTGGATGGCGCACTGTCTTTTGGTGCCTTTGTCTTGCCGGCGCGCTGGTGACATGGCTCACGTGGGCTGATCTGGGCGAGACGTCGCGCGGCGGCGGCATCAGTTTTTCCAAACAATTCAAAGAATATCCCGAGCTTCTGACCTCGCGCCGATTTTGGGGCTATGTCTTTGCAGCCGCTTTCGCAAGCGGAGCTTTCTTTGCGTTTCTTGGAGGTGCGCCCTATGTCGCCTCCAACTTCTTTGGCTTATCGTCTTTCTGGACTGGCATTTGCCTTGGCGCCCCGGCCATTGGATATGCGATCGGAAATTTTCTCTCGGCACGCTTTACAATGCGCATGGGGATCAACTGGATGATCAGGACCGGCGGAATGGTCGCCTGTCTTGGGCTTGGCGGCGCGGCTTTGCTGACGCTGGCCGGCTTCAACTCTGCTACGTTTTTCTTTGGTGCGTGTACCTTTGTGGGCCTTGGAAACGGGCTGGTGATGCCCAATGCGACAGCCGGCATGCTGTCGGTGCGCCCTCATCTGGCAGGCACGGCCTCGGGCCTTGGGGCGTCGATCATGATTGGCGGCGGGGCCGCCTTGTCCGTCGTTTCCGGCATCTTGATCCAACGCGGCGGCGGCAGCGTGACGCTTCTTTTGATCATGTTTGCCTCGGTCTTTCTGGGCCTGCTTTCGATCCTTTATGTCACCTGGCGCGAAAAACAGCTGGGCACACAGACTTGATAGCTTTGCAGATTTGCGCAACTCTGTTTGCAGTTATTCAAACCAGTGAAGCACAATGGCCACCCAGAAACTCTATGCAGGCGCGAAACTGCGCGAAACACGGACAAGGCTTGGCCTGACCCAGAAAGCCTTTGCCGAACGGCTGGGTGTGTCCCTGCCCTATTTGAACCAGATGGAAAACAATCACCGTCCCGTGTCCTCGGCAGTGATATTGGCGCTGGTGCAGGAGTTTGATTTTGACGTCAGCGAATTGGCCGTGGGCGAAGGCGAACGCATGGTCACCGACCTGAACGAGGCTTTGGCGGACCCGCTGTTCCAATCCGATACGCCACCACAGATGGACTTGAGACTGGTCGCGTCCAACGCCCCTCAGGTGGCCCGCGCGTTTCTGGCATTGCACCGCGCCTACCGACAGTCGAATGAACGTCTGGCGTCTTTGGATGCTGCACTGGATCACGATGACATGCGACCGGGAGCTTCGCCATGGGACGAAGTGCGCGACTTCTTCCACTATTGTGACAACTATATAGACGCCGTAGACCGAGCCGCCGAACGTTTTACGCAAGGCCTGACGGCGGACGCAGCCATTGCGAAAGCCTGTGACGCGCTTGGCATTCATATCCGCGATGCCGAAGATCCGCTGACCACACGGCGCTACGAGCCTGAAACGAAAACCCTTTCCCTTGCGTCTGTGGCATCTGACGCCACCCGGCGCTTCCAGGCCCTGCACCAAATCGCAGTGATCAGTCAAAACGACTTGATCGAAGCCACATTGGATTTGGCACGCTTTCATTCCGATACAGCCCGCAGTATCGCAAAGGTCGGATTGGCCAACTACTTTGCTGGAGCAGCTTTACTTCCGTACGCACGGTTCCTTGATGCGGCCCGCGACACCCGGCACGACCTTGAACGCCTGTCGCGCCAGTTCGGCGCTTCGTTGGAACAGATCACGCATCGTCTATCGACCTTGCAAAGACAGGGCGCCAAAGGCGTGCCGTTTTTCTTTGTCCGCGTCGATCAGGCGGGCACGATCACCAAACGGCATTCGGCCACCAGATTGCAATTCGCCCGATACGGTGGCGCTTGCCCGTTGTGGAATGTTCATGCCGCATTTGAAACGCCCGGACGGTTTTTGCGGCAATTGGCCGAAACCCCTGACGGTATTCGATACCTAAGTGTCGCCCGCGAAATCTCATCTGCCGCACCCGCCTTCCGATCCCCTGTGCGCCGCTTTGCCATCGCACTGGGGTGCGAAATCAGCCATGCGCCCCAAGTGGTCTATGCAGATGGGCTGGATCTGGGACCGTCAGAAAATTTTGAGCCGATCGGGATTTCGTGTAGGATATGCGCACGTCGGACCTGTCATCAGCGCTCGGTCCCGCCGTTGGAAAGCGCGCTGACGATCGACCACAACCGACGCGAAACTCTGCCCTACGAGGTTGATGGATAGATGATAGGCTCTGCGATGTTCGTTCTGACCACCAGTTACGTGGCATGGTATTTCGAACATCACGAGATCAACGCGGTCTATCCTTTTGACACCACTTACATGACCCCGGCCACGGCGGGCGAGCCGCGACTAAGCGAAATGATCTTCGAAACCGACGATGGCGAAAGCCTGATCTTATGGCAGGCCGCCGCAGAATCCGGCAAACCTACAGTTCTTTATTTTTCAGGCAATGCTGGCGGGCTAAAGGAACGTTCTGACAGGTTCCGTCAATTCCTTGATCAGGGCTTTGGCGTCGTCGCACCGGCCTATCGCGGGTCCAGCGGGTCGACGGGTGCCCCAAACGAGATGACTCTCTTGTCTGACGCCCGAGCCGTGGCGCGTGCGTCGGACACGGGCACCTTGGTCCTGTACGGCGAAAGTCTGGGCACGGCGGTGGCGATCCGATTGGCCGCAGAAGGCATCGGTGAAAAGCTTGTCCTTGAATCGCCCTTCACGTCGATCCCCGACCTGATCCTTGCCCAGCATCCAGCCGAAACTTTAGATCACTTGATTACGCAACGCTGGGAAAGCCATCTTTATATTGGCGAGGTCACGCAACCCTTGCTGGTGGTCCACGGTGATCAAGACCGCTTGGTGCCATTTGCCATGGGCGAAACCATATTCGGGACCGCTGGCTCAACGGACAAAGAGCTGATGAAAGTCACCGATAAGGGCCATGCCGGGATTTGGACGGACGAGGTTCAGGCGGCCGTTGTCGCTTTTCTGGCGGGCGACTAGCCGCCCGCGTGGGCCGAAACCTCTTCGACGGCTTGCCGGATCATCGCCAGACATTCCGGATCAGAAAACCGGTGATCCGCCCCTTTCACCAAAGTCAGCCGCATATCGACACTTTTGGTATGGTTCAAAAGCCGTGTGGCCGTTTCGGTGCTGACAGCCGCGTCTTCCGTACCTTGCAAGAACCGCACCGGAAACGGCAGCGTCAAAGGCTTGCGCAACACAAGCTGTTTGCGCCCTTCTTCGATCAAATGTTGCGTGATGATGTAGGGCTCGTCTGAATAATCCGACGGCAACGCGATCTGACCGTCTTGGTCCAAGGCTTCTCTCTGCGCCTCGTCGAAGTTTGCCCAATACCCATCCTCGGTAAAATCCGGAGCCGCAGCGATGGTGACCAAGCCCGCAATCCTTTCGGGCATACGCCGTGCCAACAAAAGCGAAATCCATCCGCCCATGGAAGACCCGACCAAGATTTGTTTGCCTGTCGTCAGCCCGCGGATCACCGCTTCGGCATCATCGGCCCAATCCCCGATCGAACCGTCTAGAAAATCCCCCGACGACGCCCCGTGACCCGAATAATCGAACCGCAAAAACGCGCGACCCTGCTCTTTCGCCCAAGTCTCAAGATCAATCGCCTTGGTGCCTTCTTTGTCCGAGCGAAATCCGCCCAGAAAGACCACGCCAGGGCCATCGCCCAGCGTTTGATCATATGCCAATTGGCGCACATCGCTTTGGAAGGTCTGGGTCACGCGGGCCTCTCAATCTTTCGTTAAGGCTAACCGATCACAAGCGATGTGCAATCCGGCGATTTGGGCTTTGAAACCGTTGACAGCGGCCTTTCGCTGCGCCATCCCGGAATCACATAACTTGCAACCGGGCGTTCCGTGGGCGCCAAACTGACGAGGAGCTTGGGCATGACCCAGATTTCCCTAACTTTCCCCGATGGCAATGCGCGTTCTTTCGATGCTGGCATCACGCCTGCCGAAGTCGCTGCCGACATTTCAACATCGCTGGCCAAAAAGGCGATCAGCGCGACCGTGGATGGCGCTCATTGGGATTTGGCTTGGCCGATTGACGCGGATGCCACAATTGCCATTCACACGATGAAAGACGCTGAACCGGCGCTGGAACTGATCCGCCACGATCTGGCCCACGTTATGGCCCGCGCCGTGCAGGCGATCTGGCCTGACGTGAAAGTCACGATTGGGCCGGTCACGGAACACGGCTGGTTTTACGACTTTGATCGGGATGAGCCCTTCACACCGGAAGACTTGGGCGTGATCGAAGGCGAGATGAAGAAAATCATCAACGCCCGTGAGCCGGTCCGAACCGAGATTTGGGATCGGGACCGCGCGCGCAAGTTCTATGAAGACAGTGGCGAGCCCTATAAAGTCGATCTGGTTGACCGCATCCCGGAAGGTGCCGAGTTGCGGATGTACTGGCACGGCGATTGGCAAGACCTGTGCCGGGGTCCGCATTTGCAACACACGGGCCAGCTTCCCGCCGACTCTTTCAAACTGATGGGGGTGTCCGGCTCTCACTGGTTTGGCGATACGTCAAAGAACCTGCAACGGATCAGCGGCGTCGGTTTCCGCAACCGCGACGAGTTGAAAGCGCACATGACTTTCCTTGAGGAAGCCGCCGCACGCGATCACCGCAGGTTGGGCCGCGAGATGGACTTGTTCCACATGCAGGAAGAAGCCCCCGGTCAGGTGTTCTGGCATCCAAATGGCTGGACGGTTTACACGATGCTGCAAGATTATATTCGCCGCAAACAGCGTGCGGGTGGTTATGTCGAAGTGAACACGCCGCAGGTGGTGGACCGCAAATTGTGGGAAGCCTCGGGCCACTGGGAGAAGTATCAAGAGAACATGTTTATCGTCGAAGTGGACGAAGAACATGCGCGCGAAAAAGCAATCAACGCGCTGAAACCGATGAACTGCCCCTGCCACGTGCAGATTTTCAATCAGGGCATCAAATCTTACCGCGATCTGCCTTTGCGTTTGGCCGAGTTCGGAGCCTGCAACCGATACGAACCGTCGGGTGCCTTGCACGGGATTATGCGGGTGCGCGGGTTTACGCAGGACGACGGTCACATCTTCTGCCGCGAAGATCAGATCGAAAGCGAAACGGCGGTCTATATTGATTTTCTGTCGGAAATTTACCGCGACCTCGGCTTCTCGGACTTCAAGGTCAAGTTCTCGGATCGCCCGGAAAAGCGGTCCGGTTCGGACGAGATTTGGGACAAGGCGGAACAGGCGCTTTTGTCGGCGACCCGTGCCGCCGGGATCGAGCCCGAAATGAACCCCGGTGAAGGCGCGTTCTACGGGCCGAAGCTTGAGTTCGTTCTGACCGATGCTATCGGCCGGGATTGGCAATGCGGCACCCATCAGGTGGATTTCGTTTTGCCGGAACGGCTAGATGCGAACTATGTTGCGGAAGACGGTGCCAAGCATCGCCCCGTCATGCTGCACCGCGCTACTTTGGGTTCGTTCGAACGGTTCATCGGTATCCTGATCGAAAGCCACGCCGGGCGTTTGCCGTTCTGGCTGGCTCCGCGTCAGGTGGTTGTGGCGGCGATTACATCGGAAGCGAACGCTTACGCCGACGAAGTGGTAGCCGATTTGAAAGCGGCGGGCATTCGGGCCGAGGCGGACGGGCGGAACGAAAAGATCAACTACAAGATCCGCGAACATTCCGTTGGCAAAGTCCCTGTGATTTTGGCCGTCGGTCAACGCGAGATTGAGGAACGGACCGTCAGCATGCGCCGTTTGGGCAGTAAGGCCAATGAGACGAAAGCCTTGTCCGAGGTTGTCGCCTCACTGGCTGACGAAGCCATGCCGCCTGATCTACGATAGAGAATAGCTTTCGGGGAAATGCGCGTCTCGATGTGCATCTCCCTATGATCCCTTCGTGCCTTTTGTTGACCCAGTGGCCTAATACGGCCAGTCCCGCCACAAAATACAACAAGAAGAATCAGGCCGCGGGCGCCTCACCGGACGGCCCATAGGTTGCATCTGCAAGCCAGTCCAAAGCCGGGCGCGGATGACCTAAAATATACCCCTGCCCGTAAAGACACCCTTTTTCAGTAAGGACCTTTAACTGTGACTCGTCTTCGATTCCTTCGGCGACAACATCCATGCCAAGTCCGCGTGCCAGCGAAAGAACGGCATCCAAAATAAAGCGAGCCTCGTCGCTGTCGGTCAGCTCCGAGATCAATTTGCGATCCAACTTTATTTCATCCGCCGGAAGAATGCGCAGACGTTCCAATGATGCGTACCCAGTGCCGAAATCATCAATCGAGATGCGGCAGCCGACCGCTTGCAACGCGCTCAGGCTCTTTAAATCTGTTAGAACGGTCAACTTCGCCGTCTCGGTCACTTCCACAGTTAAAAGCTCCGGCGCGAACTGATGGCGCTGAAGACTATCCAGAATAAACTCCACACCCTTGTCTGCCCGCAAATGCAAAGCACTAAGGTTGACGCTGACCGAGAAATCCGTTTTGCGCCGCCGGTTCCAGTCCGCCACCGTTTGCACCGTCCTGTCGATCACATATTGATCCAAGGCATAGATCAACCCGGTCTCTTCAGCCATGCTGATCAGATCACCGGCCTCAACATAACGGCCATCGCGTTTCCACCGCACCAAAGCCTCAAAACCAGTCAGGCTCCGATCTTTCAGGCAACATCGCGGCTGCAAGAAAACCTCCAGGTCGCTTGCCTTTAGCGCTTCCGGCAAGGCAACGGCCATTGCATCAAGATCGACAAACTGGGCTTCCATAGCCTTGGTGTAAATTCTGTACGACCCGCCACCGTCCGCCTTGGCGTTGGCGAGCGAGAAATTGCAAAGGCTTAGAACGGTGTCACACCCCAAGGCGCGCAGCTCGCCCAAGATTCTGGTATCCAAAGCGCCGATACTGACCTGAGGTTCTGTCGCTTCACCAGCCTTGATGACCGGCTCATTGCACAAAGCAATAAGCGCAGCGCAGGTGGCATCAATTTCAGCTTGGCACAGATTTGACAGGAACATCCCAAACCGATCCCCACTTAAACGCGCCGCGAAACCACCATCTGTCTCGGCCCACACGCGCAGTCGATGCCCCAGCTCTTTGATAACGATATCCCCAAACGCACGTCCGCGCCGGTCGTTAACCGCCCCGAAATCGGCAAGATCCAAAATAAAAATCGCGCCTTCTTGCCCGGACGACAGCAAGGCCGAGACCTTGTCCTGAAAGAGCATTTTGTTTGGAAGACCCGTCATTGTGTCAAAGAACGTTAACGGCAACTCTAACTTTTCTGCAAAGTCTACCTTCGCTATGGCCCGCCGATTCCACCTAAAAAGCCCCAGAAAAGATGCGGCCAAACCCGTAACAAGAAGCCCAAACTCAATAAAAGACACCGTTTCGTCGCCACCAGGCACACGCGGAAATCGATAAAACTGAAACAAAACCAGCCCCAATCCGGCGAAAACCAGCGTGGCGCCTATGGGCGACATCAGCAATTGGATAAGGTTTTTCACGACAGTGCTGCCCATGAATACTACGACCAGCAAAGATTTAATGGGACTTCCCTAAACTTGCGTGAAGGCTCGCCGGGATTGTTTCAAATTCTAACGTCATCGTCAGCACACGCACCCGTGAGTGGCAGTTTAACTCGAAAAGCGTTTTGTATGTATCCAGTCGCTTACGGCTTCCACGATTTACAATTCGAAGAGGACTACTTGATGTCGAATACTACAAAAACTCTCGCCGTTGCAGGCGCTGTCGCTGCTGCTCTGACTGCTTCGCTTTCCGTACCTGCACACGCACAAGACAAAGAAAAGTGCTTCGGCGTTTCGCTTGCCGGTAAGAATGACTGCGCCGCCGGCCCAGGCACCACATGTGCCGGTTCGTCGACCGTCGACTATCAGGGCAACGCTTGGACACTGGTTGATTCTGGCACATGTGCCGAAATCGAACTGCCTGATGATCGCATGGGTTCGCTTGAGCCACTTGAGCGCGACCTGCCCGCTGGTTAAACCCTTAAACTCGATTGGAGCCTTCGTTTGTGCGGAGGCTCCGATTGTCTTAGAGTACCCCCATGTTAGATGCCACGCTCCCACGCTTTGACAGCCTGCCAAACACACCGGGCGTTGGCTATAAACCCCAGCATTTCAGCGACATAATGGAAAACCCCGGTCACGTTGGCTGGTTGGAAATCCATGCCGAGAATTACATGGGCGCCGGTGGCCGCCCGATCGCGCAACTGCGCCATTTGGCTGAACGGTTTGCTTTTTCTGTCCATGGTGTGGGCCTGTCGATCGGCGCTGAAGGTCGCCTTGATCCAGACCACCTTGCCCGTCTGAAACACCTTGTCGGCTGGCTGAACCCCGCCAGCTTTTCAGAACATTTGGCTTGGTCGACGCACGAAAGTGCGTTTTTGAACGACCTCTTGCCCCTGCCCTATACTGAAGACACCCTGACCCGAGTCGCCGACCACGTTGACGAAGTACAAGACGTCGTCGGTCGACGGATGCTGCTGGAAAATCCGTCATCTTATCTGGCGTTCGCAGAATCAACGCTGGAAGAAACAGACTTTCTGCGTGAAGTCGCCAAGCGCACTGGATGTGGACTGCTGCTTGATGTGAACAACGTCTTTATCAGCGCGACCAATCTGGGAAGCGATCCGATTTCGTATATTGATGCCTTCCCCCTTGATCTGGTTGGCGAAATTCACCTCGCGGGCCACGACGAAGACGAAGACGATCACGGCGCGCCGTTACTGATCGACAGCCATGGACGCGAAGTGGCCGAGCCGGTTTGGGCGCTTTACGACCATGTTGTCCGAAAGGCCGGCGCACGGCCCAGCCTGATCGAATGGGACAACGACGTGCCCGAATGGCCGCTGCTTGAAGCCGAAGCCGCGCGGGCGGCAAAAATGCTGGCCCAGGCCACAGTATGATCGTTGATCAAACGACCTTTCTAAGCGCCCTCTTGGAACCAGATGCGGCCCGTCCAGAGGGGCTGACAGATGGTTTTGGCCGACCTGCGGGGCGACGGTTCGATGTTTACCGCAACAATGTGGCCGTTTCGTTGACCGAGGCCTTGGAAACCGCGTTTCCTGTCGTTCGCAAACTGGTCGGCGCAGATAATTTCAAACTTCTGGCAGCCGCGTTTTTGCGCAAGCACCCGCCAACATCGCCTTTGATGATGTTCTACGGCGGCGAAATGCCTGAATTTCTAAGCGCATTTGGTCCCACCAAAAGCACCGGCTATCTGCCCGATGTCGCGCGATTGGAACTGCTGATCCGCGAAAGCTATCATGCCGAAGATGCCGCTCCGATTGCCCCCGCTTCCTTGCAAGCCCTCAGTCCTGACGAACTGACCTCGACCAAGCTGCTCCTTTCCCCAGCCATCCGGCTATTGCAGTCGCGTTGGCCGGTCTTTGCAATCTGGCGCTTCAACATGGAAAGCGGCGCACCCAAACCTGAAATGGCAGCCGAAGACGTCTTAATCGTACGGCCTGACATGGATCCATTACCGCGTCTTTTGCCACCGGGTGCGGCGACGTTTATCACCACCCTCAGCGCTGGCGAGACGTTTGGGTCAGCGATGGATAACGCGGCCAGACACCACAAAACATTTGACCTTTCGGAAGTTTTGACGCTCTTGATCGAAACACAAGTTCTTACGAAAATCGGAGACTAAGACCATGATCGGCGCTCTTTTACGGCTTCCTGACCTTATCTTTACCTGGATCGAGCCGGCAACCACCGCGGTTCTAAGCACGCTTGCGCGGCTTATCTTTGCCGCCGTTCTGTTCTGGTATTTCTGGAATTCCGGCCTGACCAAAGTGCCCGACTTCCTCAGCACATGGCAAACTGGGGCCTATGTCGATGCGTTCAAAACGCTGATCGAGCCCAGCTTCAACGCCTTCGCCCAAATCTATCCGAAAGGGGCTGAAGCCGCGAGCTATGATATTACTCAGGCCACCCCTTTTCAGAAAATTGTCATCGTAGCCGGGACGTTGTCCGAGTTTATCTTGCCGGCACTCATCGTCATTGGCCTGTTCACGCGCGCCGCAGCTTTCGGAATGATCGGCTTTGTCATTGTACAAAGCCTGACCGACGTGATCGGTCATGGCGCTGTTCTTGGGTCGTTCTTCGATGCCGCCTCGGATTCCGCTTTGGACCAACGTGCTTTCTGGGTTTTCCTACTGTTGTATCTGGTCTTCCGCGGGGCCGGTCCATTGTCGTTGGACCACCTGTTCAGAAGTGAGACGTCTCTTTATCAGGACGACCTGCAGCGATAGCCAGAAGCCCCGCCAAACCGCACATGGCAGCAGGGAAAATTGCAAAGAAGTTCCCGAAGGTCGTAAAGATTGCGACCGCCGCAACGATCAGCAAAATCCCACCCCACAAGGCGCGGTACCGTGCCATGCCTGCGCCTGCGATGGCGAGGAGGGGGGCAATGACGCTCATGGCGCGCAGAAGGCCCGGGTTTTCGAGCATAGGCAGAAGGTCGAGGTCTTGAACCTGCTCTTGGGCCGTAAGTTCGGCATAGCTGAAGGTGATGACGCCCATAATCAGGGCAAGGATGCCGCCGATCATACCAAGGGCCGTTGCTGCGTTGCGCATGTTGTTTTCCTTTGCTCGATCCAGCGAACTTATGCCGTGTTTTACGTGTTTCCAAGGTGTTTGGCTTGGGTTTTGGCATCCCAACCCAACGTCAACGCGCCTTTTTCTTCGATAACAGGGCGTTTCATGACTGTGGGAAAACGCGCAATGAGGGCTTCTGCAGGTTGATTCCGTTCGTT
The DNA here is from genome assembly GCA_964632495.1 of uncultured Rhodobacterales bacterium. Classification (GTDB taxonomy): domain Bacteria; phylum Pseudomonadota; class Alphaproteobacteria; order Rhodobacterales; family Rhodobacteraceae; genus CALKXV01. The sequence goes on from CAZWDS010000070.1 coordinate 15,510, forward strand.
TTCCGATAGCTCGCGCCACGTGGTAGAGCGCTTATTTATCAGGGCATCGCCTAAATTTTGAGCAAAAATCGCGATCTGATCCGGGGTCAGCGCGGTTTCTCGAACGTCGACGAAGGTCACGTCTTTGCCCGCCTTTTCAAGCATTTGACGGGCCTTTCGGCATGTATCGCAAGCCTTCAAACCATAAAGAGTAAGCATCGGCGGGACCTTTCCTGTCACAGAGGTTTCACTTGTCTTTTTCTTCAATTGCCCCAGATTCGAAATAGCAGCGGAGGTCAAGCCACTTGCCGCAGTCAAGGCATTTCCTTGATATCGCTGCAAAAAGAACGCGTTCGGACAAGCCGGACGGACAGACTACGAAGGAAGATCGATATGCCTACTGGCACCGTAAAATGGTTCAATACCACGAAGGGTTTTGGTTTCATTGCACCCGACGATGGCGGCAATGACATTTTTGTTCACATCTCTGCTGTCGAACGCGCCGGAATGACCGGTCTGGCCGACAACCAAAAGATCGAGTTCGAGCTGATCGAAGGCCGCGATGGCCGTCAATCGGCCGGTGAGTT
>CAZWDS010000071.1:0-16034 GCA_964632495.1 uncultured Rhodobacterales bacterium
GCTTCGGCCCTGCGGTGATCGCGCCCGAGGGGCATTCGCGCGCACATTTGTTGCAAGCCTCGCAAAACGCCTGCAGGCCAAAGTCGATCGGTTGGTCATGGGCCAAGGGCATGTCTGTGGTCACAACGCCGGATTTCAGGCGCGGACCAAGGAAGGGGTTCAGAATAACCTCGCCAATACGAGACACTTCGCCCAGCCCAGACAAAAGCAAGAGCGGTGGTTGCAAAACCTCGCCATCCAGCACGGTGTGGGCTTTCGCCTTGTATCCCAACCGTCTGATTTGTTTGGCAATAACGCCACCCAGCAGTGAGAATCGCAAATAGGCGCGCATAGATTGCGCCACGCTGATCCAATCATCGCCGCTGGCGCCCTCCATGGTTTCGAACCCCTGATCGATGATCATGCTGATGGCCTGATCATGGGGCGGGTCAAGGGGCGCACCGGTGGCGTCGTGGCTGTACCACGTCCAGTCTGGGCAACGGCTGATCCCGCAGGCATCGACGCCTAGGAAATAGCTGGCCGCTTTCACATTGGCTGCATTTCGTTCGGCGTCCGTAGCACGGGGTGCGCCTTCACCGGGGCCGTCTTGCAACAAGACAAACGCCCCCAGCATCCGCCGTTGCGCCGAGGCGGTCGGGGATTTGCGGGCATAGTGACCGTTCTTCGCGCCGTTCTGAACGGTTTGCCCCAGATCGCCGAACTGGGCGCGGGCGAACATATCGGTGCGCTTCGGCACCCGGGGCACGCGGGGTTCGTCGATCAAGGTGGTGGGGGTATCGATGCGTTTCAGCGTCTCGAACGGATGGGCGCCGTCGACGAAGTTGCGCTTTTTGAATGGGTCAAGATTCAGCGCACTCTTGGCCGTGCGATACCCCGTCCACCATTTTGGGCCCAATAAGGGTTGTTTGTCGGCCAAAGGCCGGTCGGTCGCCATCTCGAAGGTGGTCGTCAGCGCAGCCAGTCCAAAGCGTTGGCCCAGAAACGGGTTCGACAATACACCGCCCCGGGCAATCGCCAGCCCGGACAGCACCGCCAGTTGGTTCAGGTCCACATCCGAGGAGGTGGCGCTGTGCGCTTTGGCATCAAACCCAAGCAAGCGCAGGTAGTTGGCCAGAATGACCGCCGTTTCCGTGGCCCGCAGGCAGGCGCTGTGGTGTTCGGCCCCTTTGATCCAGTCGCACCCGGGTTCATCGGCACGCGGCGCGCGGGGGCGGGCGTTTAGGAAGACGATTGCGTGGGTGTGGCCTTGGATAGTGGCAGGCGGAGCCTCCATCGCCTCTTTCAGATCGGCCATGATCATATCGATGCCGGAGGCCAGTGTCTTGGTTTGCTTGGTCTTCAAATCCTCGGCCAGACGGTCGATGTCCGGGTTGCGCCACGGGTTTGTCAACATCGCCCCATCGGACAGGCGGCAGATGCCAATCATCGCACTGTCTTGGAAGTATCCAAAAGATTTCAGATGGTTGGCGCGCTCTTGCACATCATCGGGGCAGGACGAAACCGCCTTGTTGACCAGCCCGTCCCGGATCGCGTCCATCATCGCCTGATACTCGGCCATGGCGGTGATGATGCTGTCAGGCGCGTCAGGGTCTTGAAATGACAGGGGGGCCGGGGCGGGCAGGCCGCTTACATCTGCAACATCCGTGCGCGACAAACGTTCGGCTGGATAAGAGCCAAGATGGACGGGGCGGGATTTGTCAGAGAAGAACCGGGTCATTGCCGCCACGCTACGCCGAGGCTTCACATCTTATCAAGAGGCGGTCGGCATTTGCCCCATGGCTTTTCAGTGCTAGCCTTACCTCAATACCCCAAAGGAGAACCACATGCGGGCTATTCTATTTTGTCTTTCCCTGTGCCTTGGTCACGCGGCCTTTGCCGACAGCCACGAAACCACCATCACAAGCCACGGCATTTCGGCCTTTGGTGAGTTGAAATATGAAAGCGACTTCCCGCATTTCGACTATGTAAACCCCGATGCCCCTAAAGGCGGCACGATGAGCTTTCGCGGGTTTCTGGCCAGCGCCACCTTTGACAGTTTGAACCAGTTCATTCTGGCGGGTGAACCCGCACAGGGTCTAGAGCGGATTTACGACACGCTTCTGGTCCGCGCCTATGACGAGGCGGATTCCTATTATGGGCTGCTGGCCGAACAAATCGAATACCCCGAAGATCGGACGTGGGTTAAGTATACGTTGCGTGAGGGTGCCGTGTTTGCCGACGGTGAACCCGTCAAGGCCAGCGATGTGGTCTGGACTGTGAAGACGCTTCAGGAAGACGGCGGGCCGAACTACCAAATTGCGTTGGAAGACGTGGCCGAGATCGAGGCGCTTTCGGACCGCGTGGTTCGGGCGACCTTTGCCGAAGATGTCTCGACCCGGGATCTGATCTCGGCGCTTGGGGAAATTCCCATTCTGCCTGCGCATTACTATGAGACAGTAGACTTCACCCGCTCGACGCTTGAGCCTCCGCTGGGGTCGGGGCCTTACGTTGTGGACAAGGTCGATGCCGGGCGACAGATTGTTTATTGCGCTAACCCGAATTACTGGGCGACTGACTTGCCGGTGAATGTGGGCAAGAACAACTTCGACTGTTTCCGCTATGAGTATTTCGCCGACCGCACCGCCGCTTTTGAGGCGTTGAAGGCGGGTGTGTACCTTTATCACGAAGAGTTCTTCTCGGCACTCTGGGCGACGGGGTATGATTTCCCTGCGCTGGATAACGGCTGGGTCATTCGCGAAGAGATCGAAGATGCGCGGCCCTCGGGCGCGCAAGGGTTCTGGATCAACACGCGGCTGGAAAAATTTCAGGATCGCCGGGTGCGTGAAGCCATTGGCATGATGTTCAACTTCGAATGGTCCAACGAAACGCTGTTCTACGGGCTTTATGACCGACTGGATTCGTTCTGGGAGAACGCGCCGATGCAGGCCGAAGGGATGTTGGAGGGCGAAGAACTTGCCGTGCTGGAAAAGTACCGCGACCAACTGCCTGAAACCGTCTTCACAGACCCGGCTTATGTGCCGCCCGTCAGCACCACACGGAAAACGGATCGGGGTTTGGTGCGACAGGCGAACGCTTTGCTGGAAGAGGCAGGCTGGGTGATTGGTGACGATGGCTTGCGCCGGAACGAGAATGGCGAGGTGCTAAGCTTGGAATTTGTCGACGACAGCCCGGCCTTTGAGCGGATCGTTCTGCCCTTCATAGAAAACCTTCAACTGTTGGGGATCCAGGCGAAATTTGAACTGATCGACAGTGCCGAACTGGAACAGCGCCAGGAAGACTTCAACTTTGACATCATGATTTCGCGGCTGCGTGTCACGCTCAGTCCATCTTTGGAACTGCGATCTGTCTTCGGCTCGTCCAGTGCGGATAAGCCCGGAACCTTCAACTTGTCCGGCATCGAAGACCCTGTCGTGGATGCGTTGATCGAAGAGATCATCAGCGCAGAAAGCCGCGCCGAGATGGAAGTGCGGGTCACGGCTCTCGACCGGGTGTTGCGCGACAAGGTGATCTGGACTCCGAATTGGTATAAAGGCACCCATTGGATTGCGTACTGGGATGTCTTTGGAAAACCCGAGATCAAGTCGCCTTACATTCGCGGCGAGGATTACTGGTGGTGGGATGAAGACAAGTATCAGGAGTTGAAGGCTGTCGGGGCGCTACGTTAGGCGACGAGCTTCTGATTGACCTTGCTCGCAATGCGTGAATTAGTGTGATGTACTCAATCACAGATTGTTAAGCCCATGACCATGACCCTTCACGCTGCTCGCCTGCCTGCTGGCGCAGCTTTGGGTATGGCCGGTCTGACGGTCAGCGCTTCGGCGGACAGTGTTTTGAACGCCAGCCCCATGGCGGGGCGTTGGCCGGTTGCTATAGCGCTTGTCTTGGCGGTTCTGTTGTTGCTGGCTTGGGCGCGGGGTTTTCAGGCGCGTCGTGCGCCGCCCGGGGACAGGAGGCAGGGGACACCAGACGAAGGCCCCAAAATCACAGAGACGTTTCATCCGGTGCCGCGCGAGGTGATGAACGATTTCAACAATTCCTTGGCGACGATTGCCTATGCGATTGATCTGAGCCTGAAACACGAGCTGCCCGAAAAGCCTGCAAGCTATCTGATGACGGCGCTTTCTGCCGTTGAGCGAGGACAACAGTTGACGGATCGCATGATCCGCGTCGCTGAGCAAAACGATGGTGCGGTGGCCACGCGGTCCGTCGAGACGGTTCTGAACAACGTCAAGGCGCTGATCGGCCCGACTTTGGACGCAGGGATTGCGCTTACGGTCGTTTGCGAAGATCGAAGTCTGACTTTGCGGTGCAACCAGTCTAAACTGGAAACGGCTTTGGTGGGGTTCGTGGTACATTGTGCTGTGTCGATGAAGGCAGAGGGCATGTCAGGGCAGATCACAATCAAAGCGCGTCTTGCAGGACCCTCGCCGGAACGCGACAGTCTGGTACGCCTGCACGAAGACGGGGCAGACTTCGTTGAAATCTCGGTCTTCAATGACAGTGTGGCTTTCAACGCAAGCGCGGCAAAGAACCTTGCGGGCGCAAGTGACTTTGCGCATGAAGCAGGGGGTTGCGTCACCATGACGGCGGATGCGGTTCTTGCGGCGTCCATAGGTTTTATCCTGCCCTTAGATGTGGGGGTCGAAGGAAAACTGCGCACCCAGGCTGTGACACCGCCGCGTGGGATCGGCGAGACGATTTTCGTGGTGGAAGACGAAGCGATGTTTCTGCTGATGTTGCAGGAAGAGTTGGAAGACCTGGGCTATCGCGTCATCTCGGCGACCTCGGGCGAAGCGGCCATGGGATTGATTGAACAGGGGGTCGGGTTTGATCTGGTGATCACCGACGTGATGTTACCTGGTAAAATCAACGGCTTCGATCTGGCCACGAAGATCCGCGATCAACATCACCGGGCCGAGGTTTTGTATATGTCCGGGTACTCAGGTTTTACAAAAGACGAAATGGGGCCTGTCGAAGCGCCGATCCTACGAAAACCCTGCGCACCCGGCGATTTGGCGACAGCGGTGCGGGAGGCTTTGATTAAGCGGATGAACTAGGGGCAGGCGGCCTTTTTGTGTGGATATCCGCACATTTTGGCGCTCATTTGCTCCGCTCACCGCACAGGTCCAGAGCGTGGAATGCTAAGTCTCTGAATGCATTAGTGAAAAAATCTAACGAAAGCCCCTTGCACATCCGGTAAACCTGCAGATCCTAAGCCCTATAAAAATTGGGAGGATATCATGTCCAAATACGTCAGTCGCGCCGTTCTGGCGCTGCTTGCCACAGGGTTTGCAACCGAAACCATGGCAACCGAATGGAATGTTTCGGTCTGGGGCAAACGCCGTGCGTTCACCGAACACGTCGAAAAACTGGCCGAGTTGGTCAGCGAAAAGACCAGCGGAGAGTTCACGATAAACATTTCCTACGGTGGCCTGTCGAAGAACACTGAAAACCTTGATGGCATTTCGATCGGTGCCTTCGAGATGGCCCAGTTCTGTGCCGGGTATCACCGCGATAAAAACCGCGTGATAACCGTTCTTGAGCTGCCGTTCCTTGGCGTGTCGAACCTTCAAGAGGAAGTCGCGGTGTCTTCGGCCGTCTATGCACACCCCGCTGCCGCCGACGAAATGGCCCAGTGGAATGCCAAGCTTTTGATGACGTCGCCCATGCCGCAGTACAACCTTGTGGGCACGGGCGAGCCTCGTGACGAACTGGCCGACTTTGACGGTATGCGTGTCCGGGCCACGGGCGGCATTGGCCAAGCGTTTGAAGCCGTGGGCGGTGTGCCGACATCCGTGACCGCGACCGAGGCCTATCAGGCCATGGAATCCGGTGTGGTCGATACGGTGGCCTTTGCGCAGCACGCGCATCTCTCCTTCGGCACGATCAATCAGGCCGAATGGTGGACCGCCAACCTGAACCCCGGCACTGTGAACTGCCCTGTGGTGGTGAATATCGACGCCTATGAAAGCCTGTCAGATGAACACCGCGCCGCACTGGACAGCTCGGTGCCAGAAGCCATCGACCATTACCTTGCCAACTACGCCGAGCTTTTGGCCAAGTGGGACAGCGTTCTGGCCGAAAAGGGTGTTGCCAAAGTGGAAATCTCGGAAGATCAGATCGCCGAGTTCCGCAAAGTGGCCGCTGATCCGATCCGTGACAAGTGGATCGCCGACATGGAAGCCCAGGGACTGCCGGGTCAGGAGCTGTATGATCTTGTGACTGCGACGCTAAAAGAAGCGCAGATGTCGAATTGATCTGTGAAGGAGGGGCGCTGAAACCGGCGCCCCTTTTGCCATGACCCGCGATGAATTCAACCAATACTGTGCTGCCAAATCAGGCAGCACACATGTCGTGCAATGGGGCAATTCGGACGTGTGGAAAATCGGCGGCAAGCTTTATGCGCTGTGCGGCTGGAACAACAGTGGCGACGCTTTCACCTTCAAGGTCTCGGACATGGTGTACGAAGTGCTGCAAGATCAACCCGGTTATCGACCCGCGCCCTATCTGGCGTCGCGGGGCATGAGTTGGTTGCAGGTGCATGAGCCGGGCAAGGTGGCGGACGCCGACATTCAGCAACATATTGACGCGTCTTTCGATCTGGTGGTCGCAAAGCTGACAAAGAAAGTCCGGGCCGAGCTTGGGTTGGGAGAGACGTAATGGCAGGAACGTCCACGGTTCTGGAAGACTCAAGTGTGCTGAGCCGGTTGGACCGCACGCTTTTACCGATCGAGAAGATCATGGCGTTGGTGTCTGGGATCGCGGCGTTTTCGCTTATGTTCTTAGCGGCATACTCCGTGTCTGGTCGGCAGTTGGACAAGACGGCCCTGGCCCCCTTGTTTGATTCCATTGGCCTGATGGACGGCCCGCTTTTGGGTTATGTCGATTACATCGAAGCCTTGATGCCCCTGATCGCAATCATGGGTGTGTCTTACGTTCAGCGTGAGGGCGCACACATCCGCATGGACATCTTGGTGGGGCAATTGAAGGGCCGCCTGCTTTGGCTGGTCGAGTTGATCACCATCCTGTTGATGCTGACTTTGATGATCGCTTTGGTTTGGGGGGCGTGGTCGCATTTTGACCGGTCCTTCGATTGCGCGCGGCCTTTGTGCTCGCGCGACAGCTCGATCGATATCAGCCTGCCAATCTGGCCATCGAAGCTGGTGGTGCCGGTGGCCTTTGCTGTGCTGGCCCTGCGGTTGGTGCTGCAAGCGGTTGGTTACGCACGCGCCTTCTGGCTAAACTTAGAAAGACCTGTGGCCGTGCCTTTGATCCAATCGGCGGCGGATCAAGCCCTTGCAGAAGCCAAGCAGTTGGGAGAAAGCCGGTGACCGACATTACAATCGGCCTTTGGACGACGGCCGGCATGCTTGTGATGGTTTTCATGGGAATGCGGGTGGCCTTCGCGGCTGGTCTTGCAGGGTTTTTCGGGCTGGTGTGGCTGCGTTGGCATGGGTTCGATTATGATCCCGCGCGCTTTGGCAAAGCCCTTGAAATCAGCGTCAAAGTGGCAGGGCAGGTGCCACATTCCAAAGTATCGTCTCAAGCCCTGTCCCTGATCCCGACGTTTATCCTGATTGGCTATCTTGCCTACTACGCACGTTTGACGACGGCCTTGTTCGAAGCTGCGAAACGCTGGATCGCCTGGGTGCCGGGCGGTTTGGCCGTGTCGACGGTCTTTGCGACCGCTGGCTTTGCCGCTGTGTCGGGGGCCAGTGTCGCGACGGCTGCGGTCTTTGCCCGAATTGCGATCCCGGAAATGCTGAAGGTGGGTTATAACAAACAATTCGCGGCAGGCGTTGTGGCGGCAGGTGGTACGCTGGCGTCCCTGATCCCGCCTTCTGCCATCCTTGTGATCTATGCAATCATCGTGGAACAGGATGTGGGCAAACTGCTTCTTGCAGGCTTCATTCCCGGAGCCTTCTCGGCCCTTGTCTATGCCACCTTGATCATCGGAATTGCGGTGATCTTCAAAAACGTCGGTCCGCCCGTTGGCGGTTTCACTTGGAAGGAAAGACTGGTCAGCCTGCCGCCGGCTTTGCCGATTGTGGCCGTAGTCGTGATCATCATCTTCTTTGTCTATAACCCCTTCGGCGATGCCTGGGGCACGCCGACCGAAGGCGGAGCCGTGGGCGCTTTTATCGTCTTCCTCATGGCGCTTTACCGGGGCATGCGATTGAGAGAATTGCGTGACGCTTTGTTAGAAACCGCCAAGCTAACCGTGATGATCTTCACAATCATCTGGGGCGTTTTGATCTATGTGCGGTTTCTCGGCTTTGCCGATTTGCCGGGGGCTTTTGCTGACTGGATCACCTCGCTTAGCTATCCGCCTATGTTGATCCTGATCTGTATCCTGCTGGCCTATGCGGTATTGGGTATGTTCATGGACGCCATCGGGATGTTGCTGTTGACACTGCCCGTGGTCTATCCGGCGGTCATGGCCTTGAACGGGGGCGAGAATGTCGCCGCCGCAGACAGCGCCTTTGGGATGTCAGGCACAATGTGCGCAATTTGGTTCGGGATCTTGGTGGTGAAGATGGCCGAGTTCTGTTTGATCACGCCGCCTATAGGTCTGAACTGTTTTGTGGTGGCGGGCGTGCGCGATGACCTTTCGGTGCAGGATGTTTTCAAAGGCGTGACACCGTTTTTCATTGCCGACGGGATCACCATTGCCTTGCTGGTCGCGTTCCCGGGCATAGTCCTGTGGTTGCCAAGTCTGGCGTCCTAGGCGGGAACCCGTGCGGTCAGGCAAAAGCGAAGGCGTCCGCAAGGTCGGGCGTCTTCGATCCAACCTTTGGGGCTGTCCAGATACGTGGCAGCGGTCGCCAGAATGTCGGCTTGGTCTGTGATCAGATCGATCCCGTCGAAGGTATAGGCCGCGCCCCCTTCAGATTGCATCCAAAGGCGCGCCGGGGACTTACAGGTGTCGCCGCAAGAGATCGACTTAATCTGGACCCGTGAATTCAGTGCAGAGTTCGACGCGGCATCCGCGACGCAGGACAGCGCTTGTTTTTGATCCTCGGGCAAACACGCCGAACACACCCGCATCAGCAACATCGGCTTAGCGGATCACTTGTGGGCGATACTTCAACCGCTGTGTTTGCCCCGGAACATGGCGGTTCAGACGACGATTGATTGCGCCGAACACGCCGATCACCACCAGCGTCAGCAGGATGAAATAGACTGCGACGATGGGATAAGGGATGAAGGGGTTGAAGGTTTTGTCGGCGAAGTAATTTGCATAGTAAAGCGCGTCGCCCCGTTGCTGCCACGCCGGGAACCCGCTGAAGAAGACCAGCGTTGTGGCATGAAACAGAAAGATCGCTTCGTTCGTGTAAGACGGCCAGCCAAGGCGCATCATCGTCGGCCAGACGATCCGGCGGAACCGCGACCAGCCGGACAAACCGTAAGCATCCGCCGCCTCAAGATCGCCTTTGGGGACCGAGCGCAGGGCGCCATAGAAAATCTCGGCGGCATAGGCGGATGTGTTCAGAAACAACACCACCAAAGCCCCGGCCCATGCCCGGGTCAGCCACCGGGTTTCGGTTGTGATGCCGAAGATCTCGATGCCGCCTTTGGGCAAAAGGACGAAGGCTTCGTAGGCCAGAAAGAACTGGATAAAAAGCGGCGAGCCGCGGAAGATAAAGATAAACCATTCGCAGGGTTTGCGGATCAGCGGGTTTTGAGCGGCTTTGCCAAGGGCCAGCGCGGTGGCAGAGAAGAAGCCAGCGGCAAGGGCCAGAAGGCCGAAATAGACGTTCCACAACATGCCCGAGCCGATCAGCGTGATCTGCTGACACAGGGTGAAATCCGAGCGCGGCAGCAACCGTTCGCCAAACCCAATGGACCGGAAGGCATAGGATGTGATCGTCTCCCAACACTCCATCAGATGGCGGCCTTGCGCTGACTTTCACCGGCAAAAGTGGCTTGGCCCCGGCTTAAGCGTTGTGTGGTTCTGCGCAGAACAACTTCGGAAATCTGGGTCAGACCAAGGTAAAAGACCAAGAGGCCGAGGAAATAGTAAAGCCGCCAATCGGGATGCGGATAGTCAAAGATAGCGCCCTTGGTACCGCCCAATTCACGCGCCCAATAGACGATGTCTTCGACGCCCAGAAGAAACAACAAAGGTGTCGCCTTGATCAGGATCATCCAAAGGTTCGACAGGCCCGGCAGGGCAAACACCCACATCTGCGGCACCAAAACGCGCCAGAACGTCTGGCGCTCGGTCATGCCATAAGCTTGCGCGGTCTCAAGCTGTGCATGGGGCACGGCGCGCATGGCCCCAAACAACACGTTGGCCGCGAAGGCTCCGAACACTATGGCGAACGTCAGAACGGCCAGTAAAAAACCATAGGTCTCGTGGACCCATTGGGGCGCGTTCGACAGCGGTAGCTTGGCGGCGGTGCAAACAACGAAGTCATTGCCTTGGCGGATCGGTTGGTCCCAATCCGGGCAAAGCACCTTGTGACGGATCCACTCAAAGGCCTGATCCAGCGCGATGACGAAGAACAGGAAGAAAACGATGTCGGGCACGCCGCGCACGATCGACGTATAGCCTTGTCCCAACCAGCGAAGGGGCGCGATGCGGCTGCGCGCTGCGATAGCCCCGCCAAATCCGAACGCGAGGGCTGTGGGGGCGGTGATTGCCAAAAGAAGAAGAACGGTCCCGATCGACGTATAGGCGGTCAGGTGTTTGCCATTGGTTAAATAGCACGACAGCCACGTCAGGCCTTCAAGCACGCTGGGATCAGAGCAATAAGCGAACATTATCCGACACTTTGGTCAAAGCTGTTCGGGACGGCAATGAAAACTTGGGCGATGCATCGAAACATCTAAAGGGTGGGCAGGCCCGAAGGCCCGCCCGCGTCGCTTACCACTGCGAGCTGACTTCCCATTTTGCGATCATCGCGTTCAGGCTGCCGTCCTCTTTCATCGAGGCAATAGCCGCATCGAACTTGGCTTTCATATCGCCATCGGACTCGCGGATGCCCATGCCAACACCGCCACCCAAGGCCACGGGATCACCCACAACCATCAGGTCAGAATTGGCTTCAAGCGCAGTCCGGATGAAACTGTCATCGGCCAGAACCGCGTCAGCTTCGCCGTTGATCACAGCGGCAATGGTTTCATCGGGCGTTGCGAACTCAACCAGAGTTGCACCGCTTTCAGCAACGTAACCGGCCTGAATTGTGCCCGTTTGTGCGGCAATGATCCCGCCGGTCAGGTCAACATCTTCCGAAACAGCCGCATAGGTTGACGGATCAGGCGGTGTATAAGCTTGCGTGAAGTCGATGACCTCGTCACGTTCGTCGGTGATCGACATGCCTGCGATGATGGCGTCATAGTTGCCGGAGACAAGGTTCGGGATGATCGAATCCCACTCGTTGGTGACCCATTCGCAGTTCAACTCGGCGCGTTTGCACAGCTCGTCGCCAAGCTCGCGCTCAAAGCCGTCTATTTCACCGGAATCGTTGATGAAATTCCATGGAGGGTAGGCGCCCTCGGTTCCCATGCGTACAACGTCTTGTGCCATTGCCCCATTGGCGGCGATCATCGCGGCCACGGCCGTTACCATCAGTCTTTTCATAGTTTACTCCCCAAAGTTGGTTCAGCGCGTTCCCCTTGCGCGTCTGCAATGTGTTAACGTTGTAGAAAATGCGCGAGGATTCAAGGTGTTCTTGAGGGCCAAACATCGCATTTAGTCAGAAACCGCTGATAGAAACTGACGCAAACGGTCCGATTTGGGAGCGCCGAACAAAACGTCTGGCGTGCCTTCTTCTTCGATCCGTCCCTGATGCAAGAAGATAACGTGGTCCGACACGTCGCGTGCAAGGTTCATATCGTGGGTGACGATGATCATGGTGCGACCTTCATTGGCCAAAGCCTTGATCACGCGGATTACTTCTTGTTCCAGCTCTGGGTCCAGCGCACTGGTCGGTTCATCAAACAACAAGGCGCGGGGCTCCATACAAAGCGCACGCGCAATAGCGGCGCGTTGTTGTTGTCCACCGGACAATTCCGCGGGCCAGACATCACATTTGTCCCCGATCCCAACCTTGTCCAGATAATCGCGTGCCTTTTCCTCAACCTCGCCCGCATCGCGTTTCAGCACGGTCACTGGGGCCTCCATCACATTTTGTAGGATCGTCAGATGGGACCAAAGATTGAATTGCTGGAACACCATGGACAGATTGGTGCGGATGCGGATCAGCTGGGCCTTGTCAGACGGATGACGCGCATTCCCTTTGCCGCTCCACGCAACAGCTTCGCCTTCAAAAAGGATCTCACCGGCCTGAGAGTTCTCTAAAAGATTGGCGCATCTCAGCAGCGTGGACTTGCCGGACCCGGACGAACCGATCAGCGAAATGACATGCCCCTTTGGTGCGCGAAGATCGACACCCTTCAAGACCTCCAGATCACCATAGCTTTTGTGCAGATCGCGGATCTCGATGACAGGAATGTCGGTCACGTTGTCTGGGCTCTTCCCGTTTGCTGGGACAAAAGTGCCCATTATCGGCAAATTGTGCAATATATCGTTTTAGACAGGGGGCTATGCCGGAAAACGGGGCGTTTCGACATCGAGGTAGCGATCGGAAGGGATGGCTGTCAGACCTTTCAGACACAACAGCGCACGATCTTCGGTCGACAGTTGGTCAATGGCCGTGCCAATGGCATTGAACAATTCGTCCGTGTCGTGCCCCTGAGCGGTGATATAGGGCAGGGCGGGGGTTGGCGGTGTCGTGGTCAGCACGCGAAGGGATTGTGCCACAGCGTCAAACCGTTCAATCAGCGACCACGTCACGGCATCAATGGCGGCCAGATCCGCACGTCCCTTGAGCACCGCGTCAGCCGAGGCGACATGCGCCCCGGTCAGAAGGACGCGGTCAAACTCAAACCCATGCTCTTTCCCAAAGCTCGCCGGAGCAGCCCAACCGGATTGCGACAAAGGGTCGTTGACCGCAAGGCAAGCCCCTTTGAAGTCGTCAAATGCAGCACGGGTATCATCGGCCCGCACCACAACCACACTGTAGTAATACCCGGGCGCACAAGTGAGGTCCAAAACCGGGGTTCCGACCATTGCGACCTTGGGGTGCAACTTTGCGCGATACGGCAAACCACAGGTCTGCGACAGGATCAAATCGGGGCTGGTCCACTGCTCCCAAGGGTCGCCGTCGCGCGTCAAAGCTTGCGGCACAGGCCGTTTGTCGCAAAAAAGATTGTCCCGGATCAAAGCCCACAAACGATCATTGGCCCCTTGTGTCTCGGGGCGATCGTACATCGGCAGGCTGGCGATCATGCTTGGCGTTCTACCTTTTGACGGGCAAGGGCGCTGTCGCGGTCATTCACACCCAACATAGGGGCCACCAGACGGATCAGCGCGTCTTCTTCATAATCGCGCCCGCCATCGGCCAAAGCGACGGCCCAAAGTGCTTCCATCACGCCGGTCCGTTCCTCGTAAGGCACAGTGTCCTTGATGGCGCGGGTAAAGCGCACTGTATCGGGGGCTTCGCTTTCCAGGACTTCAGCATCGGCGCGCAGCTTGCCAACCTCGAACGGACCAAGCCCAAACCGGGCCGCCAGAACCTTGTCGATCCGGCTTTTTTCTTCCTCAGCATAATGCCCGTCAGCGCGCGCCACCCGTACCAAAAGGGCCGCCAGCGCGGTGTGCTGGTCGTCATCAGAAAGCGTTTCGGGCTCGGGTGCCGTCATACGGCGGAGTAATTCACCAAACATAATCGATATATAGCCAGCCTCTGCCCGACTTTCGAGGGGGGCACGCGAAAAGGTGAAGGCCGGGGCCTATCGCAGAAAAACCGTGCCTCCGACGTAAACCGCCAACGGCACCGGTAAGACGGCGATCAAGATCACCAGCAAGGTCGGCCCCAGTCGAAACAGCCGCGAAAACCCGGCCATCAAGGCGATCCCGCCACCGCCGCCCAAAACCGCATTGCCCGGCAGGTTAAGCACGGCGGCTAAGGTCAGGTAGCGCCAAGAAACCAAGATAGGTCGCAGCCAAAGCGGCAAACGGTCCGCCAGATGTGCCAGCCGTTCCGTGCCTGACAGTGGTTCAAGCCATTCCAAAGTGTCCGCCGCACGGGTCAACCTGAAGTCGCGGAACGCACCATGGAGCCAAGCGTAAGGCAAATAGCGTCCGACCAGATATGCCAAGATCAATCCCAGCACCGTCGCACCATAAACAAGGGGCGCAATGGCGGCGCCTTTCAGCATCAACAGGCTGATCCCCACTTCGATCCCCGGCATGAAAGGCACGGCCATCAACAGGGCATAGGCCACCAGCAGTCCCGCGAAAACGCCGATCATCAGACGGGTGGACCCCGCCGCTTCGGCCTGCCGCGTAGCCCAGTCTGCCACCATGTAAATGGCATAGACCAAAACCGCGATCAGCAACGCGCGACCGACCAGTCGAACAAGGCCGGGCGCAAGCCGGGACGAAGATGCATCAGGTGACCCCATAGGATCACCCTATCGGTGGCCTTTCGACTAAGCCAGCGCGATCAGACGCTAGTACCAGTTTCCAAGGCTGACCTTCGTGTCACTGTCTACCATTTGGGCAAACGCCGCCGGATCTTGCGTCCCACCGTCGCGCCCGCGGTAGTGATACGGCATGACAACCGTCGGGGCGAAATCGTTCACCGCCGAAGCCGCCGCTGTCACATCCATCGTGAAGGGCAGGTTCATGCAGACGAAGGCCAGATCAATGTCGTCCAAGCTGCGCATTTCCGGCACATCCTCGGTATCGCCCGAGATATAAGTGCGGAAATTGCCCGGCATATTGATCACATAACCATTGTCGCGCCCCTTGGGGTGGAACTGAAGGCGCTCTTCGGTGGTGTTATAGGCCGGGATGGCTTCGATGGCGAAATCGCGGAATTCGCCGGTCTGGCCGTTTTCCAACTCGGTCGTGCGCGATTGCAGCGTTTCATTCATCAACCGATGCGCACCCCGGTTCGCCACGATGGCCACGCCGTTCGACAGGCTTTCCAACAGTTGCGCGTTGAAATGGTCGCCGTGTTCGTGGGTCACAAGGATCAGATCGGGCGGCAAGAGGTTTTCATAAGCCGAGGCCTCACCCACGGGATCGACGTAAATCACGCCCCAATCGGTTTGCATCACGAACGAGGCATGGCTGACCGGAAAGATTGTCGCGGTGCCATTGCTGGTGATCACACTTTGCCCCGCATGAGCAGCAGCGCGCGCGCGGGCGGGCACAAGGGTTGTGGCCAAAGCGGCCGCCGAGCCTTGCAGGACTGTTCGTCTTGTCGCGTTCATTGGGGATCCCCCTCTTGTTTGGATAGGGGGATGGTAGGCGGTGAGGGGCGGGGAGGCAAATGGTAGGGTGTGCATTCAAACGCACGTCTTGTTTGTCCGAGCCGATCCCAAAGCGCGGAATCAAGGCCAAAGGCCGCCGCGCCTGCGCATGGCCCTCCCGCGGCCAGGCGCTTTGGTGCCGTTGGCGCAGACCTCAGGCAAGCAATGTAGATGGCGCCATTAAGTGCACCCGTTCGGAGGTCGGAGCGCCCGTCCACGGCCATGCGCTGGCGCGGCTTGGTTTCATGGCAGATGTTTGCTAGATGCTGATTGGTTAAGTGATCTTCATATTATGAATGTGATGGCTTGGTATACTAAGGATTGATGAATTGTACCCTGAGATCAGCGCAAACTCCGTGGCGAGATCGTATAGGCGATGATAGTGATAGCTTATCATGGAGCCAAAATCTCGCTCTTCATCACCGATTACCACTGGCTTATAGTACCTGAAAACCTCTAAATCTCTGAAGCATTTTACTTTAATAAGGTGCGCACTGCGCTCAAGAAATATTGATCCATAAGGCCTTCTGTGGACAAACGTGTTGCGCACTAACGATAGGTCGCTAAGCCAATCAGTAAAAACTAACCGATCTTTGTCGTTTGTCGACAGTATGCCGCGTGCCCTGAGCCTTTTGAGAAGAGGCTCTTTCTGAATGTCTTCTTCACTGAGTTTTTGTAAAAGCTTCGATGCCGAATCTACATCA
>CAZWDS010000072.1:0-11472 GCA_964632495.1 uncultured Rhodobacterales bacterium
CACCTACGTCGGTTTTCAAGACCGGTGCATTCAACCACTCTGCCACTCCTCCGACGTGCCCCTCCTAGCGCCCAAATCGCGATTCTGGAAGGCTTTACTCGGCGTTGGATTGCTTGAACCCTGCAAGCTCTCTTTTCTTACCACGTTCTAAGCGATACAGTGGCCGCCAAGAGCCCGAACTGGGCCATCAAACCACGGTCCCCAATTGAGACCGGAGGAGCAGAAGATGTTTACCACAGTGCGCGCAGCCACCTTATTTTCACTTTCTCTTTTGACGCTGACCGCTTGCGAAGATGGTCAGGGATTAAATTTGGGCGGCCCTTCTAGCGAAGGCGAGATCACCGAAGCCGTCGCGAACTCAGAAGGACCTCAATCGGTTCTAAAAGACGTCGAACGGCCTGACATCTTCAACGTCTCGGAACTTGCACTTTGGGATGGACGCCCTTCGCTTGGTGGCGTTTGGGTCGCGCACCCTGACATTACGACACCGGAACGCGTTATTCTGACCAATGTGAAAAACGGCAAAACGATCCCCGGCGCATTGTTCCGCCGCGAACGCGAAAACCCCGGCCCCCGCATTCAGGTCTCGTCCGACGCCGCCGGCGCCCTTGGCATGCTTGCCGGACAGCCTGTTGAGTTGAAAGTTCTGGTCGTCCGGCAGGAAGAGGTCGAAATCGAGCCGACGCCGCTTCCGGTTTCGGATGAAACCGAAGACACGCTGTCGACCGAAGAACTGGCCGCCGCCGGTGTTGTAGACGACGCTGATGCAGGCGAGACTCCGGCGGTGGAAGATACACCGAAACGTCCGAACTTCTTCCAGAGGCTTTTCCGCAAGAAACCCGCAGCTGAAGTAAGCGCTGCCGGTGCAGCAACCGCCGCTACGGTAGATACAGTGGATGATGCTTCGGCCCCAGCCGTGGAAACCACGTCACTTGATCCGGTCTCTACGGGGGCCGCAGCGGCCATTGCGCGTTCGGAATCATCTCAAGCGCCGCAACCACGCCCTGAAAGCGCCGCAGCCCCGGCCCCGGCCAGCACGCTAAAGAACCCCTATATCCAAGTGGGTCAGTTCAGCGTCGAAGCCAATGCCGATGCCGCCTCAGCCAGTCTACGCCAGTCCGGGATCATCCCCACTGTCACCAACACAGAAAATGGGGATTGGCGTGTTGTAATCGGCCCGGTTTCAACCGCCGATGATCAGGCCGCACTTTTGGCTCAGGTCAAAAAACTAGGCTACACAGACGCCTTCCTGGCACCAAGGTAACCCTACACTCGGAGGCCAACTGCCATGATCCGTCACTTAGTTGTCTTTTTGACCGTCACCCTGATCGCCGCCTGCAGCGTCAGCCCAGGCCCGGCCCGCGCGGCGTATGAAACGCAGGCCAAGGCGGCCATTCTTTATGACATTTCGACAGATACCATCCTGTTCGAAAAGAACGCCGACACGCCTCTGCCGCCCGCGTCCATGTCAAAGTTGATGACGCTTTACATGTTGTTCGAAGCCCTGCGCGATGGCCGCGTAACGTTGGACACAACCTTCACAGTGTCGACCCGCGCGCGACTGATGGGCGGCTCGACGATGTTTCTGGACGAAACCGATCGTCCTCGCGTGGAAGACCTGATCAAGGGCATTGTTGTGCAATCCGGCAATGACGCCTGTGTCGTGGTCGCCGAAGGTCTGGCCGGAACCGAAGACGCCTTTGCCCGTCAAATGAACGCCCGCGCCATCGAAATCGGCCTGCGCAATTCGACCTTTGCCAATGCCAGCGGCTGGCCCAACCCGAACCACCGGATGAGCATGCGGGACCTGATGCGTCTGGCCACGCTCTTGATCACAGAATTCCCTGAATACTATGGAAGTTTCGCGCTGGAAGAGTTCGACTTTGACGGCCGTTCCCCCTCAAATCGGTTCAACCGCAATCCCGTCTTGGGCCTTGGGCTTGGCGCGGATGGTCTAAAAACGGGCCATACAGAAGAAGCAGGCTATGGCCTTGTCGGTTCTGCCCTGCAAGCTGACCGCCGGATTGTCTTTGTGTTCACGGGCCTCAATACCCAAGCCGAGCGTCGCCAAGAAGCCGAAGCCATGATCAACTGGGGCTTCCGCCAGTTCATCCCGAAAACAATGGCCACAAAAGGCGATGTCGTTGCGGAAATCCCCGTTTGGCTGGGGGATCACCAGCGCATCAACGCCATTGTCGCCGAAGACCTCAGACTTCTGGTCCCTGCGATTGGCCAAGACAGTGTAGAAACCCGCATCGAATACCGCACACCGCTTGAGGCGCCAATCACGGAAGGCAGCTCGGTGGCCGAACTGGTGATCACCGCCCCTGATATGCCGGACAAACGCATCCAGCTTGTATCCGACCGCGAAGTCGCCCGCGGAGGCTTCCTGCCCCGGGTCCGCGCTTCAACCTTCGTCCTGTTTGACAAGGCTATGGGACAGGTGCAAAGCCTGTTGGAATGACGGCGGGACGATTTATCACTTTTGAAGGCATCGACGGGTCGGGGAAATCCACTCAAGCCCGCCTTTTGGACGCCTACCTGAAAGGTCAGGGCGTCGACGTTGTTCTGACGCGTGAACCGGGCGGCTCTCCGGGAGCCGAGGAAATCCGCCGCTTGCTGGTCGAAGGATCGCCGGATCGCTGGTCTGGCGAAACCGAAATCCTGTTATTCACCGCCGCCCGCCGGGACCATCTGGAAAAGACGATCCGCCCAGCTTTGGAACGTGGCGCGACTGTCATCTCGGACCGCTTCGCCGACAGCACCCGCGTCTATCAGGGCGCGGCGCGCGGCGAATTGCGCGGCATCGTCGATACCCTGCACGACGCGGTGATCGGGATCGAACCTGACCTGACTTTCGTGATCGACATGGACCCGGCCCAAGCCCTGTCCCGTGGTCTGGCGCGCAAAAGCGGCGAAGACCGGTTCGAGGACATGGGCCAAGGCTTTCAGGAACGTCTGCGCGAAGGCTTCCACGCTTTGGTCGCCGACAATCCGAACCGCTGTCACATGGTCGACGGCGAACGCGACCCAGACGCCATCGCACATGACATCGCCCTGATCCTTGAGATGTCGACGTGACCGAAGACACCCTGCCCGAAGCCGACCGGGCCGAGGGCGCCCCGCACCCTCGCGAAACCAAACAGTTGTTTGGCCACGACGACACAGAAGCCGAAGTCCTGGCCGCCCTTACAAGCGACCGCATGCACCACGCTTGGCTTCTGACCGGGCCAAAGGGCGTCGGCAAAGCCACGCTTGCATGGCGCATGGCGCGGTTTCTTCTGGCGCAGCCCACGTCTTCGGGCGCGGATATGTTCGGTGATGCCCCCGCCACACCCGACACGCTGGACATCGGCCCCGATCATCCCGTGACACATCGGGTCGACGCCTTGTCAGACCCGGGCTGCCTGCTGATCCGCCGCCCCTGGGATGCGGACAAGAAAAGGCTAAAGGCTCAGATCACCGTCGATGAAGTACGCAAACTCAACAGCTTTTTCGGCCTAAGCGCCACAGATGGCGGTCACCGCGTGGTTATCGTGGATGCGGCTGACGACATGAACACCTCAGCCGCCAATGCTTTGCTGAAGGTGCTGGAAGAGCCGCCCAAAGGCGCGGTCCTGATCCTGATCAGCCACCAACCCGCCCGCCTTTTGCCCACGATTCGGTCGCGCTGCCGTGTCTTGCGCCTTGGTGAACTTGATCAAACAGCCATGGAACAAGCCTTACACGCTGCCGAAGTTGACCCCACTGACACCGCCGCCTTGTATGAATTGGCCAATGGATCGGTCGGTGCGGCGATCCGGCTGCAAACCGAAGGTGGGCTAGAGCTTTATGCCGACATCCTTGGTGTCATCGCCACAGCTCCCAACATGGATCGGCAGAAACTGGCAAAACTGATCGACCACCTCAGCGCACGCGGCGCCGATGCCCGTCTGGACCTTGCCGTTACGCTTTTGGATACGGCCCTTGCCCGCATGGCCCGACACGCCGCCGGAGTTTCGATGAACGAGGCCTGCAAAGGCGAGGCCGAAACCCTTGCAAAACTTGGCGCAACCGCCCGTCAGGCGCAGGTCTGGGCGACGCTGCAACAAGACCTCTCGGCCCGCATCGCCCATGGGCGCGGCGTGAATATCGACCCGGCCAGCCTCATGACCGACGCCTTCCTGCAAATCAACGAAGCCGCCCGTCAAACCGCCCCCGCTTGACGCCCTTCGCGAACCTTTCCATACGGGGGGCATGTCCACGCCTGCCCTGATCACCGACAGCCATTGCCACCTCGACTTCCCGCAGTTCGAAGGCGAAGTCGGCGATCTTTTGGCCCGAGCGCGCGAACGCGGCGTGCACCGTATGGTCACGATCTGCACCAAACTGCGCGCCGAACCAGACGTGCGCGCACTGGCCGAGGCCCATGACCCCGTCTTCTACGCCGCCGGGACGCACCCGATGTCGGTCGCAGATGAACCCATGGCTACGCTCGATCAACTGATCGAACTGGCCCAGCATCCGAAATTCGTCGGCATTGGCGAAACCGGGCTTGATTACCACTACACCGCCGACAGCAAAGACGCCCAACAGGAAAGCCTGCGCGTTCATATCGAAGCCGCACGCCAAACCGCCCTGCCCCTGATCATCCACGCCCGCGACGCCGACGACGACATGGCCCGCATCCTGACCGAAGAACACCGCACAGGCGCTTACACGTGTGTCATGCACTGTTTTTCATCCAGCGCCGCGCTGGCTGAAGCCGCGCTTGATCTGGGCTTTTACCTGTCGATGTCCGGTATCACGGCTTTCCCGAAAAGCGGCGATTTGCGCGATATCTTCGCCACCGCCCCGGTCAACCGTATCCTTGTTGAAACCGACAGCCCCTACCTTGCGCCACCGCCCAATCGCGGCAAACGCAACGAACCGGCCTTCGTGGCCGACACCGCTAAAGTCGGGGCAGACGTCTTTGGCATGGACTACGCCGCTTTCGCCGCTCAGACCGAGACGAATTTCGAAACGCTGTTTTCCAAGGTCACATCATGGCCAAACTGATCTTCACCATCCTTGGCTGCGGCTCGTCCGGTGGTGTGCCCCGGATCGGCGGGCTTTGGGGCGATTGCGACCCGAATAATCCGAAAAACACCCGCAGGCGCTGCTCTTTGCTGATCGAACGCGTTGACGGTGACGCCAAAACCACCGTTTTGATCGACACGTCGCCCGACATGCGCCAACAGCTTCTGGACGCCAGTGTCACCAATATCGACGCGGTCGTCTATACCCACGGCCATGCCGACCACATGCACGGCATCGACGATCTGCGCCCCATTGTGTTCGCCCGGCAAGAACGCATGACGGTCTGGGCCGATGGCCCCACACAATCACGCCTCTTGTCAGGCTTTGGCTATGCCTTCACCCAACCCGAAGGCTCGCCCTATCCGCCCATTCTTGACCTAAAAACCATCGACGGAAACGTCGAGGTCGACGGTGCAGGCGGCCAAATCACGCTGACCCCGTTCGAAGTCGACCACGGTTCGATGGCCGCACTGGGCTTTCGGATCGGTGGCTTGGCCTATCTGCCCGATGTGATCAGCATTCCCGACCCGGCTTGGGCCACGCTGGAAGGTCTCGATATCTTTGTCGTCGATGCACTACGCCGCAAACCGCATCCCACCCATGCCCATCTGGATTTGACCCTTGAGTGGATCGCGCGCGCCAGCCCCAAACAAGCCATCCTGACCGACATGCATATCGATCTGGATTATGACACGCTTTGCGCAGAACTCCCCGATCACATCAGGCCCGCATTTGACGGTATGCAACTGACCCTGCCCGCCTAATTCGGTCCGGTTCGGCTTTGTTTTCGGCTCCATTGTAACTTCGCACGGTACGTTAACCGAAAAGATACCCTGATTGTGCCCATACTCGGACACAATGAGAGGGCCAACTATGGTCGTGGTATTGGAGTTCGAATCTATGAATAACGTCGTTGCATTCCCGGCCCCCTTGCAGAAACCTGCGGCCCCTGCAAAAGCCAGCAAGTCCATGACTTTGTTTTTACACGTCAAATGCGCAACACTGATCATGCATGTTGCTGGCGCACCTGTCGCCGCCTCGCAGACTGGTCAAGCCGCCAAATCCTGAATTCAGGTCTGACCGGTCACCCGGTTGACCAGATTCTCTAGCCGCTCCTGACGGCCGGATCGCGGCTCGGGGCGGATATCTTTGGATTCGACCAGTTCGGCAATCGCGTCCAGATCATCAACCATCAGCGTTTTGCCCAATTCCGTGTCCCAATCCGCATAGCGTGCAGCGCGGGCCTCTTCCAAACCACCGTCATCTGCCAAGGCCACCGCCGCCTTCAGACCTTGGGCACAGACATCCATCGCCCCCACATGGCCCAGCACCAGATCCTCGGGATCAAGCGACTGACGCCGCAACTTGGCATCAAAGTTCGTCCCTCCGGTGGTGAACCCGCCGGTCTTTAGAATCTCGTGATAGACCAAAGCCACCTCAGGCACCGAGTTCGGGAATTGATCCGTATCCCAACCGGACTGATAATCGTTCCGGTTCATATCGATCGATCCCAACATCCCCAAAGAAGCCGCCAAAGCCACCTCGTGTTCAAAGGAATGCCCTGCCAGAATGGCGTGCCCTTGCTCGATGTTCAGCTTTACCTCATCTTCCAAGCCATACCGCTTCAGAAACCCGTAACAGGTCGCCACATCAAAATCATACTGATGCTTCGTCGGTTCCTGCGGCTTGGGTTCAACCAAAATCGTCCCCTTGAACCCAATCTTGTGCTTATGCTCGACCACCAAGGACAGCATCCGCGCCATCTGATCGGCCTCTCGGCCAAGATCGGTGTTCAGCAAGGTCTCATACCCTTCGCGACCGCCCCAAAGAACATAGTTCTGCCCGCCCAAACGGTGCGTCACATCCATGTTCGCTTTGATCGTGGCCGCCGCATAGGCAAAGACCTCTGGATCAGGATTGGTGGCCGCCCCGCTCATAAAGCGGCGATGCGAAAACAGGTTGGCCGTGCCCCACAGCAGCTTGGTGCCGGTCTGGGACATCTTTTCACCGAAGTAATCGGCAATCTCGTTCAGCCGCGCGGTATTCTCGGCATAGCTGTCCGCTTCGGGGCGCACATCTGCGTCGTGGAAACAGAAAAACGGCTGGCCCAAAATACGAAACAGATCAAACGCCGCATCCGCCTTCACCTTGGCATGGGCCATATCATCGCCAAACCAAGGCCGATCAAACGTGCGCCCCCCAAAAGGATCGCCGCCTTCCCAAGCAAAGCTGTGCCAATAGGCGACGGCAAAGCGCAGATGGTCTTCCATCGTCTTGCCCGCGATCACTTGGGCAGGATCGTAATGGCGATAGGCAAACTCGTTGGTGCTGTCGGGGCCTTCGTATGTGATCTCGGGGATATCGGCGAAAAAGCTCATTGTGTTCGTCCCTCAAAAGCCAAAAACACTTGGGCCGCTTTCCGACCCAAGAATTTGGTGCAAGCACCGTCCCTTGGCGTGGTGTGTCACGCACGTTTACCGCATGATTGCACAAGGCACGTCAATGGAAACGTTGGAGAAACACGCGAGAATGCGATGTTCAGAAATCAATCCGGAATTTCGTGCCTTTGCCTTCGTCCGGTTCGATCAAGGCAATCCGGCAGCCGTGCGCCAGAAGAAGCGTCTGCACAATCGCAAGCCCCATCCCCGTTCCGCCCGAATCGCGCCGCGTTGTAAAGAACGGCTCGAACACCTGCCCCACATTGCCCTGAGAAATCCCCGGCCCATCATCCGACACCGTCAGCCAAGCGGCCTCGTCTTTGCGACCGGAATCCAGAGTGACCGTCGTGGCCCCCGCTTCTTCTGCGTTCTCGACAATATGCCCCAAAACAACATCCAAACCCGATTGTGCCAAAGGCAACGGTTCTTCTGCGTTCAGCACTTTGATCTGCAAGGTGGTCACCCGGGACTGCAACCGCGGCACACAATCAACCAGCCGCGTCGTGCCCCTGTGTTCCGGCATCCGCGCAGCTGCAATAGAGCGCGCAGCGCCCAACAGTTTCACCGCGCGTTTCTCAGCACCGGCAATTGTCCTAACCAGTTTTTTGGTGCCTTCGGGCAGGCCGTCTTCGGCTTCCAATAACTCGGCCGCCCCACGGATCGCAGTCAATGGCGTCTTCAATTCATGGGTCACGTGATCGGTATACCCCCGCACCGCCATTTCGCGCGATTGCAAGACCTCGGCCATGTCCAGCACGGCTTGAGCCAATTCACCGATTTCTGGTGTGCCGTAGTGATCTAGCTGGTCAGGCGCACTGCCGCCCCGGATCGCCTCAGCCTTCGCGGCCAAAGCTTGCACGGGTGACAAGATCAGCCGCCACAACAACCAACCCAGCACCAATGTCGCCAGAAACGACCCGGCCGCCACGATAAACACCGCGTTCCGCCGTCCCGTCAAAGGTGTCAGGATATCTGCAACCAAGGCGGCATAGATTGGCAAAACAAGGATCGCCAATAGCGACCCCCCCAAAACCAGCATCAACGGCGGTCGCCACTTCGGCGCTACGTACCTTGACAAGGCCCCATCCTTAGCCCGACGCCGTGCAGCGTCTCAATCGCGTCCGGACACCCAGCGTCCGCCAGTTTTGATCGCAAGTTCCGCAAGTGACTGTCCAACGTCCGATCACTGACCACCATCCCCGGTCCCCAGATCGCATCGACCAAAGCCGGACGACTGAAGACCTGTTTGGGGCGCGACATCAACTTGCCCAGAATGGTGATTTCCGTCGAGGTCAGCGTGACGCCTGTATCATCCACTTTGCAGACATGGCTTTCAGGCACCAAAGACAAGCGCCCGATCTGAAGCTTGCCCGTGTCCTCGGTTTCAACAGGCGCGGGCCCGCCCACGCGTTTCAAGATTGCGCGCACCCGGGCCACTAATTCGCGGGGACTAAAAGGTTTGGTGACATAGTCGTCGCCGCCCAGCTCCAAACCCAGGATCCGGTCAACTTCGTCATCGCGCGCGGTCAGAAACAGGATCGGCAGATCGCTATCGCGCCGGATGGCCTTGCAAAGCTCTAACCCGTCCATTTCGGGCAAGCCGATATCCAGCACAGCCAACGAGGGATTTACAGCCTTGGCTTGCGCCAGACCTTCAGCCCCATCACGGGCCATAACAGCCTCAAAGCCAGCGCGTTCCAGCGCCATGCCAAGGACATCACGAATTTGGGGATCGTCATCTACGACAAGAATTGTTTGATTGCTCATAGCTCATTATCAGACTGTAAGGTGAAAAAGTGTACCGCGAAACTGTGGTGAGAGTGTGAGAGGTATGAGCGTGCCAGCCGGGGAACGAGGGGACAGTGCTCCCCGGCTTGGTTATATGCGTGCCTTGAGTTCAATAGACACCAAACAAGTGCAGATAGGCCTCTTTGATTGTGCAGAGACCGTGCAGAACGATTAGCGCGCGTAAGGTTTTGTAATACCTTCAAAATTTCTCACCCCGTTGCGCTTCGCTTCCCAGCCGGATATGGCCGAAACATGCCGCGCTATGTGATGAAAGTCGAATATGATGGCAGCCCTTTTGCGGGCTGGCAGCGTCAATCTCACGCGCCATCTGTGCAAGGTGCCATCGAAACAGCCCTGTCCAAGCTGGAATCTGACGTGCCCTCCATCGCCGCAGCCGGTCGCACTGACGCAGGTGTCCACGCCACCGGGCAAGTGGCCCATTGCGACATGACCCAAGACTGGGACCCGTTTCGCCTGTCCGAGGCTTTGAACTTTCATCTAAAACCCGATCCCATCGCCATCACGGCCTGTAGGTCGGTTGATGATGATTGGCACGCAAGGTTTTCGGCGGTTGAACGGCGCTATCTGTTCCGCATCGTCACCCGTCGTGCGCCTTTGGTGCATGACGCCCGGCAAATCTGGGCGCTGAAGCACGATCTGGACGTGGACGCCATGCAAACCGCGGCACAACATCTGATCGGGCAACACGATTTCACGACCTTCCGGTCCACCATGTGCCAAGCCAAAAGCCCGGTAAAATCAATCGACAAGATCACCTTCGAAACGCGGCCCTACCCGGCAGGCCTTGAAATCCGCGCCAGCTTGCGCGCCCGCAGTTTTCTGCACAACCAGGTGCGGTCCATCATAGGATCTCTGGAACGCGTGGGCGCAGGCGCATGGAGTGATGCAGATTTCAAAGCCGCGCTAGAGGCCAAAAACCGCGCGGCCTGCGGCCCCGTGGCGCCGCCAGATGGGCTTTACCTGACCGGTGTGTCCTACACGCCCGAGGTGTTTGACTGATCGCCTAGCCCGGAACTTCGAATGTGAGGTTGGCCCAAAGACTTTCCCAAGCATAGGGCTTGCCAGCCGAGGGCTGGCTTAGTGGCCGCCTTAGCACCACAGAATCCAACATATACTGGCGTCCGGCGACAACCGGCACGTTGACCGTGCCTTTCCCATTGGTCTTCAACGTGAAAATGCGGATCGCACCATTGGCATCACGTTCGAAAACTTCGACCTGCGTCGATTTGCGCGGCTTACCATTGTAAAGAACGCCCACGGTAAATCCGTCTGCCATATTGTCGGTGTACGGGTTTTCCAGTGCAATAATCTCGGTCAACATGCCCGACACCACATCCTTGCCCTCGCCCGCGCCCACGGCGATCAGCGACTTGGCATAGCGTGAATACACTTCGCGCACGCCTTCTTTTGACAAACCCTTGGCCAAATGGTCGTCCAGCACCCACTCAGCATCCTTATGGCGCACAAAATCCTCGAACTTTTCCCACGTGTCCCATGTCACGCTCAGATTCGTGGTTTGATGTACCAACACCATCAATCCATCGTCCTCAGACGGAAAATTAGCCGCCGGACGATCCCCAACGACACCCGGAACGGTCGCTGCTTTGCCGTTCTGCACATACTGGAAGCGCTTGAAATTGCGTGGAATATAGGACTGGTTCGCGCCGACGAACTCGGTCCCGACACGCAGGCTGGCCACCACATTGTCACCGGGCGCGATTTGGTATTTCAATGGCGCAATCCAGAACTCGTGGGCCTTGGCGGTGACCCCAAGACACGCAAGACAAGCGGCAATGACAAGGGTGGAACGCATGGCTAGAACTTTCTCTCATCTGATGGAACTAAGGGTGATCCTTGCAGTCCTACTGTCAACCCTTCTGAGCGTCACGGCTTTGCGAGCACACGAAGTCCAGCCCGGTGTGATGGATATCGAAATCGGCGACGGCCAGATGACCGCCTTCATCGAATGGACCATTGAAGCGCCTGTTGCTGGCGTCGATCTTGAGAACATTGAAGACACCGACGCGTCGGAAAACGAAGACGAGTACCTCCGCCTGCGCGCCCTGCCCCCTGCTGAAATGGAGGCGGCTTTTCGCGCAGCTTGGCCCGGCTTGGCAGAAAAGCTGACCTTTCTTTCGGGGGAAACGCCGCTGACCCCCGAACTGAC
>CAZWDS010000072.1:11572-16027 GCA_964632495.1 uncultured Rhodobacterales bacterium
TGGCAGAAAAGCTGACCTTTCTTTCGGGGGAAACGCCGCTGACCCCCGAACTGACTGACGTGTCTGTGCCCGAAGTGGGTAATATCGAACTCTTGCGCACCTCCACCATCGCCCTTTCCGTCGCCTTACCTGAAGGCACCGAAACCGTATCCATCGGTTGGACCAAAGACCTTGGCGCCCTGATCGTCCGTCAACGCACTGTGGAAAACGGCTATGCCGCCTTCCTGACACCCGGCCAGATGTCCGATCCCATCCCCCTTCAAGGTGGCGTCGAACAGAATTTCTTCGAAGCACTGGTCAGCTATATCGGCGTCGGCTTCGATCACATCGTGCCACAAGGGCTGGATCACATCCTGTTCGTGCTTGGGCTATTCTTTCTGGCCCTGCAAGTGCGCCCGCTTCTTTGGCAAATCACCGCCTTCACACTTGCGCACACGGTTACGCTTGCCCTTGGGGCCATGGAAATCATCTCGATCTCACCCGATATCGTCGAACCCCTGATCGCGGCCTCCATCGTCTATGTCGGCGTCGAAAACGTCTTGTTGCGCAAAATGGCCCCATGGAGACCCGTCGTCGTCTTCTGTTTCGGCCTTTTGCACGGGCTTGGTTTTGCTAGCGTTTTGAAAGACTTCGGCCTTGGCGCAGACAATTTCGTTGCCAAACTGATCGGCTTTAACGTCGGTGTCGAAGTGGGCCAACTTGCCGTCATCGCCGCCGCCTTCCTGACCTTCGCGCTGATGTTCGGCCGCTACGATTGGTACCACCGTCGTATCGGCGCGCCGGTGTCCATAGCCATCGCCGTCATCGCCGCCTTCTGGGTGTTGGAACGCACAGGCACAATCGAACCTACCGGCCCATGGAGCCTCTTCTCAGCCCTGACCGAAGGCGGATTTGCCCCCTACACGATCCTGATCGCCGCCGCCGCAATTGCCGGAGTGCTGACCGCGCTGGTGCTTTTGGTCATCACTGCCGACGGGTTCCGCGACGTTGCAGGCATGGCCACGTCCTTTGCTTGCTTCATGGCACTGGTCGCCGCCTTCACGTCAGGGGCATGGATCATCAGCGCCGCCATTGCCGCCATCTGGGTTTTCGCCCTTCGCATCCAGGCCCTTGGTGGACCAGAACCAGAAGGTGACTTTGTTTGAAAACCGCCCTCGTCACCGGTGCCGCACGCGGCATCGGCCTCGCCACCAGCCAGCTCTTCTTAGAAAACGGCTGGCAAGTCGCCATGATCGACCTTGACGGTCCTGCCCTCTTGGCCGCCACAGAAGGCTTGGAAAACGTCCACCCCATCGAAACCGACGTTTCGGATGAAAGCGCGGTCCAATCCATGGTGGCCGACGTGCTGTCCGCTTGCGGTCAAATCGACGCTTTGGTGAATAATGCCGGCGTCGCCGACTTCGGCCCCATCGAAGATACGACCTTTGCGCGTTGGAAAACTGTTATGGCCACAAACCTTGATGGCCCGTTCCTTTGCACCCAGGCCGCAACGCCTGCGCTGAAAGAGACGAAAGGGGCCATCGTCAACATCGCCTCGATCAGCGGCTTGCGCGCCAGCACCTTACGCGTCGCCTATGGCACCTCAAAAGCCGCCGTCATTCAACTGACACTGCAGCAGGCCGCCGAACTGGGCGAATACGGCATTCGCGCCAACGCCGTCGCTCCCGGTCCGGTGCGAACGAAACTGGCCATGGCGGTGCATTCCCAAGACATCATCGATGCCTATCACGACGCTTTGCCCCTGAACCGATATGGTTCGGAACGCGAAATTGCCGAAGCCATCGTCTTTCTATGCTCGGACAAGGCCAGCTTTATCACCGGTCAATGTCTGGCCGCAGATGGAGGATTTGAAGGAACCGGCATTGGTTTACCTTCTTTACGAAACTGACTGTTTCACACCCCTTTTACCCCTTATGCATGCCGGCGACTCGCTGTAGGTGTATACACGTAGTTGGGGGATTACGAGTATGTCCGCACGTGTCGGAAAGAACGAAAAGGGCGCGGCTGCGTCCAAAAATGGTGCGAAAGCACCCAAAACGATGTCCAAAGGCAACGCCAGGACTGGTAATGTCTATGATCGCATTGCCGAAGCCCGGGCACGGCGTGAAATAGCGCCCGCCAAGAAAGCGCCTGACAAAGACGCACCAGCCAAAGCGACAAAAGCGACGCCCAACAAGGCGCCGGACGCGGCACCAGCAAAGCCCTTTGCAGGTGCTCCGGCAAACTCTGACAAAGCGACACCGACTAACCCTGCACCACCAGCGTCAAGCATAACTGTACCAAACGAAGCAGAAGCTGAATCGATCCGGTTGAGCGTACGTGAAGCGATCAAAACTCAAGAGGCGGCCAATACACCTGACGACCCTTCGCAATTCGCGCAGGAAAAACACAAGAAACGCGGCGTGTTTTTTTGGGTCGCATCTTCGATCATCGCGGCCATGATCATCGGTTATGTCGCTCAACGACAAGGGCCCGCTATACAGACCAGGGCGCAAAGCTCCGGTCAGACCACCGAAGATAACAGAACAACGACTGCAGTCTTTGACGCGCCCAACATACCTCTGGATAGTCCAGCCTTGGGCATTCTGGCAGAACAGCCAGTCGAACGCACCGCCAAGGCAGCCAAAGTCGAGTTACCGTCCTTGCCCGATCAAATGGTGGTCTTGCCGGACGACAACACGATCGCTGCCGTCCCGGATTTTAATCCCAGCGACTATCGGATTGCGCTGCACGCACCGCAAACCGTCAACCCAGCTGCAGTTCGGATCGCGCTTGCGGGTCTAGAGGAAGTTGGGTTCTCAGTCGCTCCGCGTAGCGTCAACCTTTCGATCAGCCAAAACAATGTCCGGTACTATCATGCCGCGGATGCTGAAGCTGCCCGGATCGTCGCCAATGCGACACAATCCGAAGCCCGGGATTTCACCGAGTTCCGTCCGTCTCCACCAGAAGGGCTGATCGAGATTTGGCTGGCTGGCCGCGCTGTTGTCTCTTCGCGCGAAACATCTCGGGCCGAAACCAACCACGGTACAGATAGCCTGAAAGACCTAAGCGATCTGGGCAAACAAATCCGCCGCCTTTTCGGGCAACGCTAAACCCACTTTGCCAAAGGCGGCAGGCTCATCAGCACCGCATTGGCGTCATGGCCGGTTTCCAAGCCAAACTTGGTGCCCCGATCATAGACCAGATTGTACTCGGCATAGAGCCCGCGATGCACAAGCTGCGTGTCCTTGTCGGCCTCGCTCCATGGCGTATCGCGGCGACGTTCGACCAAAGGCTGATAGGCCTTCAAAAAGGCCCGCCCGACGTTCTGCGTGAAGGCAAAATCCGCCTCCCAATCGCCGGTATTCAAGTCATCATAGAAGATCCCGCCAACACCCCGCGCCCGACCCCGGTGCGGCACATAGAAATACTCGTCAGCCCAAGCTTTCAGCCTTGGATAGATATCTTCGCCATGGGGGTCACAATGGGCTTTTTGCGTGGCGTGAAAATCCGCCGTGTCTTCATCGTATTCGATGCACGGGTTCAAATCCGACCCACCGCCAAACCACCAAGCGCCGGGCGTCCAGAACATCCGCGTGTTCATGTGAACCGACGGCGCATGCGGGTTCTGCATATGGGCGACCAATGAAATGCCGGACGCCCAAAACCGCGGATCATCCGCCATACCGGGCACACCCCGTGCCGCCATCGCCTTCTGAGCGCGTTCACCCAAAGTGCCGTAGACCGCCGAGACATTCACGCCCACCTTTTCAAACACGCGGCCTCCGCGCATGACGCTCATCAAGCCGCCACCTGCGTCTGATCCATCATCCGAGGCACGCTTGGTATCTGTCACCTCAAACCGTCCCGGCGCCAACTCAGCGGTCGGCCCTTCCGTCTGACTGTCTTCCAGCCCCTCGAAAGCGGCCACGATGTCATCTCGCAAACTGCGGAACCAGCTGCTGGCCCGCGATTTCTGATCTTCAAACTGTTCTGTCACGTCGTCCATCCTGTGTCTCACCAAATTGACACTTCTGACGCCCGACGCAAGAGTGAAACGGCGCTTGTCGCCCAGAAGCCCCAAGCCTATAACCCCGGGCATGACACGGATATGCGTCATCATTCGAATTACAGGCCCGGCGCTCTGATTTCTGAGCCGCCGGGTTTCAGGTGTTGAGCCTCGCTCCACCTCCCCTTGTGAACAACATTCCGAAAGACCACGCCCATGTGCGCCGATACGCCCGAAACACCCGACTACAAAGACACCCTGAACCTGCCGCAAACCGAATTTCCCATGCGCGCGGGCCTTCCCAAACGCGAACCCGACTGGCTGGCGAAATGGGAAAAGATCGGCGTCTATGACCGCCTGCGCGAAACAGACGGCCGCGAACCTTTCACGCTCCACGACGGCCCGCCTTACGCCAACGGCCATCTGCACATCGGGCACGGGCTGAACAAGATCCTGAAAGATATGGT
>CAZWDS010000073.1:0-1209 GCA_964632495.1 uncultured Rhodobacterales bacterium
GGCGCGACCTGTGGCTTCTTCCCGGTGGATGGCGAAACCTTGCGCTATCTGCGCCAGTCCGGTCGTGATGAAGACCGGATCGCTCTGGTCGAAGCCTATGCCAAGGAAAACGGTATGTGGCGAGGCGATGACTATGCGCCGATTTACACCGACACGCTAAGCCTTGACATGGGCACGATTGTGCCAGCGATTTCCGGGCCCAAACGGCCTCAGGATTTCGTCGCCCTGACCGATGGCCAGTCCGCCTTCAAGCGCGAGATGGAAGAGACGTTCAAGCGCCCCATGGGCAAAGAAGTCGCCGTCGCTGGCGAAGATTATACCATGGAATCAGGCAAGGTTGTGATCGCCCAGAACCGCGAACACGTCGAACCCGTATGTGATGATCGGGGCCGGGCTTGTGGCGCGCAAAGCGCGAGCATTGGGCCTAAACCGCAAGCCTTGGGTGAAAACCTCGCTTGCGCCCGGAAGCCAAGTGGTTTCGGCCTATCTGGAAGCTGCGGAACTGCAAGACGATTTGGATGCCATCGGGTTCAACCTTGTTGGCTATGGCTGCACAACCTGTATCGGCAACTCGGGGCCGATACAGAAAGAACTGTCTGACGCGATTGCAGAAGGCGATCTGGTGGCCACCTCTGTGCTGTCAGGTAACCGCAACTTCGAAGGCCGGATTTCACCTGACGTGCGTGCGAACTATTTGGCCTCACCTCCGTTGGTCGTGGCCTATGCGCTGGCTGGCACGATGGACATCAACTTGGCGACGGACGCTTTGGGTCAGGACAAGGATGGCAACGACGTCTTCCTGAAAGACATCTGGCCCAGCAGTCAGGAAGTTGCCGAGCTGGTCGAACAAACCGTCACGCGCGAGGCGTTCCAGTCCAAATATGCCGACGTCTTTAAGGGCGACGACAAATGGCAGGGCGTCGAAACCACCGACAGCCTGACCTACGATTGGCCGTCCACATCAACCTACGTGCAGAACCCGCCGTATTTCCAAGGGATGAGCGCCGAGCCGGGCACGATTTCCAATGTGGAAGGCGCGCGGATCATGGCTTTGCTGGGTGATATGATCACCACCGACCACATCTCTCCAGCCGGGTCGTTCAAAGAAACGACGCCTGCGGGGCAGTATCTGGTGGATCGTCAGGTGCCTTTGCGGGAGTTCAACTCTTACGGCGCACGCCGCGGCAACCATCAGGTGATGAAGCGCGG
>CAZWDS010000073.1:1219-15963 GCA_964632495.1 uncultured Rhodobacterales bacterium
ACATCCGCATCAAGAACGAAATGCTGGATGGCGTAGAAGGCGGGTACACCAAAGGCCCCGACGGCGAACAGACGTCGATCTTTGACGCGGCAATGGCGTATCAAGAGGCTGGCATTCCACTGGTTGTGATCGGTGGCGAACAATACGGCGCTGGATCATCCCGTGACTGGGCGGCGAAAGGCACCGCACTTTTGGGAGTGAAAGCCGTGATCGCGGAAAGCTTCGAGCGTATTCACCGCTCCAACCTTGTTGGCATGGGGGTGATCCCGTTTGAATTCACCGGTGGCGACAGCCGCAAGTCCCTTGGCCTAACGGGCGAAGAAACCGTCACGATCACCGGTCTGGAAGGCGACTTGCAGCCTTTGTCCGAAGTGCCTTGCACAATCGGGTTCGCCGACGGCACCACCAAAGAGATCAGCCTGAAGTGTCGGATCGATACCGCCATCGAAAAAGAGTACATCGAGCATGGTGGCGTACTGCACTATGTGCTGCGGGATCTGGCCAAAGCCGCCTGATTTTCGAAAGAATCACCAAGCGGCCCGGGAGCAATTCCCGGGCCGTTTTTGTTAATGTGCGTAAATTAAGTGTAAACAATGGCACGAAGATGCCGACAAAGCCGCAGGCGCAACCGGCATTGTTTCGAGCAACGCTTCAATAACACCTGTTTTTAACTCATTTCTTCCAATTAGATGCAAATTGCGTCAAGGTTCTAGGAGTTGTGTATCAAGTGCCGGGGCTGTTGTTCATGGATCGTACGAGTGACGCGTTGCGGGTATTTTCCCGGGCTATGCCTGTCTCTCTTCCACCGCTCGAAGGCGGTGCACTGATCCTTCTTTTGATTATTTGGCTATTCGGCTGAGGCTGCTTCGATTGCCGGTCGGATCCGGTTTTCCAGAATACTGTCGGTGATTGGCCCTGCAAACCGCAAGACAACCTTTCCGTCCCCGTCGACCACAAAGGTTTCGGGCACACCGTAAACACCCCAATCGATCGCCGTCCGACCCGCCGGGTCGGCGCCCGCGCTTCTGAACGGATCGCCCAACTCGCGCAAGAACCGAAGCGCTTTGTCTGGGTCATCTTTGTAGTTCACGCCAATGATGTTCATGCCTTCGACTTGAAGCTGCATCAATTGGGGATGCTCTAACCGGCAAGGTGCGCACCAGCTGGCCCAATAGTTGACCAGCGTCACCTCGCCTCCTGCCAACGTGCCGTCCGGGATTGGTTTAAGGGGCGGTAATGGAATGACGTCCAGTGCGGGCGCGTCGCGGCCCACCATGGTCGAGGGCAGGGCGTTCGGATCGTCACGGAACATGCCCACAAAGAACAGCCCCGCAAGGGCGGCAAATATCAGCGGTGGCGCAAGCACCAGAGGCGAGATTTTAGCCATCGCCAGAGCGCCTTTCGGTTTCGTCCAACCGCCGCTTGCTGCGCCGGGCTTGCAGAACACTCAAGCTCACGATTGCAACCAGCAGTGTCAGCGATCCGGCATAGGCCAGGGTAACCTCAAAGGCATACTTTCCAAGATCGGGCATCAGGCCATCCGCTCTTTCGATTCAAGGGCATGGATGCGGCGCAGGCGGATTTCGCTGCGGGTTCTCAAAAGTACCAGCGCGATGAACAGCAACACAAAACCCGCGATGGCCACCAGCAAGGGCACCCAGAAGACGTCGGATATGTTCTCTTCCTTATCCAGCGATAGGCTGGCGCCTTGATGCAGGCCCTGGTTCCAGAAGTTGACCGCATAACGCGACAAGATGGCAAAGACCGACCCCACAAGGCACAAAACGCTGGTCAGATCGGCGGCGGTGTCGGGGTTTTCCACGGCAGACCAAAGCGCCATATAGCCAAGGTAGAACAGAAACAGGATCAGGAACGAGGTCAGGCGCGGGTCCCATTCCCACCATGTGCCCCACATCGGCTGACCCCAGACCGCCCCGGTGAACAGGGCAATCATGGTCATTGTCACGCCGATTGGTGCGGCGGCCTTGGCTGCCAGGGCTGACACATGGTGCCGCCGGATCAACCAGATCAGCGAGGCCACCAACATCATCGCCCAAGCGTTGATCGCCATCATCGCGGCGGGGACATGCAGATAGATGATCTTGACGGTCGAGCCTTGCCGGAAATCATCGGGCGTGAAGAAAAAGCCCCATATCAACCCAATGGCCAGACACAGACCGGCCAAAGCAAAAATCGGGCCGACCAGACGGTCGGTCAAAGCCATGAACTTGCGCGGATTGGCGTATTCCCAAAGTGACATAAGACCTTACCTAACCCTGCGGGCCGGTGCTCTCAAGTCACGGATGCGTAGAACAGCCCGCGACGTTTTGACTGATTTTCCCCTTGCCGTTTGAGCACAGGCTCTAGAACAAGGGACAACAACAGGAGATGTGCCCATGCCCATTCGAAACCGTTTCGCCGAATTGCTGCCTGAAATCACGAAATGGCGGCGGGATTTGCATGAAAACCCCGAGTTGCTTTTCGATGTGCATCGGACTGCGGGTGTGGTGGCGGACAAGCTTGCAGAGTTTGGCTGCGACGAGGTCGTGACCGGAATTGCGAAGACCGGTGTGGTTGGGTTGATCCACGGCAAGGCCAAAGGCTCGGGCCGGGTTGTGGGCTTGCGGGCGGACATGGACGCCTTGCCGATCCTCGAGGAAACCGGGGTCGCACATGCGTCCAAGGTGCCGGGTAAGATGCATGCCTGCGGGCATGACGGGCATACGGCGATGTTACTGGGCGCGGCCAAGTATCTGGCCGAGACGCGAAACTTCGATGGCACTGTCGCAGTGATCTTTCAGCCCGCCGAAGAAGGCGGTGGCGGTGGTCGCGTGATGGTTGAAGAGGGCATGATGGATCGCTTC
Source organism: uncultured Rhodobacterales bacterium (assembly GCA_964632495.1). Lineage (GTDB taxonomy): Bacteria > Pseudomonadota > Alphaproteobacteria > Rhodobacterales > Rhodobacteraceae > CALKXV01. The sequence continues at coordinate 4,084 of CAZWDS010000073.1, forward strand.
GGCATTGACGAGGTGTACGGTATGCACAATTGGCCCGGTCAGGATGCCGGAACGTTTTCGATCCGACCGGGCAAGTTTTTCGCATCAACCGACATATTTGACGTGGTGATCACAGGCCGCGGCGCTCATGCGGCCAAGCCGAACGACGGGATCGACACCACGGTGGTGGCCAGCCAAACCGTGATGGCGCTTCAAACGATTGCCAGCCGAAATCTGGTGCCTATGAGAGAATTGGTCGTCTCGGTCACTTCGTTCGAAACTTCGTCGAAGGCCTACAATGTCATCCCCGAGCGTGTGCATCTGAAAGGCACCGTGCGCACGATGGACAGCGAAACCCATGACATGGTCGAGCGCCGGTTTCACGAGATCGTGGAAGGGGTCGCGGCGACCTATGGGGCAACGGTCGAGATCGACTATCAGCGGAACTATCCGGCCATGGTCAACAGCGAGGCCGAAACCGACTACGCCAAAGAAGCCGCCGCCCGTGTGGCGGGGGACTGCGGTTTTGCGGATTTGACCATGGGGGCAGAAGATTTTTCCTTCATGCTGAACGCTCGTCCCGGCGCTTACATATTGCTTGGCAACGGGGATACAGCGATGGTTCATCAACCGGATTATGACTTTAATGATGACGCCATTCCGGCCGGGTGCAGTTGGTGGGTTGAGATGGCCGAAAGCCGTTTGCCTCTGGAATAGGGGTTTTGCGCCACGCGCGGCGCGCGTCGCCAAGTGGGGCTCTGCCCCCGCCGCGCTGACGCGCGTCTCCCCCGAAGTATTTTACGCAAGAGGAAGCGGGATGCGCATTGGCTTGGGCCGGGGCATGGACTAAGCTTCTTGCAAAAGGCGGTGAGCAGGCCGGGGACATGGAAAAAGCGATAGCAATGCTATGGATGCGGGGAAGGTTATCCTTCCTTGAGGGGTTGTGCATTCGCTCGTTTCAGGATGCTGGCCATCCGGTGGTGCTTTACAGCTATGAAGATTTGGACGGTGTGCCGGATGGGGTAGAGTGCCGTTCGGCGGCGGATGTCTTGGCAGAGCGCGATGAGATCGTGCATGGCAAGTCTGGTTCGCCCGCGCCCCATGCGGACTTGTTTCGCTATCGGTTGCTGAGCCAGAACGACGATCTGATCTGGGCCGACACGGATGCCTATTGCCGCAAGCCCTTTGCCACGGACACGGGTCATTTCTATGGCTGGGAAAGCGATCACGAGGTCAACATTGGCGTTCTTGGCCTGCCGTCGGACAGCGAGACTTTGGCGCGGTTGGTGGAATTTACGTCGGACGAATATGCCATTCCGCATTTTTTAGACCCTGCCTATGTGGCCGAGTTGGAAGCCGCTAAGGCGCGGGGCGAGCCGGTGCATGTGGGGGATCAGGTCTGGGCGGTTTGGGGGCCCAAGGCGTTTACGCATTTCCTGCATGAGACGGGCGAGATCCGGCATGCTTTGCCTCAGGTGGCGTTGTATCCTTATGCGTTTTCCGAACGGCGCAAACTGTTTCGACCGGGTGTCGATCATGCAGGAGTGATCACGGACGAGACCTTGTCGATCCATTTGTACGGGCGGCGTGCGCGCAAGCGGTTGGCCGAGAAGGACCATGGATTACCTCATCCTGATAGCTTGATCGGGTCGCTGTTGCTAAAGCACAAAGTTGACCCCTGCGAAGCCCCTTTGCCGGATTGGCCCGAGCCGGACCGGAACGCGCCTTTCGCCCGCCAGTACCGCGAAGCGGCGGGTGGCAAGCAATATGCCAGCGCGGCGGTTGAAAACGTGCGACCTTTGGACAAGGTTGTTGCGGTGACGACGATGCGCAACGAAGGGCCGTTCATTCTGGATTGGGTGGCCCATCACATCGCGGTCGGGGTGACGCATTTTCTGGTCTACACCAACGGCTGCGATGATCCGACCGAGGAGATTCTGGATGCTTTGGCGGCGCGGGGATTGGTCACGCGCGTCAGCAACCCTGTGGGCGAGGGCCAGAAGCCACAGCGCGTTGCATTGGATGCGGCGTGGTCTCATCCCTTGGTGCAAGAGGCGGATGCCGCGATTGCGATGGATGTGGATGAGTACATCAACATCCATGTGGGTGAGGGGCGGTTGGAGGATGTGTTCCGCGCGGCGGGAGATCCCGACCTGATCTCGATGACATGGCGGTTGTTTGGAAACGGCGGTGTTGTCACTTATGACGACCGACCCGTGGCCGAGCAATTCATCCGCGCTGCCCCTGCGCTGACCCGCAAGCCGCATCAATCCTGGGGATTCAAGACGATCCTGCGCCGCGATGCGCCGTTTGCTGGCTTTGGCGTTCACCGACCGCACGGCCCGACGGGGGATATGCCGCGCTGGACCAATGGGTCGGGCCAGCAGATGCCTGAACGATACTTGGACAGCGGTTGGCGCTCGGGGATTGATTGCTGGGGGTATGATCTGGTTAGTCTGAACCACTATGCGATCCGGTCCTGTGACAGCTTTCTGGTCAAACGCGACCGGGGGCGCACCAACCATATCGCGCGGCCCCAAGGTGTGGCCTACTGGAATGCGTTCAATCGAAACGACGAAGAAGACACCTCGATCCAGGCCCGTCTTGGGGCGGGGCGGGCTTTGCGGTTTGCTTTTGGGCAAGACCCGGTTCTGGGGGCGCTGCATCAAAAGGCGGTTGATTGGCACAAGGCTCGGATTGCGGATTTGAAGACCAATGCGCGCGAAGCGGCGTTCTTTGCCCATGTGACCCGCGCACCCGGTGCCCGTGATCTGGACGAGATTGACTTGCCCGGTCCGACGGACGTGCCAAAAACGCAGGTTGCCGGGACCGAGGCTTTTGCTTTGCGCCCGGATCCGCCCGCCATCGGTCAGGATGCCGAGGCCGTCTATCAGAATCTTGTGGCGCGGACCCAAAAGAAGCAACCAATGTTGATGCCTTTGCCCAATCCGCCCGAAGCCAAGCGCATCACGATTGTCACCTCGATGAAGAACGAAGGCGTCTTTATCCTTGAGTGGATCGCCTATCACCTGTCCATCGGCGTGACGCATTTCGTGGTTTATACCAACGATTGCGATGATCCGACCAATGCCATTCTGGACCGGTTGCAGGTGCTTGGGATCGTGACGCGGCTGGACAATCCGTTTGACGGGGCTGCGGGACAAAAGCCTCAGCGCGGGGCGCTGAATGATGCGGTCAAGCGCGAGGCCGTGATGGGCGCGGACTGGGTCGGCGTGATTGATGTGGACGAGTTCGTCAACATCCATGTCGGGAACGGAACCTTTGGCGATCTCTTGAACGCCGCCCATGATCCGAACGTGATTTCCATGACATGGCGGTTCTTTGGCAATCGCGGCATTCACGCTTACGAAGACCGCTGGCAGACCGAACAATTCACCGCCTGCGCGCCCTTGTTTTTGCCGAAGCCGCGTTTGGGGTGGGGCTTCAAAAGCTTTTTCCGACCGGATGGACCGTTTTCCAAACTGGGCGTGCATCGCCCTCTGGACCTTGATCCCGACCGACTGGGCGAGGTCAGATGGGTCAACGGCGCCGGGCGACAGATGCCGGACCGGGTGGCGCAAAAGAACGAATGGTTCAGCCGGAAGGACACCATCGGCTATGACATGGTGACTTTGAACCATTACGTGTTGCGGTCTGCCGAAAGCTTCTTGGTCAAGCGCCAGCGCGGGCGGATCAACCACGTGGATCAGGATCAGGGGTTCCAGTATTGGGCCACGCGGAACTATGCGACCGAGACCGACACGTCGATCCACAGGAATCTGCCGCGGGCCCGCGAGGAACTTGGACGTCTGTTGGCGGATCAAACGCTGTTCGATCTGCACCTCAGCGCTGTGGGGTGGCACAAGGATCGGATTGCGGCGTTGCTGGAAGAGCCTGAGTATCAGGCGCTCTACAAGGCGATCACCAACCCGCAGGTGCCCGATGCCATCTGGCGGGCACGGCCCCCGAAGGGCGACGTCTTGGCGGCTGAGTAACGCTTACCCGTCCGAGCCTTCTTCCAAAGCTTCTGCCAGCCTGAACCCGATGCGGCGCGGTTCTTTGACTTCGCTTGGTTTGGGCATCGAGCGCAAAAGGACGTTCAGCTGGCTGACATGCTGGACAAGCTGCACACGTGCGCCGCTTGGGTCGGTCCCGTAGAACGTCACGACATCGGGATCGAAAAAGCCCAAGCCTTCGATCCGCAAGACGCCAGCACCTGTGTCGGTGAAACCCATGGCGACTTCTTCTTCTGTATCCAGCGTCTTTTCGAAGTTCTGGATGTAAAGGATCAGCCGCTGATAGGCCCATTCGGCGGGTGACTTGTCTTCAACGGGTTTCTTCGAGATCGCCTCGGGCAGGGGGCCTTGTTCGATCGAACTTTCGCCCGGTTCTGAATGGACGGCGGCGGCATTCGGACCGCGCGCGGCATTTTCCAAAGCCTCGGCGGCGGTGTTGATTGTGTCGTCCATCAATGGGCGCTCCTTCAGATCGGCTTGGCGGCGACTATGGGCGGGCAATGCCTTGAGGCGCAAGGTCTTTTACCACAGGATTGGGTCACGTCTGCGTCACGAGCTGCGTGAATAAACCCACGCCCCATCTGCGCGGCGGTCCCGATTGGCGCGTCCCGTGTGCCAGAGGTGTTGGCAGTGCGCGACCGCTTCGACCATTGCCAAGCCGAAGGCATCGCCGGTGATCTCACGTTTGAAGATCGCCACGAAGCACTCGCAGGCGGTTTTGGGCGTATCCAGTGCGGCTTCCAACCGGTTCAGCGCCGAGACGTGGTTTTCGATCTTCTGATCCAGCCGCGAGGGCAAGCCGGTGAACGGCAGCTTGTGGCCGGGCAAAACGAAGTGATCCGGGTCTGCCATGGTTTTGAAGCGGGCACAGCTGTCCAGCCAGTCCGCCACGGGATCGGCGTCGGGTTCGGTCGGATAGACGCCCAGATTGGGCGAAATCGAGGGCAGCAACTGATCGCCGCCAATCACCAGGTTATCCGTTTCGGACCAAAGCGTTGCGTGTTCAGGCGCATGTCCGTGGCCGATGGCGACCCGCCACGTGCGACCGCCGATGTTCAACCGTTCGCCTTCCTGAATGCGACGATAGCCAAGGGGCAGGGGCGCGATGGCGTCGGCAAAGTTGAAGGGCCGTTGGGATTTGCGTTTTTCCAGGATGTCGGGCGGAACCCCGGCGCTGACCCAAAAGGCGATGGCCTGATCCGAAGGGCGGTCTTCCACATCCAGTGACAACATCCTTGCGGTCAGCCAAGCTGTGCGTGTGGTCCAAAGTTCGGCGCCGTGTTCGGTCTGAAACCAGCCTGCCAAACCGATGTGATCGGGGTGGTGATGGGTGACCAGCACGCGGGCCACGGGTTTGCCTGCAAGGGGGCCGTCCAACAACGCACCGACAATCTCGCGACATTTGCGCGAGCCAATGCCGCTGTCGATCAGCGTCCAGCTGTCGCCACCGTCCAGCGCAAACATGTTCACGTGATCCAAGGCCATCGGCAGGGGCAGGCGCATCCATAAGACGCCCTCGGCCACCTCAAGCGCTGTTCCGTGATCGGGAGGTGTTTCGAACGGATAGCGGATCAGCCGCGCGGCATCGTCCATCAGGCGGCCAGATCGTCAGGCGACAGGGCGTATAATCCGTCAGCGCCTTCGCGGACCTGAGTGAGAAGAGCGGCGTGTTCCGGCAAAAGGCGTTTGATGTAAAACTGCGCCAAAGCCACACGCGCCGTGTCCGGCGCAGCCAGCGCGGCCTTCAGATGATAGTGCCCGCCCAAGACCCGTGCCGTGGCCCGCAAGTAAGGCACTGCACCCGCGAAACGATCATTCATGTCTTGCGTCACCAGCCATTCGGTCACTTCGCGCAAGGTCTCGGCCCCGCTCCAGACCAGCTCGGCCAGTTCAGGCAGGGTTTCGCGGGCGGCTTCGGCGGTGGTTTCGATCTCGTCCAGCAAGCGGAACAGGACGTCGCCGCCGTCCATCATCTTGCGGGCGACAAGGTCCATCGACTGGATGCCGTTGGTGCCTTCGTAGATCGGTGTGATCCGCACATCCCGCAGATATTGCGCGATGCCGGTCTCCTCGATAAAGCCCATACCACCGTGGATTTGCACCGCTTCGTCAGCGACCGCGACGCCCACATCTGTGCCAAAAGCCTTCGCCAGTGGCGTCAGGAAGGCAGCGCGCGCGATCCACTCTTTGTCGTCAGTTGCATGTCCCATGTCCAAAGCGACGGCGCAGGCCAGCGCGATGGATCGGGCGGCGAAGATGTCGGCTTTCATGGCCGTCAGCATCCGGCGTACATCGGCGTGTTCGACGATGGTGCCCAAACCGTCTGCCTTGCCTTGCTTGCGGTCTGTCGCATAAGCCAACGCCCTTTGAAACGCCGCTTCGGCCATGCCGATGCCTTGCGCACCCACGGCCAGACGCGCGTTGTTCATCATGGTGAACATCGCCGCCATGCCACCATTTTCCTCGCCCACCAACCAACCGGTCGCGCCGTCGTATTCCATGACGGCTGTGGGCGAACCATGGATGCCCAGCTTATGCTCCAACGAGACGACACGCAGGGCGTTTCGGTCGCCCAGACTGCCGTCTTCGTGCGGCAAAAACTTTGGCACCAAGAACAGGCTGATCCCCTTTGTGCCAGCGGGCGCGCCGGGCAGGCGGGCCAGAACCAGATGGCAGATGTTGGCCATGAAATCTGCGTCACCCCAAGTGATGAAAATCTTTTGACCAGACACCGCATAAGTGCCGTCGTCATTCGCTTTGGCCTGCGTCCGCAGCGCCCCCACATCGGTGCCTGCATGAGGTTCGGTCAGGTTCATCGTGCCCGACCATTCGCCCGAGGTCAGCTTGGGCAGGTAAAGCGACTTGATGGCGTCCGAACCATGAGCCTCCAACGCCTCGATCTGGCCTTGGGTCAGCAAGGGGTTCAACTGTAGGGCCAGACAAGCGCCTGCCGTCATATCACTGATAGCCGTCCCAATCGCAGTGGGCAGGCCCATGCCTCCGTATGCCGGATCCGCCGTTACACCAATCCATCCCCCGTCTGCAATCGCGCGAAACCCTTCAGCGAACCCGGGCGGAGTGCGTACAACGCCGTTTTCCAGCTTGGCGGGGTTGGCGTCGCCTATGGGGTTAAGGGGTGCCAGAACGTCGTCGGACAGTTTACCGGCTTCACTAAGGATAGCGTCGACCAGATCAGGTGTCGTCTCGGAAAAGCGGTCGGTGGCGGTGACACTGTCCAAGCCAACGATGTCGCTAAGGATGAACTTGTGTTCCCCGGTCGGAGCTTGAAACGTCATTGTCACGCCTTTCCTTTGGCCAAACCACCCAGTAAGCGAGGGGCTGACAGAACTCTCGTTGATCGACCCTAGAGTCTTCGCAAGAGGTTTGGACTGCCGCAACTGGAACGCAACGTCACGAATCATGGTTGAACCGACTAAAACGTTATCTGCCACCTCCGAAGGCATCGCCGAGGCCGCCGCCCTGTTGCGGAGGGGCCGGTTGGTCGCCTTTCCGACCGAGACGGTTTACGGCCTTGGTGCGGATGCGACGAACGGCGAAGCGGTGGCCGCGATTTACGAGGCCAAGGGAAGGCCGTCGTTCAACCCCCTGATTGTGCATGTGAAAAATTTGGATGCTGCGCGGCTGATCGGCGATATGCCCGATGCGGCCCAGAGATTTCTGAGGGGCGGCTGGCCCGATGGATTGTCACTGGTCGTGCCCTTGCGGGCCGATACGGGCGTGTCGCCTTTGGTGACGGCTGGCCAATCCACGGTGGCGCTTCGCGTACCCAGTGCCCCAATCGCGCGGCAGTTGTTAGAAGCCTTCGACGGACCCGTTGCGGCGCCTTCGGCCAATCCTTCGGGGCGGGTCAGCCCGACGTCTGCGGCGCATGTGTTAACGGGGTTAGACGGGAAGATTCCGGCGGTTCTGGATGGGGGCGAGACGTCAGCCGGGTTGGAATCGACGATTATTGGCTTTGAAAGCGGGGCTTCTGTTGTGCTGCGCGAAGGGGTCTATCAGGTGCCCGAGGACATGCCGCGCAAAACGGTGGCAGACGAAATTGACAAAATCGCGCAAGCGCCGGGCCAGTTAGCGTCGCATTATGCGCCGACGGGTCAGGTTCGTTTGGCTGCCGAAACGGCGCAATCGGGCGAATGGCACTTGGGCTTTGGCAAGGTGGCTGGGGACAGGTCCTTGTCGCCCAGTGGCGATTTGCGCGAAGCCGCCGCCGCCTTGTTTGCAGCATTGCACGAGGCCGACGCGCAAGGTGTGAAACGCATCGCTGTCGCGCCTATTCCCAACACCGGATTGGGTCGCGCGATCAATGACCGCCTTGGCCGGGCTGCGGCGCCGCGCTAGGGTTGTTTGCGACGATAGACGCCTTCGGGCAGGTTCAGGGCGGCGGTCAGATCGGCCAATTGTGCCAATGACAACGTGATTTTCTGCAGTTCTTCCGTGCGCGCGTCGGTTTGTTCGATCACCACGCAATCCTCGAAAGCGGTGATGATGACATCGTCTTGGCGATGGACTGCAGGTTCGTCGACAAGGGTGACAACCGTGGCGTCAAAATCGTGCTCGATGGTGAACATAAAAGGCAGACTGCGGCGCGGAGGCGACGGACACAAGCAAAAACCCGAGCATTGCCATTAGGTCCGTTGCAGCCCGGTCGTAAGGGGCTAATATGGGTCCAACTATAATGCTTAAGAGGTCGAGAATGTTGAAGAAATGGATTTTATCGGCCGGGGCTGTGATGGCCTTGGTCGCCTGTGATGTCGAGACCACAAGCGCGCCGTCGTCGACAGCCACCTCGGCATCCAAACCAGCCACGGCAGCCAAACCCACCCCGGCCTCACAACCGGTGGAGCGGGTCACGCGCACCGGATCGCCTCAAACCGTGGCGGACTTCCGTGCGGTTGTGCGCCGGGTCGAACCTGTGGCGGAACGCGCGTGTCGTCAGATGCGTCCGAATTCGAACTGCGATTTCGCGATATCGCTGGATACAACAGCCGGTTTGCCGCCCAATGCCTATCAGACCTATAACCGCGAAGGGCGGCCTTTGCTGGCCTTTACGCCTGCGCTTTTGCGCCAGATGAAGAACCGCGATGAACTGGCTTTTGCCTTGTCCCATGAAGCGGCGCACCACATTCGAGCGCACATTAACCAGACACAACGGACAGCTCAGACCGGGGCTTTGATTGGTATGGTTGTCGGGTCTTTGGCCGGGTTGGACAGCACGGGTGTTGAGGCGACCACGAACATTGGCGGCACTGTCGGGGCGCGTCGGTATTCGAAGAACTTCGAGTTGGAAGCGGATTCCCTTGGGGCCCGGATCGCGAAGCAGGCGGGGTATGATCCCTTGCGCGGGGTCCTGTACTTTGCAGCGGCACGGGATCCCGGTGATCGGTTCCTTGGCACGCACCCGCCCAATGCGGACCGTATCCGGATCGTACGCCAAACCATTCGATAATGCGAGCTGACCCCATCAATGGGGTCAGGTTCCAATCCGTTTGATCAGAAAGATCATGCCCGATGCATAGTCCGGTCTGGCCTTTTGGCGCGACGTGATCTGGCTTTCGAATATGTTATGAAAATTCACCAACGTGCTGTCGAAGAAACCGGCAGCAGTCTGTTCGGAACAAAGCCTGGCTTCGACACAAAGGCCAAGCAAGTTGAAAAAATAGACCACCTCGTCAAGGGCTTCGGTGGCTTCGGCCCCTTGATCAAGCACGGCCTTCGCGACGCCGGCGGCGGCCTTCCTTTGTGCGGCGGGGTTTTCTTGCAAGAACGCCAAATCCGCATCGGTCATCTGACCCATCTGAGCGCCAGCCAAGTCGGCGAGGTGCAAAAAGTGGTCCCGGTACCCTTCGTCTCGCCACTCTTCCACCATCTCCAGCGTTTGCTTGGCCCGATCCGCTTCTAGTGACGTCGTGTATTGAAAAACACCGACGATCAGGGTGACAAAAGCGCAAACGGCACTGAGGCTGCTCAGCGCGGCCCAAGCACTATCGGTCATGCCCAGAAACGCGCGTTCTTCCGGCGTGTCATCCGCCAAGTGCACAATCCTCTTCCAGATCGAAGGACACGATCGAAGTGATTTCCTGGCCCGCAAGCTTGTCGGCAAGGCAACTTACACTGGGCGCCTCTAGCGTATAGATCAACGCCACCCCGCTTTCGCCATCTTCGACGGATCGTTTGAAAGTGGGGAAGCTGTCGATGCTTCGTTTGGGCGAACAGACGGTCAGGTTAACCTCGACACGGCCTGCATTGTCGGCTTCGGCCTTCGAAAGATAGGTTTGCACATTGTCCAGAAAGCACTGTGCCGTCAAAGGATCGAATTCGACAAAATCATCGCAGATGAAGCAACTGGCGGCGGGCCCGGCGACCAGCGTGGCAATCACAGCCATCGCGCCTTTGGATTTACTTAGGCCTAGCATCCCATCTGCCTTTCCTGAGATTGGATTTGTGAAATCAAGGATTTTTCGGGCGGTGTCAAAGGCACATTCCCACCTTTAAGGCCTGGCTTGCATGTGGCGTTCGAAAAGGCCGCACGACCGCGAGCAGACGAAAAGCAATACCCGTGATTGTGGAAGATGGTGTTTCTTTGCAACCAAAGCGCGTCGCAGGTTTGCCCAAGTGGCGCGGCGGATTGAGCCACAGGTTGTCGATTGCTCAAGGCCGCGTCAGAATTGGCTTTCGCCACCCAGTTTGAATGCACCCATCCGTCTTGTCCGTCCAGCAGGCGAACGCGCATCCATCGCCCCTCGGTTCCAAGGAGAGACAACTTGGTGCCTTCGATCAGTTTTCGAAGTTCGCTTGTTTGAGCCGAAGGCGCGACGCGCAACGACAAGAACCCGTCCCCTTTTGGGTTCAGGCCCTGAACGACATGGGTCACCTTATAGGTTTCGGTCTGCGATGGTGCTTGCACCGGCACGTTGACGGGTTCGACTTGTTTTGTCGCGGTCGATATTTCGGGCGCTGAAAAGACCACACGTTCCAACAATGCGCTTTTCTCAAAGGGAACCTGCGCGCCGCCCGTGGTGTCTGATACGTCCTTTCGAACCCGCTGCATGATGTCTTGAACCGTGGCTCCCGGTGTTCTGATGTGGCGCAGGATAGATTCGGTGAAGGGGCTGTTGCGACCACCACCATCAAGCGCCGCTTGCCCGGGCTTGGTTGAAAAGGCGACATAGCTGCCCGTGGGAAGGGCCAAATCGGCCAGACCTGCCGCGGAAGCGCTGGCCGTGTCTCCGAACGAACCTGTGGCAAAGGGATTGTCCCGGCAAGCGTCCAAGATCACGACCGTCGATGTGGCAAACCTGCTAAGTTCCTGAACCACGTCTGTCACATCAATCGACCCTTTGCGCAAAGATCGTTTGTCCGAACCATCGGCGTTTGAGGCGAGAAGAAAGTTGCTTCCGCCCATTTGAACGCCGTGTCCGGCATAGAAAAACACGATGGTGTCCAGTTTTTGAGCGTTAGACGTCGCCTCGACCAACAATCGGCGCATTTGCTGCAGCGTCAGGTTGGTGCCTTTGAAAACCTCATAGCCAAGGTCTGAAAACGCGGCATCCATGGCTTCGGCATCGCGGGCGGCATTGGGCAGTCGGGTCAGGTAGGAATATTCCGAATTGCCGATGACAACCGCGATGTTTCGTGCCGCGACCACGGATGGGCACAGGACCATCCCCAAAACCAGGATCTTAAGAAGGACGCCAAACGCCGGCAAAATTCGTGACATAGACTAATCTCATGACTGCAACCCGCTCAATCATTGAACGAAGGGCGGACGTGGTCAAGAATTTTGCCGCGATGGCAACGCGGGTGGACGCGAAAAAAGTTGGCCCGGCTTATGCCGGGCCTTTTTTTTGTGCTCGAGGGGATGTTT
>CAZWDS010000074.1:0-15863 GCA_964632495.1 uncultured Rhodobacterales bacterium
TGCGGCACAAAGAGGCGGGTCTTGTGCTTCGCGACCGCCGGTTTCGTCAAGGCAGCCATGCCTGGCCGGATATTGTCGGGCTGAGTGGCAGCTTCGCCGACTTCTGGAAACGAAGCGTGATTTCGCAGGAAGGCACGGATCACAAGGCGCTTAGGCACCTCGCGCAAAACGCCTTGGCCGAACTGCATGTGGCCGCGATGCAGCCGACTTTTACACAAGCAGCGCTGGCGCTGTGTGATCGTTTAAAAGACTTCCAGACCTTCGACATGATTGATGGCTTTACGGAGCCTTTCGCCGGTCAGGCAATTGCCGCGCTCTTGGGTTTGGCCCCCAGCGACGCCAAGGCAATGGCAAGTGACGCGACCTGTCTTGGGTTTGCCATGGGGCCCGACGCGAAAGACCACCAAGACCGCGTCAACGCCGCCCATGATCGTCTGGCCGATCTGGCTATCAGGCTGATCGACGCACCACCTCGGGGCAGCTTTGTCGATCGGCTTCTGTCCGGCCCATCCGTAGAACGGCAAGCCTTGATCGACCTTGTCGTCATCCCGAACAATGGACCTGGCTGCGCGCCAATCCCGACGCCCTGCCCGCCGCCATTGACGAAGTGATCCACATGCGCCCCACAACAACCTGGGCCACGCGGGACGCGCTGGAGGACGTCACGCTGGACGGTCTGCGCATCCCCAAGGGCGAGACGCTTCACATTCTGGTCCACGCGACGTCAACCGATCCAAGGACGGGGCATTCGGGCAGGTTCGACATCCGCGCCGGGCGAAAATCGCATTTTGGATTCGGAGGCGGTGTGCATCACTGTCTGGGTCACCTTGTTGCCAAAACCGATATGGCGGCGGCATTGAACGTGTGGCTCGGACGATGGGCGTCCATCGAACTGGCGGGTGACCCTACGTTCTCCCCCGACAGCGGTAACACCAGCCCCCTCACGCTTCCGGTGCGCCCGGTCTGGGACACTTAGCGTCTGGCAGCCCGTTCTTCACGGCGATCGACCCAATGTCGATACCAAAGATTGGCCAGTCCCAGAAACCGCGGCTGGCTACCGCGATGAAACCAGCGCGTCTTCAACACTGTTTTGGAAAACGCCGTCTCACCTTCTGCACCTTCGAGTGCCCGCAACGCGGCTTTGCGCCCCAACCAAGGCGCCAGAACCGTGCCGCCGCCGGAATAGCCCATGGCATAGTGCATGCCGTCCCGCACCCCGACATGAGGCATATGCTGGAAAGTATACCCCGTTTGCCCCGTCCAGACGTGAGAAAGCCTGACATCCTTCAGGCGCGGCCAGATCTCGACCATGCGCTGATGAAGACGCCGCGCCGCCTTGGGCAAACCGATATCCACCATCGCTGCCCGCCCGCCAAACAGAATGCGCGTGCCATCGGGCGAAATACGGAAGTAACTGTGGAAAGCCCGCGTTTCGACCATCATGCGACGCCCCGGTGCAAGATCGGCAATCAAGTCGGGCGGCAGTGGTTCGGTTGCCACCAGATAGCTGGGCAAGGGAAAGACCCGCCGGTTGAACCAGGGAAACTGAACACCGGTATAGCCGTTTGTGGCCAGAACAACCTTCTTTGCACTTATGATGCCGCGCAGCGTGTTGATCCGATGCCCGCCACGCTCGGGGATGACTTTCAGAGCGGGGCAATGGGAAAGCACAGATATGCCGCGCCGTAACGCAGCCTCAAGCAATCCAAGCAGGAACTTCGCTGGATGCAGAGCGCCATGGTTCGAAAACAGCAACCCGCCATAATAAAATGGCGTGGCAATGTCTTGCTTCACCCTGTCGCGGGACAGCACTTCGCAGGGCAAACCGCCCTTTTCATTCGCCTCTTTGGCAAGGCGTCTTTGGCAAGCAAAATGCTCGGGGGTATAGGCCAATTGAATGCGGCCCGTTTCTTCGAAGTCGCATTCAATGCCCTCGTCCAGGATCAGCCGTTTGACCCAGTCCAATGCCGCACCCGCCTCGGCAAACAGCGCATCGGCAACGTCGGAGCAATGGCGCGCGGCCAAGGTATCCCAGCCCCAATCACCAGCAGATCTGCGCTTTCGGGAAGGTCCGCCTCCAGCGGCGGCCAGTCGACATCGTCCCACCAATAAGGACGCCCCGGTTCAGCCTCCGGTAGAAGTAGGCTCAATCGTAGTTCCCTTTCACCCTTTCCTTCTTCGGGTCAAAGTGTGGGAAGGGCACGACGCGGGCTTTCAGGCGTTTTTGCTGACCGTCAAGCTGGCCGATCTCGATATCCGTGCCGTCTTCGGCGTATTGCGTGGCCACGCGGCCAAGGGCGATGACCTTGCCAAGGACAGGCGACTTCATGGCCGAGGTGATCTCACCCACCTGCGCTTTGCCGATCCGCACGCAATCACCGGGGGACGGCACGGTGCCACCTTCGATTTCAAAGCCAACAAGCTTGCGATGCGGATGCGCCTTGCGTTCTTCCAGCGCGGCGCGCCCGATGAAATCGTCTTCTTTGGTTTTCAATGGCACCGTGAAGCCAATGCCGGCTTCGTAGGGATCGGTCGTGTCGTCAAACTCGCTACCTGCAAAAATCAGCCCTGCCTCGATCCGCATCATGTCCAGTGCTGCCAGGCCAAGCGGCATGATGCCAAACTCCTGACCGGCCTCCCACACCGCATCGAACACCTCGACCGCATCTTTCGGGTGGCAAAACACCTCGTAACCCAATTCGCCCGAGTACCCGGTGCGCGAGATCACAACCGCCTTGCCCGAGACGTCCCCGATCCGCGCCACGGTCAACCGGAACCAGGGAAGTTCTTCGACGGTGGGTTGCGTCGGCGGAGTCCAGAACACTTTGGACATGACATCGCGCGAATGCCGCCCTTGCACCGCGATGTTGTGCAACTGATCGGTCGAGGGCCGAACCCAGGCATTCAGCTCGCGCTTTTCAGCCTGTTCTTTCAGCCACAGCCCGGAGGTGTCATTGCCCCCGATCCAGCGAAAGTTCGTTTCGCCCAAGCGATAGATCGTCCCGTCGTCGATCATGCCGCCGTGGTCGTAACACATGGCCGTATAGCTGACCTGCCCGGTGCTGATCTTCTTGACGTTCCGGGTGACACAGACCTGCATCAATTCTTCTGCGTCCGGCCCCGTCACTTCGTATTTCCGCAAGGGCGACAGATCCATCACCGCCACTTTGTCCCGCACTGCCCAGTATTCCTCGATGCTGCCATGCTTCGGAAAGGTGTTGGGCAGCCAATAGCCGTTGTATTCGACAAAATCCTGAGTGTGCCGCGCAAAGCAGTCGTGAAACGCGGTTTTCTTGGTCTCTTCCACATCCGCCTCCGCAGATTTTCTGTACCCGACGGATCGTTGGAAATCCTCGTCGGCGTTATAGGTGCGCACCTGGATATCCGTGGGATTCCAGCCATTTGCGGGATCAACGTCACAGGGACAGGCCGTGCTGACGCAGACCAGATCGGACAAGGCCCTAAGCAGCACAAAGTCACCGGGGCGCGACCATGGGTCGTCCATACCAATGGCGTTTGTGTCATCCAGCATCGTATTGAAAAAGAAGTTGATCGCAGGCCAGCCGCCACGCGGGCGCACATCGAACTTGGACAAATCGGCGTTCATATTGTCCGAGCAATTGATATGCCCCGGATATCCAAGGTCTTCGTAGTAACGCGCGGTACAGGCCAACCCGAAAGTGTCGTGGCGCCCGCAAGTGTCCTGCACGATCTCGACCAGCGGTTCGTGGTCGATGCTCCAGTACTTCGAGAAGATGCCGGGATTGGGATAGAGGCTTCCCATCAGGCTGCGCGTTGTGGTCGGATCAATCTCGCGCTCCAGCCCCTTGTCGAGGGCGCGTAGGGAAAACGCCTGAAAGTCCGAACACTCGCGCCCCTTCACATCCAGGATCTGGATGAACTCGCCCTTCTTCACCTCATAGGCCGTGGCGTTTCCGGGCTGGATATTGAAATCCTGCAATGGGTCGGCAAGAGGGTCAGGCGGAAGCAGTTCGTCTTTGCCCTGCCCCGGATCAGCGCGGCGCAAGTACAAGATCAACTCCGTCGGTGCGTCCTGTGCCTCGGGGCTCATCGGGCCGCCGGGCGCCGCGCAGATCAACAGACCATCGGATTCGGCGGTAAACTCGACCGTGTCGCCGGGGTGCGAGCCTTCTGCAAAGACGCACACCGCGTCTCCGGTTTCGATGTTGAACCCTGAGGCCGCCAGCGCCTTGAACACCCTCGCACCCGAGCGCGAGCCGTTGCACAGTGTTTCAATTGTCGCCGTCGGACGCCCCTGCCCCTTGGCTCCCAACATCGCCGCATCGGACGAACGGTCGGGTGCAAAGAGCACCAGCTCGCCCGGTTGCAACCCTTCCTTGTCGACCACGCTGATGCGGTCGCCCTTGTGAACCGGAACCGCCCGCGACCCGCCGCCCGGAACAGGATGCCGTTCCACTCCGTGAGGCAGGATCGGCAGACCGGGCGCAATGACGCCCCGCCGCTCCCAAGGGTGTTCGATGAAGCTTGGCTTGTTCATGCCAGTCCCAATGCCTTTTTGCGTTTCTCCGTCCAGGCCATCACGGCCATGTCGAAGGTCAGCGCCATGAGCGACACATTAAGACCCAGCACGATGTTCTTGCCCAGTTCAGTTCCTGCCAAGGTCCGCTGCAGTTCCTGACCCAAATCCTGCGTGCCGATGAAGGCTGCGATGATGACCATGAAGAAGGCAAACATGATCGCTTGGTTGAAGCCAACGGCCATCGTCGGCAGCGCCATGGGCAATTGCACCGACCAGAGTTTCTGCCGTCTGGTTGCCCCGGCCATATCCGCCGCCTCGTTGATTTCGGGTGGCACCGTGCGCAATCCTTCGATGGTGTATCGGGTCAGCGGCACGGTGGTGAAGATGACGATGGCAAACACAACCGCCACGTCATTCACACCAAACAACATGATAGCCGGGATAAGGTAGATGAAGCTTGGAAAGGTCTGGGCCGTGTCGCAAACCAAAAGGATGCGGTTCGACCAGGCCTCGTGCCGGGCGGCGATGACGCCCATGGGAATACCGATCAACATCGAAATGATTACGGCGGAAATGACGGTATAAAGCGTGATAACCGAACGATCCCACCAGCCCGACAAAGCGACAATGCTGAAGAAAATGAACCCATAGATCGCTGGCTTCCTGCCGCCCAGCCAGTAACTCAGCGCAGTTATCAGAAGGATAAACGCCGAGGTCGGAATCCAGAGAAGCGAGTTTCGGAAGGGGATCAGGACTTTGACATTCAGGAACCACCGCAGCCATTCCGTCACCGCGTTGACCGCGTCGATGGCAAGGAAGCCTTTGATGATCGTATCAATCTCCTTGCCCTTCGAAAACGACTGCCGACGCCCGATCTCGGCAAAGACATCGATGAATTGCGCGATGATGTAAAACAGGACAAACCCGGCCAGTCCGATCAGCAAGAGCATATGCTGCTGCCACCAGGGCGTGCCCTTCTCAAAATGCTCGGGCTGCTTCACGACCCAGGCTTTCGACAGGCGGTCCAGCATAATGGCGAACAGAACGATGGTCACGCCGATCTCGAATGACCGGCCCAGCTTGAAACTGCCCATCATCGCCAGAAGCTTCGCACCAAGCCCCGGCATCCCGATAAAGGCCGTCAACACGACCATGGCGAGACACAGCATGATGACCTGGTTGACGCCGACCAAAAGCTCGGTTCTTGCGGCGGGCAGATAGACGCGGGTCAGCATCTGCCAGCGCGTGCAACCCGACATCTTACCAGCCTCGACGATTTCAGGGCTGACCTTTTTGAGACCAAGCGTCGTCATCAAGATCATCGGCGGAATGGCGTAGATGATCGTCGCAACGGCGCCTGCCGTGGGACCCACCTTGAAGAAAATCACGGCTGGCAAAAGATAGGTAAAGAACGGCAACGTCTGCAATACGCTCAGGATCGGTTTGATCGCCATGTCCACCCAAGCGTATTTCCAGGCGGCGATCCCCAGCATCAAACCAACCAGAAAGGCAACGGGTGCTGCGACAACCAGAACCGACATGGTCTGCATCGCGTCGTCCCATTGGCCGATCAGCGCCGTCCAAATGAAGGTGCCGCCTGCCAGCGCGGCCATTTTCCAGCCACCAAGATAGTAGCCCAGCACAATCCCGCCCGCCGCGATGGCGGTCCAGGGAATGGGGCCCAGCATGGGCCAGCGCCGCTTGCCGAAAAGCAGGTTCGCGGTCGCATCCAGCATGAATTCCAGCGGGCCTTCCGCGATGAAGCGCGTCACATGGATCAGGCCCAGATCGTTCTGGACGAAGGCAAAAACAACATCCAGAACTTCCGCCGTTGGCGGGATCAGCGTTTCGGGGATGCGGTGCAACCAGGCAGGCAAAAGACCCAAGGCATGGGCCAGAACGATGACCAGCGCCGTACCAAGCAAGCTCATCAGTACCGGATCGCGCTTGCGTGCCTCTTCAGCGTGGGCACCAATCTCACCTGCAGAGGTCAGCACCATCAATCCGCCCCCAACAAAAGATCCAGGGCTTCACTGCGCTGCATGACACCGATGACGGTCCCATTCTTGTCGGCAACCGGAATGGCCTCGCGTGTTTCGTTGATCAACTGTCGGGCAAGCTCCTGAATGGTTGCCTTGCCATCCACGGGTTGGCCTTCAATCGCGGCCCCGTTCACGGGATGCGAAAGGCCGCGGGCATGCACCACACGGGCCTTGTCGATATCCTCGGTAAACTTGCGCACATATTCCGTTGCTGGATGCATGACGATTTCGTCCGGCATATCGCATTGCTCGATAGCGCCGTCTTTCATAATGGCGATCCGGTCCGCCAGACGCAGCGCCTCGTCAAAATCATGCGTGATAAACACAATCGTTTTGCCCAGCATCTCTTGCAGCCGCAAGAACTCGTCCTGCATCTCGCGCCGGATCAAAGGATCAAGCGCCGAAAACGGCTCGTCCAGGAACCAGATGTCGGGTTCAATGGCGAGCGAACGCGCGATCCCGACGCGCTGCTGCTGACCGCCCGACAGTTCGCGTGGGAAGTAGTCCTCGCGGCCCTCCAGGCCGACAAGTCGCACAACTTCAAGCGCACGTTCGCGCCGCGCGTGCTTGTCCTGTCCGCGCATCTCCAAAGGGAATGCCACGTTTTCCAACACCGTCCGGTGCGGCAAAAGCCCGAAAGATTGAAACACCATGCCCATCTTCGAGCGGCGCAACTCGATCAGGTCTTTTTCCTTGAGCGCCATGATATCCTGGCCCTCGATCTCGATCGTGCCGCCGGTGATGTCGTGAAGCCGGGAAAAGCAGCGGACCAGCGTCGACTTGCCAGACCCCGAAAGGCCCATGATCACAAGCATTTCGCCCTCTGCAACTTCGACCGACACATCCTTGACGCCGGCGATATAGCCGTCGGCGCGAATGTCATCGAACGAGTGCCCCTCCGGCAGCGACCGCAGATAGCTTTCCGGGCTAGGTCCGAAAAGCTTCCACACATTCTTTGCCGAAATTACCGGTGCCATGCCCTTACCCCTGTCATCAGGTCACCCGCCTCGCATGGTCTTGCGAGGCGGGTGCGTTTGTCAAATCAACCGGATTAGGATGCGCATCCCGAAATCCAGGGATCCACCACAGCGCGATTTGCAGCCAACCACTCTTCGGCGGCCTCTTCCGGCTCAAGCTCGTCGGTGTCGACCAGTTTGGCCATCTCGGCGATCTGCGGGTTGGTGAAGGAAATCTTGGTCAGTACGCAGTACGCGCCCGGCCATTTGTCCTTCATCCCGTCCCAGGCAGCCTTTTTCAGGTAACCAGTCGCCGGGTTGCCGCAGTCATAAAGCGCGTTCGGGTTCGGACCAACGGCAGGATCGGTGTCGCAGCCATCTTCCCAAGCCGGAAACTCGACAAATTCACCGGGCCAAACAGCCTCGGCAAAGTTCGGCGTCCAGTTGAACACGACAACCGGCTTCTTGTCAGCTTCCGCAGCACCGATTTCCGCCCAAAGGGCCGCAGCCGAACCAGCATTCACAACAACGAAATCCATGCCCAAGGCTGCCACACGCTCTTGTCCGTGCTTCAGCCAGTCAACCGGGCCATCCAGGTAACGTCCCTTGTCGCCGGTTTCGGCGGTTGCAAAGATCGAAGCGCAAGCATTCAAGGCTTCCCAATCCGGCAGACCCGGGCAGGCATCCTTGGTCCACATCGGATACCACCAGTCTTCGCGGGTCACTGCGTCATGGTCACCGGCATCGTGCAGGCCGCCCTTCGACAGCGCCTCGCGGAAGGATGCACCAAAGGCGCCTTCCCAGACTTCCAGCTCAAGAGCGACGTCCCCAAGACGCACCGACTCGTAAACTGCCTGGCTATCCGTCGTGACAAATTCAACGTTCAGCCCCATCTCTTCGTACATCTGGCCAACGACATTCGACATCACGATCTGGCTTGACCAGTTGTGGATCGGGATCACGATCGGATCGTCGCTGTCTGCGGCATAGGCAGACGCGCCCATCATGGCCACGGCACCTGCTGTGGCAAGCAAAGATAGTTTTTTCATTTCAACTCTCCCAATTGTGTTGGCGATGTTCACCGCCAGATTTCCACGGGGCTTGTCCCCGCGTGCTTCAGATCTTCAGGTAGTCCTCAAGACTGTCGTCCAGCGCGTCTTTCCACACCGTATGATGCGGCGGCGCTTTGGTTCCGGTCATCGGGCTGACATAGCCATGATCGCGGAATTTCATGATCCCTTTCTTCTTGTGCTTCTTCCATTCGTAGAAAGCCTGGTTGGAAGCCTCGACATCGAAGGTCGGGTAGTCGGTCTCGGCTATCAGTTCGAGCGTGTAAGCCCCCTGATAGGCGATGCAGGCATAGTCATCTTCCAGCGCATCTTCGTCCGCCTGGCGCTTCTGCCAATCGGCTTCCATCGTCGCGGCATCAGGCAGATCGATCCGGCCCATGATCGCATCACGCACCCACCAGGCTTGCGCGTCGAACATGTTGAACGTGTACCATTGGTCCTGCATCCCAAGGTAAAACAGGTCGGGGTTTCCGGTGTAGACCACACCCTTATAAAGATCGCTTGCCGCCAGCCGGTTGGCTGTCTTCAGGCGCAAGTCATCGGGCAGGAATGGGAAGTGGTGCTTGTAGCCAGTGCAAAGAATGATCGCGTCGACCTCTTTCGACGTCCCATCGATGAAATAGGCGGTCTTGCCCTCGACACGATCCAGCTTTGGAACTTCTTGCCAGTTGTCCGGCCAGTCGTAGCCCATGGGTGCGGTGCGATGCGCGACCGTCACGGACTTGCAGCCGTACTTCCAGCATTGCGAGCCGATGTCCTCGGCAGAATAAGACGTGCCCAGGATTAGGATGTCCTTGTCCTTGAACTCCACCGCATCGCGGAAATCATGGGCGTGCAGAATGCGGCCCTTGTAGCTTTCGAACCCCGGATAGTGCGGCACATTTGGGAAACTGAAATGCCCCGAGGCGACGATGACGTGATCGAAGACGCTGCGCTCTTCGCTGTCGCTTTCGCAGTCCCGCGCCGTCACCTCAAACCCGCCATCCACGGCGCGCACATCGCGCACCACGGTGTTGAACTTGATAAAGTCCCTGACCCCGGCTTTCTTTACGCGCCCTTCGATATAGTCGAACAGAACCGCGCGCGGCGGGTAGGACGCAATCGGCTTTCCGAAATGTTCCTCGAACGTATAGTCAGCGAACTCCAGACCTTCCTTCGGGCCGTTCGACCAAAGATAGCGGTACATGGATCCGTGGCACGGATTGCCATGTTCATCAACGCCGGTGCGCCACGTATACCGCCAAAGCCCGCCCCAATCGGCTTGTTTCTCGTAACAAACGATCTCTGGAATATCTGCGCCCTTTTCAGCGGCCGATTGAAAAGCCCGAAGCTGAGCCAGCCCGGACGGGCCTGCGCCAATGATGCAAATGCGTTTTGTCATCCCACTCCCTCTACGATTGGTTGAAAACTGCGCGAAGCCGCAACGTCCAAGGTGTCTGTTCCCTTATTCTCGGCCATGGTTTGCGCCCGCGTCATCCTAGTGTCCCTGCTCTGATGTGCAGGCGTCCCAATCCGGCTCAAACCCCAAGACTTCAGTGCCTTCGGGGATCGCCGGGTTGAACAGCCGGTTGTGCGCCATCGTTGCCTGATAAAGCGGATTGTGTTCCGCCAACTTCCAGACCCGACACTGCAGATCGAACACCTGCGCATAAGCTTCGAACCGCAAGTGCACGGTTTCTGCCGCCCGGATGGTCGCCGCTCCGGGCGAGCCCGGCGGAAACGTCGCCGTCAGCAGGTCGGAAAACTCTTTCGCCTTTTGATAGTAAGTCGCCGAAAAGAACTGGATTGCCTGATCGCGCCGCTGCGCGGGATCGTTCGTCTTTTTCGCCATGTGCAACATCTCGGGCGTCAGGGAATAGCCCGGCGACTTGTTCAGCACCGTGATGATGTGCCCCATCGGTTCGCTTTCGCCCGGCAGGAACAATGCCGGTGTGATCGCATCATCAGGCCGCCCCTGATTGTCGCGCATGGCCAACTGACGCACCCGGCACTGCCATTTCAGAAAGGCGATCCTAAGCGGCGACACCGAAAAGCTCTCCCCCAATGCTGCGCCCAAAGAACTCATGCAACATTCCTTTTCTCGACATCGCCAACCCGGTAAGCGCGATCATGACGCAGACTTGGAATCCGGGCAGAGGTCGTTCCCACGGCATCCAGATCAAGCTGCGCATGGAGGACACCGGGGATATCACCGCCGTCCGCCAAAACTTCGCCCCAGGGGCTGACCACCAATGAGTGCCCATAGCTTTCACCGCCGCCCTGGATCGAACCGATCGCGCAGGACGAAACGACATAACAGGTGTTCTCGATGGCGCGGGCCCGGTTCAGCACATGCCAGTGCGCCTCGCCTGTCGTCTTGGTGAAGGCGGCCGGGCAACACAGGATCTCGGCCCCGGCTTGCGCCAGATCGCGGTACAGCCCCGGGAACCGAAGATCATAGCAGATCGTATGCCCCACGCGGCCAAGCGGCGTGTCGTGGACGCAAGCTGCATCCCCCGGCTGAACCGTGTCGCTTTCTCGATAGACCGCCTCTGCCGAAAGATCGACGTCGAAGAGATGAAGCTTGTCATAACGTCCGTGGATGTCACCGGCGTCGTCGATCATGAAGCCACGATTGAAAACTTTCCCCGATGGACCATCCACGGCGATTGATCCGACGTTGATCCAGACGCCAAGTCTTGCCGACACCTCACGGAAGGCCGCAAGCACTGGATGCGCCGCCTCGGGTTCCGAAGGCGGGCAAAGCCGCCCGTTGTCGGTCACCAATCCGCCGCAGTATTCCGGCAAGAACAGCATCCTTGCCCCTGCGCGTGCCGCGGCTTCAGCCATCGGCACGGCTTCGTCTATCGCGGCTGCCATGGTTGCCATGGGCCGCGTCTGAAGACAGGCGATATGCAGGGGACGCGCCATCAGAACTTGGTGTAGGCCTTTCTGAGTGTGACCAGCGGATGTCGATCCGACATCTGGAACTTGATCAGCAACTCACGCGCGATCATGTCCCTGTCCTGCTGGTTGTCCGGCAATTCGATGCTGTCGGGAATGCGCACCCAGCCGTTGATGTTGCGGTCAAAGACGGCTGGCTTGCCTTCTTCGTACCCCATGTGAATATCCTCAAGCCAGTTGAGGTCATCCCAGCCCATGGTCTCCATGTACTTGGTCAGAAAAGGCGTGATCCGGTTGTAGTCGGGCACCAGGTTCACATCGTAACGATAGCCGATGTGCTGACCGATTTCCTTTTCGCGCTCGGACTCCAGCCCGTCCGCGTCTTTCACAAACTGATCGACGTCCTTGATCTCGGACCCGCGATACTGTGTTCCAGCCATCTCTCAAGCCCTCCTTACAAGTGGTGATAATCTTCGACGCCAACCGTGTGGTTGGTGCCTGCGAGCGGAACACCGGCCATGGCCGATGCTTCCATCGTCAGGGCCGCTAAATCTTCCGGCTCCAGCGAATGTAGATGCGTCTTGCCGCAAGCGCGGGCAAACAACTGCGCCTCGATGGTCAGCGTATGGAGGAAGTTGTAGACCCGCTCTGCTGCCTCATCAGGATCAAGCCGCGACCGCAAAACCGGATCCTGCGTCGCCACGCCAACCGGGCAACGGCCCGTATGACAGTGATAGCAATACCCAGGCTCGGCCCCGATTTCTTCGGGGTAATTCGCCTCGGGAATGTCCTTGTTGCAGTTCAACGCCATCATGGCCGAGTGACCGATGGCAATTGCATCCGCGCCCAAGGCAATCGCCTTCGCCACGTCAGCACCGTTCCGAATACCACCAGCATAGATCAGCGTGATCTCGCCACGCTTGCCCAGATCATCAATCGCTTTTCGCGCCTGACGGATCGCCGCAATGCCGGGAACGCCCGTGTCTTCGGTCGCAAGGTGCGGACCAGCACCTGTGCCGCCTTCCATCCCGTCAATATAGATCGAGTCGGGATCGCATTTCACCGCCATCCGCACGTCGTCGTAAACGCGGGAGGCCCCAAGCTTCAACTGGATCGGAATTTGACCGCCCGTCGCTTCGCGGATCTCAAGGATCTTCAGCGCAAGGTCATCGGGGCCCAGCCAGTCCGGGTGACGCGCAGGCGACCTCTGGTCGATACCCGCAGGCAAAGACCGCATCTCGGCCACCTGGTCGGTCACTTTCTGACCCATGAGGTGCCCGCCAAGACCAACCTTACAGCCCTGCCCGATAAAGAACTCACAGCCATCCGCCAGAACCAGATGGTTCGGGTTGAAGCCGTAACGCGACTGGATGCACTGATAGAACCACTTTGAGCTGAACCGCCGCTCGTCCGGGATCATGCCACCTTCGCCGGAACAGGTCGCCGTGCCTGCCATCGTGGCGCCACGCGCAAGCGCCGTCTTCGCCTCGTAAGACAACGCCCCAAAGCTCATGCCGGTGATGTAGACCGGGATATCCAACTCCAAGGGACGCCCTGCGCGCGGGCCTATCACCGTCTTTGTCTCGCACTTCTCGCGATAGCCTTCGATCACGAAACGCGTCAGCGTGCCGGGCAGGAAGGTCAGATCATCCCAATGGGGGATCTTCTTGAACAGCGAGAACCCCCGCATCCGATACCGGCCCAGTTCGGACTTGATATGGATGTCGTCCATTACACGGGGCGGGAAGATAAAGCTGTCGCCGATGCGGTTTACATCGCGGTCCAGCGCCTTTTTCGTTGGGCTACCATCAGCCATTTTATTATTCCTTTCCTGGACCTTAGAGGATCAACTTCTTCTCGTTCGGCTCAAGATTGTCGTAGTTCCACAACATCTTGCCCGCGACGATTTTGGTGAAATGATCCACGCCCTTTTCCGGCATCAACCCGTATTGCGTCAGCTTCCGCGTCAGCCAGGCCTTGTCGAGATCGGTGAGTTCGGCCTCGACCGCATCAACGCCGCAAGACTTGATCTCGCCGCCAACATAGATCGTGCCGTCGTACATGCTGTCGCCCAGGTTCTTGCCAGCGTTTCCACAGACAACCATCCGACCGCGCTGCATCATGAAACCCGAAAGCGCGCCCGTATCACCGCCAACGATGATCGTACCGCCCTTCTGGTCGATACCTGTCCGCGACCCGACCGAGCCGCGACACACCAGATCACCGCCCCGCATCGCTGCACCAAAGGTACTGCCCGCGTTTTTCTCGATCATCACCGTGCCGGACATCATGTTCTCGGCACAAGACCAGCCCACACGACCATTGACGCGCACGTTCGGCCCATCAATCAGACCAACGGCAAAGTAACCGGTTGAGCCTTCGATGATCAGGTTCAGCTTCGACAGAATGCCAACCCCCAAAGAGTGCATGCCCCGTGGGTTCTGCAACACCACGGTGCCATAGCCCTCGGCCATCAACGCCCGGATCTTCGAGTTCACTTCGGTTGTCGTCAGCCCGTCACAATCCACTTCGGTGCGCTTGTTGAAATCAACTTTCGGCGCCCAAGGATATTCGAAACGGTCTTCTGCTTCCGGGTCGAACTCGATGTACAAGGACTTGCCGGTCAACTGCTCGGTGGTCATGCCAAGCGCCTTGACCCGGTCTTCCTGGGTCATGGCCTTGAGTTCAGCGTCGCTTACGCTTGCCATACGCGAACCTCCTCGTCGTAGGGGTCAGTGGTGTCAATTTCGTGGGGAAGGATCGCGCGGATCGCCACTTCTTCCGAAGCCATGGCGATCAGATCGTCGCTTTCGTAAAGAACCAAAGGCTTGGCCGCCATGGTGTCCTTGGCCATGCCAAGCTGATCCTTGGTGCAGACCAGATAGGTAAACACTCCATCGATTTCCTCGATCGAGCGTTTCAGGCTTTCTTCCAGAGGCACACCGTTTGCCAGGTTGTGCGCGGTGTAAACGGCCAGAAGCTCGCTGTCGCAGTTCGACATGAACCGATGGCCCTTGCGCTCCATCTCGCGGCGCATAATCCAGTAGTTGGTGATCTGCCCGTTATGCACGACGCTGACATCGTTGTAGGGGAAGGCCCAGTAAGGGTGCGCCGATTTGATATCGACGTCCGATTCCGTGGCCATCCGCGTGTGCCCAATGCCATGGGTGCCGCTAAAATCGTTCAACCCGTAAGCCTCGGCCACGACAGCCGCATCGCCCAGGTCCTTGATCAGTTCCAGACCATTGCCAAGCGACAGGATTTCTACATCGTCGATCTCTTCGATGTGCTCGGCCATCTCGCCGGTGTCACCGCTATGGCTGACCACGTAGCGCAAGGCGTAGGGGCGCACCCGGTCCTTGGATTTCACCTCGGCACCATGCTCTGCCAGAATGGCGTCGACCGCTTCGATCCGCTCGTCCAGCACGGCGTGGATACCGCGACCGCGTTCCATGTCCTCTGCCTCGGCGATCTTCAGGCGCATGATATAGTCGCCCTCGTTCGAGGCCCCGTAAACCGCATAGCCGGTCGAATCCGGCCCCCGGTGCTTCAGGGCCTGCAACATTGCGGTCATCTCGCCGCCAACGTTGGAGCTTTTGCCCTTGTGAATAAGTCCTGCAATTCCGCACATTTGCGGCGTCTCCTTTCGTGGATGGCGGGCTGAAGCCCGCCCTACGTTTCTTGTAGGCCGGGCTTCAGCCCGGCACCGCGCTGCCGGTTTACGGCAGACATTCCATGTACGTGTCGTTGTCCCAATCGGTGACCGTCGACATGAACCGCGCGTATTCGTCGTATTTGTACTCGTGGAACAGACGGTACATTTCGCCCGGCATTCCGCGCCGCACGACTTCCGAGTTCTCCAGGAAGTCCAGTGCCTCGCCCAAGGACATCGGCAGTTTCTTGACCTGCTTGCCCTCTTTGATGGCCTCGTAGATGTTCCGTTCTTCCGGTGCACCTGGGTCCAGCTTGTTGTCGATGCCGTCGTCCATGGCGGCCAGCAACGTCGTGCCCATCAGGTACGGGTTCACCATCGAGTCGACCGAGCGATATTCGAACCGCCCCGGTGCCGAGACGCGCAGACCCGTCGTCCGGTTCTGGAAACCCCAGTCCGCAAAGACCGGTGCCCAAAAACCCGTGTCCCAGAGACGGCGATAGGAGTTCACTGTCGAACAGCCGACCGCGGTCAATGCCTGCAAGTGATGGACAACGCCGCCGATGGCTTCCAGACCTTCCTTGCCCGGCATCTGCGGATCGTCGTCGTCAGGCATAAAGGTGTTCTCGCCACCTTTGACGTACATGTAGTTTTCGCGCATGCCCGGCAGATCATCCGGGTCGTTCCCGGTGCGAACGAACTCGTCCTCACCGCCGCGCCAGAGGCTCATGTTGTGGTGACAGCCCGAGGCCGACACAC
>CAZWDS010000075.1:0-15502 GCA_964632495.1 uncultured Rhodobacterales bacterium
GCGCCCCATTTGTGCCCCTGCGGACTTTCGCACGACAGGGAATGGGAGCGGCCCTTATGCGCGACAATACACTTAAATACCTTCTGGTTCTGCCTGCTGTCCTGGTGGTTTTTGCAACCGCGATCTGGCCCTTGATCGAAGCCGCGAGGCTGTCGTTCACCGTGGGACGTCTCAATCGCCCGGGATCGCTTGAACAATACCTGGGCTGGGAAAATTATGCTTGGGCATTCTTCGAAGAGCCCGCGTTTTGGAATTCGGTCTGGGTCACGGCGCTTTACACGCTTTTGACCGTGGGCCTGACGACGATTTTGGCCCTTGGTCTTGCGCTGTTGTTAGCCCCAGGTGGACGACTGCGTAGTTCGGCGCAAACATTGCTGATCCTGCCTTTCGCCATGAGCCCCGCGCTAATCGGCGTTTCTTTCCGCTTTATGTTCAACCCGGAGTTCGGTTTATTTGATGCCTTTTTCGGCGTCATGATTCCGCCATTGGCTGACGTCAGTTGGCTGGCTGACCCGCAATTGGCGTTTGCGGTTGTTGTTATGGCGGATGTTTGGGGATGGATCCCCTTTCTGACCTTGGTGCTGATAGGTGGCCTGGCATCGGTGCCACGTGACACGATTGAAGCCGCACAGGTCGACGGTGCAAGTGGTTGGCGGGTGTTTAGGGATGTGACGCTACCTCAGCTTGGCCCTGTCCTTGCAGTCGTCATCATTCTGAAGTCCATCTTCAGCCTGAAAACCTTCGACCAGGTGTTCATGTTGACCAATGGTGGCCCCGGAACGGCGACCCAGACGCTGAGCCACTACATCTATTTCAATGGCATGAAATACGGACAGATCGGATATTCCGCTTCGGTTGCCTGGCTCATGGTGATCCCGATGATTTTTCTGACCTATGCCTATGCCAAATTCGTGTTTCGGAAGGCAGACAAATGACCGGCAAGCAGAAAAAACAGCTGTGGGGTGCCATTCATACGGCCCTGATCCTGATCGCCATGTTCGTGATGCTCGTGCCGATCATCTGGATATTTCTTGCGGCATTCAAAAGCCACGTCGACGTCTATCAACTTAAGCTGTTCTTTGCGCCGACGCTGGAAAACTTCTCGGTCGTCTTCGATGATCCTTATCGTTTGGGCGAAAAGCTTTACAACTCGACAGTTGTTGCCTTCGTCACGGTTTTATTCGCCATACCAATTGCGACGCTGGCCGCTTATTCCTTCAGTCGGTTCAGCATGCGGGGCGAAACGCTGATGCTGGTTACGATCCTGGCGACGCAGTTCGTGCCCGCCGTGGTGATTATACTGCCATTCTTCGTCATGTTCCGCGACATCGGCATTTTGGATACTCGATTAGGACTGATCCTTGTGAACCTGGCCATCGTGATGCCGTTTGCGATCTGGATGATCAAAGGCTTCATCGACGGCATCCCAATGGACACCGAGGAAGCCGCCATGGTTGATGGTTCGTCGCGGCTTCAGGTCATCAAGAACATCGTTCTGCCTATGGCGGCCCCTGGCTTGGTGACCAGTGCGATCTTTTGTTTCATTATTGCATGGAACGAATTCCTTTTCGCGCTGATCCTGACCAACAAGGATGCCGTGACGCTTCCGATTGGTTTGGCGTTGTTCAAGGGCGAAGAAGGTGACCTTTGGAATCTTCTGTCGGCGGCAGGGATCATCATCATGGCACCGATGTTCGTCCTCGCTCTGGCGATCCGGAAATACTTCGTACAAGGCATGACAATGGGGGCAGTGAGGTAAAATGGCCGAGATCAAACTCAATAACCTGACCAAACGCTGGGGCGACTTCATCGGGGTTGATGATCAATCCTTGCACATCAAGGACGAGGAATTCCTGGTGCTTCTGGGACCGTCCGGCTGTGGCAAGACCACGACGATGCGAATGATCGCAGGCCTGGAGGATCCCACCGACGGTGAAATTTGGATCGGTGACCGTATGGTCAATGATGATCTGCCCAAAGATCGTGATGTGGCCATGGTGTTTCAGAACTATGGCCTTTACCCGCATATGACGATCTTCGACAATATCGCCTATCCCCTGCGTGTGCGCGGAACCGAGAAGTCCGAAATCAAGCCGCGCGTCGAAAAGGCCGCTGAGCAAGTAGAACTGACCGAGTTTTTGCACCGGAAACCGAAGGCTCTGTCCGGTGGTCAACGTCAACGTGTTGCGCTGGCGCGTGCCAT
Organism: uncultured Rhodobacterales bacterium; assembly: GCA_964632495.1. GTDB lineage: Bacteria > Pseudomonadota > Alphaproteobacteria > Rhodobacterales > Rhodobacteraceae > CALKXV01. The sequence continues at coordinate 2,204 of CAZWDS010000075.1, forward strand.
CGTGCGGACGCCTAAAGTGTTTTTGATGGACGAACCCCTGTCCAACCTTGATGCGAAACTGCGGGTCACCATGCGGGCCGAGTTGAAGCACTTGTCCCGCGCATTGCAGATCACAACGGTCTACGTGACTCACGACCAGATTGAAGCGATGACGCTGGCCGATCGCGTTGCCGTCATGAAGCACGGCATTATCCAACAGCTTGGCACGCCGGACGAGATCTATAATGACCCTGCGAACCTGTTTGTCGCCGGGTTCATCGGTTCACCAGCGATGAACCTGATCAACGGATCGGTTCAGGGCGGCATGTTCGTGACCACTGGCGGAACACGATTGGTGCAGTTGAAAACTGAAGATCGCGAAAAGGCGATCCTTGGTGTCCGCGCTGACGACATGGAGGTTCACGAACAGGGTCAGGGTGACATAGACGTGAATATCTATGCCTTTGAGAACACGGGTGAAAGCACCCTTCTAACGGTTCAATGGGGCAAACAGCGCGTCATCGCCCGCGGCGATCGGCACCTTCGGAAAGAACAGGATGATGTGGTTGGGATCAGCCTGAACCCTGATCACCTGTACCTGTTCGATCCCGAAACGGAAAATCGGATCAGGATGTAAGGCGATGGCGATCAAATATCTTAAAAGGGGAAAACCCGAGGCAGACCGCGCAGAAGACGACGCCAAAGTTGCCGAAATCGTCGGCGCGACCTTGAAAGACATCGAGGCGCACGGCGATAGGGCTGTGCGGGATCTGGCCAACAAGTTCGATGGGTACGACCGTGTGAGCTATAGGCTGACCGATCCCGAAATCGAAAGCATCATTGCCAAGATTAGCCCGCGCGATATGGAAGACATCAGGTTCGCGCAAGAGCAGGTTCGGAATTTCGCCCAAGCACAACGGGATTCGATGGTGGATATCGAGATCGAGACCTTGCCGGGTGTGATCCTTGGTCACAAGAACATCCCCGTGCAATCCGTGGGCTGCTATGTGCCCGGTGGCAAATTTCCGATGGTGGCATCCGCGCATATGTCGGTCGCAACGGCATCGGTTGCGGGCGTGCCCCGTATCATCGCCTGCACGCCGCCCTTTGAAGGCGAGCCGAACCCAGGCGTGATCGCTGCGATGCACCTTGGAGGAGCCCACGAGATTTATGTCCTTGGCGGCATCCAAGCCGTTGGTGCCATGGCGCTTGGCACTGAAACGATCGATCCTGTGCATCTGTTAGTCGGGCCAGGCAACGCCTTTGTCGCCGAGGCCAAGCGCCAGCTTTTTGGCCGTGTCGGAATTGATTTGTTCGCAGGGCCCACGGAAACGATGGTGATCGCGGATAGCACTGTAGATGCCGAATTGTGCGCCACCGATCTTTTGGGCCAGGCCGAGCACGGTTATAACTCGCCAGCTATTCTGGTGACGACTTCGCGCAAGCTGGCCGAAGCCACCCTGACCGAGATCGACCGTATTCTGAAAATCCTTCCAACCGCGGGCACGGCCTCGGTCAGTTGGGCGGACTATGGCGAAGTGATCCTTTGCGACAGCTATGATGAAATGCTGGCCGTTGCCGACGATATTGCGTCGGAGCATGTGCAAGTCATGACAGACCGAGACGATTGGTTCCTGGACAACATGACATGCTACGGTGCGTTGTTCTTAGGTCCGCGCACCAATGTCGCAAATGGCGACAAGGTGATCGGCACCAACCATACGCTTCCGACCAAGAAGGCGGGGCGGTACACGGGCGGGCTTTGGGTTGGCAAGTTTTTGAAAACCCACAGCTATCAAAAGGTTTTGACAGACGAAGCCGCGACGATGGTGGGCGAGTATGGCTCGCGGCTTTGCATGTTGGAAGGCTTTGTCGGCCATGCCGAGCAATGCAACGTCCGGGTGCGTCGTTATGGGGGGATCAATGTGCCCTACGGTGTGGGCGCACCCTATCGGGACGCGGCGGAATAGGCAAAAGCATGGGCTCAGCAAGGATAACAGCCACCGATGTGGCCAAGGCAGCGGGCGTCAGTCAGCCGACAGTTAGCCGTGTGTTCAACAACTCAACCACGGTTGATCCGGTGAAGGCCAAACGCGTGCGGGCGGTCGCGCGCGAGCTTGGATATATCCCGAACCTTGTTGCGAGATCGCTGAATTCCGGAAGTTCGTTTCGGATCGGTATTGTGCTGGCATATCTCAAGAACGGGTTCTTCGGTGAGGCGCTTCAGGATCTGTCCCGCGCACTGAATGCCCAAGGCTATTCCGTGACGGTCTATTTCGCCGGCAACAGTTCCGACGAGGTGGATGCCATCGTCGACGATCTTTTGGCGGATCAGGTGGATGGAATTGTTCTGGCGTCGATTAGCCTGTCGAACAAGCTGGTAACGCGGGTCCGGAATTCCGGCATTCCCTGCGTTCTGTTTAACCGTGGACAGCCAGACACTGACGTTTCGATGGTGACGGCGTCGAATTTTGAAGGCGGCAAAAAGGCCACCGAATTTCTGATTGCTGCAGGGCACAAGCGCATTGCCCATCTTGCCGGATGGCGCAAAGCTCTGAACGGGGTTGAACGTCGCGATGGTTTTCTAGACGCCATGAAAGACGCGAAATTGGAGCCTCTGGCCTGTGTCGATTGTCACTTCCGTCGGAGCGTCGCGATGGAAGAAACGCGTCGCTTGTTCCGGCAGGCCGAGGTGCCAGACGCCTTGTTTGTTGCCAATGACCATATGGCCTTTGGCGTGCTGGAAGTCTTACGCGAAGAACTGGGGCTAAGGGTGCCCGAGGATGTATCGGTTGTCGGCTATGACAACGCGCCCATGGCAGGTTGGAAGACATTCGACCTAACAACGATGGGCCAGCCGCTTGCCCAGATGGTGGATGCCACCGCGAAAATGCTTTTGAACGAAATTTCAGACCGCGAATGCAAACCAAAGAAGATCAGGATACCCGGCGATTTGATTGTCCGCGGGACGGCCCGCATTCCCGCCAAATGGCCCACTTTGAAAGATCAAACGTAGGAACGAGGATATGACACATATTTCCCAAGCCGACGCCGACGCACGGCATGTCAAACGCAGCGACTACCGCTCTTGTACGGTCGCGTTTATCGACTGCAAAAAGCCCGGATCGCATCTAAAGCAAAACTATTCGATTATTGGTCCCGGTGTGACGTCCTCGACCGAGCAGGTCATCAACCTGCCGGAAGCGCATGGATTCAACATTGGTGCGGCTGCAATGCCGACGGGCATCACCAACAACCTGCACATTCATTTCACTGCTGAAGTCTTTATGGTCTACGAAGGCGAATATACGTTCCGCTGGGGGTCGAACGGCGAAAACGAATTCGTCGGTCGTCCGGGTGACATTCTGTCGATCCCAACGTGGATATTTCGGGGTTTTACCAACACGGGCGAAGGCGAAGGCTGGGTGTTCACAACGCTTGGGGGCGACAATACGGGCGGTGTGATCTTCCATCCGGACATCATTCGCGAAGCGGCTGATTACGGGTTGTACATATCCCGGAACAACATGCTGATCGACACATCGAATGGTGACCCTGTTCCTACCGACGACCAATGCATCGCACCGATGGCAGATGCAGATGTGGCTGCCTTGCGCGAGTATAGTCTCGAGGACATGCGCCAGCGCGTCGTGACGACGGATGATCGTGACTACCGTCGCGCGTTCATCGACATGGGGCTCGAAGGCTGTGGTGCCGAGATCGCTCCGGTCATTGGCCACGGGATCACTCAGAACCGTGATCACACCGCCCAAATCCGCAATCCACATGGGTTCTCGATGGAGTGGCTTCGGCTGCAACCCGGGCAGAAACTGTCGCCATTCAGCTTAGCTGAGAAAATGGTGTTGATCCCCAAGTCAGGCGGGCTGCGGGTGACATTGAATGATGATGCAGACGTCACGATTGATCTGAACCCCTGGGACACTTTTTCTATCCCGGCTGATGTCGTCCGATCAATAGAAGGGACAGGCACGGCGCCGGCCGAAGCTCTTGTGATCGTTTCGGGGGATCATCAGAAACGGCCGATCTTCCAGAATGATGTGATCGCCGCGGCACGAAAGTCTGGACATGCGCTTGATGCCCAAGGCTATGTGGCGAAAGCGGCCCTTATTCCGAGCTACGGCCTTGCCGCAGAGTGAACCGGTCACGCAAGGCGCAAATGCGCATTCGCGTTGGATTTTGCTGCCGGGAACGCTTTGTACAACGGAAGTATTTGAGCCTGTGCTGGACCATCTTGGCGTGGAAAAAGGACGCCGAGTTCCTTTTCCCGTGGATAGCGCATCGCTGCCAGAACTTGGTGCGCGGTTGGATGATCTTGTTGCGCCTGGGGATATCGTTTGCGGTTTTTCGCTTGGGTCATTGGTTCTGGCACAGAATCTCGATGCGCTCGGAAAAGCAAAGGCTGTCGTTCTTCTGTCGTTGAACCCGCTAAGTGACGCACCTGAAAACGCGGCAATGCGACGTGCGGTTCGCGATCGAATTCTGGCCGGAGACGCTGCCGGTTGGGTCAATGACAACTGGAAGTTCATGTCAACCAGTATGGGCACCGAACCGCGTAAGACAGTTGTCAACATGGCCCAAAAAACGGCACAAATGATAGGGCCGCAGACAGAGCTTGCCATAGCCCGCCCTGATGCGACGAACTCGTTGGTGAGCACTGACATGCCACTGGTCTTTGTAACCGGTGCCGAAGATCCGATGACCCCACCCGGTCCAGTTGAAAAAATCGCCGGAAAGGCGCAGCGCGGTACAGCTCGTATTCTTCCTGGTCTGGGTCATTTTGGCCTTCTGGAAGAACCTGCTCGCGTGGCGGCCGCAATTGCTGACGGATTAGAAGAATCTTTAGATGGATGCCTTAAATGAATAGCGCTGATTTATCCCAAGACCTGCTAGATTTGCTAAGGAAAGTTGATACGCCTACAGTCTGCAATGCGATCGAAGTCGTTGAAGGCAAACGTGGGTTTAATCGCTTCACCAGAGGCACCATGCTTCACAGTCGTCCGGGCGTGCCCGCTACAGTGGGCCGGGCTCGCACAGCGCGCATTGCCGGACTTGCGCCATCGACCGAACCCGTCGAGGCGATCCGTGCACGCCGGTTGGACTATTATCGTTCGATGGCGCGAGGTCCCGGGCCAACGGTCGCCGTGATTGAAGACGTTGATTTCCCCAACTGCATCGCAGGCTGGTGGGGTGAGGTGAATACTTACGTACATAGAGGACTGGGCGTTGTCGGTGCGGTAACCAATGGCACTATGCGCGATCTTGATGTCATCCCAGACGACTTCCCCGTCATTGCCGGTTCAATCGGGCCCAGCCACGGCTTTGTGCATGTTCGCGAGTTAGGATCGCGTGTTCGGATAATGGGTATGGATGTCAATGAGGATGATCTCGTTCATGCCGATCGCCATGGCGCTTTGGTTATACCTGATGAAGTGATCCCCGAGCTGAATGCCGCGATCGAAACAGTTATCGCTAACGAAGAGATTATTCTTGGTCCAGCACGAGAAACAGGATTCACAATTGAGAAACTCGAAGAGGCGTGGGCTGAATTCGAAGCCCGCAGGACCTGACCTGTACACCGCTCGATTTCCTAACTTGGATCGATTGGACACATCGAGTAGGACAGCTAGTTGAAAATTTGAGCTTATAAGGATTTCCGCCCTACGTGCCGAAGGAGGCTAGTCGTTCGCACCATCTGACAATCTTGTCAACAACCGTGCAGCTGACTATACCTTGATGCGAGGGTTAGCCGATTATCTGTCTATGAGGCTGACATTTTGACTCTATAATCTGGAGACAGTCATGTCGGCCAAAAGTCAGTCGGTTCTTTCGCGGCTATACGAGGACGTCGTCGTTGGCACCTTTTCGTTTGGCACCAAACTTGGCGAAGAACAACTTGTCGAGCGCTACAAAACCAAGCGGCACATATTACGTGAAGCATTTGTTCAGCTTGAGGAATTCGGATTTGTCGAACGCGTGCCTAACAGGGGCGTTTTTGTGCGAGAACCCCATCCCGATGAAGTACGCGAGTTATTTGAGCTGCGCGAATTGCTTGAGATACAAGCGGCCAGCATTATGGAATTGCCTGCGCCTCAGGCGATCACTGACAAAATGCGTGACATCCAAGTGCGGCACAGCGCAGCAACCCACAGCGCGCAGTATCGCGAGGTTGTGCATGTCAACAACGAGTTCCACCATGTTCAGTATTCTGTCTGCGGCAACAAGACGCTTCGTGCGGCGATTCAAGACTATGCCACGCGAACCCATCTAATTACCGCGATGAAATTCGGTGAAGCTCGCGTAATGGATGAAGTCATCGCTCAGCACGAGGCGATCATCGCAGCGATGTGCGGATCGGATCATAATGCACTTGCTGATGCGATCCGGTCGCATTTCGACATGGCCCGGATCGAGCAGTACCGTCAGCAATACAATCTACGTCATGGCGACGTCGAGAACATCGAGATTGAGGTTGAGCCTCCCTGGCCGCAGCGTCGGGCGATCGGCGCGTGAACTCAAGGGGTTCTAGGGCAAACGAGCGACTATTCCGCCCCATTCCTCTGGAGTGAATGCACGGGTGAGCTTTGCCGTTACGTTTCCTGTCCGCCTCACCGCCATGCAGAAAGCGGCAGCAGATTCGTCGTCCGGGGCCGTGACCTTCATCACAAAATCGAAATGCGCAGTGCAGAACATGAACTCTTCGACTGTGACTCCCATCGACGCCGCAAAAGCCACGACCCCTTTTGCACGCTCGGGCGCTTCTTCAATGGTCATCATGCCTTCTCGGGTCACGTCCTCGGTAATGTAGTAAGTTGGCATTTGTTGATCCTCGCTTGAGCGTCCGAAGGTCGGCGGACAATTTAGCTTTACAATTGATGATTACATTGTCAACAATCTTATGGACAATACAATCCGGATAGGGAGAGGAGTTATGCCGTTGAAGTTCAATAGGGTTGTCACGGCCACCTCTGCCGAAGGACATTCCTATATCCTGCATAATTCTCCCCCCGAAACTGTCGTCGAGCAGCCGGGGCGAGCTCTGACCTTTTTTGAACTCTGGGAAACGGATGGTCCCCTGGCGTCGAATGAGGGCAACGAGGATGCGGGCGCGCGGCCAGTCCGGCATCACCCACCTTACGGCGGAACGCGTTTTCGAATGGTTGAATTGATGCCCGACGAAAAAAAGCAGTCGGACGCCGTCTCCAGTGATTTTGACAATCTCAACGCCTTCAACATCAGGATTGAAGATGCAGACGATCCGACTATGCATCGCAACGAGACCGTCGATTACAACATCATCCTTTCCGGAGAGGTCGTCGCTGTGACGGAAATGGATGAAGCATTGTTGCGGGCAGGGGATGTCATCATTCAACGCGGTACGGCCCATACCTGGCACAACCGATCCAATGAGCCATGTGTTTTTGCGTCAATCATGGTCAGCGCCGCCCCTATAAAAATCTTTGGCAAATCTGAGGGGACTGGGTGATGTCTGATGAGATCCGTCTTGATGCCGCTAGGACCGAGACCTTTGTCGCCGCATTCTTGGCCAATCTTGGTTTGACGCCAGCCCATGCTGCGACATGCGCAAACGATCTGGTTCAGACCAACCTTTGGGGCATCGACAGCCACGGCTTGTTGCGTCTTCCGGTGTATTCGAAACGGCTGGTCAATGGAGCAGTTTCGCGGCAACCCGAGCTTAAGCCGATCGGTGGCCGGGGTGGGTTTGAAGTTTGGGATGGCGATTCTGGCTTGGGTTACGTTGTTGGCCATCACTCTACTGACAGGGCCATCTCGTTGGCACGGATGCATGGGATTGGCGCCGTCGCGGTGCGGAACTCGAACCATTTCGGTGCCGCGGGGCTTTATATCAAGCAGGCGACCGAGGCGGGCATGGTTGCACTTGCAATGACAAACGTCATTCCAAACCTCGTTGTGCCGGGGGGTGCCAAGCCGGTCACAGGCAACAACCCTTTGGCATTTGGAGCACCGACTGGTCTCGATTTTCCGATGATCCTTGATATCTCGATGTCCGCCGTCGCGGGAGGCAAGTTGTTGCTCGCGCAGGAAAAGGGCGAAAAAATTCCGCTGGGATGGGCGACAGACCGTGAAGGACGTCCGACTGACGACCCATTTGTCGGCTTCAAGGGTTTCCTGCAGCCGCTTGGTGGGCACAAGGGATTTGGCTTGTCGCTTATGATTGATATTCTGTGTGGTGTGATCAGTGGGGGAGCATTCCAGTTTGATCTGGCAAGCATGTATTCCGACCCCGAAGGCCCCAGTGGCACAAGTCACACATTCATAGTCATTGACCCTGAGGCCATGCTTGGACGTGAAGCTTTCGAATCTCGGATGCAGGCGTTTTATGCGACGCTAAAGAGCTCGCCGATGTGGGAAACGGATGCCCGGATGCTTTTGCCAGGGGAGTTGGAACATGAAACCATGCTTGAGCGTCGAAAAAACGGCATTCCGGTTCCCCGTTCACTGCTTGACGAGATCACAGCACTTGCGAAGGCGCATGATATCGATGTGCCGGATGACCTATTGCATGAGTTGAGCCCATAAGAGTGCTTTCAGTGGTCTCAAAAGAGCTGACAATCCTCGAACCGAATGGCATCATGAACGAGCGCGCAATGGCTGGGGAAGAGCAGTTCACCCAAAGACGCGACGACCTCGAAAAGCGAAGTCGGAGACGCAGATAAAGGAAGAAGAGACAACGATGCTACTGGGATGTATCGGTGACGACTTTACAGGGTCAAGCGACCTTGCAAATACATTGGCAAAAGGCGGCATGCGAACGGTGCAATACACCAGCATCCCGGATGCGCCAGCGAACAAAGATGTACAATCAGGCGTTATCGCCTTGAAGTCGCGATCCATTGAACCTGACGAGGCCGTGAACCAATCGCTGGCGGCACTGCGTTGGCTACAGGCGCAAGGATGCAAGCAGTTCTTTTATAAATATTGTTCGACTTTCGACTCTACGCATCAGGGCAATATCGGGCCTGTTGCCGAAGCGCTGGCGGAAGCGCTGGATGCGCACAAAGTCATTGTTTGCCCGGCTTTCCCTGGGGCAGGGCGCTCAGTCTTTCAAGGGCATCTCTTCGTCAAGGATCGGCTTCTGAACGAGTCGGGCATGCAGAACCACCCCCTGACGCCGATGACAGATCCAGACATTCGCCGCTGGCTGGCCCCTCAAACAAGTTTTTCTGTGGGTCATGTACCAGCCGAAAAGGTGTTCGCAGGTTCGGCACACATTGCACAAGGACTTGAAGCGCAGCACGTGGCCGGTCATCGGCTTGTCGTTGTGGACGCAATTCGAGACGCGGACCTGATTGAGATTGGCCAAGCTGCAAGAAAGCTGCCGCTGGTCACCGGCGGGTCTGGCATCGCGCTTGGTCTACCTTCGAATTTCGGGTGCAAAGCGGCAGAAGTGGCATGGACCGGACAGTCTGGTAAATCCATTGTTTTGTCTGGGTCGTGCTCGACCGCCACGCGGGCCCAAGTCGCCTATCACACCGCACGCCAGCCAGCCCGCGAGATCGACGCCGTTGATGTCATCGAGGGGCGCCTAACGCCTCAGGACATTGCAGATTGGTTGCTGTCGAATGACGGACTGCCGTTGGCCTATAGCTCAGCAGATCCAGATGTCGTTTCGCGTATCCAGAAAGAATTCGGACGCGAGGTTGCTTCAGAGACTTTGGAATCCTTCTTTGCCAAGGTGGCAAAGTTGGCGGTGGAACAAGGCGTGCGCCGCGTTATCACAGCGGGGGGTGAAACCTCTGGAGCAGTCATCGAGGGTCTGGGCCTTGGCACACTTGAAATCGGCCCAGAAATTGATCCCGGCGTTCCTGCATTGCGCGCTAGCCCCGATTTGGTCGTCGCGTTGAAGTCTGGGAACTTTGGCACTGAGGATTTCTTTGTGAAAGCGGACAAGCTGTTGGCGGGCAACGCATGACCGAAAGTGCGCTACGCGAGCAGATCTGCCACTTGGCAAGATCGCTTTTTGACCGAGGCCTTACCCATGGTAGCACCGGCAATATATCAGCGCGGACAGACGACGGCGGCCTGCTGGTTTCTCCAACTGGGACAAGCTTCGGGCGACTTGATCCCGAACGCTTGAGTAGGTTCGATGGGGCAGGGAACCACGTGTCGGGCGACAAGCCAACCAAGGAAATGCCGCTGCACACTGCCTTTTACGACACTCGAAGCGCGGCGGGCGCGGTTGTTCATTTGCATTCCTGTCATTCGGTGGCCTGGTCGATGATGCCGGGTGTCGACGAAGACGATTTCCTTCCCCCTTTGACACCTTACGCGATCATGCAACTGGGCCGGGTCCGGTTGTTGCCGTTTTTTCTGCCCGGAGATCCTGCAATGGGAGAGGCTGTGCGCGGACTCGCCGGTAAACGCAGTGCCGTGATGCTTGCCAATCATGGGCCTGTTGTCGCCGGAAAAGACGCCGAAGCCGCTTGTAACGCCATCGAGGAATTGGAAGCGAACGCCCGACTGGCGATGCTTATGCGTGGGATCGACGCGAGGATGCTAAGCTCTCAAGATGTGCAAAACGTCGTCGAGAAATTTGATGTGGAGTGGGACGTATGATCCGGTTTTCTGCCAATCTGGGCTTTCTATGGACCGACCGTTCACTGCCCGAAGCCATCCGTGCTGCCAAGGCCGTAGGCTTTGACGCGGTTGAATGCCATTGGCCCTATGACACGCCAACTTCAGAGGTGAAAACCGCTTTAGAAGAGACCGGGCTTGAAATGCTTGGTCTGAACACGCGGCGGGGCGATGTAGAGGGTGGCGAAAATGGACTGGCTGCGCTTCCCGGCCGGGAGATCGATGCCCGCGCTGCAATAGACGAGGCCATCGCATACGCAGACGCCATCCATGCACAATGCATTCACGTCATGGCGGGATTTGCTGAAGGGCAGGAGGCACAGGCGACGTTTGTCGAGAACCTTGCTTATGCTTGCGATACGGCGGTTTTGAAACAGAAGACTATCTTGATCGAGCCCCTAAACGAAAACGACGCGCCGGGGTACTTTTTGCGGAAAACACGACAGGCTGAAGACATCATTAGGATTGTCGGCAAAGCCAATCTGAAGCTCATGTTTGACTGCTATCACGTGGGTCGGACCGAAGGCGACGTTCTTGGTCGACTGAAAAAGTGCCTCCCTCTTGTTGGCCACATCCAGTTCGCCTCTGTCCCTGACCGGGGTACACCGGATCACGGCGATATCGACTATCGTGAAGTCTTTTCAGAAATCGCTAAACTGGGATGGAACGCTCCATTGGGCGCCGAATACAAACCAACGGGAGACACTGACACCTCTGTAAATTGGTTGTCAGTGTATAGGTAATTCCGAAGCCACATTGCCGGATGACGCAAGCCACCAGCTAAGAGCCCGGTGGCTTCAGAACCGTTATTCTCTGCCAGACACACTGCCTTGATATCTGTCGAGTTCGTTTATGAGCTTGCGGCCATTCGGAACCTCTTCGCGGGACGCGAACTCATCCCAAACCGTGCCGAATGGCATGTCCTTGAATTCTTCAGTGACCGTCAGTCGCGTTGTGAAATCAAGCTCGCTCTCAGCGGATTTTAATGTATCCAGCGGCAACAACAACGCGCGGAGCAAGGCCTTTTGCATATTGCGTGTGCCGATGACCCACGCGGCCGTTCTGCTGATTGTCGCATCAAAAAAGTCCAGCCCGATATGAGTGCGGCCAAGAAGATCTGCGCTGACCAGTTCTTGTGCCATTTGCAGGATGTCGTCGCTGAGCAGGATCACGTGATCGCTGTCCCATCTCATCGGGCGCGAGACATGCAGCAAGATTTCATCGAGCGATAGTGCCACAGCGCTGAGCTTGTCGGCGATGTTCTCGGTGGGGTGGAAATGGCCCATATCGAGGCACAGGAGTGTGCCCTTGCGGATCGCATAGCCCATGTAGAATTCGTGACTGCCCACGGTGCAGGCCTCAACTCCGATCCCGAACAGCTTGCTTTCGACGGCATCCAGCATCTGCGTCTTGTCTTGCGCGGGCGCCAACATTGCATCAAGCGAAGCCTCCAGCCTCGCGCGCGCCGACATACGGTCAATCGGTGTGTCCTTGTAGCCGTCCGGCACCCAGATATTGTTCACACAGGGTGAGCCAAGCGCGGCCCCCATCTTAGCCGCGATGTCGCGAGACCGTTGCCCATGTTCGATCCAGAAGTCGCGAATGCCCTGATCGGGGTGGCTGAGCGTCAGATTGTCGTCGGCCTTGGCATGGGCAAAGAATGTCGGGTTGAAATCCAGCCCGATGCCTTGCTTTTTGGCCCAGTCAACCCACGGTGAGAAATGCTCGAACTCGATTTCATCCCGGTCCGGATTAGCGTCCGTGTCCAGATACATTGCGTGCAAGTTCAGGCGGTGATTGCCTGGGATCATCGAATAAGCAAATTCAAGGTCCGCGCGCAGTTCATCTGGGGTGCGGGCGCGACCGGGATGGTTCCCGGTTGCCTGAATGCCGCCACCTGACGATCCGGATTTCTTTTCGAAGCCGACGACGTCATCACCTTGCCAGCAGTGCATCGAGATCGGGATCGTCTTCAGGCGATCCAGTGCCGTTTCGGTATCGACACCCCAGTCGGCGAAGGCGGCTTTTGCGCTTTCATAGCTCATTCTTCTATTCCTATCGCGTGAAGGCTTGGACGTTACCTGCATCCACGTTGATGATGTTGCCGGTGGATTTGGCGGAGGTGTCGGCGGCAAAGAAATAGCAGGCCTCGGCAATGTCCTCTGGCAAGACCGAGCGTTTGAGCATGGACCGCTTGCGGTACATCTCCTCCAGCCCGTCCTTGTCGGTGCCGTAGGTATCGGCGCGCTGTTCCAGCCAGTCGCCTTCCCAGATTTTCGAACCGCGCAGAACCGCGTCCGGATTGACCACGTTGACGCGAATACCGGCCTCGGCACCTTCCAGGGCAAGGCATCGCGCAAGGTGGATTTCTGAGGCCTTGGCCGTGCAATAGGCGGCAGCGTTCGGTGAGGCGGCGAGACCATTCTTGGAAGCAACAAAGACGACGGCGCCGCCTATGTCCTGCACGCGCATGATCTTGAACGCCTCGCGGCTGACAAGAAAATAACCGGTGGACAGGATGTCCATGTTCTTGTTCCAAAGCGCGAGAGAGGTTTCCTCGATGGGTGCAGAAGACGCGATGCCGGCGTTGGAGACCAGAATGTCGATCCCGCCGAATTCAACGGAGGCCCCTGCAAAGGCAGCTGCGACGGCGTCTTCGCTTGTCACGTTCATCGTGACGCTGCG
>CAZWDS010000076.1:0-15488 GCA_964632495.1 uncultured Rhodobacterales bacterium
TCGGCGTTGGAATAGACCTGCTTTTCGCTCACTTCTTCGATCAAACCAGCTTCGTCCAGACGCCCCGCAAAATGCTGGGTCAGCGCATGGTTTTGAGGGCTGCTTGAGCGACCGAATTTGTCAAACGAAAGCCCGAACCGGTCTGCAATGTCCTTTTGAACGGTCCACATCTCGGCACAAAACTCTTCCACCGGTTTGCCTGCTTTGGCGGCAGCCAGTTCTGCGGGCGTGCCATGTTCGTCAGTGGCACACAGAAACAGAACCTCATGACCGCGCGCCCGCATGTAGCGCGCATAAAGATCGGCGGGCAATTGGCTGCCCACCAAGTTGCCAAGGTGTTTGATCCCGTTGATGTAGGGGATCGCGCTGGTGATCAGTATGCGGTCCATGATCTGGCCTCTTCTGGATTGAGAGGCTCGTTTAGACCAACAAGAAACCCGCGTCACCCCTTGTGACACAAAGGGCGCGCCTTCCGCGCATCACAGGGGCGATGCGCGGCGGCTTATCAGTCGCGTGGAATGCGAGTGTCAGGGTGTTGGGCCGCTGCCAGAATGTGATCTGTCTGATGCAACACATGATCTGCGTGTCCCACGATTTTGGGATCAGGCGGGCAAGCGATGTCCAGATCTTTACCGGGATAGTCGATCGTCGACAAAAAGTGCCGCATGCAGTTCAAACGCGCGCGTTTCTTGTCGTCAGACTTGATGATCGTCCAAGGGGCATCGGCCGTGTCGGTATAAAACAACATGGCCTCTTTCGCCTCGGTGTAATCTTCCCACTTATCAAGGCTTGCTTTGTCAATTGGCGATAGCTTCCATCGCTTCAACGGATCGCCTGCCCGCGACTCAAACCGGCGGCGTTGTTCGTCGCGCGTGACCGAAAACCAGTATTTATAAAGCCTTATGCCCGAACGTGTCAGCATCCGCTCCAGATCAGGGGTTTGGCGCATGAATTCCAGATATTCATAGGGTTCGCAGAAGCCCATCACGCGTTCCACGCCTGCCCGATTGTACCAGGACCGGTCATAGAAAACCATTTCGCCTTTGGTGGGCAACTGGCTGACATAGCGCTGGAAGAACCATTGTCCGCGCTCTTCATCCGTGGGTTTGTTCAAGGCGACAACACGGGCTGCACGGGGGTTCAAATGCTCCATAAAGCGTTTGATCGTGCCGCCTTTGCCAGCCGCATCACGGCCCTCGAACAACAGTACGAATTTCTGGCCGGTTTCCTGCGCCCAAAGCTGCACTTTCAAAAGCTCTGCCTGAAGCTGCGCTTTCTCGGCTTCATAAGCTTTGGCGTTCATCTTTTTGGAGTAAGGGTAGCGGCCATTGTCAAAAATGTCGTCGTTTCGGGCCGGTGCCGGCATTTGATCCTTCGGCATGCGAACCTCCCTTGGAATGATGCTCAAGGGTCGTCTTAACCGAAGTGCACTTAACTTTCCTTGATGCGGATCAAAGGTTGTCCGGCTGCATCATGCCCAGCACGTGATAGCCGCCATCGACGCGAATGATCTCGCCAGTCGTGCAAGCGCCGTGGTCTGAGCACAGGTAGACGGCCGTGCCGCCAACCGCCTCAAGTGTCGCGTTGGATCGCAAAGGCGCGTTCATCTCGGTGGTCTTATACGTCTTGCGCGCGCCGCCGATGGCCGCTCCTGCCAAGGTCTTCATCGGACCGGGTGAAATTGCGTTGACCCGGATGCCTTGAGGACCCAGATCATTGGCCAGATAGCGAACTGAGGATTCAAGCGCTGCCTTGGCCACGCCCATCACATTGTAATTCGGCTGAACCCGGTTCGATCCCATGTAGGTCAGGGTGATCAGAGTGCCGCCGTCGGTCATCAAAGGCTCGGCGCGCCCGGCAACCTCGATGAAAGAATAGCAGGATATATTCAGCGAATTCAGGAAGTTGTCGCGGCTGGTGTTGACGAAGCGCCCGGTCAGTTCCGTTTTGTCGGAAAAGGCGATGGCGTGGACGACGAAATCCAGCTTGCCCCACTTGGTTTTCAATGTTTCGAACAAGGCCTCAACCGAGGCGCCGTCTGTCACGTCAACATCGACCAGAACATCTGACCCGACGCTGGCGGCCAAGGGTTCAACCCGTTTGCCAAAAGCCTCGCCCTGATAAGAAAACGCCAGCTCCGCGCCCGCGTCCGCCAATTCCTTGGCGATGCCCCAAGCGATGGACCGCTCGTTGGCGACACCCATGATCAGGCCACGTTTTCCCGTCATCACACCCATGATTTTACCCGTGATACTTGCTCATTGCGACGGTGGCGTTGGTGCCGCCGAAGCCAAAACTGTTGGACAGAACGGTGTCGAGATCGGCATCCGTGGTTTCGGTCACGATCTCTTCCGCCCGGATCGCGGGATCAAGTGTGGTGACGTTGATCGACGGGGCCATAAAGCCGCCCTGCATCATGATCAGCGAATAGATCGCTTCGTGCACGCCAGCGGCCCCAAGCGAGTGGCCGGTCATGGATTTGGTAGATGAGATCGGGGCGTGGTCTTCGCCAAGGGCACGGCGCACGGCCTCAACCTCGGTCACATCGCCTGCGGGTGTCGAGGTGCCGTGGGCGTTGATGTAATCTACCTTGCGGTCGCCAATGGTGGATACCGCTAGTTTCATCGAGCGTTCGCCGCCTTCACCAGAAGGGGCCACCATGTCGTGACCGTCGGATGTGGCGCCATAGCCGGTGACTTCTGCATAGATTTTCGCACCGCGCGCCTTTGCGTGCTCCAACTCTTCCAGAACCACCATGCCGCCACCGCCGCCAATCACGAACCCGTCGCGGGTTTCATCGAAGGCGCGGGCGGCGGTTGTTGGGGCGTCGTTATACTTGGACGACATCGCACCCATAGCATCGAACAAGCAGGACAAGGTCCAGTCCACCTCTTCGCCACCTCCGGCAAAGACGATGTCCTGTTTGCCCATTTGGATTTGCTCGGTGCCATTGCCCATGCAGTGCAACGTGGTCGAGCAGGCGCTTGTTATCGAATAGTTTATCCCCTTGATCTTGAAGGGCGTCGCAAGACAGGCGGACACGGTGGACGACATGCAGCGCGTGACCATGAAAGGGCCCATCCGCTTGGGCGCACCTTTTTCGATCACAATGTTATGGGCCTGAAAGAAGTTCGAGGTCGACGGCCCGCCTGATCCGGCAACCAGCCCGGTGCGTTCGTTTGACACGTCGTGTTCCTCAAGCCCGGCGTCTGCAATAGCCTGTTCCATCGCAAGATAAGCATAGGCGGCTGTCGGTCCCATGAAACGCAATTGGCGTTTGTCGATGTTTTCGGCCAGATCAATGTCGGGGATACCGGCGACCTGCGAGCGGAACCCGTGATCTGCGTAATCCTGTTGAAACGAGATGCCCGATTTGCCGGCGCGTAGACTGGCTTCGACCTCGGCTGCGTTGTTGCCAATAGGGCAGACGATTCCAATACCGGTGATAACGACGCGACGCATGATGTAGTCCCTTCGAAGTGCTGAGTTTGTCTATGACAGGGGCGTTGACGGGGCAAGCGGTTAGGTTTGGCTCGAAGCCCCGGTATTCAAGGCCGTTGATAAAGAAACACGCCATTATCCAGCGCAGCGAATAGACACGATTCGTCAACAATGGCCACAATTCAGTAACATTGACGACTGAATTCATAGCTATCGAACCCTAGAAATAACGTTTGGAACGGCGTTTTATTCACGCCTTTCCCAACTTTGAAAACTTAGAGTTCCGCATGGCTACGAAAGGCTAAACAAATGAAAAGAAGACTTCTTTCGAGCATTCTAATTGTAGCGATGGCCTTCTTTGGGGCCGTGCACGGCGCATCTGCCCAGTCTGATGACGTCAGCAATGTTGTCGCTGTGGTGACGCATCCAAATCCGCAGGTACAAATGCTATCGATGGTTTTGTCCGTTCAGGCCGCCGAACGCGGCTTGAATGTGCACGTTTTGCTGTGTGGGCCAGCGGGTGATCTGGCTTTAAAGGATGCGCCAGATGCCGTGACGCAGACGCGACCACCTTTGAACATCAGCACCCAGGCTTTTATGACCATTCTAAGCCAATACGAGAATGCGACCGTTGAAGTCTGCGCGCTATACCTGCCCGGCAACGGAAAAACCGAAGCTGACATGCTGGATGGAATTGGTGTGGCCAGTCCCGCTCAAATGGCGGCTCTTCTAGTGTCACAAGACGCGCGGGTCCTTAGCTTCTAAGCTTTGGGTCTTAGGGCGGCGCTGCTTAGTTTTCTGACAGCGCGACCTTCATATCCTTTACCAGATAAATCACTTCGCCGTCGGCCTCGACCCGGCCATCGGCGACACCCATTGTCAAGCGGCGGGTTTGGATCGCCTTGGTGAAGTCCACGAAATAGTTAAGCTTTTTGCGATCCGGACGGACCATTCCTGTCAGTTTGACCTCACCCACGCCAAGGGCATAGCCACGCCCCTGCCAACCGCGCCAGCCAAGGTTGAAGCCGGTCAGTTGCCACAGTCCATCCAGACCAAGACAGCCGGGCATGATCGGGTTGCCGGGAAAATGGCAGTCGAAAAACCAAAGATCGGGTGTGATATCGAACTCGGCGCGCACATGGCCTTTTCCGTGTTCCCCGGCATCTTCGGAAACTTCGGTGATCCGGTCCATCATCAACATTGGTGGAGCCGGCAATTGCGCATTTCCAGGTCCAAAAAGTTCGCCACGGGCGCAGGCCAGAAGACCTTCTTTGTCGAAGGATGTCGGAAAATTGGCCATAGGGTCTTGGTCCCGGGATTGTTGATGTATTAATGCCTGCCCCTTAGCAGGGCCAAGGATTGTGACGCAAGGGGCGACAGTTCGGTCATATCTTGAAGAACATGGGTTTTTCGATTGAATGAGGGGGCTTTCACCACATATATTAGAAGGCGTAGGACAAAGGTCCGGATTTTTTGATGAGCGAAATGGGTACGGCAGATTGGTTGGGGACGGCGGGCTTGCGCCCGACGCGTCAACGTATGGCGTTGGCCGAGCTTCTTGTGGGCGACGGTCAACATCGGCACGTCACTGCGGAAAGTCTGCATTCAGCTGCAGCCGCTGCAGGCGAGGCTGTGTCTTTAGCCACTGTTTACAACACGTTGCGGGCGTTTTGTGATGCGGGCCTGGTGCAAGAAATCACTGTGGACGGCTCGAAAAGCTACTTCGATACGCGCACCGATGATCACCCGCATTTTTATTGGGAAGACGAGGCGCGGTTGACGGATGCACCAGCCGAAGAGTTGAGCATCGAACGCCTTCCGGGTGCCCCAGAAGGCACCGAGATTGCCAAGGTTGATGTGGTTATTCGGCTTCGGAAAGTCTGATTTTTCAAATTGTTAGGCGGAGCGCGCCCAGTGGGCGCGCACAGTTTTGTTTGCTCGCTTTGCGAGCGATTGCGTATTTTCAAAGAGATGAAGATAAGATCGGCTTGATAAGATCTTCGCCGTGGGCTCTGTTTGAATTGACTTTCGGGTCAACGCGATGAAATTCCAGCATATTTTCCGAGGCAGCGGTCATCAGCGTTGCGGCCCCTTTGCCGTTTTCCCCAAGCCAAAGTGGCCAATCCTTTTCGGTCAGGATGACGGGCATGCGGTGGTGGATTTTTGACATGCTTTCATTGGCTTGGGTGGTGCAAATGGCGCAGGTGGTCAGTGGCTCATCGACTTTGTCCCAGGTTTGCCAGATCCCGGCGAAGGCGAGAAAGTCTGATGTTCTCGCGCGGATATACCAAGGCAGACGATTATCGTTTTCGTCCTTGGTCCATTCGTAAAACCCGGTGGCCGGGATCAGGCAGCGGCGTTCGCGGCACGCTTTGGAAAAGGCAGGCTTTTCAGCGATGGTTTCGGCACGTGCGTTGATCAGCAAGGGGCCATCGCTTGGGGTTTTGTACCAATGGGGCAAAAAGCCCCACCGCATTGGTCTGAGGCGTCTGTGCCCTTCTTCGGACGTAACGGTATGAACCTGATTTGTTGGACAAATATTGTAGTTTGGTAAGGGCGCGAGGTCATTTGCAAGGGTTGCGTCAAACAGCGCCGCCATGGCGTCGTCGGGCAGGGTCAGGGCAAAGCGTCCGCACATGGCAGAAACTTAGGTTGGTTCCTGCCAAAAGTTAAGCGGGTCCTGTAGATGCGTGGTGGCGTGCACAACATCGACCAAGGGGATCTGGTGTTGGGGGCGTCAGACTTCGTCTGGAATGCTGATCAGCACCCATTCGCCAACCAGTTCCACGATTGTGCCCCCCTCTGAGTTGCGGTCTTTTATGGCACCGGCTTCGCTCAGTGGGCAGCCGACGAGGATCGCACTGTCATCGAGGTAGGGATTGGTCACATCGTTTTCGCCGATCACCTGGCAGACATCGTTGGCTCCGGGGTAAGGACGCACACCGATCAGGCCGAAGGTTTCAGGAGAGGCGTATTGCGATGTTGGAGCGCATGCGGTGAGAAGGGCAAGTGCGGGGATTGGCAACAGATGTTTCATGGAACGTCCTTCGGTTCGGATGGCCCACTATAACGCGCAAGGCCGAAAGGCCAAAGAAAAAGGCCGCCCGAAAGAGCGGCCTTTTTCAAATTCTGAAACGAGGATTAGGTTTCTTCGTCGTCGCTTGTCACGTCAGCGGTATCTGCGTCTGCATCGTCGGCTGCTTCGGATGGTTCTTCTGCAGCATCTTCGGCAGGTTCGTCCGACATGGATTCCAGCTCGTCCAGTTCAGCCGCGCCAATTTCGTCGAAGAGCTCGGCGATTTCGACTTCGGCCTGAGCTTCGTCTTCAGCTGCCTGATCGGCAATGTTGATGCCTGCGGCCTGAAGCTCGGCTTCTTCTTCCGAGCGAGCGACGTTCAGTTCGATTGTCGCGTCCACTTCGGGGTGAAGCGAAACGTCGACAGCGTGAACGCCCAGCTCTTTGATCGGCATCGGGATAACCACCTGACGCTTATCAACCGAGAACCCGGCTTCGGTGGCCACATCTGCGGCATCCCGAGGTGTTACTGAACCGTAAAGCGAACCGGAATCAGACGCCTGACGAATCACAACGAACTGCTGGCCAGTGAGGCGTGCAGCCAGTGCTTCGGCTTCTGTCTTGGTTTCAAGGTTGCGGGCTTCCAACTGCGCTTTGTCGGCTTCGAAAGACGCGATGTTGGCGTCTGACGCCCAAAGCGCCTTTTTCTGCGGCAGAAGGTAGTTGCGCGCATAGCCGTCTTTGACGGAGACGACGTCTCCCATCTGGCCGAGTTTTGCGACGCGTTCGAGAAGGATCACTTGCATGGGTCTTCTCCTTATTTAACCGCGTAGGGCAGAAGGGCGAGGAACCGGGCGCGCTTGATCGCACGGGCCAGCTCACGCTGCTTCTTGGCCGAGACGGCGGTGATACGGGAAGGCACGATCTTACCGCGTTCGCTGATATAGCGCTGCAGAAGTTTTGTGTCTTTGTAATCGATTTTGGGTGCATTATCGCCCGAGAAGGGGCAGACCTTGCGGCGGCGGAAAAATGGTTTAGCGGCCATGAGTTAGCTCCTTTCACGCTGAGGGCGGTCGCCGCGATCACGGTCGCCACCACGGGGACCACGGTCGCGTTCATCGCGTTTTTGCATCTGGATCGAAGGGCCTTCGACGTGTTCGTCGACCTTGATGGTCAGCACACGCATCACGTCGTCATGCAGGCGCATCAGGCGCTCCATTTCCTGAATGGCCGGTGCCGGAGCGTCGGTTTTCAGAAAGGCATAGTGGCCCTTGCGGTTCTTGTTGATCTTGTAGGCCATCGTCTTGACGCCCCAGTACTCGTGCTCGACGAGCTTGCCGTCGTTGTCCGACAGTACGGTGCCAAAATGTTCGATAAGGCCTTCGGCTTGCGTGTTGGACAAATCCTGACGCGCAATCATCACATGCTCGTAAAGAGGCATGGGGAAGCTCCAGTTCTTTTCTAAGGCACACTTCAAAGGACGAGTGTTCCGCCGCTCTCGTCCACGAGAGGATGTGCCGATCAAGGTGATCTGCGGCGGATCGGAGGCTTATACAGGTGTCTGTAATTAGTTCAAGGGCGTCTTATTCTGGCCTTGATTGCTTCGTAAAAATCGAGGGCAATGAAGGCAAAACAGCAGCGACATGAACGCGCTTAGACCAATATCACATCCTGATGAGGCGAGAGAGCCTTTGCTTGAGCAGATCGAAATGCCTTGGGGCTTTCGCCTGCGCCCTGCGGATATGCAGGAAAGTGCCGCGGATTTCATCATTGAATGGGGTCTGACGATTTTTGGCGTGGCGTTCTTGTTGGCGGCTTTTGCCCAATGGCTTTTGCCCGGCTCGGTGTATTCGGGCGATGCTTTGATGCTGAAATTTGTGCTGACTTGCGTTTTGGGCCTTGCTGGCGGCTTGTGCCTCAGTGTGTCTGCGCGGGGGTTCAGACCCGAAGTTCAAGTGGACCGGGCACGTCAGGAAATTCGGTTTGCGTCGCGCAACCCGCGTGGGCGGGGGCAGATATTGGCCACCGTAGATTTGGATCAGATCATTGGTGTCGGCATTACCCGGTCGATGACAACGGGGGACTGCCATTGTTTGATCTATCTGATCGATGGCAAGAAGCCTTTGCGCATTGCCACGGGGACTGAAGCCGAAATACGGGTCATCCGCGACAAGATGGACAACTATGTCACGCCTCCTTCCGAGCGATTGGCGGCCAAGATGGCGAAGGCCGCGGCCTGATCTTTGCCTTAGATGGCTGTGATATGCCGGTGACGCGACTTCTTTCAAACCCGTGACGGCTCCGCTAGAGATGAAAGACGTTCTAGCCTGAGAGATCCATGCGGTTTTACCTGTCTTCGTTCCTGTCGATCCTGTCTTGGTCGTTTTATCCTTTGGCTGTTTTGGTCGCCGAAGAGACCAATGCGGTGGCATTGGCCATGGTTGCCCATGCGCTGGCCTGTATCGCATGGACACTCGTCTTTATGGCGATGGACCGAAGCTCTCCATTCTCAGCCATGCGCGACCCAGGCGTTATAGGACCCATCCTCGCGGCGGCTTTTTTCAACGTTGTGGAAACGGCCTGCTTTTTCGTAGCGATCCTGTTTCTTGCGCCGGTTGCTGCGACAATCACGCTGGAACTTTGGGTGGTCTTTCTTGTGTTGATTGGCTTGGTGTTTGGGAAAGAAAAGGTGTCTTTTCTGGATTTCATGCTGATTTTGGCCTGTTTTATTGGGGCTGGATTGGCATCTGCAACCGAAAGCACTGACGGCCTTACAACCTATGACACTCTGATTTCGGGCACTTTGGGTGCGTTTGCGGGACTGGCTTTGGCAGCGAAATCGGCCATTCATGCGCATGTCGCCAAAAAGCTGACCCGTCCAAAGACCGATGTGACCCGGGCGCTGAACCCCCATATTCTGTCGACGCTGATTTCCTTGCCGCTTTATGCATTGGTGGTTTGGGGCTTGGCAGAGTTCGACATTTTGACCGGCGCGGTTTCGATAGAAGCAGCGATACCGATTGCGATCTGCATGGCCATCGGGGCGCCGACGTTCATCTATGCTTTGATCCACAAACCGGGCGAGGGGGCCTTGGCGATTTACTACTGCACGCCGGTTCTGGCGGTGTTTTTGCTGGCGACAGTTGGCGTTCAGGAGGTCACGTACTTCCTCGCTTTGGGTGGTTTGTTGGTGATTTGTTCGAACATCTATCTGGCATTGCGGGCCGACCAGTTTTCGGCTTGGGCGATCACGTCATTGTCGGCGCCAATTTTCACGTTCCTGACCCTAAGCCTGCCGCCGGATTTGCTGGACCTGAGCGGCGACAATGCAGGTCTTGGCGTGGATCTGTTCATCTTCTTTTATGGCGCGTTGTTTCTGGTGTTCGTCAGTCGATACTTCGAGCGGCAATCGTCGGTGTCCAGCTTCCTGCGATCCATGGCGCTGCGTGCTGATCTGGACACATCCACAGACCCCGAGACGAAACGGGCGATCATTGAAGCAATTCTGGATATTTTCCGCGAAACGCTCAGCTTTAATCATACGCGCAATGACGAGGCGCGTGCGCGTTTGATCGCTTTGATCGGCGAATCAGAGCATCGACGCGACACCTTCCTCAAACCTGTTTTTGACCATATTTCGCAACGTCTGGCGCGAAATGAACCGGTGGCTTTCCTGATCTTCCAGATCGCGAACATTGGATTTCTGATCGGGCTAGCCGCGACCATTGCGGGAACAGACAGAATCATCAGCTTTTCGTTTGGGCTTTTGATGTGCTGCATTGTGTCGTTCTTTTCGCTGTATTGTTCGGACTTTCACCTAAGAAAAGAGTATTTTCCGAAGGCTGTAGAGCGATTGCTGGAGGGCGAGCAGGTGGTGGACGCGGTTGAGGCGAATGTTGCAAAAGGTATCTTTGTGGCGGCCGTTGTCTTGTCAGTTGCCACGTATTTTTACTTTGGTACGACCCTTTAACGCTCAAAATTCTCGCGCAAAATTCTTGGTTCAGCCATTTTCGCTGCATGACCGTGCCGCAGTCTGACAGCACAATAGTACAAGTTATTTTGCGAGAACGGTGCGCCATGTTCAGTGACAACACTCCGCTTTTTGAGTTTCGCGGCCCTTGGGGGGTTCCTATTCAGGTGGGCGGATCGATTTTTCTGTTGGTGCTGATCCTCGTCGATTTTTCAGCCACGCCGCGCCTTGTGGCCTATGACGTGATGTTCGTCGCAATTCTGATTGGTTCGATTTACTTGCACGAATTGGGCCATGCTTGGGGCTGTTTGATCCAAGGTGTGCCGGTGCGTCGCGTGATGCTTTATGGCGGTGGCGGGTTTTGCGAACCCTCCCGGTCGTCCGCGCGGTACGAGCAGGAATTGATCGTGGCCATGGGGCCTATCGTGAACCTTGTTCTTTGGGCCACGGCCGGTTTGATTGGCAATGTCATAAGCGATCCCGAAATCGCTTGGGTCTTTGCGACCATCGCTTGGGTCAACGGGTTTTTGTTCATCCTGAATATGTTGCCGGTTCATCCCTTGGATGGGGGCAAGTTGTTCGAGTTGTTCTTGCACCGGTTTTTGCGGGCCGAACTGGCGATCAAGATATCGGCGTCGTTTGGTCTGGTTTTGGCGCTGATCTGGATTCCCCTGATGGTCGTGATGTTCCTGCATGTTGGCGTGGTTTTGTTCTTCCTGCCGTCCGTGCGCCTGCATTGGGAGATGTTGCGTCAGGCGCACGCTTGACCTTTTGAGGCGGGCGGCGTTCTCTCAGGCCCATGTTAGACATCGATTTTGTGCGGGGCCAGTTCCCTGCGTTTTCCGAACCTTCGCTGGACGGTCAGGCATTTTTTGAGAATGCTGGCGGGTCCTATCCCTGTGGTTTCGTGGTGGACCGGCTGAACCGGTTTTACCGCGAACGCAAAGTGCAGCCCTACGGGCCCTTTGCCGCCTCGCGCGTCGGAGGCGAAGAGATGGACGAGGCACGGGTGCGCATGGCGGCCATTTTGGGGGTCGAGACGGACGAATTGAGTTTCGGGCCTTCGACCACGCAGAACACTTACGTATTGGCCGAGGCGTTTCGCCAGTCTTTGCCCGAAGGTGCCGCGATCGTGGTGACCAATCAGGATCACGAGGCGAACTCGGGCCCGTGGCGTCGGTTGGCGGCTTCGGGCATCCAGGTGCGGGAGTGGCAGGTGGACCCCCAGACGGGGCATCTGGATGTGGCGGCCTTGGAGCCTTTGTTGGTCGGCGCGGCACTGTTGTGTTTTCCCCATTGTTCCAACGTGGTGGGCGAGATCAACGATGTGGCGGCGATCACGAAGCTGGCCCATGATGCAGGCGCGGTGGTTTGTGTGGATGGTGTATCCTACGCGCCCCATGGCTTTCCCGATGTGGGCAAGTTGGGCGCGGATATCTATCTGTTTTCCGCCTATAAGACCTTTGGTCCTCATCAGGGCTTGATGGTGATCCGGCGCGCTTTGGGCGAGGCTTTGCCCAATCAGGGGCATCACTTCAATGGCGGGAAGCTTTATCAGCGGTTTACGCCCGCAGGGCCGGATCATGCGCAAATCGCGGCTTCAGCGGGAATGGCCGATTATATCGACGCGGTTTACGCGCATTTGGGTGGTCCTCATGTTGAGGCGCGAGATCGCGGTGCAGCCGTGCATGATGCGATGCGGGCGCGGGAAGTGTCGCTGCTGACGCCCTTGATGGGTTTTTTGTCGGCCAAGAACTCGGTCCGTGTTTTGGGGCCAAGCGACGCAAGCACGCGGGCGCCGACTGTGGCCTTGGAAGCGGATCGTCCGGGTGAGGAACTGGCGGCACAACTGGCGGCCCATGACATCAATGCAGGCGGTGGCGATTTCTATGCGGGTCGACCGCTCGAAGCCATGGGCATTGATCCGGCAAAGGGCGTTTTGCGGCTAAGCTTCACGCACTACACATCAGAGGCCGAGATCGAGCGTTTGATGACCGCTTTGGATCACGTACTTTAGCAGGCTTAGGATTGGTTTTGGGCCAAGGCCAGCGCCAAGGCGCCGTCCAGCGGCGTACCTTCTGGGGGGGCCAGTTTCGCTTGATGGGATGGCATCAGCCAATCGCCATAGCTGGGGCCAAGCCCGCCAGCAAGGCAGAGCACATCGTTTCGCGCAAGGCCTATCGCGTCGATGGCATTCGTCAGATAAATCGAACCTGCCTGAATTAAGTTCAGTCCCAGGGGATCGCCTGACGTTGCGGCTTTGACGATGGCAGGGGCCAGGCGGGCAAAGTTGCTGGGCGCGGCGGTGGCGGCAAAGCTGACGATGGCTTTCGGGTCGCCGTCAAAATCTTCTAAAACACGACGGGACAGATCAGTTGGCGCGGAAAGCCCGTCATGGCACAGCAAGACCTCAGTCAGCAAATTGCGGCCCAGCCACGCGCCCGACGCCTGATCCGACAACACAAAGCCCCAGCCGCCGATGAAACGCGTGTTTTCCTTGTGCACCGCGCCAATCAGGGTGCCGGTACCGATGGCCAAAAGGATCCCGCTACGTTCCCCCATTGCACCACGAAGCGCGGTTTCCTTGTCTTCGGTCACTTTGGTGTCCATCGGCAAGGCTTTGGAAATACTCTCGCACTGCTGGCGCGTGATGGCACCTGCGATCCCCGCATGTGCCTTTGCCGCGCGCAGTTGTGGATCGGCCAAACCTGCATCGTCTGCGGCCAGATCCAGCGCTTCCAGTATGTTGCGCACGGTGCCGCCAAGGTCAGTTGATGCGTTCGCAGGGCCAGCTTCGCCCGTGCCAAGAACGTCGCCTGCCTGATCTGCAATCGCCACGCGGCATCCCGAGCCGCCGCCGTCTATCCCGATGAAATGTTCGATCTTTTTCAATGCCATTGATAAGTGATTGCTTCCGTTTAAATCGTTCGTCAAGCAGTGTGAATGCATGAGGGGCAAAAATGGCAAATCCAGTGATCTGGTGGGTCCGAAAAGACCTACGTCTTGCGGACAATGCCGCTCTTGCTTCGGCTGTGGCGTCTGGGGCTCCGGTGATCCCGGTCTTCATTCTGGATGAGGTCTTTGAAGACTATGGCGCAGCCCCATTGTGGCGGTTCGGTCTTGGGGTCGACGCCTTGGCCGAAGAACTCAAGAAGGCCGGGTCACGGTTGATTTTGCGGCGCGGGCGGGCGCTGGATGTTCTGCAGGAATTGGTGGCGGAAACGGGGGCAAAAACACTGCGTTGGAGCCGTGCTTATGATCCGGCTCAGGTGGCGCGGGACAAGGCGGTGAAGGCCGCCTTCAAGGCGTCAAACGTTGATGCCGAAAGCCTGCCCGGTCATTTGATGTTCGAGCCTTGGTCGGTCGAGACGAAAGAGGGTGGGTTTTACAGGGTTTATTCGCCGTTCTGGCGGTCTGTTGCAGGCCGGGATGTCGCCGCGCCAGTGCCGCGTCCAGACGTCATTCCTGCGCCGTCAAGCTGGCCACGGTCCGAGGACCTTGCGGATTGGAATTTGGCCGCCGGGATGCGGCGCGGGGCAGGGGTTGTCTCGGCCCATGTGGTTGTTGGTGAAAGTGCTGCATTGGACCGTTTGGAGACCTTCGTGGAAGACCGGATCGGTGCTTACAAGGCGCGACGGGATTTTCCGGGCGAAGAGGCGACATCGCGCCTGTCGGAAAATCTTGCTTGGGGCGAGATTAGCCCGGCCACGTGCTGGCACGCCGCGCGTCGCGCCTTAGAAGATGGCAGCCAAGGGGCCGAGCATTTTCTGAAAGAACTGGTGTGGCGCGAATTTGCCTATCATCTTGTCTGGCACACGCCGCACATTCTGGATCGGAACTGGCGCGAAGGTTGGGACAGTTTTCCGTGGAGCGCAGATGGTGACAGCGATCACGTATTGGCGTGGAAGCAGGGGCGTACGGGCGTGCCTTTCGTCGATACGGCGATGCGCGAGCTTTATGTGACGGGCACGATGCACAACCGGGCGCGGATGATCGTGGCCAGTTATTTGACCAAACATCTGATGACCCATTGGAAGATCGGGCGGGATTGGTTTGAAGACTGCCTGATCGACTGGGATCCGGCGTCGAACGCCATGGGATGGCAATGGACAGCCGGGTGTGGGCCTGATGCGGCACCTTATTTCCGCATCTTCAACCCGGACACTCAGCTGGACAAATTTGATGCAGATCGCGCCTATCAGGCGGCTTGGTTGGCTGAAACCAGTCCAAATCCAACAAAAAGCGCGCTTTCTTTCTTTGATGCGGTGCCACTGTGCTGGCAGATATCGCCCGACGATCCTTACCCGGATCCGATCGTGTCTTTACCTGAAGGTCGCGCCCGGGCTTTGACGGCTTACGAGAACCGGGATTTCTAATCGGTTTCGCGAAAGGCTGAAGGCGTTCGGATGCGTGACGCGCAAGCGATTGGTATGTGTTGCGTCCGGGAAGAGCCGCACCCGTCGTGACCGGGAAGAGAGTTATCCACAGGCCTGAATCCTCGTCTGGGATCGCATGGGACTTATCCGTGTCTCTTGAATGTTGGGATGTCGCAGTCACGGATCAGAGGCATGCCCGTCTGACGATCATGCGCGGCCCTCTGGGTTCATAAGCCTCTTTTCTTTAAAGCGGATAGAATTGACGTCTTTCAAAGACGCGACGAATCCCTGCGCCTCTATGCAAAGACGCATGGGACAAGTCTCGTTTTCCAGAGATATCCAGTATGAGGTGGTTGCTATGGGAATTATTGGGAAGATTTGGGAAAAAAGTTAATTACTATATATAGCGTTATTGTCTCACAAAATCTATATATGGACACAATATCTCGTGATTGACAGTGAAATGATGAGAGTAAGTGCCAGGTTTTCCCAAAGATTTTCATTGCGTCCCACGATTTCCCATGTCAAAACTCCTTTATCGAAACGAGTGGATCAACATACGGGGCACCAAACGACCCCGGTTAACCAAAATAAGAGCAGGTTTCATACAGGCTTCACTCTTTCGATTTTGAGATCCGGCGCGCGGGCGAGCAGACATCCCCCCAGGTGGCGCGCGCAGCTGGAC
>CAZWDS010000077.1:0-15381 GCA_964632495.1 uncultured Rhodobacterales bacterium
CCCTCGTAGAAGCAATCCACGGGGCACACCTCGACACAGTCGGTGTATTTGCAGGCGATGCAGCTGTCGTTGACGATATAGGTCATGGCAGTCTCTCAAAACGTAACGTTTCGCACCTAACCTGCCCGCGCGGCTCATTCAAGCGGGGGATCGCGGTAAAGGCGGGCATTGCGGCGATCTTTCCCAGTTGGACGACCTTTTCCCTCGTACCGGGGGTTTGGCGGAGCAGCGTTCTGATCTGGCGGTGTAAGATCGGTGTAAAGCCCTTGCGCTTCGGGGGCAGGGCCGCGCCGTGTCGCCAAAGCATCCACTTGAATGATGCGGATGCGACGGGCTTGGCGGAAGGTCAGCGTGTGCCCGGGGCGAAGCGCAAAGCTGGCCTTTTGCACCCGGTCGCCATCCACCCGCACATGGCCGCCGGTGACTTGCTTGGTGGCCAGACTGCGGGTTTTGAAGAACCGGGCGTGCCATAGCCATTGATCAAGGCGCTGCGCGTCGGTCATGCGGTTTCGCCGCTTTCAGCGTCGATCCACCGGAGGGGCCCTGCCCCTCCAGACCTCCCCGAAGTATTTTCAGCAAGAGGAAAGAGATTGGTCTTATTTGTCGCCAGTTTTCAACCCCATGAGTGCCTGAGCGAACGGGTTGTCCGGGTCGATCTGCTTTTCTTTCTTCGGCGGGCGGGCTTCGAAGTTGCGGGGTTTGTTGTTGCCTTTTGGCGGTTTGCCCTTGCCGCGTTGCTTGCCCTTGGGTTTGCCTTGGGGCTTGGCCGTCTGACGGTTGCCGCCCCATGTGAAGGTGTAAAAGACCTCGGGCTCGGGCGTTTCGGCCGTGGCATCCGTTTCCGGTGGAGTATCTTCGGCTTTGGATTCAGAGGCGTCGGTCTCGGGCGCAGCTTCGGGCCGCGCTTTTTCGCGTTCACCGCGCAGGGCCTTATATCCAAGGCCTTCCATCAGATTGGCGAATTGCTCCAGCGTCATGCCGGTGATCGACAACATGTCGGGCTTGGCCTCAAAACCGCCCCGGCTGTCTTCGCTGCGCAGCATGTCGGCCAAACGTTCCAGCATATCAATGCGGATCGCTCGGTCGCCTGCGGGGCGATAGCCGGACATCAGATAGTTTTCGTCAGGCGCACCGGCCACATTTGGGATGGTCACAAGGCCGGGTGGCGGGCTTTCCGGAAATTCGTCAGCGCCCGCATAAAGCGAGGCCAGCACAAGACGCAGGCGTGTCGGGGCGGGTTTCAGCAAGAGCGGCATGAAGATGGTGAACTGGCCAAACCGTATGCCATGCTTGCGCAAGGATCCACGCGCGTCTTGGTCCAGGTCTTTCACCTCGGTCGCAATCGAGCGGCGGTCGATCACGCCCATGGCTTCGATCATCCGAAAGCCAAAGCCCTTGGCCATGCCCGCCAGCGTCTCGTCGCCTTGCATGTTGAACAGAGGCTCGAACAACGTGGCGATCTTGCGGTCGATGAAGTGTTGCAAGCGGCGCTGGACCTTTTCGATCAGGTCCGTGCCCGCTTCTTCGTCGACGAAGGCCACGACTTGGGGCTTCAAAGGGTCGTCGCCACGCGCCAGCTTACCAACAGCATGTTCGCCCCACATCAGGCCACCTTGTTCGGTGAAGTCCATTTCGGTGTCAGGCGCGTTGTAAAACCGGTCCGCGCGCAAATGAAACTCGGGCGCCAAAGCCGCCGTGGCGGCCGCTTTCAGCGTCTTGGCTTCGTCGCCCGTCGCGCTGGCATCCTGATGGAAGCGAAACCCTTCCAGACGGCCGACGAACTGGCCTTCAACCGTCACTTCACCTTTATCGTTCACTTCGGCCACAAGGACCTCCTTCTGTTTCAATCGGCGAAGCAGAACTGATGTCCGCCGATCGACAAATCGTTGTGTCAAACCTTCGTGCAAGGCATCTGACAGGCGGTCTTCTACAGCGCGTGTGACGTCTCGCCAATGATTTTCGTCACCACACCATCCGCGACGCTGGGCAACATATGTCCAGGTCCGGATGAAGGCGAGGCGACGCGACAGCGTGTCGATGTCGCCATCAGTGCGGTCAATGCGGTTGATCTGCTTGCCAAGCCAAGCCTGCGGTACCTCGCCATTTTCGTGCAGATAGCCAAAGATCGTGCCCAGAAGATGGGCGTGTTCCTGATGGCTGATGCCGCGAAAATCGGGGATGCGGCAGACATCCCATAACAGCCGCACTGATGGGCCACTGGTGGCGCGGGCTGCGATTTCGGCGTCTTGTGCCAGAGTTTTAAGGGCGATCAGATCGTCGGCTTCGCGGGCGCGGACGATGTGTTCTCCGTTTGCGGGCATTTCCAGGGATGCGATGAGCCGATCCAGCGTGCCAAACTCCAGCCGCGTATTGCGCCATTGCAGTTTTTTGATCGGTGTAAATGAATGCGACGTGATCGCATCGACCACGCGGTCGTCCAGTTTTGGCGCTTCGCCCGTGACGCCAAAGGTGCCATCGGTCTGAAAACGGCCTGCACGCCCCGCGATCTGGGCCAGTTCGTTCGGCTGAAGTTCGCGCATCCGGCGACCGTCGAACTTGCGCAGGCTTGAGAAGGCGACGTGTTCGATATCAAGGTTCAGGCCCATCCCGATAGCGTCGGTGGCGACAAGGTAATCAACCTCGCCGTTCTGGTACATCTCGACCTGAGCATTGCGGGTGCGGGGGGAAAGCGCCCCCATAACCACGGCAGCCCCACCTTTCTGGCGGCGCAAAAGTTCGGCAATCGCGTAAACACCATCCACCGAAAAGCCGACGATGGCGGCACGCCCGGGCATACGGCTGATCTTTTTCGATCCCGTATAGGTCAGTGTCGAGAACCGTTCGCGCCGCTGAAACTGCACACCATCCACAAGGGCGGCAATGACGCCGCGCATGGTGTCAGACCCCATGAACACCGTTTCCAGCAAACCCCGTGCATGGAGCAAACGATCGGTAAAGACATGGCCACGTTCGGGATCTGCGCAAAGCTGGATTTCGTCGATGGCCAGAAAGTCCACGCCCATGCCGTCGGGCATCGCTTCGGTGGTGCAGACCCAATACTGGGTCCGCTCGGGGACGATACGTTCTTCGCCAGTCAAGAGAGCCACAACCGAGGGACCACGGACAGCAACGATCCGGTCATAGACCTCGCGTGCGAGCAACCTCAGCGGCAGGCCGATAATGCCCGTACGATGGCCCAGCATACGCTCGATGGCATAATGGGTCTTGCCGGTGTTTGTGGGGCCGAGAACCGCAGAAACGCGGCCTTGCATCTGGGACATGGCGGGAAATCAAACCTAGAACAGGCCTTGGTTAAACCGGGTCCCGGTCCGGCGGGCAAGGCGGTTTCTTGAGTCTCGGGTCGCGATTGGCCGTTCCAAGCCCTTCCAGCCCCGGCTAGGGTGCGCCCATGTCACAGGATCGACCCGTACTTGGCATTTTCCTGATGCTGGGATTTTGCCTGTTCGCCCCCCTGGGCGACGCGCTGGCCAAACTTTTGGGCGGTCAGATTGACGTGGCGCAGATGGTTGCGATTCGCATGGGCGTGCAGGCGGTGGTGCTTTTGCCGGTGGTTTTCGTACTGAGGCTATCGCTTACGTCCGCCTTTGGCAGAATTCGGCTGATCACTTTGCGTGCGGTTTTGCACATGCTGGGGATTGGGCTGATGTTCCTGTCCTTGCGCTATTTGCCGCTGGCTGATGCCATCGCGATTGCGTTTGTTATGCCCTTTATCATGCTGCTTCTGGGTCGTTTCGTACTGGATGAAGAAGTTGGTAGCCGCCGTCTGATCGCTTGTCTTGTCGGCTTTGTCGGAACTCTTCTGGTCATGCAGCCCAGCTTCGCCGAAGTCGGCTGGCCCGCCTTGCTGCCGGTCGGCGTGGCGTTCATCTTTGCTTTCTTCATGCTGACCACGCGGCAATTGGCCAAGGACGTGGATGCGGTCACACTGCAAATGGTGTCCGGCGTTTTGGCTTGCGTGATCCTGATCCCGATCTTGCTGGTGCTGACCCGATTTGAGGTGCCGGGCTTTCAGATCACAACGCCCGCCACGGGGACATGGGGGCTGGTTCTGGCCATGGGGCTTTTGGGTACCACGGCGCACCTTTTGATGACGTCCGCGCTCAAGTTCGCCCCTTCAGCCACTTTGGCGCCCATGCAGTACCTGGAAATCCCTGTAGCGGCCCTTTTGGGGTGGATGGTCTTCCAGGACTTTCCAAACGGATTGGCCCTTTTAGGGATCGTCATCACCGTGATGGCAGGTCTCTATGTTATTTACCGGGAACAAAAGCTTAGCCGGTCAAAGCCGCGATTGCCTGATCCAGATGTTCCCGCGGAATAATCACGATTGTGCCCGCGGTATCGAAGATCATTTCAACGGGCCCTGACACCTCATTAGACGTCCCCAAACGCCCCAAAGGATCAATTGTCAGGCCATCAATCGGCCAACGCAATCCCTTGGATGTGCCCTTGGTCGGAACCATCGGAAACAGCGAAATCCGGGTTCCAACAGGCAGATCCAACGCGATCTTTTCCGGCACTGCAAAGGCCACATCATGGGTTCCGATCAAAAGGGTCGGGGCCCCAATCCGGCGGGCAAGAATGGCGAAATTGGCCAATGTATGATCCAACCGACCCGAGGTGAATCCGGTCGCGATGATGAAGGGCGCTTCGATCAGACGAAGGCACTTTTCGAAATCCGTCAGATCCTGATCTTCATATTCGATTAACGCTTCTTCAGGTAAGTCCGCTTGCAAACCGTCTGAAACCGAGTCCAGATCTCCAATCACCGCTTCAGGTGTCAAACCGGATTTTAGACAAAAATCCGCGCCTCCATCTGCAGCGATCACAAAAGGGGCCTTTGCCACATATTTGACAAGATCGGTAACCGCCGGAAACCCGCCTCCGACCAATAAAACACCGGTTTTCGCGTGAACAATTTTCGGTTTCATGGTTGAATGTTCCTTGTCCACGCTCGGTTTGCCACAATTCTGACCTGAAAAATTCTTGTGAATTCCTCACGACTGTTCCTATTTTCGACTGCCCCGGTGGTAAACACATTGTTGCTTAACGGGAGAGAAAGCGCTCACTATGGATGGCTCGACCAAAATTCTGACAGTGTCTTACGGGACGTTCAGCTGCACGCTGGAAGGTTTCGATGACCCGCTAGGCGCGATGCGCGACATTGCCGAATACTTCCGCGATCTGGCGGCGGATGATCGGTACTTTGGGGCCGAACCGCCAACCCCCGACGTCGACATGTTGCAGAACATCGCTGAAAAAGAAGTAAACCGCCGGGTGGAAGCCCGGATGAGCGATGCCGGTGTGTCGCTGCGCCAGGTCGCTCATGATGCCGATCCGGTCGAAGACGCCGACGAGGCCGCCGATGGGGCCGCCGACGGGGTCGATGTTTCCCCGGAAGAAACCGCTGCCGCGAAAGACGCCAAAATCGTCGAGGCCAGCGCCATGGCCGCCCGCGTGGTCAGTGCTGTTCGGGCTGAAGAGCCGCGGGCGGATGCCAAAGACAATGCTGATACGCCTGAAACGGGCAGTGGCCCTTTGACCTTTGACGACGACTTTTTGATGGCTGATGAACCCGAGGATGTTCTGTCCCTCGACCCTGCCGCACATCTGAACAATGACGGGCCTGCCGAATCCGTGGCCGAAAAACTGCGTCGCATTCGTGCCGTCGTCTCGCGCAATCTGGACGCCGAGCCTGGGCAAAGCGACAGTGCAAAGCCCGACGCCGCAACCCAGGATCGCGACCGGGCCCTGACGGAAACCATCGAGCAAATCACAGCTGATCTCGCCGAAGACGAGGACGCGCCGGACATGGGCGCTGAGACGACAGGTGATCTTGAAGCCAAAACCGACGTCTCCAAACCAGACGCGTCCGGCGACACCTCCGAACCCACCGGGCTGGCGGGCCGCGACACGTCCGAAGCGCTTTGGGGTGCGGACGAAGAAGACGACGTTTCGAAAGATGACGTGTTGGCCGACGAACCGGTCGCGCACGCGGCAAACGCCTCGGATCAGGACGACGAATCTGAAAAGAAAATCTCCGAACTGATCGAAAGCGTAACCGAACGCGTCGAAGAAGGCGCAGACGTTGACGAACCGCAGGACCTTCAGGTTGACGCGGCTGCATCGAAAGATGACAGCGGCCGCGACGCCGTTACGCGTCTGTTGAACGAAAATCAGGACAACGATGTGGGCCGTCTTTTGGCGGAAACTGATACCAAGCTAAACGAAGACGACGTTGTGCGTCGCCGTCGCGTGATCAGCCAGATGCGCGCTGCCGTTGCCGCCACCAAGGCCGACCGTCTTGTGTCGCGCCAACCGTCCCGCGAAGTCGTGGAAGAGGAAGAGCAAAGCCCCTATCGCGATGACCTGAGCGAAGCAGTGCGCACTGCAACGGCCATGCCCAAGGGCAACTCCCAGTCTCAGACGGCCGCTGCGCCACTGGTTCTGGTTTCGTCACAACGCGTGGATGACGAAACCCCCGAAGACACGGCACCCGCCGCCGACATGCCCGAGAATTTCGCCGACTTTGCAAAGGACATGGGCGCAAAAGAGCTGCCAGAACTTCTGGAAGCCGCCGCCGCCTACACCGTGTTCTCCGAAGGTCATTCGTCCTTCACCCGCCCCGAGATCATGAAGCGCGTCGCAGCTGTTGATCCCACAATCCGCATGTCCCGCGAAGAAAGCCTGCGCTCTTTCGGCCAGCTTTTGCGCCAAGGCAAATTCCGCAAACTGGAACGCGGCCAATTCACGATTGATCAGGACACCAAGTTCAACCCCAAGCACAGGATTGCGGGGGAATAGGGCAGTTCGGTCATTATGATCGTGTAAGTGTGTGGATTGCGGAACGAAGCGGTCGTAACACGAGCCGCGTAAAAAGGATGGCCGTCGGACGGCCACGCTTTGCGCGGCGGCTTTCAGCGTTGTTTCGGCGCAGACCGGCGCATTGCAACCCGCGTCACTTCGGCCTCAAACCGGTCAGTCACACCTAAGGCCGTCGTTGGCGGAGGGTGATGGAACAGGCACCACCCTCCGCGCTGACAGAAATACTCACACACACTCGTTACAGTTTTAAGGTAATCCGAGCGGGTGACGTGACTGAGGCGCAATCGGGGTCATTTCGACAAAAGACCTAACAATTCGTTAACGCC
The DNA here is from genome assembly GCA_964632495.1 of uncultured Rhodobacterales bacterium. GTDB lineage: Bacteria > Pseudomonadota > Alphaproteobacteria > Rhodobacterales > Rhodobacteraceae > CALKXV01. Next base: position 7,170 of record CAZWDS010000077.1, read on the forward strand.
GCTCACCGGGTCGAATTCTGAGATTTCGCCAGGCAGCCTTCAAAGCAAACGCCCAGAACGAAAAAGGCCGCGCCCTGGCGCGACCTCTCCCGGTTATCTACACGTAGGGACGTGCAGGTCGAAACTTTAACCGTTGTACGCCGTCGTGACCGACTGTGTCGCCATGTGCGACGAAACCTTGTTGGCCAGTTCGGTGGTGCCACCGCCAACAGACGTCAGAACAGCGATACCCAGGCCAACGATGGCGGCGGTCAGTACAACCCAGTCAACCGTTACGGCACCGGATTCGTCGTTAAGAAAAGCATTGAACATGTGATGTCCCTTCCAATTTAAAAGTTCACTCGTAACCCCTTGGCGCTCCGGAGCAGGCACGCATCCGTTCTTCGCCTTGGGACACCAGATATATGGAGGACGGGGCGCTTCAGATCTACGGGGAAAAAAATAGAAAACGCTGCAACTTTCTGATTTTACGATATTTTTTGGCAATTTCGTGGACAATCATGTGTAAACCTATAGGATTGTTTGCACCTTTTTCAGGGTAGTCTTACCCTGTCATTGCGCGTGACCCGAAACGGTCGATCCAAAGCCTTGCTGCCAAATCCAAATCGAACTGGCCCTACGCCCCCAAGACCTCTGGCCCTATTACGACTCTCACGATAGCCTCAGATTAGCGCAGATTTTTCCGGAGGACCCTTGATATGGCCATCGTCCCAAACGACATCAGCGACGTTATCGAAGCCGACCGCAAGAACGTCTGGCATCACCTGATCCAGCACAAGCCTTTCGAAACCATCGACCCGCGCGTCATGGTCGAGGGCAAAGGTATGCGGGTTTGGGATGCGACCGGGAAAGAGCATCTGGATGCGGTTTCCGGCGGGGTCTGGACGGTGAACGTGGGCTATGGACGGGAACGGATCGCAAATGCGGTGCGCGACCAATTGATTCAGATGCCGTATTTCGCCGGGTCCGCCGGGTCGATCCCCGGTGCGAAGTTTGCCGAAAAACTGGTCTCGAAGATGCCGGGGCTGTCGCGGATGTATTATTGCAATTCGGGGTCCGAGGCGAACGAGAAGGCCTTTAAGATGGTCCGCCAGATCGCCCACAAGAAGTACGGCGGCAAGAAGCACAAAATCCTGTTCCGCGAGCGTGACTACCACGGCACCACGATTGCCTGTCTGTCGGCGGGTGGTCAGCCCGAGCGGAACGCGCAATACGGGCCCTACACCCCCGGCTTCGTCGAAGTGCCCCATTGTCTGGAATACCGCGCTCAGGTCGAAACCGAGAATTACGGGGAATGGGCCGCCAACCAGATCGAAGAGGTGATCCTGCGCGAAGGTGCCGATACGGTTGGCGCTTTGTGTCTTGAGCCTGTCACCGCCGGCGGCGGAGTGATCCCGCCCCCAGACGGATATTGGCCGCGCGTGCAAGAAATTTGCAAGAAATACGACATCCTTCTGCACATCGACGAGGTCGTCTGCGGCGTGGGCCGGACGGGCGAGTGGTTCGGCTTTCAGCACTATGGCATCCAGCCGGACTTTGTGACGATGGCGAAAGGTGTGGCCTCGGGCTATGCGGCGATTGCCTGCATGGTGACGACGGAAGAGGTCTTTGAGATGTTCAAGGACGACGCGAATGATCCCATGGGATATTTCCGCGACATCTCGACCTTCGGCGGCTGCACGGCGGGTCCGGCGGCGGCGTTAGAGAACATGGCGATCATCGAAGAAGAGGGCCTTTTGGCAAACACCACAGCCATGGGCGCACGCATGGTCGACAACCTGCGTGCGCTGCAAGACAAGCACCGCGTGATCGGTGACGTGCGTGGCAAAGGGTTGTTCTGCGGCGCGGAACTTGTGGCCGATCGAGTAACCAAAGAAGCGATCGACGAAAAGCGGGCTCAAGCCGTTGTGGCCGACTGCATGGCGCAAGGCGTGATCATTGGTGTCACCAATCGGTCTTTGCCGGGCTTCAACAACACGTTGTGCTTCTCGCCCGCTTTGATCTCGTCTGCGGACGACATCGACGAGATCACGACCGCGGTGGACAAGGCGTTGACGAAGGTGTTTTCCTGACGCGACGCCTAAGTTGCAATCCGGTGCGGGTCAGGACGACCCATCACGCGGCACAACGTTTGCGGTGACCGAGATCGTTTCGCCGTTTTCGAATTGCAGATCGAAGGTGACCGTATCCCCAAAGGCGATAGGGTCGGCGGGTTTCATCAGCATCACATGCAAACCGCCAGGTTCCAGGATCAGAGTTTGCCCCGGATTGATATCCAGTTGGTCTATTGAGGTCATTGTCGCAATGCCGTCCTTGACCAAGCTTTGGTGAAGCAACGCCACAGCGTAGTTTGAAGCCGATACACCGACGATACTGCGTGTGGTCTCGCCTGTGTTGGTCAGCCCCATATAAGCTGCGTGGGCCATGGCGCCTTTTGGGGGCATGGGCACAAAGGCGTCCGTAACGGCGATGTCTTCGGCCAAGCCCAGTGCGGGCCACAGAAGGGCCGCGCAGATCATTGGGATTTTCAAGCAAGCACCTCCTTTCCATAGACGGGCGATTTTGCACGCCACACTATCCGGTGCGGTCGGGCTTCGAAAGCTGGTCTTATCGGTGGACAGCCTTGGACGCGCGCATCCCTGACCCAAACGTGATTGGTGACGTTCTTTTTCGCGTGCCACACTCAGGCCATGCGCATTTTTCTTTTCCTGATCTTTTTCGCCAGTCCTGCTTTTGCCCAAGATGGCGTTCGGGCCACCGATCAAGTGCTGAACGCGACCGAGATGCACGATCTGTTGAACGGTCAGATGCTGGAATTTTTCGATGGGTCCAAGTCGCATTATGCGGCCGATGGAACCTATAGCTACACCTACACCGACGATGGCCCGGCCTGGACCGGAGCGTTCGAGGTCTTTGACAACAGCGAGGTCTGCGTCGATTTCGACAACGGGTCCCGGCGGTGCGATCAGTTTGTTTTGGCCAATGATCGCACGGTTTTGGTGACAACGGATGGATTGCGGTTTCCAGTTCGGAACCGGACTGTTTACCAGCAATAACCGCCCCTCGCCTTGTTAGGGGCCCCTTCTTGCCTTACTTTTGACACACCTGCCGCTGGGGCGGGCTGTTGATTTTATGTAAAGGTGGGATGTCGCTATGGGGGACTTTTTCGCAATCGTTCTTGTGCTTGTTGCACTGGCAACAGCGGGCAATTTCGCTGGCGCAGGTCCGGCGGTCTCTGGAAACTGCAAAGGCAACTTTGTTCAGATCTGCTGGTAATCAAAGACGATTAAGCAAATCTCGCGTCGGCCAAGCATCGGCCGGAAGCCCAAGGCGTTTTTGCTCCTGTTGGACAGCGCGGCGCGTCTTTGCACCCAAAATACCATCAACGCCTCCAACGTCATAGCCAAGTTCGATCAATTTGGTCTGCAAGTCCTTCATCTGCTGATCACCCAAAGCACCACTGGGATTGCCCGCCTCATAGATCGGCGCGCCCTGCAATCTTGTGGCAAAATACGCAGCCGTGGTGACGTAGATGAAGCTTTGGTTCCATTCGAAAAAGACGGTGTAGTTGGGATAAACCATGAAAGCGGGCCCGTTTCGTCCTTGTGGAAGCAGAATAGCCGCGTTCAGGTCAGCACCCTGCAACGCGCCGGACCGGGGCTTTACGCCTGCAGCAAGCCACTCTGACACGGGCCGCCAACCTTCCAAGCCGGTCTGAGACCAATCGAAATCATCCGGCATGACGACTTGCTGCATCCAAGGCTCGCCCTTGCGCCATCCAAGGCTTTGCAACATCTTGCCGCCCGACAAAAGCGCGTCTGCGGCCGAGGTTTTTAAGCTGACCTTACCGTCGCCGTCCCCGTCCATGCCGTTCGTCAGGATGTCTTCGGGCAACATTTGCACCATCCCAATCTCGCCCGCCCAAGCTCCCGTCGTGCGGGCAGGATCAAGACTGCCGCGCTCGAACAGCTCAAGCGCTGCGAAAACCTGAGGCCGGAACAGCGCCGGTCGGCGGCAATCGTGGGACAAGGTCACAAGCGCGTTCACCGTGTTGAAGCTGCCTTGAACCGCGCCAAAATCCGTCTCGAAAGCCCAGAACGCCAAAAGAACGCCGCGTGAAACGCCGAACTCCTGCTCGACCCGGTCGAAGATGGCATCGTACTTTTCGCCGTTGCGCAGCCCGGAATTCAGCCGGTTCTGGCTGATCAGACGCCGCGAGAAATCGATGAACGGCATTTGAAAAATGCCCTGTCCCCGATCCGCGCGGATCACCTTTGGATCCTGACGCACATTGGCAAAGAACCGATCAACTGCAGTCTTATCGTGACCTTTGGCAACCGCCTCGGCCTTCAGATCATCAACGAAAGCACCGAACGCGCCGCCGCAGGCTTGTGCGGCGGCCGACAAAGGCAGTAGCGACAGGATCACTGCAGTGCAAAACAATCTCATTTTGGGCAACCATAATAATTGAAATCAAAACCTTAGCAGCCGCATCCTTCACGGCAACTTGGGTGGCTGAAAGCCGCCGATCGTTAACGATAAAGTCAGAAAAATTAACGACCTGTTAACCCTTTAAGCGCTTGATGAATGCCACGGGGTGCAGAAGTCGACCAATTCATGGTCAGAGGGTCTAAATTGATATTAATCGTTGCATCTAATGCCAATCTATCGCGAATCTGGGCGCGACACCTTCGACGTCAAGGGGAGGATGTCATTGTTCTGCAAAGTCAGAACGAAGCCGTCACTTACCTGAGAGGCGGGACAGCCGATGTCATCGTGCTGGACCTGATGCTTGAAGAAGGCAGTGCATTCGCGATTGCCGACTTTGCCAGCTATCGCCAGCCCGAAGCGCGTATCGTTTTCGTCACACGCAGTTCGTTCTTTTCCGACGGGTCCCTGTTCAATCACATCCCGAACACGGCAGCCGTTTTGCAAGAGCAGACGCCGCCCAATGATCTGGCGGCCATCGTGTCGTATCACGGCAGGTCGAACTAGCGCCCCATGACCTTGGCGATCAGGGCGACGCCATCGTGGATGCGCGCGTCGGGGATCGAACTATAGGCGAGACGGAAATACTGGTTTGGCGGCGTGACTTCACCGGCAAAGAACGGTGCTCCCGGCTCGATCAGAACGCTGTGTTCCAGCAGCTTTTCCGCCAAGTCTTGGGTGTCGATCCCATCGGGCGCGCGCATCCAAAAGCTTGAGCCCCCTTCGCCGCCCCCTGCGACTTCCAGTCCGTGGTCCTTAAAGGCACTCGCCATCACGCGCCGGCGCCGTTTGTAAGCCGTTGCCGTGCGTTTGATCAGAGCGTCATAGTGCCCCAGCGACATGAAAGTGGCTGCGGTGCGCTGAATGTGCCCCGGCGGGTGGCGCAGGACAGCGGCGCGCAGGGCGCGGGCTTCGCGAATGAAGGCTTTTGACCCAACCATGTAGCCTAGCCGTAACCCCGGAAAGAGCGATTTTGAGAACGAGCCGATGTGGATCACACGGCCTTCGGTATCCAGCGACTTCAGTGCAGGCGACGGCGGGGTCAGGAACGACATCTCGAATTCATAGTCATCTTCGACCACCACAAAGTCATCCTTTGCCGCACGGGCCAAAAGCGCGCGGCGTCGCGCCGTTGGCATGGTGACGGTTGTGGGGCAATGGTGGCTGGGGGTGACAAAGACGACATCGGCCTTTTCAGGGATCGCCTCAACCTGCAAGCCCCCCGCGTCCACGTCCGCTGCATCGACATGGCATTTGGTCAACGACAGAATGCCGGACAACCCGGGGTAACAGGGCCGCTCGATCACCGCGTTGCGCCCGGTGCCCAGCAACACCTCGGACGCCAGCCAAAGCGCGTTCTGCGCACCAAGCGTCACCAGAATTTCATCCGGGTTCGCCAGAATGCCCCGGCGTGGCAGCGAATGACGGGCGATGAACTCGACCAGCTTCGGGTCGTCGCGTTCAAAGTAGTCCGACGTCATCGCGTCGAAGTTGCGCAAGCCAAGAGCCTGCAACGCGCACAGTCGCCAGTTGGCATGGTCGAACAAGGACGGGTCGGTCTGGCCGTAGATGAACGGGTAACGGAACCGATGCCAGTCTTCGGGCTTGGCCAGTTGCGGCGCATCGCTGAACCGTGTGCCGATCAGACGCGTCCAATCGACCGTATCGTTATCGGTGCGGGTCGTCTGCCCGATCCGCGGTTGCGGCGCGGTGTCGGACACATAATAGCCCGAGCGGCCTTTTGAGGTGATGTAATCGTCCGCTTGAAGCTCGGTATAGGCCAAGGTCACCGTGATCCGACTGATCCCCAAGTGTTTGGCCAAACGACGCGACGAGGGCAGTTTTTCACCCGGACGAAACCGCCCCGAAAGGATGCCTTCCGCCACCAACGACTGGATTTGCTGCTGCAACGTGCCTTCGAACGCGGAATCGAGGAAAAACATGTCTTCTGAGATGGCCATAGACTGGACTTATAGCATAAGGCCAGATTGTACAGAGGCAGTTGCGTTTTGTCGCGCCACGATGTCTTGATACGCCAAGTCAGCAGGGTTTCGAGGAGAGCGTGGCATGACAGGGTACACAGGGCCAGAGCTGCGACAGCGGCCAGCCAATTTCACACCGCTTTCGCCGGTCACGATGTTGAAACGGACCGAGCAGGTTTACGGCCATCGCACGGCTCAGGTCCACGGGTCTGTTCGGCGGACATGGAAAGAAGTGGGCGAGCGGTGTCGGCGTCTGGCTTCGGCATTGGAGAAGCGTGGGATCGGCAAAGGCGATACAGTGGCTTTGCTGGCGCCCAATGTGCCCGAGGCTTTTGAGTGCACCTTTGCGGTGCCCATGATCGGGGCCGTGCTGAACGCCAACAACACCCGTCTGGATGCCGAAACCATCGGCTATATCCTGAACCACGGTGAAGCGAAGATTTTTCTGGTCGATACCGAATTGTCTGGCGTCGCCAAAGCCGCTGTTGAAGCCTCGGGGCGTGATGTCACCATCATCGACATCGTGGATACTGAGGGGCCCGGTGGCGAGCGGATCGGCAGCGCTACTTACGACGATCTCTTGGCCGAAGGCGATCCGACTTTCGAATACCATTTGCCCGATGACGAATGGGACGCTTTGGCGCTGAACTATACATCCGGCACCACGGGCCGTCCGAAGGGCGTCGTTTACTCGCACCGGGGCGCTTACACCAATGCGGTGAACAACGTGATGACTTGGAACATGTCACGCCATCCGGTCTATCTTTGGACCGTGCCGATGTTCCACTGCAACGGGTGGTGCTTTCCTTGGACGATCACGATGTTGGCGGGCACGCATGTCTTCATGCGCGCACCCCGCGCTGGCCCGATCTTCGATGCCTTTGCCGATCACGGTGTCACTCATCTGGGCGGTGCGCCGATCATCATGTCGCTGATCGCAGGGGCCGCAGATGACGAACGCCGCGACTTTTCCCAATCCATCGAGATGATGACCGCTGCCGCTCCACCGCCCGCCAGCATCATCGCCTCGATCGAGGCATTGGGCATCAACATCACGCAGGTTTACGGGCTGACCGAGGTTTATGGCCCCTCCGTTGTCTGCGATTGGCAGCCCGAATGGGACGACCTGCCCGCGGACGAACGCGCAGCCATCAAGGCGCGTCAGGGCGTGCAGATCGCGCTGGAAGAAGACGTGGCAGTTCTGGAACCCGACACGTTGACGCCGGTGCCCATGGACGGCGAAACCCAAGGCGAGATCGCTTTTCGCGGCAACGTTGTGATGAAGGGATACCTGAAACAGGAAGAAGCCACAGACGAAGCTTTCCGCGACGGCTGGTTCTGGTCCGGCGACATCGCTGTGCGCCATCCGGACGGTTATATCGAAATCCGCGACCGCGCGAAGGACATCATCATCTCGGGCGGCGAGAATATCAGTTCGATCGAGGTGGAAAACGCGCTCTACTCTCACCCCGAGGTGTCTCTGGTCGCCGTGGTGGCCATGCCGGACGAGAAATGGGGCGAGGTGCCTTGCGCGTTTGTTGAGCGCGTCGAGGGCGGAACCGTCACGGAAGACGCATTGATCGAACACGCACGGGAACGGCTGGCCGGGTATCAGAGACCGAAGAAGGTTGTGTTTGATGATTTGCCAAAGACGTCAACTGGCAAGATACAAAAGAATGTGCTGAGGCAGCGGTTGTAAGGGGTTGGCCTTGGAACTTTAGTTCAAGGGCGGGTTTGAGCCC
>CAZWDS010000078.1:0-15311 GCA_964632495.1 uncultured Rhodobacterales bacterium
GATCGGAGGTGTGGGACAGCACAAGGTCGATCATCACGCGCAGGCCCAACTGGTGGGCGCGGTGGATCAGCGCGTCGAAATCATCCAGCGTGCCAAACATCGGGTCCACATCGCGGTAGTTCGACACGTCATAGCCATAGTCCAGCATGGGGGACGTGAAGAACGGCGATATCCAGATCGCATCCACACCTAGCGACGCCACATGGGGCAAACGGTGGATGATGCCCGGCAAGTCACCGATCCCGTCGGCGTTGGTGTCCTGAAAAGACCGCGGATAGATCTGATAGATCACCGCGCCGCGCCACCAATCGGGGTCCGCGGCCAAGACGCTTAGGTCTTCGGTTGGCATGGTTTCGGCAAAACTCATAGTGACAGGTCCTATTTAACCGAGCCGGCCAGAAGACCGCGCACGAGGTAACGTTGCATGGCGAAGAAGACGACCAAAGGTACCGCTATGGACACGAAAGCCGCGGTGGCAAGGATTTCCCAATTGCCGCCTCTGGTGCCCAAAAGCTCGGTGATCTGGTTCGTCATAACTGTGGTTTGGCCCGTGGCATCGATCAGGAACACCTTGGCGACCAGCAGATCGTTCCAGGTCCAAAGGAACTGGAAGATCGCGAAGGACGCCAGTGCGGGGAACGACAAGGGCAGAATGATCTTGGTGAAGATCAGGAAGTCTGACGCGCCATCCACTTTGGCGTTCTCGATGATGTCACGTGGTAGGCCGACCATGTAGTTGCGTAAAAGATAGATCGCCAGCGGCAGACCAAAGCCCGTATGGGCGAGCCAGGTGCCCAAATACCCCTTTCCGATCCCAATCCCGAGGTGCAGTTTCAGCAAGGGGATCAGCGCCAGTTGTAAAGGCACGACCAACAGGCCAACGACGATGGCGATCAACAGCGCGCGGCCGGGAAAATCCATCCACGCCAAAGCGTAAGCGGCGAAGGCCGCGATGACGATGGGGATGATGGTGGCCGGGATGGTGACTGTCAGCGTATTGAAAAACGCTTTGGCCATGCCTTCGTTGTTGGACGGATCCAACAGCATGTTGTCATAGTTATCCAGCGTAAACTCGGGCGGCGCGGTTACGGTTGCGAACACGCGCTGACCACGGCCTGAGATTTGTTCCTCATTGCCGCGCCACTCGTAAGCGCCGGTTTCGCTGACGGTAAAGGTCTCGCCATCGCCCAGATCGGCAACCTCACCTGCCGTATAGTCGTCAATCGCGCGCGACGAGGTGCCCCAGACGCTGATGACGCTTTCGCCACCGTCGAACAGCTCGCCCGTGACAACGAACTGATCGCCATCGGCCACACGGTTGTCGTCCGGGTCTGCGGCGCGGATGACGACGTTTTGCTCGGCGGGGAACATGGATTTCCACCAGCCAGAGGTTGAGATTTGGTCTGCTGTACGAAAAGAGGACACCAACAGACCGATTGTCGGGAACAGCCACAGTAAGACAAGCGCCAGCACAGACAGATGCACCGCCCAAGTAAGCGTGGGTTTGGAGCCTGCGATATTATCCATGGGTCACCTCTGAGGCTGGGCGAAGACATTTTCTGCGCAGAAAATGGGACGGAAAATGCGCATTTTCCGGATTCTGGTGGAGAGCCATCACTTCATCTCCTTGCGGGCGTTGTAGACGTTCCAGATCAGGATCGGCGAGACCAGCAACATGATCACAATCGCGCTGGCGGATCCCACGCCCCAGTCATTGGCGCGGAAGAGTTTGTCGAACATATAGTTTGCCAAGACCTGCGTCTGCCATTGTCCGTTGGTCATGGCGAAAACGATGTCGAAAACCTTCAACACCACCAACGTGATCGTCGTCCAGACCACCACGATTGTCGGCATGATCTGCGGCACTTTGATCTTGAAAAACACCTGCAACGGGTTGGCGCCATCGACGATTGCGGCTTCCACGGTTTCTTCGGGAATACCGCGCAGGGCCGCCGACAAGATCACCATGGCGAAGCCGGTTTGAATCCAGATCAGGACGACCATCAGGAAGAAGTTGTTATAAAACGGTAATGTCAGCCAGGTTTGCGGCTCACCATAGGGCAGATCGGCGGCGAAGGTTTGCGTGACTTGCCTGAGGGACAAGAACACCAGCCAAGCGGCAAAGACGGCAACGCCCACCTTGACCACCCATATCAAGGGCGAGGTTTCGCGCCCGGATTTCCAAGTGATATAGGCCACATAGGCCACGATCCCGGCAAAGGCCAAAAGGATCAGGATGGGCAGCATTTTGAGGAAAAGGAACGACCCTGCCCCGCCTTCGAACTGCAACCAGACCGAATTCAGAATGCCGATCTGTTCTTTGTCTTCGGGGCGCGTGTCGTAGATCAGTTTGAAGATCACGGAGGCTCCGACGAAAGAAATCGCCATCGGCATGAAGATCAGGGATTTGGCAAGGCTGCCCCATGAAATACGGTCGGTCAGTTGCGCGACCAGCAAGCCAAAGGCGGTTGAGGCGGCGGGCACCACGATCAGCCACAGCATGTTGTTGCGCATGGCTTCCCAGAATTTCGCTTCGCTCATCATCTGTTGGTAGTTCGCAAAACCGACGAAAGCCCCGTCCTGACTGCGATCGGTGAAGGACAGGCGCAGCGTTTCGACCACTGGATAGCCAAGGTAAACGCCAAGGGCGAGGATGGCAGGCGCCAGAAACAGCCAGGGGCGGATTTGGTTCGCGCGGTTGATGTTGCGCCCGGCGTTTGGGCCAGAGGCGGGGTAAAGCACTTTGTCGAGGAACAGGTTGGAGAAGTAGAAGTAGCCAATGCACCCCCCAACTCCGACTATGATCGTCACAAGGCCTAGAAATGCAGGATGCATCAGACCGCCCTCCCCTTATATCAATCAGTTTTTAGCCTGCGAAACCAGTCCATTAGCGCGCACGCTTTACTCATAAAACGTTAAGGAAACGAAAGGCCCGGGGCCGCCTGAGGGCCGCCCCGGACAAAGTCATTTACTTAGCAGCGTCCCAGGACGACTGGATTTCGGCTGCCACGTCTGCGGCCGCTTTGCCGCCGGTATAGTCAACCATTCCGGTCCAGAAGGTGCCCTGCCCCACAGCGCCCGGCATCAGATCGGATGCGTCGAAGCGGAAGGTGGTGGCGCCCAGAAGGATGTCGTTCATCTTTGCCAGAGTTGGGTCCGCGAACTTGGACGTATCCACGCCTTTGTGGGGTGTCAGGAAGCCTTTCAAACCCATCCAGATTTCGTGGGCCACCGGATCTTGAAGGTAAGCAATCAGATCATGCGCTGCTTCATTTTCGTTGGTGATGGCCCAAAGGGTGCCCGCCCCAAGAACCGGGTTGCCGAGTTCTTTGTCCGCATAAGCCGGGAAGTAGAAAAAGTCGGCGTCTTCACCCACGACTGTGCCTTCAGGGAAGAAAGCCGGGATGAACGAGGCCTGACGGTGCATGTAGCATTGTGGCGGGCTGTCGAACATGCCTTTGGGGCTGTCGCGGAAGTCGGTCGAGGCCACGGCCCCTGCTCCGCCAGCGACGTAATCGTCGTTGAGGGCGAAAGCGCCGAATTCGTCAATGGCGGCCAGAACGCGTTCATCTGTGAAAGGAATCTCGTTGGCGACCCATGCGTCATACACATCCGTTGGCTGCGTGCGCAGCATCATGTCTTCCACCCAGTCGGTTGCAGGCCAGCCCGTTGCGCCACCTGATCCCAGACCGATACACCAAGGCGTTTCACCGTCGGCTACGATTTGATCGGTCAGGGCCTTCAGCTCTTCCATGGTGGTTGGCACTTCGTAACCCGCATCCTCGAAATTCTCGGGGATGTACCAAACCAGCGATTTCACATCGACCTTGTAGAAAAAGCCATAAAGCTGATCGGTTCCGTCTGGGTCGGCATAGGTGCCAAGATCAACCCAAGACTGACCAGCAGCATAGTTTTCGCGGATCCAGTCGCCTGTACCGTCCTTCAAAGGTGTAAGGAAACCGTTTGACGCCATATCGGCCGCCAGACCCGGTTGCGGGAAAACGGCGATGTTCGGGGCAGACCCCGCTTCGGCATCAACCAGAATTTGCTGTTCAAAGCTGTCCGAACCGACGTAGCGCACGTCATGGCCGGATTTGGCGGCAAAATCGGCCAGAACCTCTTCGACGAATTCCTGGTCCGGGCCAAGCCAAGGGCCAAAAACGGTCAGCTGTTCGGCACCGGCACTGGCTGCGCTAAGCGCAAGCGATGCGGCACTGACGTAAAGAGTTTTTTTCATGAACTTCCTCCCATGGATGGACGCTTCGGCGCCCTTGTCGTGCGCGGAATTGAAAATATTCAAACCGCTTTGGATGCGGCAACGTCACTCAATTGCCTGCGTGTGTCAATGGATAAATAACCTAAACGAGACTTTGACAAACGCAAAGCAGTGCGTATCCTTGCCGGGCAATTGAAACCGCTTTGGAAAATGTCCCGTCTGTCTATAAAGTTTGCCCAGTCCCGATGAATCTGAAACAACTTTCCATGCACCTTGGGCTTTCGCCCACCACGGTCAGCCGGGCCTTGAACGGGTATCCAGAGGTCAACGAACGTACGCGTTTGCGCGTTCAGCAGGCTGCAGACCAGTTGAGCTATCGACCAAATTCGCGGGCGACCCGACTGGCCACGGGCCGTACCATGAGCATCGGGCATATCCTGCCGTTGTCGAGTGAGCATGAGATGGTGAACCCGGTCTTTTCCGATTTCATCGCGGGTGCGGGCGAGATTTATTCGGCTGCTGGCTATGATCTGTCGCTGTCTGTTGTGCAGGACGAGGCCGAGACCGAAGCCTACCGGTCTCTTGCAGCTAAGGGGATTGTGGATGGGGTCGTTCTTCACGGACCGCGCGTCAAAGACCCCCGGATTGAGCTGTTACAAGAGCTTGGCATCCCGTTTGTCGTTCATGGTCGTTCAAGCGAGGTTCGCGGGACGTACAATTGGATCGACGTAAACAACCGGCGTGCCTTTTATCGCGCCACCGAATTGCTACTTGATCTGGGTCATCGCCGCATTGCGCTGCTGAACGGATTGTTGGACATGGATTTCGCATTTCGGCGACGGACAGGATTTCTGGAAGCCTTGACGGATCGTGGTGTGACGGTGCCCGGCAGTCATGTGACCAGCGGTGAGATGACGGAAAACTATGGGTACGCGAATGCGTGCCGCTTGCTTAACGAACCCGAGCCCCCTACGGCGTTTGTCGTGTCTTCCATTATTTCTGCCATAGGTGTGCGGCGTGCCATTCACGAAGCAGGTTTGGTCATGGGGCGTGATCTGTCGGTGATCGTGCATGATGATGACCTTTCTTATTTCCGAAACGACGGGGATGTGCCGATCTTTACGGCCACACGGTCGTCCGTGCGCGAAGCTGGTCGGCAATGCGCGTCCATATTGCTGGACACTGTTGCAGGTGAGCGCGCACCGGTGCAGCGCTTGCTTGAGGCGGAACTGACCCTTGGTCAATCCACCGGCCCTGCCCCCGCGATGCGGGACTTCATGTCAAACGGCTGATAGACCCGCTTTCAGAACGCATCCGTTCTGACTATGCCGTGCCCAAACCTCTGGAATATGCCAATGACGTACGCCGCTAATTCTCTTTCCCTTGTCGCCGATGTCGGTGGGACCAACACGCGTGTCGCCTTGGCAAATGGGGCTGCCTTGTTGACCGACACGGTTGAAAAAGTGCGCAACGCCGAAGCCGAAAGTCTTGGCGCATTGCTTGAACACTATGTGCGCACGAAAGACGTGGATTGTCGCGCGGCGGCGGTCGCGATTGCGGGACCGGTGCACGACGGAAAAGGCACGCTGACCAACCTGGACTGGTCGATCGACGAAGCGAGCCTGGCAAGGATAACCGGGGCTGAAACGGCGGTCGTTTTGAATGACCTGCAAGCTCAGGCCTATGCTTTGGGCGCGATTGCGCCGGACCATTTGCGGAACGTGATCCAAGGTCAACCCAGCCCGCCTGAAGCCGCGCGTTTGGTGATTGGCGCGGGCACAGGTTTTAACGCAGCGCTGGCCTTGCATGCTCCGGGGGGCCGCATCGTGCCTGCATCGGAATGTGGCCATATCAGCCTGCCAGTTCTGACGGATGACGAGTTTCGTTTGTCGCAATTTTTGAAAAATCTTCATGGCTTTACCTCGGTCGAGGATGTTTTGTCCGGACGCGGGGTTGAGCATATTCATCGCTGGCTGTGCCAAGAGGCAGGCCAAAATGCACGCTCTTCGACCGCAGACATTATGGCAGCCTGCGAAGCCGGTGATCCGTTGGCCTTGCGGACCGTCGAAACTTACGTGCGTTTGATGGGCTGTGTTGCAGGCGATTTGGCTTTGGTTCACTTGCCGTTTGGCGGTGTTTTTCTGATCGGCGGCGTTGCGCGAGCGATGTCCGTCTATTTTGATCGCTTCGGGTTCGAAACGGCATTTCAAAGCAAGGGTCGCTTCACAGATTTCATGACCCGGTTTCCGGTGTCCGTCATCGAGGATGATTTCGCAGCCCTGACCGGGTTGGCGTCGCGTCTTGGCGATTGCTAAAATCTGCTTCATCCCCGCTGCGAGTAACCGCATCTTAAGACCCCACGTCTAGCACCGCTTGTGTCGGGGCATTGACCCGGCACGAACTCAGAGAGTTGAGGTGTACGGATGTCAAAACGCGTTGTCCTTGATGCAAAGCTCGATACCGCCGCAGCAGAGACTTTGCGCAAAACGCTCTTAGAGTCTCAAGGCGATGACATCGTGCTTGACGGCAGCAACGTTGAACAACTTGGGGGGCTTTGCCTCGAATTGTTGCTGTCCGCGCGTCACCTTTGGGGGGCCGAAGATAAGACCGTTTGTTTGGAAACACCGTCCCCAAAAATGGTCGACGATCTTAGCCGCTTCGGTTTGACCGACACAGATTTCCAAGGGAGACCAGCATGAGCCTTTCGGTACTTGCTGTCGATGACAGTCGCACCATGCGAGACATGATCAATTTAGCCTTGTCGACAGAAGGCTTCGAAGTCCACCTCGCCGAAGACGGCGAACATGGGTTGGAAGTTTTAGACAACCTTGATCCGGATGTCATCATCACAGACATTAATATGCCGCGTCTGGATGGATTTGGGTTTATTGATGCCGTTCGGCTGCGGGAAGACGCGTGCAACATTCCGATCTTGGTTTTGACAACCGAAAGTTCCTCCGAATTGAAAACGAAGGCCCGAACGGCTGGCGCCACCGGATGGATCGTAAAGCCCTTTGCTCAAGACAAGCTTGTGCGGGCGCTCCGCATGGTCGCTGGATAGGAGAGCGGGTTTGTCTGATCCTATGCAGGAAATCATGGCGTCGTTCTTCATCGAATGTGAAGAGCTCCATGAATCACTTGTCGACGCTTTGCAGTCCCTTGCAGACGGCGAAAGCGATATTGAAACGATTAATGTGGCCTTTCGCGCCGTCCACTCGATAAAGGGCGGTGCCGGCGCCTTTGGTCTGGATCAACTGGTGGACTTTGCACACCAATTCGAAACCGTTATGGATGCGTGCCGTTCCGGAACTCTGCCAATTGATACCCCGTTGAACGAGTTATTCCTTCGATGTAGTGACATGCTGTCTGACCTGATCCGCTGCTCGCGAGATGGCGAGGACGTTGATGCAGTGACCTCTGCCGGCTTGATTGGCGAACTGTCCGCTTTCGTTCCAAACGACGACAGCGCAGCCGAGGCCGAGCCGATCGATTTTCAGCCAACGGTTCTTAGTCTGGATGACCTTGGCGGCCCGACCGACGGCACCGAAATGCAACTGCCTCCACTTGATCTTCCACCATTGGAAGACCTTGATGCAGCCCCCCTGGACGCGCCAGAGTTATCGCCGGCGTCCAAAGAGAAAAGTCTGCTTAAAGTAACGTTTCAAGCGGAAAAAGAGCTTTACGAAAGCGCGAACGAGCCGCTGTTTTTGTTGAAAACGCTTGCCGATCTTGGCCGCTGTACAACGAAACTTGAATTTCAGGCCCCGACATCCGTCGAGGACCTGTCATCTTTGGGCGGTCGGCTCACATGGCACATCACTATTGAAACAGACTCGCCCCCCGTCGCTGTCCACGAGATCTTTGAATTCGCCGAAGGTCTGTGTGCATTGAGCGTCGAAACGATGAGCGCGCCTTCGTCTAGCGACGTTCACGATAGTGCACAGTCAGAAGCCGACAGGCCGGTCGTTGAAGACCTGCCCGCACCACCATCTGCCGCGCCCCTGCCGGTCGCAACACCAATCCAACCGTCTGCTTGCATCGAAAAGACGCCAGCACCCGACGCTTCGTCTCCACCATCTAAAGGTCCTGAAAAAAACACGAGAGCACAAACGTCAACGAAAGCTTCGCCAACAGTTCGGGTTGATCTTGAACGGATCGAGCGGTTGGTGAATCTTGTGGGCGAGCTTGTCATCAATCAAGCCATGCTTTCGCAATCCATCGCCGAAGAAAGCATTCCATCGAATTCTGCGGTCACGGCAGGCCTAGATGAATTCATGCAGCTCACTCGGAACATCCAGGAAAGCGTGATGATGATCCGCGCGCAGCCGGTAAAATCACTTTTCCAACGAATGTCTCGGATTGTCCGCGAGTCTTCCGCTGCGGTCGATAAATCGGTGAAACTCGTGACCGAAGGCGAAAACACGGAAATTGACAAAACCGCCATTGAAAGGCTCGCCGACCCGCTTACACATATGATCCGAAATGCCGTTGATCATGGCTTGGAGGCTGCTGAAAGCCGTATTGAGAATGGGAAATCGGAACAGGGTGAAATCAGGCTGAGCGCAGAGCATAAGTCTGGTCGCGTTCTGATCGAAGTCGCAGACGACGGTGGTGGCATCAATCGGGAAAAAGTCAAAAGCAAAGCGATTGAAAAGGGTCTCATTCCAGCAGACGCGGCGCTGAGTGACTCCGAAATCGATCAGTTGCTTTTCCTTCCGGGTTTTTCGACGGCGACAGAAGTCTCAAATCTTTCCGGGCGTGGTGTCGGAATGGATGTGGTGAAAACCCAAATCACATCCCTGGGCGGTCGGGTGACAATCGAGTCGACCCCCGGGGTGGGGACTGTTTTCGCGATATCTCTTCCGCTCACGTTGGCTGTATTGGACGGGATGGTGGTGAAGGTGGCCAAAGAAACCTTGGTCATCCCTTTGAATGCAATCGTCGAAACTCTGTCGCTGTCCGTGGATGATCTGAAGCCGGTCGCAGCGGGACAATCGGTGCTTTGTGTCCGTGATCAATTTGTTCCGGTCCTCGATCTTGGTGTGGAGCTTGGATATCGCGACAGCGCTCCGATGCAGGAAGGGACAATTGCGCTTTTGATTTCGCCTGAGGAGGGCGTTCTGGTCGCACTGCTTGTTGATACCATTGAAGATCAACGACAGGTGGTCATCAAGGGAATGCAAGAAAGCTACGGTCGTGTGCCTGGCGTCGCAGCTGCGACTATTCTTGGCGATGGTCAAATCGCCCTTATTCTTGACCCCAACGACCTGGTCCAAAACGCATCTGGCGAAGATCTCGTTTTTAAGCAAAAGAAGGTGTCCTAAGATGAGTGATACAAAAGAACAGCAAGCTTCAGATGCCTCAGACAAATCGAGCTCTACGCAAACGGAATATCTGTCATTTCGAATCGAAGACAATGAGTATTCCGTAGAGATCATGTCTGTTCGAGAGATCCGCGGCTGGACGCGCACAACATCACTACCTCACGCCCCACCTTTCGTAAGAGGTGTCATCAATCTTCGTGGAACAGTTTTGCCTGTCGTTGACCTGGCTGTACGGCTTGGCCTCGACGCGTCGGAACCAGAAGAAAGAAATGTGATTATTGTTGTCGATGTCGGTTCGCGCGTTATGGGACTGCGTGTTGATGCGGTCTCAGATATTTTGGCCTTTTCCGATGACCAACTTCAGCCACCGCCCGATATGACGTCAAAATCACGATTTGTTCGCGCTTTGACAATCCTGGACGAACGCATGGTTCGCGTCCTTGATCTGGAAGCTGTTCTTCCGACGAATGAAGAGATTGCTGCATGAATCTAACTTCGCGGACATCGTCGGTCGACATTACGGATGCAGAATTTGAAGCACTCGCCACGATCGCCGCTCGTGAAGCAGGGTTGTCAATTCCGCTTTCCAAAAAATCACTTGTCCAATCGCGCGTCGCAAGGCGTCTCAGGATGCTGAATATTGAAACATGCCATGACTATCTCTCATTGGTTGCAGACAGTCCGATTGAAACCCGCGAACTCATTTCGGTTTTGACCACCAATGTTTCGAGTTTCTATCGCGAGAGGCATCATTTCGAATTTTTGCGAGAGACTGTTTTCCCGTCCATAGCCAATCAGGTCAATTCGGGTGGACGGGTGCGCATTTGGTCTGCTGGCTGTTCGAGCGGACAAGAACCTTACACCATCGCCATGGAATGCTTTAATTTCTTTCCGGACGTTCAAAATCAAGACCTTCTGGTCCTTGCCACGGATATCGATCCAACGATCTTAAAGCGTGCAAAATCTGGTGAATTTTCCGAGGATGACTTGTCGGTTCTTTCGCAAGAAAATCGCGAGAGATTTTTCTCGAAACACGGTGCAACGCTCGGAACAAGACAGGCGTCCGATACCCTTAAAAACATGGTTCGTTTCCGTGAACTCAATCTTCATGGCGCATGGCCAATGCCAAACGCATTTGATGTTATCTTCTGCAGAAACGTTGTCATCTACTTCGATGAGGAACATCAACGAGCTTTATGGCCACGATTTCGCGAGCAACTTAAACCCGATGGTTGGTTTTTTCTAGGCCACTCCGAACGCATCCAAGACGTCGCCAACAGCGGTTTTAAGAACGCTGGCGTCACAATTTATCAACGAACATGATACTCAAGAAACGGGGAAATAATCGATGTCACTAAGAGACCAGCTACGTGTCATGGTGGTTGATGATATGTCGACAAGCCGCGGGTTGATAACTCAGGCTTTGGACGCATTCGGCATACAGAATGTATCAACAGCGTCTGACGGTAAATCTGCGCTCGCGCTTATGGCGAAGACGCCTGTTCATCTGGTGATATCGGACTACAATATGCCTGAAATGGATGGGCTTCACCTTTTACATTATTTACGAAGCGCGCCCCAAACTCAAAAAACCGGTTTTCTTTTAATCACTGGAAAGCCAGATCCCGCGATTATAAGTAAAGGGAAACAGTTGGGAATGAATAACTATTTGGCCAAACCATTTCAAAATGATCAGTTGAAATCGGCCATCGAGGCTATTGTTGGGCGGTTGTAATTGGGCAAAGTATCTGAACATTCTGACCTAGACGAGCTTGAATTTGCGGCTAGGATCATTGGCGCTTTGGGCCAGTTGATGGTGGATTTTCATCATCGAGATTTGGCCGTGCAAAACGCCATATCTGAAATGACATCCGCACCCACCAGCAGCGGGCTGCATTTGACCGACCTTCAGCATATAGATCTGGTGACACAAACGCATGCCGACTTGGCCCGCTTCCTTCCAAAACTTGCTTTGGGGATTCGCGTCAATGATATTGAAGAACACTCTCTGGCCAGCACGATGACATTGCGTAGCCTTCAAGACGCTTTGCTGCGCGCGCCCCTTAACGGGACAACTGATCATGTGGTGGACGACGATATAGATGCGGGTGACATGGACCTGTTTTGATGTCTCTGGTCTGATCCTGACCAATATTTATTCCATGTCATTGCGAAGTTTCAAAGGTCTGCGACCGACGGACTGGCTCAGAGTCGGCGCTATTTTGAATGCACAACGGTTCAAATATACTCAAGAGCAGTCATTCGCGAAGAGATTTAATCTATGCGCATAAAGAAGCGCGATTAAAAAGCACATGAATTTGACATTCAAAAACCGATACGCTCTTCTTGGTTTGTTTTTTCTCGGTTTTTTCCCGTGGTTCCGAATGCCAATTTTGCGCGTCTTTGCAATATGCGCAATCGAACCAGTTTCAATTATCCCTGAGGACGATTGCTTTGATGAAAACAATGCCGTCTTCCCTGACGCTAAACTTGGATTGAGCTCTTCAGTAAAAAATCGAGTATGAGGTCTTAGAGACACCAAGACCATTTTCACCAAGACTGATCTTCCTACGACAATTTTTTCTACTGGCTGATCAACGTCATCGGAAAGCCGAAGTGTGGAATGAGACCTCGGAAAATTTTCGACGATAACGTTCTGATCACGCCTCCAGTTCTGCATCCCAATACAGGAAATCCAACCAAGTATCATGCAAATGATTGGGCGGGAATTTGCGCCCCTGATTACGCAGTTCTTCTGCCGCGGGTTGACGAGGGGCGCGGCGCAGGCTGATCCCGGCCTGAGACAGGGATTTCGAGCCCTTGCGCAAATTGCATTTTGAGCAGGCCGCGACAACATTTTCCCAACTGGTCACACCGCCGCGCGCGCGGGGAATGACGTGATCGAAGGTCAGGTCGCCCTGGGCGCCGCAGTACTGGCAGCGGAATTCATCGCGCAAAAACAAATTGAACCGTGTGAAAGCCACGCGTTTTTGCGGTTGAACATAGTCTTTCAGAACCACAACGGACGGAATGCGGATTTCCGTGGATGGGCTGCGCACCACTTCGTCGTATTCCGCGATGATCTGGACCCGGTCCAACCAAGCGGCCTTTACCGCGTCCTGCCATGGCCAAAGCGACAAGGGGTAATAGCTGAGCGGGCGATAGTCGGCGTTCAGCACCAAGGCCGGATTATGCCTGAGACCGTTTGGCTCGCGCACAAAACTTGTTCTGAAACTTCCTGTCATGCCGTTTTCGTCCCTCGCCAATCGTTCTGCGTGGGCCGCGACGGGCCATGCGTCACGGCCTCTCTCGGGGACTATATATGGCAGTGTACGACTGACAACCCCCATGATTGTGGGGATGTTAGACCGAAAAGATCGCAGGCGTGCGACAGAATAGAAAAGCCGTCACTCCAGCTTAAGCACCTGACGCATGAAGGACAGCGCGACGGACAGACCATCGGGCGCAATGCCATGGGCTGTGCCTTCCATCACATGACCGAACACCTGAAAATCTGCGGCTTGCAAGGCTTCGGCTGCGGTTTGCATCTCTTCGAAAGGCACCACGTCGTCGGCATTGCCGTGGACCAAAAGGACCGGTGGCTTTGACACCGCGTCTTCGGACAGCGCCTCGGGAAACATCAAGCGGCCCGAAAAGGCGACGATGCCGGCAACCGGATCGTGGCGGCGGGGCGCGACGTGCATGCTCATCATCGAGCCTTGGCTGAACCCGAACAACACCAGTTGTTCCGGGGCAAGGCCTTCGTCTGCCAGCACCTTGTCGATGAAATCGTCCAGCAGTTTTGCCGAATGGCGCAAACCCTCGGCTGCCGCAGATTCGCTGGAGCCGTCGATCCAAGGGATCGGGAACCACTGAAAGCCTTGCGGGTTGGCCATGGACCGGGTCGGCGCGTCCACCGCGATGAACACTGTGTCGGGTAAGTGCGGAGCAAGAGGCTCGGACAGCCCCAATAGGTCGGCCCCGTCGGCCCCGTATCCATGGATGAACAGGACCACCGAACTGTCAGCGCCCGAGGTGCTGGCTTTCCGTTTGAAATTCAATTCGCTCATCTGATCCCTTCCCGGTCTTTGGCCACGTGGTAGTACGCCCAGAGCAGTCGGGCTGCAACGCCCCGCCATGGGGACCAGTCTTCGGACAAAACCCGCAGGTCTTTTTCCGACGGGCGGGCGGGCAGATCGAACAGGATGCGCGCGCCTTCCTGCAAGGCAAGGTCTCCGGGGGCGAAGACGTCTGCGCGTCCAAGAGAGAACATGGCGTAGATCTCGGCTGTCCAGCGTCCGATGCCTGGCACGACGATCAGCGTCTCGATCACCTCGTCCGTGGGTTTGTCGCGCAAGGCTGGGAATTTGATGCCTGCCTTTGCCAGCTCATGTGCATACCGGATTTTCTGACGCGACAGCCCGCAGGCGCGCAACTCGTCTTCGGTTGCGGCTTGGACCCGGCGTATGCCCGTCAGTTTGGCGTCTTCAAGGCGTTTCCAGATGGCGTTGGCCGAAGCGACCGAGACTTGCTGACTGACGATCGCATCCAAAAGCGCGGCAAATCCGTCCTTGCGCAGACGAAGCGGCAAAGGGCCGGTCAGCTTCAATGCGTCGCGAAATCGCGGGTCCAGTTTGGAAAGATACGCCGCCCCTTCGGCCACGCAATCGGGTGTGCGAATGATGCGGCCTATGGGGTCTGACATGGAGCGTCCTTTGTGATCGGCGCGACGGTAGTGCGCGCGCGCCGGAAACGAAAGCCCCTGCTCCAATGGTGCGGTTTTCCATATTGTGCGGCCCGAGTGAAAGGCGTAACGAAACGCTATGTCCGACGCCTCACCCTACAGCCATCAACGCCAGAACATCACTGTTCTCGTGATCGCGCAGGCGTTTTTGGGCGCACAAATGCCGATGATGTTCACCGTCGCTGGCTTGGCGGGGCAATCGCTGGCGCCGAACGCCTGTTTGGCGACTTTGCCGATTTCGCTGATCGTTCTGGGCTCGATGCTGACCGCGACGCCTTTGTCGGCATTCATGCAGAAGTACGGGCGACAGTTAGGTTTCATGCTGGGCACGCTAGGAGGCGCTGCGGGTGCAGCCGTTGCGGCCTGGGGGTTGGCCAGCGGCAGTTTCGCGATCTTCCTGGTTGGATCCCTTTTGTCGGGTATCTATTTCTCGTCACAGGGATTTTTGCGATTTGCGGCGACCGATACCGCATCAGATGATTTCCGCCCCAAGGCGATCAGCTATGTCATGGCGGCGGGCTTGGTCAGTGCGATTTTCGGCCCCCAGATGGTGAAAGCCACCTCGGATTGGAACGCGGTCACGTTCTTCGGCACTTACATTGCGATCATTGCGATCAACTTGGGCGGCGCGTTCTTGTTTCTGTTCCTAAAGATTCCCAAGCCGAAAGCCGCTGTGGACAAGGGTGTTGGCCGCGGCCGGATGGAATTGCTCAAAACGCCGCGTGTGTTGGTGGCGATTATCTGCGCGATGGTGGCTTATTCGTTGATGAACCTTGTGATGACCTCGACACCGCTGGCAGTCGTGGGCTGTGGTTTCACAACGAACAATGCAGCCGATGTGGTTTCGGCGCACGTCTTGGCGATGTTCATCCCGTCGTTCTTTACCGGGCATCTGATCGTGCGATTTGGCGTTGAGCGGATCGTGGGGCTGGGCCTGTTGATTTTGGCGATTGCAGGTGGTGTAGCCTTGTCCGGCACCGAGTTGCCGCACTTTTTCGGCGCATTGGTCTTGTTGGGCATTGGCTGG
>CAZWDS010000079.1:0-15270 GCA_964632495.1 uncultured Rhodobacterales bacterium
CGTGACAATCGCGACATAGTTGCGCGTTCCCACGCTGCCATTGTCGCGGCGGTAGCCCAAGAAGGTGTCGCGCTGGTCTTCTTGCACCTGTGTCACGGGGCGCAGGTCAGTGCCGAATTCATAGTCCATGTCGGTGTTGCGGAATTCGGTGTTTTGGGTGTGCACGTGATCGCCCGCCGCGATGTCCTCTGACGCAAAGCCGATCAGTTGGGCGTATTTGCGGATTTCAGCGCCCTTGGCAATCGCGGCGGTGGCGATTTTGTGGCCAGACGGGATGAGAGTTGTGGTGGTCGCGTCTTCGACAGGTGTGCCGGTTTCAAGCGCGCGGGTGGCGGTGACCACGTTGTCGGCGGCGTCGAGCCGGACGAAGAGAGGGGCGTTTGTCATTTGCGTTTCCGTGTTGGTTTGAGCGACCCTAGCAATCGGGCTTTCAGGTGCCAAGCGTTGGTGCATTTGTTGGGGTTTGGGGCGTCGCCAATGATTGCTTGAACCTATGGCGCAATCATCTGCAACCCCCTTTGGCCTTTGGCCAATTCCCCCGAAGTATTTTTAGCAAGAGGAAAGTGAGATGGGCATCTATCCGGGCGCTGGCATGTCGTCGTCGATATAGGTTTGGATGATGGCCGCGAAGTCTTTGTCGGCGGTGAAGCCGAGGGCTTTGGCGCGGTCGGGGGCGAAGTCGCGGGCCCAGCCTGAGACGATTTTGATGATGGTTTCATTGGGTTCGGGTTTGATGCGGGCGACGGCGTCACTGCCGGCCACATCGCGCAGCGCCTCGATCTGTTCGGCCACGGTGCAAGACACGCCGGGGACGTTCATGGCGCGCTTTGGGCCGACTTGATCCAGATCGAGCGTCGCGGCGTGGCGCAGGAACCCGGCGGCGGAGCGCGGCGAGGCATGCCAGTGGCGCACGGTGTCGGCGACGGGCAGGATCGCCTCTTGCCCATTGAGCGGCTCGCGGATGATGCCCGAAAAGAAGGACGAGGCGGCCAGGTTGGGTTTGCCGGGGCGGACCACGACGGTGGGCAGGCGGATGGCAAGACCATCGACATAGCCTTTGCGGATATAGTCGGTCAGCATCAGTTCCGAGATGGCTTTTTGCGCGCCGTAGGACGTGAGCGGATTGGTGGCGAAATCGTCGGGTATTTTGTCCGGGTAGGGCGGGCCGAAAACCGCGATGGAGGAGGTGAAGATGATCTTGGGGGTGTAGGTGCCGTCGCTGGCATTATGTTCTGTGCGGAAGGCTTCGAGGAAATTTCGAAAGGCCATCATGTTGACGGACCAGCCTTTTTCAAAGTCGCTTTCCGCTTCGCCCGAGACGATGGCGACCAAGTGGAACACCAGATCGAAGCGTTTGGCGGCGAGGGTTTGGATCGCGGTGACGTCGGTGACGTTGCCTTTGATCTGGGTGCCGGGGGCCGAGGTTTCGGGGAAGGCCATGTCGAAGAGCGTGACGTCATCACTTGTTGTCAGGGGGTTTTTCGCAAGCAAGCCTGCCAGTTTCTGACCGACCATGCCGCCGCCGCCGATAATCAGTATGTTCACCTGTATCCTCCCCATTGTGACTTGCCCGACCCTCGCCGCCCAAGCGGTGAAGATCAAGACCCGCTGGTCTTTTCGCAGCGCTTCGCTTAGGCCATTCTGCAAGGTCAATAAGGGAGAATGCGACATGAAACTGGTGCGGTTTGGAGCCATGGGGGCTGAAAAGCCCGGGGTGATTGATGCGGATGGCGCGTTGCGCGATGTGTCGGCCCATGTCGGTGATTTTTCCGGGGGCGCTTTGGGAGATGCGGCTTTGGACAAGCTGCGGTCCTTAGACATGGCCAGCCTGCCGGTTGTTGATGGCGCCCCGCGTCTTGGGTGTCCTGTGGCGGATATCGGCAAGTACATGTGTATCGGGCTGAATTACTCGGATCATGCCGAGGAAGCCGGTATGCCGATCCCTGAGCATCCGATCCTGTTTATGAAGGCGAACTCGGCCATTCAGGGGCCGAACGATGATGTGGTGATCCCGCGTGGGTCTGAGAAGTCGGACTGGGAAATTGAGCTGGGTGTCGTGATCGGCAAGGCGGCCAAGTACGTCGCAGAGGCCGATGCGCTGGATTATGTGGCGGGATATGTCGTCTGTAACGATGTGTCCGAGCGGGCGTTTCAGCTGGAAATGTCGGGCAACTGGACCAAGGGCAAATCCTGCGACACCTTCGGGCCGACGGGACCCTGGTTGGTGACGCGCGACGAGGTGGCGGATCCGCAAGCGCTGGACGTGTGGTGCGATGTGAACGGCACGCGGATGCAGGCGGGGAACACGGCGACGATGATTTTCACCGTGGCTCAGATTGTCTCGCACCTGTCGCAGCTTTGTACGCTGCACCCGGGTGATGTGATTTCGACCGGCACGCCGCCGGGTGTGGGCATGGGGCAGAAGCCGCCGCAATACCTGAAGGCCGGAGATGTGATGGAACTGGGCATCGAAGGACTGGGCGTGATGCGGCAAAAGGTGCGCGAAGATGTCTGATCGCCCAGAGCTTTTGCAGATCGGTGCCGTTTTGCCGTCGATGGTGGATCGGTTGGCCGCCGGGTTCGATGTGACCGAGTTTTCCGGCGATCTGGCGTCTTTGGCGGATCATCAAGGCGTTGTGGCCGTGGCGACGATGAAGGGGATCACGGATGAGGTGATGGCGGCCTTGCCGAACCTGAAGGTGATTTCCAGCTTTGGGGTTGGGTATGATGCGATCAATGCCGACGCTGCGGCGGACCGGGGGATCATCGTCACGCATACGCCCGATGTGCTGAACGACGAGGTGGCCGATACGGCGATCATGTTGTGGCTGGCGGTGTCGAAAGAGCTGATCCCGTCGGAAGCCTGGGCGCGATCCGGCGACTGGGAACGGCAAGGGGCGTATCCTTTGACCAAGTCGGTGCGGGGGCGCAAAGTTGGCATTCTGGGCTTGGGGCGGATCGGGCAGACGATTGCCCAGATGGCGGGCATGTTCGGGGCCGAGGTGGTGTATCACACGCGCACCAAGAAGGACGTGGCCTATACGTATTATCCCGATCTGGTGCAGATGGCGCGGGATGTGGATGTGATTTTCGTGATCACGCCGGGAGGTCCTGCGACCGAGAAACTGGTCAACCGCGACGTGATCGAGGCTTTGGGGCCGGACGGTATTTTGATCAATGTGGCACGTGGCTCGGTGGTGGACGAGGCGGCTTTGACGCAAGCTTTGACCAGCGGCAAACTGGGTGCGGCGGGTCTGGATGTGTTCGAAGAAGAACCGAAAGTCACCGAGGGCCTGAAAGGTCTTAAAAATGTCGTCTTGGTCCCGCATATCGGGTCGGCCACGGTTGAGACGCGGGACGCCATGGGCGATTTGGTGTG
This sequence comes from uncultured Rhodobacterales bacterium, assembly GCA_964632495.1. Taxonomy (GTDB): domain Bacteria; phylum Pseudomonadota; class Alphaproteobacteria; order Rhodobacterales; family Rhodobacteraceae; genus CALKXV01. The sequence continues at coordinate 3,380 of CAZWDS010000079.1, forward strand.
CCGGAACCTTGAACGCTGGTTGAAAGACGGGACTGCGGTGACGCCGGTGCCAGAGTGCAAACATTTGAACGGTTGAGGTTGGGTTATGGCCCCGAAATTTGGAACAAGCGGTCTTCGTGGCCTTGCGGTTGAACTGACGGACGATCTGTGCGCGCGCTATGCGGCGGCGTTTTGTGCTCAGCATGCCAACAACGGCACGCTTTATGTGGGGCAAGACCGGCGCGACAGCAGCCCGCGCATTGCGGCGGCGGTTGCGGCGGGGGCGGCCTCGGCTGGATTGAAGGTGATGGATTGCGGCGTGTTGCCGACGCCTGCCATGGCGGGGGCAGCGCTGAAGGCGGGCACGATTTCGATCATGGTGACCGGCAGTCACATTCCGGCGGATCGCAACGGGTTGAAGTTTTACACATCGGCGGGGGAGTTCACCAAGGCGGACGAGGGGCCTTTGGCTGAGGCTGTGGAGACGGTTGTCTTGCGCGATGTGGCGGGCGAGATCACGCGAAGTGATGCAGCAGCCGAAGCTTATGTGGCGCGATATGTCGATGGCGTGCCTTCGGGCGCTTTGGCGGGATTGAAGATTGGCGTTTGGTTGCATTCTTCCGCCGCAAGCATCGTGATCCCGCGCATTCTGGAAGGCTTGGGCGCCGAGGTGATTTTGCTGGGGGCGTCCGAGCAATTCGTGCCGGTGGATACCGAGGCCGTTGAAGACAGCGCGCGGGTTTTGTTGTCGGGTTGGACGGCAGAGCATTCTTTGGACGGGATTGTCTCGACCGATGGCGATGCGGACCGGCCTTTGGTGATTGACGACAAAGGGGATGTGGTGCCGGGCGATATTCTGGGGCCGATCACGGCGCGTTGGTTGTCTGCGGCAGAGGTGGTGACCACGGTGTCGGCCAACACAATGGTCGATCTGATGGAGACGTTTGGAACCGCGCGGCGGACGAAAATCGGTTCGCCTTATGTGATTGCCGAGATGGAGGCCTGCATGGCTTCGGGCATCACGGAGGTTGTGGGCTATGAGCCGAACGGTGGCTTTTTGTTGGGCTGGGACGTTGCGGGGTCGGGATTGAATTTACCGGCGTTGATGACGCGGGATGCTCTTTTGCCGATGGTGGGTGCTTTCGCAGCGGCCAAGCGCGCGCGCGGGTCTTTGTCAGGGCTTTTAGGGTCATTGCCGCAGCGTCGGACGGCGACGGACCGGTTGCAGGATGTGCCGCGTGAGGTGTCTTTGGGTATCGTTGATGCAGTGTTGGGCGGTGATATGTCTGTGTTGCCGGTGGGTCTGCTGGGCGATCTTGAAGGCGTGGATCAGACCGACGGCGTGCGTATGTCGTTTTCCAGCGGACGCGTGGTGCATATCCGCCCCTCGGGCAATGCGCCAGAGCTTCGGTGCTATGTGGAGGCGGACAGCGACGGGTCTGCACGCGAGGTGTTGGATGCGACGCTAAACAGTTTGCGGGACGCAGTGTCGGCGTAGCTTGCGCCGACTTTGTCGTCGCGGGGGGGCAAAATTTTGCAAGAAAATTTTGCGGTCCTTGCCGGGTGTAGCGCGAGGCGTCGATGTGAGCTTTCGCGTATTTTTAAAGAGATGAAATTCAGGACCGGTTTTTATACATGCGGTGCATCACGATGGGCGTCAGGTACATCGGGATTTGGTAACAGCCGATGAAGATCAGCAATGGGTCGGTTGTGACGGCGGGCAGGGCCACGAGGTAAAGCGCGATATTGCGGTTGCCTGCGATGACCGAGACGCCGGGTTTTGCGCCCAGTTTGAAGGCGGCGACTTGTAGTCCGAAGTTGGCGATCAGGACGGCGGTCAGCCAGAAGGCGACCTCGGACGGGGTGCTGCGAAGTGCTGGGCCAAGGGCGGCCATGAGACCCACCACCATGATGGCAAGAAGGATCGCGCCAGCGCCGTCGAGGGCTTTGATATGCTGGGCCGTCGGGTTGGGGAAAAAGGTGCGACGAAGGGCGAAGCCGACGCCGACGCTGAGGGCGATCACAAGGGCGAAGCGGGCGGCGATGAGGAAGACGTCCGCGATCCCTCCAAGGCCGGGAATGATCCAGAGTGTTGCGATGGCGGTGACGGGGAAGAGCGCTGTGCCGATGATCAAAAGCCGCATGGGCGGGGCTGGATCGTGGCCCATGAGCGCGGTGAAGTTTGGGCTGCCAGAGATCGACGGGGCCGAGAGCATCAGGATCAGGGCGATGGCGAGCGGGTGATCGCTGACCCCGAAGGCGAGGGTGAGGCCGAGGGCGATCAGCGGCAGTGCCAGTTGCAGGATGACCATGGCGCGAAGCGTCTGGCCCAAGTCGCTGAGGCTGCCGACAACCGAGCGCAGGCCGATCCGCATGGCAGAGACGCAGAGGAGAAGGGCGACGAGGTGGGGCAGCCAGTCGCGTATCATTGCGGCGAGGGACGGGAGGGTGAGGCCTCCGATCAGGCCGATGACGAGGCAAAGGCGTCCGTGGTGGGCTGCGAATTGGAGGGCGGTTAGGATGGGGTGGGTTCCCGAGCTTTTTTGCGGGCATCAGTGCCGCGACACTGCAGTTTCGCAGAAGCTGCGCGCCTAATCAAATGTGTTCATATTGAAGGTGCCGAAGGCGCGGTTTGCGTCTGAACCGAATGCGCCCCATTTTTTTAAAGTTCAAGATGAATATGGTCGTCATGGCGTGCGGCTCTGCAGCCTTGGAATCGGATCTTCGAACTTTGGGCTTGGAAGCGCGATTTCAAATGGGGTTCTATGAAAACCTTCTTCACGCGGTCATCATCGCTCAAGAGCTGCAAGGCGGTTGCCATGCGCCGTGGTTCGAGATGATAGTCTGGCCAAAGGTTCTGCAACCAAGCCAAATCCCATCTGAGGGTGAGGGTCTGTTTCGTGCATTCCGTCGGGCCAGGTTCAAAAGCAAAATACCCGATAGGCGATCTGGTTACTCCGGGTAGAAAGCCGTTCTCGTCTTTGTAAAAGAACGCCAGGTCAACTTTGCGTCCATCATCATGCGACAGGTGGGGAAGCATCGGAAAACCGGAAAGGAAGGGGAAGTTGGCATCAAGGACCAGCGTTCTTGTTTGCGGAAAATTCGCATCCATGTCGGTTGAGAGGTCGTGCAAAACCTCCATCAGTTCGGGGGTGACGTATTGGCGGTTCAAGACACAGTAAAGCTTGGATTTCATTCTGAGCGTGTCTTCAGAGAGGCAAGGAACCGGCTCACGTCCGAAGACCGGAGCGACCACCAATGCCCCGATTGAGAGCGCTGCATAAGCGAAAGAAAAAATGATGATGCGCCGCCTAAAACAAACGGCGAATAGCCATGCCAGCCCTCCGAGCTGTGTGAGCAGTGTCAGTAGCACGACGGACAATGCATGAAGGGCTATTCGAAGCATAAAACCTATGTGGCGCAGAAAACTGCTGAAACCAAGGGCAACCGTAGGCCGGTTTCTGTGCGGGACCGTTTGCCCGCGCTACCCCCCCGGGCTTTGCCGCACATATTCTGGCAGCCATGTGGCCAAATCCGGGAACAGGATCAGGACGAAGACCATCAGCACCATGATCAGGAACATCGGGATCGCGGCTTTGGCGATATAGCCCATTTCGTGGTCGGTCATGCCTTGCAACACGAAGAGGTTGAAGCCGATGGGCGGTGTGATCTGGGCCATTTCCACGACGACCACGATGAAGATGCCGAACCAGATCATGTCGATGCCTGCTTCGCGCACCATGGGTTCAACGATGGCCATGGTCAGGACAACCGACGAGATACCGTCAAGGAAGCAGCCTAGGATGATGTAGAACACCAACAGCACCATGAGGAGTTCGAAGCGCGAAAGCTCCCATAAGGCGATGCCGTCGGCCAGCGCGCGGGGCAGGCCGGTGAAGCCCATGGCCAGCGACAGGAACGCCGCACCTGCAAGGATCAGCGCGATCATGGCGGAGGTGCGGGTGGCGCCCATAAGGCTTTCGGAAAAGCTGCTCCAGTTCAGTGAGCCTTGGAGTGCGGCCAAAATCAGAGCGCCGATCACGCCAATGGCGGCGGCTTCGGTTGCGGTGGCGTAGCCTAAGAACATCGAGCCGATCACGGTCGAGATCAACAGCATGACGGGGATCAGAAAGCGCGAGTTGGCGAGTTTCTGGCCGAAGGTCAGTCCGGTGTCTTGGTCGGGGTTCCAGTCTTTGCCGATCTTGGAATAGATGCCGGCGTAGGCCATGAACATGGCCGCAAGCACAAGGCCCGGGACGATGCCCGCAAAGAACAGTTTGATGATGCTTTCGTTGATGGTGACGCCATAAACGATCAGGGTCAGCGATGGCGGGATCATCAGGCCAAGGGTGGCGGCACCTGCAAGCGTGCCGATGACCATGTGCTCGGGGTAGTTGCGTTTCCTAAGCTCGGGGATCGACATTTTGCCAACCGTGGTCAGCGTGGCGGCGGAGGATCCTGAGACAGCGGCAAACACAGTGCAGCCGACGATGTTGGTATGGACCAACCCGCCGGGCAAGCGCGACATCCAGGGGGCGAGGCCGCGGAACATGTCTTGGCTGAGGCGCGTTCGAAACAGGATTTCGCCCATCCAGATGAACATCGGCAGGGCGGTCAGGGTCCAGCTTGAGGACGCGCTCCAGATCGTGGTGACCATGCGGTCGCCTGTGGGGCCGGAGGCGAAAAGCTCCATCCCGACATAGGCGACGCCCATAAGCGCAAGGCCGACCCAGACGCCCGAGCCAAGTAATGTGAACAGGACGAAGAGAAACAGGATGATGACATAGGCTTGTTCCATGGGATCATTCCGCCTGTGTGTCGGTGACATCGCGGATGATGCGATGTTTGCCGGTGGTGATAAGGGTGACCAGATGGTCGGTCAGCGCGATGGCAAGGATCACCATGCCGATCAGCATGGCGGATTGCGGGATCCAAAGGGGCGTTGCGTCTTGTCCCTGACTGACGTCGTTGAATTTGATGGCGAACCCCAGCATCCGGTAGGTGAAATAGCTGACGTACCACGCGACGGCGGCTCCGATGGCAAAGCACCAGATTTCAAGGAACCAGCGGCCCTTGTCGCCAAGCGCGTTCAACAGGATCGACACGCGGATGTGGCTGCCTTTGTTAAGCGCATTGGCGAACGCCAGAAACGACGCGGCGGCCATGGCGTAGCCGGCATAGTCGGGGGCACCCGGAAAAACCTCGCCCGTCCAGCGGGCCAGCATTTGGATGACGATCAACACCAGAATGGCGATCAGGCACAGGGCGGCCATGATACCCGAGGCCGTGTAAAGAAAGTCCAGAGATTTCCGGAGAATGCCCATACCCGCCCCCTCAAAGCGAAAGAAAACGCCGCCCCGGTTTGCCCGGAGCGGCGCAATAGTGTTTTAGTTCATGGCCTTGTAGGCATCCAGAATAGCCTGGCCATCTGCGCCAGCGCTTTCCAGCCATTCGGTGGCCATCGTGTTGCCGATGCCTTTCAGCTCTTCCACAAGGCTGTCGCCTGCGGGGCCGACGGTCATGCCACCAGCGGCCAAACCGTCCATGGTGAACTGGGTGTAGGCCTTTGAGGCCTCAAGCCCGTCTGCCGCTGCGGTTTCTGCACAAGCGGTGATCGCGGCTTTGTTTTCGTCCGAAACCTCGGCCCATGTGTCGTTGTTGACCATGACATAGTTGCGCGGCAGCCAGCCGTTCACTTCGTAGAAGTGCGACAGCGATTCCCAGACTTTGCGGTCATAGCCCGTGGCACCGGACGAGATCATGGATTCCGCGACACCGGTTGCGAAGGCCTGAGAAATCTCAGCCGCTTCGATGGTGACGGGCAGCATCCCGGTCAGTTCTGCAAAACGCGAGGTGGCGTTGTTATAAGAGCGGAACTTGATGCCTTCCATATCGGCGACCGAGTTCACTTCTTTGTTGAAGTAAAGTCCCTGCGGCGGCCATGGCACAGAATAAAGAACCGTCAGGTTCTGGTCGGCCAGGATCTCGTTGATCTTCGGCGCGGCGGCTTTGTTCAGCTTTTCTGCTGCGTCAAACGACGTGGCAAGGAACGGTACGTTGTCAAAGCCGAAGACCGCGTTTTCGTTCTGGTGGCCAGACAAAAGACGCTCGCCAATCGGAACCTGACCGGTTTGCACTGCACGTTTGATGTCAGCGCCTTTGAACAGCGACCCCGACGGGTGCACGGTGATGTCAATCGCGCCGCCGGTGCCTGTCCGCACGCAATCGGCGAATTTCACGCCGTTCTCGGAATGAAAGTTTGTGGCCGAATAGGCCATCGGCATATCCCACTTTTGGGCATGGCCATCGGCCAAAGCGGGGCCTGCGATGGCAGCAACAGCGGCCGTTGTGGCCAGAATGGATGTAAGTTTCGTCATAGATAACTCCCTTGAGTTTGTGTCGATCGTTGTCAGACACCTGCGTAGCGTGCAGGTGAATAGGGGGTGAGGTCAATGTTTGGTTGACGCTTGGAAATGAGCTGCGACAGGATCCGCCCGGTTTTGGGGCCACCTGTCAGGCCCACATGGTCGTGACCGAAGCCAAAGAACGCGCCTTTCACGTCCGGAGCCTCGCCAATCAGCGGCAGACTGTCGGCAACCGAAGGACGGTGCCCCATCCATTCGACCTCGCGCTTCCACGTCAGGCCGGGGATCGCTTCGCAGACCTGACGGCGCAACAGGTCAATCGGCGCTTTCGACGGTGGCGCATCCAACCCGCCGAATTCGACCACGCCCGCGCAGCGCAGGCGGCCCTCCATCGGCGTGGCCACGAATTTGGCCGCTGCCACCATGACGGGTGAACGCGGCATGATCGAAGGCTCCCACAGTTCCAGATGATAGCCGCGTTCGCTTTCGATGGGGACGTTGACGCCCAGTTTGGCCGCCAAATCCTTGGACCAGACGCCCGCCGCCAGAACGACTGTGTCACAAGCCATCGTCTCGCCGCCGACACGCAGGCCCGTCACCTTGCCGTTTTCGCGCACCACATCCGACACGTCGCCCATCACCAGTCTGGCCCCTTGGGATTCCGCATAAGCGGCCAAGTCTTTCACATAGCGCCCGGGATCAGCGATCCGCCCATGATCCGGGCAGCGCACGCCAAAGCCAACCGAAGGCCCAAAGGCCGGGTCATAGTCTTTGAAAGCGGCCCCTTCCAACTCTTCCCAATCAAACCCAAGGTCTTTGCGTACTTTCCAACCAAAGGCGTCACCTTCGTAGTGAGCGCGGTCGCGGTACAAAAACACATAATCGGCAGGCTTGATCCAGTGCTCGGCCCCGGTGCCTTCGGCCAAAGCCTGATGATCCGCCAGACTGTCGCCCACGATGCCCGCCATAGCGGCGGCGCGGTGGCGGACGTGATCGGCGGTGGCATGACCAAGGAACTGACGGAGCCACGGCAGAAGTCGCGGCAGGTAAGACCATTTCAGAAACAACGGCTGATCGGCGCTCAGCAACATCCCCGGCGCTTTCTTCCATAGACCGGGCACCGACACGGGGATGACACCGTTTACGGCCAGAACCCCGCCATTGCCGTGGCTTGTTCCTTCGCCGGGACCCTTTTTGTCGATCAGGATCACGTCGTGTCCGTCGCGCAGGCACCATATTGCCGTCGACACGCCCACAATGCCGGCGCCGATGATGGCCACTGTCTTTCGATTGTCGCTCAAAGTTCTTTTGTCCCCCGACCTGTGCAAGAGCCTGCCTCAGAGCTTCCGCCTTTACAAATCCTTTTCCACGGGCCTGTCTGTGAAAAAGACGAGGTTTCGCGATGATAAAAGGCGGCAAGGCGGTTTATGGTGCTTCTGTAGGCATTTTGATGCTGGAGGCGCGGTTTCCCCGCATTTTGGGTGACATGGGGCACGCGGGCACATGGGAGTTTCCGGTCCTGTACAAAGTCGTGCGCACTGCCTCTCCTGATCGGGTGGTGCGGCAGGGCGCCGATGGATTATTGGACGCCTTCATTGATGGCGCACGGGCTTTGGAGGCGGACGGCGCCGACGGGATCACCACGAACTGCGGGTTCTTGGCGCTGTACCAGCGGGAATTGTCCGAAGCCGTGAGTGTGCCGGTGCTGACCTCATCCTTGATGCAGGTGCGCACGGTGAATGCGATGCTGGCCCCGGGGAAACGGGCAGGGGTGCTGACGATCTCGGGCTCGACACTTACGCCTGCACATCTTTTGGCGGCGGGCGTGCCGGAAGAGACCCCTATCGGCACCACAGAAGGAGGTGCGCATTTCACCGAAGCGATCCTTGGCGATGCTCTTACACTGGACCCCGCCGCCGCCGAGGCCGACAACGTGTCCGCGGCCTGCTCTATGGTTGAAGCCGCGCCTGACATGGGGGCCATCGTGCTGGAGTGTACCAACATGACGCCCTATGCCGCCGCGATTCGCGCAGCAACCGGGCTGCCCGTGTTCTCGATGGTAAGCTTCGTAAACTGGTTCCAATCCGGTTTGACGCCACGTCACTGGCCCTATCAACTCTGATCCGTTAGAAATTTGTTGAACGGTGTTCATATTTCTCATACCTCATTTGTGAACGATGTTCAAAAATGGAGAATCACAATGCCACATGTGGTGGAAACGGAAAAACTACTGGCCGAAGGGGTGATCCACCAACGGATCGCAGACGAAATCGCCCGCCGGTCGCGGGAAACTATGGTGGCGTTGGTCGTCAATGCGATTTTGTGCCTTGGGATCATCGCGGCGACCTTCGGGTTGGTGTTCTGGCTGGCTGATGCCATGGCAGTGGCCATTGCGGGCGGCATTTTCCTGATGGTCGGGTTTTGGGTGCTGATGGCGGGGTCGGACATGTACCGGATGCTGGGCAACGCGGCGGCTTTGGTGGGGGCCGGCATGTTGATCGGCGGCGGTGGCATCGAGTTGGCGCAAAGCTTCCGCTCCATTGCAGAACCGGCGATGCTGGCAGGCGGCGCGGTGATCGCGGTTGCCGCCTGGGCGGTCTTTCAGCGAGGAGCGGCAAGGCTAGGCTTTGCGTCCGGGGCCATTGTGTTGATGGGACTTGCGCTGCACCTCAGCGGTTTGGCTTTGGCGATGGAGGGTACCTTGGGCTGGCCGAAGGCTGTGGCACATGGCTATGCGGCCGCTTTGATCGCAGCGGTTGGCAGCATCGTTGACGTGCGCGCCGTCACGGCGCTGGCCATCCTGCCGTTTGCCCAGATGTTGGACACGGGCACGGGGTATTTCCACGCGGCCTATGTGTTTTATTCCCCCGAGGCGACGCTGACGATTTTACAAATGGCCGCTTTGATCGGAGCCTGTGTCTGGGCCTCTACCAAGCTGTCCGATCGCACAGGGCGCCATCTCGGTATCCTTGCGATTATGGGGGCCGTGGTTGGCAACCTTGCGTTCCTTGTCGGTTCGCTTTGGGGCGACACCGTAGGCGGTACACTGTTCCAAGGCCCTGTGCGCGAGCCCGAGATGACATGGGAGGCTTACCGTGCCCTTCGGGATCAGTTTGACGCGCAGTTCCTGAAAATCTCGGAACATGTCTTCACGATTGCCTGGGCCCTGCTTTTGGCCATTGCCGGATTCTGGGCCGCCCATGCCAACCGGCGCGGGTTGTTCAATGCGACGATGACCTTTGCGGGCATCCATGCTTACACCCAAATGTTCGAAACTTTCGGCGACGAACCATTGGCATGGGCACTGGGCGGTCTGGCGGCCATTCCTTTGGCTTGGGGGCTTTGGCGTTGGAACCAGCACCTGACCGACAAAGAGGCGTCTGTCGCCTGACTAAGCCCCTCGCGGCGCGCGCTTTTGATGTGCGCGTGCCGCGCGATTTTGGGGCGCTGCCCCCGTCTCCTGCGGAGCCTCCCCCGAAGTATTTCTGGCAAGAGGAAAGCAAAAGCACACCCGGGGCTTTCATCTCTTTTCAAATACGCAAATGCCCGGAGGGTGCCGATGTCTCAGGCCGGATGGTAAAGGCCGTCGGCTTTCAGCTTGTCCAGGGTTTGATCCAGGGTTTTTGCGACACGGTTCGTTAAGGTGTCGATCTCGTCGGGGGTCATGATCAAGGGGGGCGAAATCACAAGGCGGTCATAGACGTGGCGCATGACAAGGCCGTTGGCGAAAGCAAAATCGCGTCCGACAAGACCTGCGGTGCCGGGGCCAGCTGCGAAGGCTGCGCGGCTGGTCTTGTCGGGGGTCAGCGCGAGCGATGCCATCATGCCAGAAATCGAAGCCTCGCCGACAAGCGGGTGATCGGCAAAGGCGGTCCATGCGGATTTCAGATGCGGAGCGGCCACGTCGCGGACGTGATCCACGATGTTTTCTTCTTCCAGGATGCGCAGGTTTTCCAGCGCGACGGCCGAGGCGACGGGATGTCCTGAATAAGTATAGCCATGGGTGAACTCGTCGCGGCCCAGCACTTCGGCGATTTCGTCAGACACCACCGAGCCGCCGATGGGCTGATAGCCCGAGGACAGGCCTTTTGCGATGGTGATCATGTCGGGAATGATGCCAACCGTTTCATGGCCGAACCAATGTCCGGTGCGCCCAAAGCCGCAGATCACTTCGTCTGCGATCAACAGGATATCGTGGGCGTCGCAGATGCGCTGGATTTCGGGCCAGTAGGTGGCGGGCGGAACGATCACGCCACCAGCGCCTTGGATGGGTTCGCCGATGAAGGCTGCGACGCGGTTCTCGCCCATGTCTTCGATGGCCTGTTCCAATTCGCGCGCGCGCATCAGGCCGAAGTCTTCCGGGCTCATCTCGCCACCTTCGGCGTACCAGTTGGGTTGGCCGATGTGGTGCACATCCGGGATTGGCAGGCCGCCTTGGGCGTGCATGGCTGCCATGCCACCAAGCGAGGCACTGCCCATGGAGGACCCATGGTAGGCGTTCTTGCGGCTGATGAAGATGGTTTTGTCGGGTTTGCCCTTCAACTCCCAATAGCGCCGTACAAGGCGCATGTTGGTGTCGTTGGCTTCGGACCCTGATGAGGCAAAAAACGTGTGGTTCAGATTGCCCGGGATCAGGTCGGCCAGTTTGGCGGCAAGATCAATCACCGGCACATGGGAGGTTTGAAAGAACGTATTATAATAGGGCAGTTCGCGCATTTGGCGGGCAGCGGCTTCGGCAAGCTCGTGACGGCCGTAGCCGATGTTGACGCACCACAGCCCGGCCATGCCATCCAAGATCGCCTGACCTTCGCTGTCGGTCAGCCAGACCCCATCTGCCGAGCGGATCACCCGCGTGCCCTTTTCCGCAAGGGCGGCTTGGGCCGAGAACGGATGCACGTGGTGGGCCGCATCCAGCGCCTGAAGTTCGGCTGTGGGCCGGGTGTTTGTGATCTTGTTCATGGCCTCTGTCCCTAAGGTGTGAAGAAGTTGCTCTTGTGTCTTTTGCCGGATTTGGGTCTAGATTCGACCGTGACTGCCAAAGGGAAGGTACAGACATGAAATCAATGATGGCAACTGCTGCTTTTGCAACAGTGTTTGGGACTGCCGTTCATGCAAATGAAGTCCGGGTTTATAACTGGTCGGATTACATCGACGAAGAGCTTTTGGCCAAGTTCGAAACCGAGACCGGGATCAAGCTGATCTATGATGTCTTTGATTCGAATGAGGTTTTGGAAACCAAGATGCTGGCCGGTGGGTCTGGCTATGACGTGGTGGTGCCGTCGGGCACGTTTTTACAGCGTCAGATTCAGGCCGGGGCGTTCCAGAAGCTGGATATGGGGAAACTGCCGAACGCGGGCAATCTTTGGGATGTGGTGGCGGATCGCACAGCGCAATACGACCCCGACAACGCCTATTCGATCAACTACATGTGGGGCACCACGGGGATCGGTGTGAACGTTGGCAAGGTGAAGGAAATCCTAGGCGAGGATGCTCCGATCGACAGTGCCTCTTTGGTGCTGGATCCGGCGAATATGGAAAAGCTGGCAG
>CAZWDS010000080.1:0-15143 GCA_964632495.1 uncultured Rhodobacterales bacterium
CGCCAGCAGTCCATGGCTTGCGCCAAGGGAGAACACCACGCTCGATGATGCGGATAAGTTCGTTAGTGATGGTGTCCGTCATCAGATAATTTGAGACAGAAGGCGTTTCGACTTTGAAGAGTCATCGCTCATCTGGCTTCAGTTAAGCAGCAGATTTGGCGTGCTGCAAGCGCCTTAGTTTCATGGTCTTCCGTTTTGTCCTTTCCCGTTCAAGTAGGATTGTGTGACCTCTGCCGGTATAGATGTCGGCGGGCGTCAGATTGCGCAGGCTCTCGTGATAGCGCTGGTGATTGTAGTGTCCGACGAAGGCTGCGATGTGCGCTTCGAGATCACCGGGCAGGAAGTAGTTTTCCAATAGAATGCGGTTCTTGAGTGTTTGATGCCACCGCTCGATCTTGCCTTGGGTTTGCGGATGATACGGTGCGCCGCGCGTGTGCGACATGCCTTTGCCTTCCAAATATTCAGCTAATTCGCCAGAGATGTAGCAGGGGCCGTTATCTGACAGCAGACGTGGACGGTGAACGACATTTGCTTGATCAAGCCCTGTTTCTTCCAGTGCTTGGTTCAGCGTGTCTTGCACATCAGACGCGGCCATTCCGGTGCAAAGCTTCCACGTAATGATGTATCGGCTGTAGTCATCCAAGACGGTCGACAAGTAGAACCAACCCCAGCCAATAATCTTGAGATAGGTGAAGTCTGTTTGCCCGCTGCCCGGCAGTCGCCGCTTGCGGCGATGAGAGGGAAAGCTGGTTGGGTGCTGTCGTTTTATCCCGGAACTCGTCTGCAGCTTTCATGACGATGAAGTTCGGGCTGGTAATCAGATCATGAGATCGAAGAAGTCTGTAAACGCTGGATTCTGAGACGAAGTAACTGCGTTCGTCGGTGAACGTGACAGCCAGCTCCCGTGGGCTCAGTTCTGGCCGCGCCAAGGCCATCTGCAGCATGGCCTGTCGGACATCGTCAGGAATGCGGTTCCAAACACGGCCCGGATGTGGCTTGCGATCTTCAAGCGCAGCCTCGCCACGCTGCAGGTACCGATCATACCATCGATAGAAGGTCGGGCGCGATACGCCCAACTTTTCCAAAGTCTGTTTGACCGGCAGATGCGACCCTTCGACCAGCTTGATGATCTCCAGCTTTTCTGATGCAGCATACCTCATTCGTGGTCGTCCCCATCCCCGAGCATGCTTTTTTTGAGAAGGCGTAATTCCAGCGTCTGCTCGGCCACGACCTCCTTCAGATCGCGTGTCTCAGCTTTCAGATTCGTGACTTCACCGGATGTTGCCTGACGAGCAGTATCGCCAGCCAACCGCGCGTGTGATACTTATGCCATGTCCAGCCAGACCAAGTACGAGGCTGCGCGGGTTCTTTGAAGGCGAGATCACCCTCCATCCATATCAAGACCCGCGAAGAGACGCAGAGCGTCGCGCTGGATGAACACCCGCGCCCCGGGACCCCGCCCGAAAAGATGGCCAAGCTGCGCCCCTTGTTCGAAGGCTGCGTGGTTACTGCGGCCAATGCCTCGGGCATAAGCGATGGCGCAGCGGCACTGGCGATAGGGCGCGCGGGGTTTGGTGCAACACGGGCGCGTATTCTGGCAGGTGTCATCTCGGGCGTTGCCCCCCGTGTCATGGGAATTGGGCCAGCCTTTGCCATTCCCAAGGCACTGGACCGCGCAGGTCTTACCCCAAACGACATGGACGTCATCGAGATCAAACAAGCCTTCGCCGCGCAAGTATTGGCTTGCTGCGACGCGCTGAAGCTGGCACCTGAGGACACAAGGCTAAACCCGAACGGTGGCGCGATTGCGGTCGGCCATCCTTTGGGGGCCTTGGGCGGGCGGCTGATCCTAACGGGCCTTAGGCAACTTGAACGCACGGGTGGACGCTACGCCTGCCTGTCCATGTGCATCGGATTTGGACACGGAAATGCAATGATCATCGAAAGAACGCAGCCATCATGAGCAACCTTGTTCGTATCGAACGCGAAGGCGAAATCGGTTTGATCTGCCTGACGAAACCGCCCGTGAACGCGCTTGGTGTGGCGTTGCGCTCGGCCGTCTTTGATGCGGTGCAAAAGCTTGTGGGCGACGCCGCGGTGAAAGCGATTGTCCTTTATGGCGAGGGACGCTTTTTCTCGGCAGGCGCCGACATCAAGGATTTTCCCCGCGCAGCAGAAAAACCCACCTTGCCCGATCTTTTGAAAGCCCTGAACGACAGTCCGAAACCCACGATTGCGGCGATGCACGGCGTGGCTTTTGGCGGCGCGCTTGAGCTTGCCCTGTCCACCCACCTGCGGGTTGGTGTCACCGGGCTGAAGCTTGGCCTGCCGGAGGTCAAGCTGGGTCTTTTGCCCGGTGCAGGCGGCACACAGCGGCTGACCCGTCTCACGGGAATCGAAGAGGCGGTCGCGATTATCTGCACCGGACGCGATGTCAGCGCGGACGAAGCCTTGAATCTGCGCATCCTAAGTCGCCTCGAAGACGGAACAGCCCGCCAGATCGGTCTATCAGCGGCACGCGATGTCCTGGCCGAAACTCTGTCCGCCACCCCCACAGATAGCCTGACCGTCACACCCGATCCTGCAGCATTGGACGCGGCACGCAAGGCTTTCGGCGGTAAGTTGAACGCGCCGTTGAAAGCCATTGATGCCATCGAAGCCGCAACTCTCCCCATCGACGAGGGACTGGCACACGAGCGCGCGCTTTTCATGGAGTTGATGCAGAGCGAAGAGCGCGCCGGTCTGGTCCACGCCTTTTTCGCCGAACGCGCCACGGTCAAGATCCCAGAGGCGAAGGCTCAAATGCGCGAGATCACAAACGTTGGCGTCGTTGGAGGCGGAACCATGGGGGTCGGCATCGCAACCTCCGTTCTGTTGGCGGGCCTTCCGGTCACGCTGATCGAGACGGCTGAGGATCGCGTGGCAACGGCGCGTGCCGCCGTCGAAGCCAACCTTGCTGGTGCGCTAAAGCGCGGCAAGCTGACAGACAAGACCCACAAAGCGGCAACCGGCAATCTGATCGCCTGCGCCGACCTTGCCAGTCTTTCGGAAACCGACCTTGTTGTCGAAGCCATTTTCGAAGACATGGACGCCAAGACTTCCCTTTTTGGCGACTTGGAGCGCATCTGCAAACCTGGCGCTATTTTGGCGACCAATACATCCTACCTTGACGTGAACGCTATTGCTGCCGCCACCACGCGTCCTGAGGATGTGATCGGCCTGCACTTCTTTTCACCTGCCCACATCATGCGGCTGCTGGAAGTTGTGGTGGCTGACAAAACCGCGCCCGAGGTCACGGCCACCGCTTTCGATCTTGCGCGCCGCCTGAGAAAAATTCCCGTGCGGGCGGGTGTCTGCGACGGCTTCATCGGCAACCGTATCCTCGCGCGCTATCGCAAGCTTTCTGAATACCTCGTGCTGGACGGCGCGGATTTCGATCAGGTGGACCGTGCGCTGGAAAGCTTTGGATTTGCCATGGGCCCCTTCGCCGTCGGTGATCTGGCGGGGCTGGACATCGCCAAAGCCGCACGCGATCGCAAGGCCGCGACACGCCCGACGGAAGAGCGTTATTCCCGCGTGGCCGATTTGATCTGCGATCAAGGCTGGTTCGGGCGCAAGACGGGAAGGGGGTACTATCTTTATGAGGGTGGCAAAAAGACCGGGCCTAACCCTGGAGCTCTCGATATCGTAGCCGCCGAACGCACAGCACTCGGGATCACCCCGAGAGACTTCAGCGATGACGACATCATCGAACGCATTCTTGCCGCTATGATTCAGGAAGCCACGATGATCCTGCAAGACGGGATCGCGCTTTGTCCGGTCGACATCGATGCGGTACAACTTTTTGGCTACGGTTTCCCGCGTCATCGTGGCGGCCCGATGCACACGGCCGATCAGATCGGGCTGGCAACGCTGATCGCGCGGATCGAAGGCTATGGCGAAGAGGATGGCACTTTCTGGCAAGTCCCAGAACTCCTGCGCGACATGGCGGCCAAAGGGCTAAGCTTCGCGGATCTGAACGCAGCCGAGGCACGGTCATGAGCCTCTCTGACGTCGGGCCTGCCCTCTGCCCACGCCGTTGATCGCGAATTCTGCGTGATGGCTGCGCTGCGAAACACAGACGTGCCGGTGCCCGAAATGCTGCACCTTTGCACGGACCGCGATGTGATCGGCACCGAGTTCTATACTCTTGGCATTCCGACCGAGCAGGAATTTCTCGATCTTTACTGCCAGTTCTCGGGGCGGAGCGAGATCACAAACCACCTGTTCTTTGCCGTCTTCTCTCTGTTCCGAAGTGCCGCCATTATTCAAGGTGTCTACAAACACCGCATATTCCGTTGCTGAAAGGCTTTAGGTAATCCGGGGAGAAGTGAACCGCATGAGCGCGCTGTCAAAGACCCAAGAGATACGCAAGCATGTCATCCAAATATCGGGTGGCGTGGTGGCCGCACGGTATCGTCTGGCGGCAGAAGCAGGTGCGGACGACCTTGCAGACTATCGCGCTTGGATGGGCTCGGCCCAAACCGTCCCTTACCGTGATGCGCTGTTCCATGTCATGCCGGAATTGACTGCCGGGCCGACTTTCGCGCACGTGATGAAGCAGCTTAAGAGTGCTGATCTCTCAACCCAAACGCAATCATATCCTGCCTATGCAGATGCGCTTCGCCGCGCTTATACCGAACGGCTGAACAAAATGGGCCACACTGGCGAGGTGCCCGAGGCCTTTGACTGTACCACACATTTCTCTATCGTCGATCGCGCTTGCAAAGATCATGCCAGTCCAGACCACCAAGCGCACCGTCCTGCCATACGCCTTCGCCTGCCCCGCCGGGGTCATGCGTGATGGCAGCGTGAGCAAGGGCTGTTCTGGGACATCGGGGAAAAGACCGTCCCGGACAAGTGACCGACATCCTGCGGGGGCAAACATTTCAAACAGTCGCCACGGGGTTAAGCCGTCTATGACGGAGAGGATAAGCTGCGTAAGTTGGAAAGTGCTAACAATTTAGAAGTATCAGAAAAACAAGACTCCCTGATGTTGAGGGTTGGCGAAGCGCTTAACAATCGATGTTGGAACGAAAAGTTGCAGGTGTTCTATTCCGACAGAGCGTAAACCAACAAAACTTTTAGACCCAACACTCACGTATTTGGGAGCAATGTCCGCGAGACTGCGAGCTTGCAAGTGGCCTATTTCCGGTGACGCGACGAATGGCGGCTAGGCCCAGAAACCGACCGCAACGAGATCGCGAGGCATGACAACTTACTTGACCGCCGAAAGTCCTTGAAATAGGCACCACATTACTGGGCGGGCGTTGTGTAGTGGTAAGACCTCAGCCTTCCAAGCTGATGACGCGGGTTCGATTCCCGCCGCCCGCTCCAGAAAATCCTGCCTGACAAACGACCTGCCGAAAAGCACTGAAAACCGCCGTAGTTCCTGAAAAGAACTCTGAAGATCTGTACGCGCGCCTGTCCCGTCCAGACGAACAAGGCGGGATCGGCGACTTGCGCTGTTCGCAGCATCTTGGACCAAGCATTCCAAAATTTCGATCTGTGCCTTGTGGCTCTGCCTTTGCTTGAGTATTTCAGGCAATGGAAGGAATTCGATGGCGAACAGTGACTTGGAAGACCGCGCTAAATCGCGCAACATCCGCATTCTGACGGCGCTTTGGCCGTTCGTCGGGCGTTATAAGGGTATGTTGATCGCGGCCTGCACGGCGTTGACGCTGACGGCAGGGCTTTCGCTTATCTTGCCGCTGGCTGTGGGCCGGGTTGTGGACGGCTTTGAAACCTCGGTGGAAGAGCTGCTGGACCAGTATTTCGCGGCCGCCTTGGGCATTGCGCTGTTGCTCGCCTTTGGAACGGGGCTTCGGTATTATCTTGTGACGCGTTTGGGGGAACGGGTGGTTGCCGATATCCGCGTCGCCGTCTTTGACCGTATGATCGCCATGAGTCCTGCGTTTTACGAGCGCATTATGACCGGAGAAGTTCTGTCGAGGATCACAACGGACACCACCTTGATCCTGTCGGTCATTGGCTCGTCCATTTCGATCGCGCTTAGAAACTTTTTGATGCTGATCGGCGGCTTGTTCCTGTTGATGTACACCTCGATGAAACTGGCGGGTCTGGTCTTGTTGCTGGTGCCGGTCATCGTGGTGCCGATTGTTATTTTGGGACGCCGTTTGCGTGCGCTCAGCCGGGAAAATCAGGATTTGATCGCGGCCTCGTCCGGCAGTGCTTCGGAAACACTTTTGTCGGTGCAGGCGGTCCAGGCCTATACTCACGAAAACGAAAGCCGCGAGGCGTTTGACGACGTCACCGAAAGGGCCTTTCTGTCGGCCAAGAAACGGATCACCACGCGGGCCATTATGACCGTGATCGTGATCGCCTTGATCTTCTTTGGCATCGTTGGGGTTCTTTGGGTCGGCGCGCGCGACGTGCGCGGCGGTGTGATGACGGTGGGCGAGTTGGCGCAGTTCGTGATCTACGCCGTGATCGTTGCCGGTGCCGTTGGGGCTTTGACAGAAATCTGGGGCGAATTGCAAAGGGCAGCAGGGGCCACGGAACGTCTGGTGGAATTGCTGAACGCAAAAGACACGGTCATTGACCCCAGCGACGCCACTCCGGTTGCGGGGCGTTTGAAAGGGGCGGTGACTTTCGACAATGTTCAGTTCGCCTATCCGTCCCGACCCGAAACACAAGCCTTGGACGGCGTGTCCTTTGATGTGGCTCCGGGCGAAACCGTTGCTCTTGTTGGGCCGTCCGGTGCGGGCAAGACAACGGTCATTCAGCTGTTGCTTAGGTTCTATGATCCAAGCAGCGGTGCAATTCGTTTGGACGGGCAGGCTCTGAGCGCTATGACCCGTGCTGATTTCCGTCAACACATTGCGCTGGTCCCGCAAGAACCGGTGATCTTTGCCGCGACCGCACGCGAGAACATCCGTTTTGGACGTCTGGATGCCACGGATGCGGAAATTGAAGCCGCTGCCAAAGCTGCGGCGGCACACGAATTCCTAAGCGCCTTGCCCGAAGGCTATGACAGCTATGTGGGTGAACGCGGCGTCATGCTGTCGGGCGGTCAGAAGCAACGGATCGCGATTGCGCGGGCTATTCTGCGGGATGCGCCGATTTTGCTTTTGGACGAAGCGACCAGTGCCTTGGATGCGGAAAGCGAACGCGCGGTTCAAACCGCTGTTGATCGCTTGGCCGAGAACCGGACCACGCTGGTCGTGGCGCACCGTCTGGCAACTGTCAAGAAGGCCGACCGCATTCTGGTCTTCGATCAGGGGCGTATTGTGGCCAGCGGGTCCCACGACAGTCTGGTGGCCGACGACGGGCTTTATGCGCGTTTGGCTCGACTTCAATTCACCGCTGGTCATGCGGCTGAATAACCCGTCTGTTAATGACGCCGCGTTGTGCGCGAACACAACGCTTGCTCTCTCTACCACTTTCAGGCGAAACTTTCCCTGAGAAAGACCCGAAAAACGGGCAGGGGAGGAATGGCATGGGTACGTATGTCACCATCGAAGACCGCAACGCCATCGAGGCCGAAGCGCCTTGGGAGGAACGCGATCTTCCGAAAACCGTCTGGGGCATGCTATCGCGCACAGCTGCAGCCCACGGTGCGAATAAGGCCGTGTCCTACCAGCTGACGTCAGGTCCGACCGACAAGGTCGAAACGCTAACTTGGGACGAATTGCATCGCAAGACGGCTCAGACGGCAAACCTGTTCCGATCCTTGGGTGTCGGGCCGACTGACAAAGTCGCTTACCTTTTGCCGAACGCCAATGAAACCGTCCTGACCTATTTCGGCGGGATGGTGGCCGGTGTGGTCAATCCGATCAATCCCTTGCTGGATGTCGATCAAATCGCGGCCATTCTGCGCGAAACCGAAGCCAAGGTGCTGGTGACGCTGAAGGCCTTCCCTAAAACCGATTTGCCTCAAAAAGCCGCCGCGGCCGTCGCCCAAGCCCCCAACGTTGAACATGTGGTCGAGGTCGACCTGCACCGCTATCTGACCGGCCTCAAAAAATTGATCGTGCCTTTGATCCGCCCAAAGAACCCCATTACTCACAAAGCCCAAGTGCATGACTTTGCCGTGGCCATCGCGGATCAGCCTGATGCGCTGTTCTTCGATGATCCACCCCATGACCGCGTTTGCACCAACTTCCACACCGGTGGCACGACAGGCATGCCCAAAGTGGCGCAACACACCAACCGCGGTATCATCTACAACGCATGGGTCGTGCACGAAGTCCTTTTGGAAGATACCTCGGTCGTGATGTGCCCGTTGCCGATGTTCCATGTCTTTGCCGCTGTCATCATTATGGGCGGCGCCATGTCTTCAGGGGCGCATGTGATATTTCCAACCCCGCAAGGCTATCGTGGGGACGGGGTGTTCGACAATTTCTGGAAGCTGTGCGAACGCCATAAAGTGACCTTCTTGATCGGCGTGCCCACAGCCTTTGCCGCGCTGATGCAACGCCCGGTCAATGCCGATCTGTCGTCGTTGAAAATGGCCTTCAGCGGCTCGGCCCCATTGCCGGTCGAGTTGTTCAAACGGTTTGAAGCCACCGCGGGTGTGACCATCTGCGAGGCTTACGGTCTGACCGAAGCGACCTGCGGTGTTGCTGCCAACCCGCCAGAAGGGGAAAAGAAAGTCGGCTCGGTCGGGTTTCCTTTGCCCTACACGGATGTGAAAATCCTGATCGAGACGTCTGAAGGATTGCGCGAATGCGGCCCCGACGAAGTGGGCGAGATTTGTGTGTATAGTCCGGGCGTTAATGTGGGCCATACATATACCGAAGAGGCGAAGAACCGCGATCTGTACCACCACACGGGCAATCAAGGGTATCTGCGCACGGGCGATCTGGGCCGGATTGATGCCGAGGGCTATGTCTGGATCACAGGACGCGCCAAAGACCTGATCATTCGCGGCGGGCACAATATTGATCCCGCAGAGATCGAAGAAGCCTTGGCCGGTCACGAAGCCGTGGCCATGGTGGGGGCTATTGGTCAGCCTGATGCGCATTCCGGCGAATTGCCCTGTGCCTATGTTGAACTGGTGGCCGGAGGCACGGCGACACCTGACGAGTTGATCGAATTTGCCAAAACGCGCATTCTCGAGCGGGCAGCACAGCCGAAGTACATCGAAATATTAGATGAATTGCCGAAAACCGCCGTGGGCAAGGTGTTCAAGCCTGATTTGCGCCGCAGTGCGATTACACGCGTCTATAACGCGACACTCGAAGCCGATGGACACAGCGCACGCGTAACAGAAGTCATCGAAGACAAGCGATTGGGTCTGATCGCGCTACTATCTGGGCGAGCTTCCGCCGATGAAAGTGCTGTTACAAAGACTTTGGGCGATTTTACGCGACCTTGGCAGTGGAACGACTGAGATTTCACTGTAAGTATCTGAAAATAGTCGAATAAAAAATCAGGCTTCTCGTCTGGAATAAGCGCATCCTCGGCCGTTTTCAGCAAATTTTTCTTAAAATGTCCGGTCGGGCCATGTTTCGGTACAGGATCGTCTCTGCCCTGCCGTATTTCCGTCAGAATCAAGTTCAAAGGTGGTGTCATTGAAACGGGACGAGGAAAGACCGATGGGACATCTTATCATCAGTTTTATGGCCGCAATGTTCATGGCTGCGACTGTCTACATGCAAACGTCTTCATTCGCTTTGGCGTTTCTTGCTTACTCTGGCGCCGGCGTTCTGGTTTTCTTGACCGGGCTTATTGCTTCGGCTCTGGCCGTTGAAAGCGAGAAAGACCTCTCGGTCGCACGTACCTAAGCCAATCTGACGCATCTCGGTCCCTAAGGGGTCCAGGTCAGCCAATTCGCAATCATCCGCAACCCTGCGGCCTGACTCTTCTCTGGGTGAAATTGTGTGCCGACCATCGTATCGCGCCCCACAATCGCCGTCACATCCCCCCCATACGAACAATGCGCCAACCTGTGGTCCGGGTTGCCCATCTCCATTTGATAAGAGTGGACGAAATAGGCGTGGTCGCCGGTTTCAAGTCCGTCCAGCACCGGATGCGGGGTGGTGATCACCAGATCGTTCCATCCCATATGCGGAATCTTCAAAGACGTGTCGCTTGGCGCAATCCGGCGCACCTCGCCGTCAATCCAGCCCAAACCATCAACTTCGCTGTATTCATGGCCCTTCTTCGCCATCAACTGCATGCCGACGCAAATCCCCAAGAAAGGGCGGGCCTTTACCTCAACCGCCTCGATCAGCGCTGCATAAAGGCCGGCAGCGCCTTGCAGGGCCTCCATACAGGCCGGGAAAGCACCGTCGCCGGGCAAAACCAAGCGGTCGGCGCGGGCCACGTCTTCGGCCCGGTCCGTCACAATGACGTCGCCTGCGTCCACCTCACGCGCCATGCGCTGAAACGCTTTCTCGGCGGAATGAAGATTTCCCGCGCCGTAGTCGATCAAGACAGTCAGCATGGGCTTAAAGCGCGCCCTTGGTTGACGGAATGGCGTCGGCTTTGCGGGGGTCGGTTTCAACCGCTTCGCGCAACGCACGCGCCACGGATTTGAACGCGGCTTCCGCGATGTGGTGCGCGTTTAGGCCATGCAACAGATCGACGTGCAAAGTGATCCCGCCGTGGGTCGCGAAGGCCTGAAAGAACTCGCGCACCAGCTCGGTGTCAAAGGTGCCGATCTTGGCGGCGGGCATATCGAGATTCCACACCAGAAAAGGCCGCGCTGACAGATCCAGCGCACAGCGCACCTGTGCGTCGTCCATCGGCAACAAGCAGGCCCCATAGCGGCGAATGCCACGTTTGTCGCCCAAAGCCTCTGAAAGAGCCTGACCAAGGGCAATGCCGGTGTCCTCAACCGTGTGGTGATCGTCGATGTGCAGATCACCCGTGGCACGGATGGTCATGTCGATCAGCGAATGGCGCGCCAGTTGATCCAACATATGATCAAAGAACCCCACACCGGTCTGGTTGTCGTATGACCCAGTCCCATCGAGGTTAATGTCGACCGAAATATCGGTTTCCGCGGTCTTTCGCGTGATCTGTGCGCTGCGCATGGCATCTGCTCCTTGAACGCATGGTGTATAGGCTGCACCGAGGTGCACGGGAAGGGGGCGCGATTTCTGCTTGGAAATCGTTGCAAAAAATGCGCATTTTTTGCCTTTGCTGGTGGAAGTGCTGCGCAACGCCTATGTAAAGGCCAAAGAGGACGAGCAGACGTGATACTTGGTGATATTGCTGACGGGCTGACGCGTGGGGTCGAAACCACGGTTTCCACCGTTTCAGAAGCGTTTTTCGAACCCGTCGTGCGGCTTGGGGTCACCGGGCTGTCGCGCTCGGGCAAGACCGTGTTTATCACATCGCTGATTGCCAATCTGTTGGATCGTGGCCGTATGCCGGGCCTGCGTGCTGCCGCCGAAGGCCGGATCGACACGGTTTGGCTGCAACCTCAACCCGACGATACAGTCCCGCGTTTCGATTTTGAGGCGCATCTGGGCGACTTGACGGGAACAGAGCCGCGCTGGCCGGAAAGTACCAGCGGGATCAGCGAGTTACGCCTGTCTTTTCGTGTCCGTCCTAAGGGCTTGTTGTCCGGCATCACCGGGCCGCGCACGTTGCATCTGGATATCGTCGACTACCCGGGCGAGTGGCTTTTGGATCTTGGACTTTTGGACAAGGATTTCGACACATGGTCACGCGAGGTTCTGGCGCGGTTCGAAGGGCGCGACGAGGGGCAAGAGTTTCTAACAGCCTTGGCCGATATGGACCCAAACAAGGCTTTAGACGAAGTGACAGCCAAAGCCTTGGCGGGCACATTTGCCGACGCCCTCATTGCGATGCGCGCGAACGGGTATTCTGATTGCACACCGGGGCGCTTTTTGTTGCCGGGCGATCTGGCTGGCTCACCTGTTTTGACCTTTGCGCCCTTGCCGTCGCAAAGCTATGGGCGTGGATCCTTGGGCCGCGAATATGCCCGCCGGTTCGAGGCGTATAAGCGCGAAGTCGTCAAACCCTTCTTCCGGAACCATTTCTCGCGGATCGACCGGCAAGTGGTGCTGGTCGATATGCTGGGCGCGATCCATAGTGGGCCGCCGGCCGTCGAAGATATGCGCCATGCGATGGCGGATATTCTGGGCGCGTTCCGGCCGGGACAGAACGCTTTTCTGTCGCAGATCTTCCTTGGCAAACGGGTTGAAAAGATCCTCTTCGCTGCAACTAAGGCCGATCATCTGCACCACTCTCAACACCCGCAACTGACCGCCATCGCCGAAGCCTTGTTAAGCGACGCCAAAACGCGCGCTGATTTTGCCGGGGCCGAGACTTTGGCGCTGTCCATGGCTGCCTTTCGGGCGACCACGGAAGAAGAGATCACGCAAGACGGGCGCAAGCTGGATGTGGTGCGCGGCGTGTTGAAAGAGACAGGCAAAGCGGCCGCGATGTTTCCCGGGCGTCTGCCGGATGATCCGGCCAAGGTGTTGAGACCCGCCAGCGAAGGGCGCGAAGACTGGCTGGACACGGATTATCAGGTGATGAACTTTGCGCCGCAAGTCATTGATTTGAAGCCGGGAGAGGGGCCTCCGCATATCCGGCTGGATCGCGCGGCCGAGTTCTTGTTTGGAGACCGTTTGTGATGAATGATGGGCAAAAAAACGGTCCGGTTCTGATCGAGCTGGGCGACGATCAAACCGCGCCGACACCTGCTGAGGTGCCAGCTGTAATGGACGACGTGCCTCGGCCCGAGGGTCAGGCGATGCAGCACATGACCGCCATGGTCGCGCGTCCGCCTTCGGTGCTGGGCGGTTGGTTCTGGCGCTTGCTGATCGCGATGATCACCTTTTTTGCGTCACTTGCGGCCTGGAATGCTGTTGCGGGGTTAATCGATCGTTCGCCTGCTTTGGGTTTGGCGGCTTTGGGGCTGGTTGCGGCGTTTGGCATTGTCTGCGTGCTGCTGTCCTTTCGCGAAATTGCCGCTTTGTCGCGTCTTAGAAAGGTCGAAGCTTTGCAATCCGAAGCCGCGCGTCTGTTGGCGGAAAACGATGTCGCGGGAACGCGTGCCTTTGTCGGGCGGTTGACCAAGTTCTATGGCGGACGCGGAGATACCGCGTGGGGACGCGACAAGCTGGCCGCCCGTCGGGATGAGATTTTTGACGCCAAAACCGGGCTAAGCGCGGCGGAAGATGCGCTGTTGGTCCCATTGGACGCCGAAGCCAGCCGCGCGGTTGAAGCGGCCTCACGGCAAGTGGCAACGGTGACAGCTTTGGTTCCATTGGCCTTTGTCGATATCCTGACGGCTTTGACGGCAAATCTGCGCATGATCCGCCGCATTGCCGAGATTTACGGCGGTCGCGCGGGCACCTTTGGCGCCTGGCGTCTGACCCGCGCGGTGGCCGCGCATTTGGTGGCCACGGGTGCTGTGGCTGTGGGCGACGATTTGTTGGGGTCTGTCGGGGGCGGACATTTGCTGGGCAAGCTGTCGCGCCGCTTTGGTGAAGGCCTTGTGAATGGCGCTTTGACGGCGCGGGTTGGTGTTGCCGCCATGGAGGTTTGCCGCCCGATGCCCTTTGTCAGCGCCGAAAAGCCGCGTGTAACGGCCATTGTACGGCGTTCGTTGACGGGGATTTTCGACCGCGCGACCTAACGATTAATAATTTCGGAACTTTTTTGTCGGTCCGGGCGTTGAGTGATTGAAACCAACGCGCCGCGTCAGCTTTTGGCGTGCGAGGAAGGCTTGAAGATGAACATCCGGACGGTGCTATCTGAGAACGCTGGCGCGCGATTGGCGCGTGCGGTTCCGGAGGTCTCGCCAATCGAAAAATCGGCCCTGATGAACCTGCCGTCAATCAACCGGTTCGTCGGACGCAATACTGCGATCGCCCACGAGGCACAGCCGCAAGACAAGCTTCGGCTTTTCATCAGTGGATGGGCGTTGAAAAGCGTCGGTTTAACAGATGATCGCCGTCAGATCGTGGGGTTTGTTCTGCCCGGTAATCTGGAAGGGCTTCATACCGATTTCCGGCAAGCTTCGGTTACGAATGTGGTGACGCTGACACGTTGTGAAATTGCCGAGTTCTCTTTGGCAGACATCCTGCAATTGGCGCAAACCTATCCGGGGATCGGAGCGGCGTTGCGCAAATATATGGTGGGCGAAGCGACAGTTCTGGGGGATCAAGTGTTAAGACTGGGCCGGATGACGGCTTACGAGCGCGTCATTCACCTGCTGTTAGAGATTTTCAGCCGACAAGCCCCCTGTGCTCCGGACGGAACGACAGTTTCCTTCCCACTGACCCAATCCATCTTGGCCGACGCGCTTGGTCTGAGCGTGGTGCATGTGAACCGTCAGATCATGCGTTTGCGCCAGGAAAGGTTGTTGGATCTCGACCGGAAAAGCCTGTGCATCTACAATTTCCAGCGATTGCAGCAAATTTCGGGCCACCGGCCAAGGCTTGTGGAAACCGCGCCGTTTTACGTTGGGGCGGCTGAGTAATTCGGATCCACTGTCCTGCTTAATGCAGAAGGACGCGAAAAGAAAAATGCGCCCAGACGGTCCGGACGCATTCTGATTGATCTTCTGACGCGAAATCAGCTTTTGTTCATCCGGTTCGCGATCAGGTCGTCCACAACCTCGGGTTCTGCCAGGGTTGAGGTGTCGCCAAGTGCGCCAAAGTCATCCTCGGCGATCTTCCTGAGGATTCGCCGCATGATCTTGCCCGAACGGGTTTTCGGCAGACCGGGGGCCCATTGCAGAAGGTCGGGTTTGGCAATTGGTCCGATCTCGGTCCGCACCCATGTCTCCAGCTCTTTGCGCAATTCGTCAGATGGTTCTTCGCCGCCCATCAAGGTGACATAGGCATAGATGCCCTGACCTTTGATGTCGTGAGGATAGCCCACCACGGCAGCCTCGGCGACTTTCTCGTGGGCGACCAAAGCGCTTTCCACTTCGGCGGTGCCCATGCGGTGCCCCGAGACGTTGATGACGTCGTCCACGCGGCCCGTGATCCAATAGTAGCCGTCGGCATCCCGACGCGCCCCGTCACCGGTGAAATAGTAATTCTTGTAATCCGCGAAATACGTCTTCTCGAACCGTACGTGATCGCCCCAGACTGTGCGCATCTGACCGGGCCAGCTGTCTTTGATGCAAAGAACGCCCTCGGCTTCAG
>CAZWDS010000081.1:0-7979 GCA_964632495.1 uncultured Rhodobacterales bacterium
GTTCGAAAGTGACTATGCCATTTGGCGGTTTGTCCATGCCGGAAAAGAACAGGCCCTAAAAGTCACAGGCTCGCTCAGCAGCAATGACGGCGAGGCCGTGGTTAGTCTGGCGCTTGATGGACATGGGCTGATTTTGCGCTCGCTTTGGGATGTGTACGAATATTTGCGTCGGGGCGATCTTGTCGCCGTTCTTCCCGACTATGAAGCACCCCGCGCTGACATCCATGCCGTGTATCAGCAAAGGCGGCATGTACCCGCCCGTATTTCAAAGTGTGTTCAGTATCTTGCACAGAACCTACCCAAACGATTCCCGGATGCTTAGGTCCAGCTGACGTCGGCGCAATTGTTCTTTTTGGCCGCATCATCCCCCTGCCCCGTTTAGCCGGCCATAGAAGCTGCGATCCAGATGCAGTTCGCCAAGCTGGGCCTTTTCGATCAATCCCCGGAGGTATCCTCCGGGGGACTTGACCTCGCCGTTGGTGGACTTGTCGAAGATCAGCGCAATCGAGGCCGCCGCCGCTGCCGGTCCGAGCACCTTGTTTGCCACATGCCAGGCATCCTCTGATATCCCGACGACAGGCCTAAGCGTCCCCGCGGCCCTGTGCACATCGTTCCAATCGCGCATGAACCCATGAGCATCGCGTGCCATCTCGGCGAAGTGTGGGCAAGACGCCATCAGCATGGGGATATCCACCTCGGATTTCCGGCGGTCACCATGGGTGCTCCAGGCGATATCCAAATCAACCTTTTCTGGCCTCTCAACAGGCGCAGTCCCCAGCTCTTTAGGCGCAACGTCGCCCGCGTGCTTTGTTTCGAAGCGATTACGAGTTACAGGATAAGGTTCATTTGTAGTTAGTATGTGGGTTTCACTTTTGAGACTCGTGGGTGTCATATTTGTCGAATTATCAGTCTCTAACTTGTTCTTTTCAGGGATTTCGGCATCAGATTTCGGCGGCCAATTAAACGCCTCTTCAAAGGATTTTTCCACGGCAGTCAGCAACGATCTGATCTTTGCAAGGAACTCTTCCAGCCCCCTTGCGCGTTCAGAACGCCCAGGAATGGTCTCCAGCAACGCTCGGAAGGTTTCCCCTAAATCACCCCAAGGGCCACGCAGCCCCGCTTCCATTGCCTTCTCAAGCTTCGCGCGGATCATGCGGCGTGTCACGGTGATCGCGTTGCGCAAAGTCGCGCATTCGGCCCGCTCGGCCTGAAGGTGCGCGTAAAGCGCTTCGAACTCTTCTGCCCGCGACGCCAAAGGAGCCAGGTCAAAGCCATAAGCCTCAATAATCACGCCATCTTCATCCCGACGCCCCCAACGTTTGCCGTTGGGGCTGTCCTTCATGGAAATCACGCCAACCTCGCAAAGCCGCCGCACATGACGCCGCAAGGTGGCCAAGGAAAACCCCGTCTGCTCCATCAGAAAATGGTTCGAGGCCCAGACAATCGGCCGCCTACCCTCTTCCCAATCCTGAGGCTGCGTCACCGCACCAAAGGTATCCAGCAACAGCAAATCCTGCGACTTCAGCCCAATGGCAGCCGCGATCTTTTTTACCGCGACGATGGCCTGTGTCTTGGGCACAGATAGCCTTTCGCCAATTTCAGCAAACCGTTCAGCCTGCAAAAGCCCCGGTGTCGGTTTGCGCCAACCGTTGGGCCGCAAACCACACTTCCCGTCGCTCAAGGCGCGGGTTGGCTCGATCAGAGCCCCATCAAAATGTTCCATCTTGTGCTTGACGCAAAAGATACCCGTTCGCCCAAAGGCGTTTTTTGTTGTGCGGTGATTCTCGGGCTGCTAAGATTGAAGTGCGAAAACAATCAGCGCTTATGCGTTGCGGCCCTCGGAACCCCGGTTTCGAGGGTTTCTTTTTGCGTTATCCTCCGTGTCTGCTCATGTCCTCAGTTTCCCAGTTAACAGGTGTTAACTGACCTATCCCCCGGCTTTCTTTTGAAAATCTCGGAAGGATTCTTTGATCAGACGGTCGATGTTGTCATCAATCCAATCTGCAAATTCCTTGGTGTCCCCTGCTCGCTTGATTGTCAGCGAAACAGACGATTTGGTCGATTTCACCAGCGCGCCCTCAACCGGCGAACGCTCGGCGGATCGCGCGTCTTTCGCGCCGCGTTTGGTCAGGCTATCCAACACCCTTTGCAATTTGGCATCGGATGCCAAGTCATCGGCTCCGGCCAAAGTGCTTTGAACATCTTTTTCGGTCACGATCCCCGCGTCAAAAGCCGAAGCAAGCGCCATCCATTTCGGTCGACCTGCCCCGTGCGCTGGCCCAATCATCACGCCAACCATATCCGGGATCAGGCGTGCGACCCGTTCTAATTGAGACAGAGTATTTTTGCTGATCGACAATGCCTTTTGCGCCTCGTCCCGGCTGTGACCTTGCTCAAGGATTGCCTGAGCAAACCGCGCACGTTCATAGAAACTTAAGTCTTGCCGACTGGCGTTTTCCAACCCCTTGGCAATCAGCGCCTCGCCGTCATTCAAGGTGCGGATCAGGGCCTTTACGGAAATGCCCAGTTCCTGGCACGCCAGAATACGGCGGCGGCCATAGATCACTTGGAACTTGCCATCTTGATCCTGCGCCGGGCGCAACAACACAGGCACCTGCTGCCCGCTGTCTTTGATACTATCGGCCAAACTTTGAATGTCGTCGTCCGAGTTAACAGATGTTAACTCGAGCCGATCCTGCGGGCCCCAGGGCAAAATCGCTGTGGTCTCGATATCCTGAATGCCGCCCAAGCCTGCCCGCACTGATCCAACCGTACCTTTCGGCAAGGTGCGGTGCGCGCGTGTTTCTTTCGCCGGCTTCAAAGGTGCCTTGCCCACGGTTGCCGCATTGATCGCCGCCATGATGCCCGCCTTGTTCTTGTCGAGTGCCATCAGTGACGCCCCCATGCTTTTTGAACCAAACTCGCAACGTCCGCGCCAACAGCATCCATACTGCCGCGTGCCCGATCATAGGTGCTGCGCGTCATGTCTGACCGCGCGACTTCATAGATCGACATCTTCAGCATCGACGCATCTGCAATCGCCGTACTGCGCAGCGCCGTCGACGGGATGATCCGATCCTGAAAAAGCGCGCGCATCAATGAAACGATCTGCTGGCTAGGAATATCGCTTGGGTCATCTCTTGTGATCAAAAAGCTGAAAAAATCGTGGTCCATGCGCACGCCGGTTTCTTCGATCACGCCCAAATAGGCCGAGGTCATTTCGACAAACTGCTGGGTCGACGCCAAATCCAACATGCTGGGCGTCATCGGCACCAGAACCGAAGTTGCGGCGAACAATCCAGTCAGCGTCAAAAAGCCAAGGGCAGGGGGGCTGTCGATGATCACGACGTCATAGTCGTTCTGCACGGGCGCCAATGCTTGCGAAAGGCGTTCGAAAAACGCCGCGCCGCGTCCGGCGTTCACCGCGGTTTCGGTTTCAAATTCCGACAGGATCAATCGGGCAGGGGCCAGATCGAGACCGGGGAAATATGTATCGACGATAACGTCCCGCAAAGGCAGAGCGTCTTCGTATCGCAAGGCGTCATAAACGGTGGGGCCATCAAATTCCAACTCGGTTTGCAGGCCACAAAACCCGGTCAGACTGCCTTGGGGATCAAGATCAATCGCCAACACACGATAACCTTGCAACGCCAGATAATGGCAAAGATGGATCGTCGCCGTCGATTTGGCCGACCCCCCCTTGAAGTTCATCAGCTGAATAACCTGAAGCTTGTCGCCCTCGCGTCGCCCCGGCACATATTTGCCCGGCGTCCGTGATGCCGCTTCCAGCGTTTGGCGCATTGCCCAAATGTCATCACCCGAATAAGATCGCCGTCCGCCCTTGTTCTCTAAAGGCTCGGCCAAAGTGCCGTCGCTATGACATTTGCGCAGAAACTGACCGGACACGCCCAGGAGATCAGCAGTCTCTGTCGCGCTGAATAGTCTCAATTTCTTGCGTTGATCAGGCGCATAGACCTGTGCAAGATGTGTGCTAAGGGCCGTCTTCAACCGTGCCGCCATTTGCTCGGTGACATCGGACTGTGACGCGGCCGTAATCGGTGCCGTCTGAAACATGGTTGCTCAATTCCTGCTCGTTGTTGCTTATTTGCGCAACTTGAGACAGTTAGGCAGCGATTCACCCTTGTAAGTCAAGCAATTTGTCCACAGGTGGCGATGCGTGGTGAAACAGGCCCAAGATATGGCGTGCTCTGGGGTCTGTTAACAGCTGTTAACAGAAGTGCACGGGTCGCTTACAAACCAGCCAAGATCTTCGCGGTGTCCGGCATTTTCGCAAGCGTCGCATCCAGCCTTTTTGTCCATCGCGCACCATTGTTGCGCGCTTCTTCGAAGGCATCACGCAACTCGTCCGGGCGATCCTCAGCCAAAGCGTGGATCAGGAAAGCCGCTTGCAAACGATCTTTCCGAGCTTTGATCTGATCAGACCCGCCGCGACGGCGATCCGCGACGATAAGCTTATGAATGGCAAATCGTTCTGGTTGTGGAATTTGAACAAGAGTGCCGCTGCGATAAATGAGGGCGGCATGTATCGGGTTTTGGATCAGGAAATTCAGATGGTGCAGCGATTGCGCGTCGACGCCAAGCGCCGCCAACGGTTTGATGCCTTCGTCTTTTTCGAAAGACGGCGTCAGGAACTCGACAAGCAAATTGTTACGGGTCTGTTTCCACCGCCAAACACTTTCAGGCTGAAGGCTTGGCATTGGATCAAATTCAAAACCTTGAAAGACGTCATGCAGCGACGGCGATACGGCATCATCCAGCGCAAGCGACAATCGTTCAAAACTTGCAATATCAATGTCGTCCGTAAGTGCGGTGTCATCGAATTTATAGCGCAGCCCAAGTTCACCTTCATACAGCCGGAACGCGTGGGTGCCGACGATTGTGCCGCCCAACCGGAAAACACCGGCATTCGCCATGGCCGTCAGCAGACTTCCCGTCGCCGCATCTGTGCTCATAAACCCTTCGGCCCGCAAAACCCGGATAAGTCGCGTTCTTCCGGCCCGACGTTCCTGTGCCGCTTCACGCAGGTCTTTAAGTCGCGCCAACCTTTTCGTCAGGGCAGGGCTATCTTCACCAATGTAAGACTTTCGCACGTCTGTTCCGACACGGAATGTGTCGTACCAGTAAACCTTTTCATTGCGCACAAGCTTGGTGGGCGTTCCGCGAATGTCCATCAGCGCCTCGTCTTTCAAAGAGCGCAACAGATCGTGGTAAGCCGCATGAGCGATTTGCGAATGGCGATCGGGCATAGTATTCAACGTCTCGTATTTTTGTTGAATATAGACTGTACGCAACAAAAAGTAAATTTGTTGAATACAAACGGTTTGCTCTCTACAACCCTGCCGCTTTTGTCAGGTTCACGCGGAACCTGTCACGCCTGCGCTGATATCGTCGTGTCATCTCGGCCGATGCGTGACCGAGGTGTTTCTGGACGTAGCGCTCGTCGATCTCTGCTGAACTTGCCAGTCCAGCACGCAGGGAATGGCCCGAGAACAGCGCAAGGCGTTCCGCCTCGGGCAGGTCGGCACGGATGCCGCTTTTCAGGACAGTTTGTTTGATCAATCGGGCGACGTGTTTGTCGTTCAGCCGGGCCTCCAATGCACGTTTGCCATCGCGTGATGTGCGTACAAAGATCGGGCCAAAGTCGATCTTGGCGAAGGTCAGCCATTGCTCCAGCGCATGGACCGGGCAGGTCTGTTCCGTTGACCCGCGCCCTATCTCAACCTCGCGCCAACCGGTTTTGGCGTTCAGTGTCAAAAGGACACCTTCTTTGCCAATCTCGATCCAACCGCCGCTGTCGATGGTATCGTCCTTCTGAACATCGAGGCTGACGATCTCGGAGCGCCGTAAACCGCCCGCATAACCGGTCAACAGGATCGCGCGATCCCGAAGCCCGCGCAGATCAAAGGGCAGGGTGGCGACCATGGCGAGGATGTCCTCGGCAAGGATTGCCTCTTTCTGAACGGGGGGTCTTGCATGTTTGCGTTTGATGCCGGCCAGCACGGTTGTGATGTGGCGGTTCTTGCGGTCGAGGTCAAAGCCCCGCTGCGCGCAGTTCCAGGCGAGCCCCGAAAGGCGGCGTTCGATGGTTCTGACAGAAAGGGCAGGGGTGCCATTTGCCGGCACTGCCAGATCGGTCAGATAGAGGCCGATCATCTCGGACGACGGGGGCAATGGCTCTGTACCCTTCAGCCTGCACCAGCGCGCGAAGTGTTTCCAGTCGGCCGCGTAGGCCTTGTTGGTATTCTCGGCCGTGGAGGCCTTCGCATAGTCGCGGGCGGTGTCGACCAACCGGTCCAGCGTGCCGGAGCCAGCGACATGGGCGGGCAGGGCAATCGTATCGCTGAAGGCAGGGTCTCTCTCGTCGCGCTCGCCGTCATTCGCCGCATCACCGGAGGCTCTCTGCAATTTCTCGGACTCTTGAGGCTGGTTTTTGGGTGGTTTGGTCATGTTTCCGAGCCTATCTTACATATGTCCGATAATGCAAACTTATTGGACATAGCGACAACCTGCAGGGTGGGGCGGTTTCTACCGTATATAGTGGACGAAAGCGCCGCGAGAGATTAGTGTTGTGGCATGACCTATGCCCACAATGCCTTTGAGAGCCTACCCAGAATGCCGCCCTGGGTCACCTCTGGGCGCGCCGAAACTCCTGAAGATGTGGCGTTTTTGTCCGGCGCAGCCCTCAGTCATCTGCATCTTGTGTTGAGCTGTAACAATGTCCCCCAAGTCTTGCTTCGGGAGCGGTTGGCTTTGCGCGCGGCAGAGGCCTGTGTGACCCAGTCTGGGCGCATCGAGCGTGCCGCGGAGCTGCGCGATGCCGTCGGGTTTCTGCAGCCGGGCGACCATCCTGGCCCGGCGGGCGAGGTTTACTCGTCCTGGCAACGTGCGGTCGAACGACCGATCTCGGTCAAGATGCTGCATCGGGCATTGCCAGAGATGGATATCGACAAGATCGCAGCGCGGCTGGACACGGGGCATGGGACACCTGTCGCGCGTGCGGCGGCAGTCTTGCAAGCGGTTGTCGCGGATCGGCCACGCGATCACACTACTGCGCTACTCTTGGGCGAAGCCGCGCTGGCGAACGCGCTCAGCTGGTCCCATGTCCTGCCGCTGCTGGCGACTGGTCTGAAGCGTGGCAGTTTGCGGAAGACCGGCGAGGACCTGCACCTGGCCTGCCAACGAGCGATTGTGACGACAGCGTGCGAGGTGACGCGGGAGGCCGCCGACCTGTCACGCCGCGCCGCGCAGCTTCGAGCGATTGCACCCAAGCTCCGGGCCAAAGGAGCCGATCAAGCGGTTTCGTTGTTCCTGAACCAGGATGCCGTCGCTCCATCATCGCTGACCTCGCTGCGGTCGGATCGCGCCGCACGGCGGTTCTGTGACCGGTTGGTCGAGTTGGGTGCCGCGCGCGAGCTGACCGGGCGCGACACGTTCCGGCTTTACGGGGTCTGAGTATGGCCAGCAGTCCGCACCAGAACGCCAATGGTCCGAGAGATGGTGCGGACGGGTTCCGGTTTAGCGGTTCGGACATGCGACAAGAAAAGCCTAAGGATCACGCCGAGCCCGACCTGGATCGTGAGTTGGAGGACCTTCCGGCAAATCTGCGCTGGCGTGAATGGATGCGTCGGATTGAAGCGGTGCTGTTTGCGAGTGCCGCGCCCGTGAAACGCGAGGACCTGGCACGGGTGGTGGGGCAGGGGGCGTCGGTTGATCTTATCATTGATGACTTGAAGGTGGATCTGGCCGAACGCCCCTATGACATTGCCTGCGTCGCTGACGCCTGGATGCTGCGGACCCGGCCGGCCTATGCAGCCACAATCCGGGCCGCCGCGGATGTGGGCGAGCAGGACCTCGATCTGAGGGAATACGACGTCGCCGTGCTTGCCGCCATTGCCTACCACCAACCCATCACCCGGGACGGGCTGAAGGACATTTTCGGCAAGGAGATCAGCCGCGAT
>CAZWDS010000081.1:8079-15114 GCA_964632495.1 uncultured Rhodobacterales bacterium
TATGACACATGAGATGCAAACAGCGCTGCTTACGACCGTAAACGCTCCGTACCAGACCTATCTGGACGGAGGCGCTTTGGCGGCTGCGCTGAATGCCGGTGACATTACAAAAGGGCAAGTGAATTCCTTCTTCACCGAAACTCCAGTGACGGACCAAAAGGCATTCGCAAAGATCCACGGTGTGCTGGATGAGACTTTGACATCCACGGCAACGGCTTTCGCCGCCTGGTCCGGCCAGAAACCACCCCTTCTTTCGTGACGCAACATTCGTCCCGTTGGGAAGACCTTCTCGGCGAAGCATTCACAATCATCAACACGGTAAACCGGGACAGTGACATCCTTGATGGATGGACCTTTGGAGGCGGCACCGCACTGATGCTGCAGATCGACCATCGCGAAAGCCATGACATTGACCTGTTTCTCGATGATCCGCAGCTCTTGCCATATGTCGAGGCGGCCGTCGCCGAGATGTCTTTCCAGATTGGGGTGCCGACCTACAACGGCGATGGTCGCGGGCATCTCAAGATTGCATTCCCTGAAATTGGTGAGATCGATTTCATCGTAACCGGTCACGTGACCAGTGAGTTTGCGCTAGAGCGGTCGATCATCGGCCGGGACGTCCTTCTGGAGACCATTTCCGAAATCATCGCCAAGAAGGTGCGGTTTCGGGGCGTGCGTATTCAGCCGCGCGACGTGTTCGATATAGCCGCCGCTTGTGAAGCCGGTCACCGAGGCGAGATTGAAGCGGTTCTTGCCGAAAACTCTGAAGCCGCGACAGTCACTGCAAAACGCCTTTCCGAATTGTCCCCAGACTACGTCGAGACAGTTATCCGACAACTCATGATCCGACCGGCGTTCAAAGACTTGGCACCACGCGCCCTGCCGATTGTGCGGGACCTTTTTAAGGACTTCTGAATCGGGCGCTCAAAGCTCCAAATTTGCCAGTCTGGTTTCTGCGCCCGTGTCCTATGTGCGTCACGACGTATCACAAACGTGAATCTATTGGGGCTGCGCGATTCAGAATAGTCATTGGACCGAGTGTTGTTGTGCGTGGAATATCTAGACATGCAAGCACCCGATCAAAGCCCCATCGATCTCGTCCGGATTGACCCAAAGCAGAACATGGCGCGGTTCTATGGAATTGCTATTCAGCCCACCTTGTTCGGCGAAGTCTCGGTGGTGCGTTTTTGGGGCCGCATAGGAAGCAGAGGGCGCACCATGTCGGTGACCTATGTTGACGCAGAGGGCGCCGTGGATGCCTGTGAAAATCTTGAGCACCAAAAGCGCAAGCGTGGGTATGTCGGAGCGGATTCTTAGTCTTGGTTCCACTTAAATCCTCGGCACGAAGGGCGGGAAGCGGACTTTCGCTGCGGGTGCTCGGTCCGGAGGGTTTACGAGAGAAAGCGGCCATTCGTTGAGAGACCGAAACAAAGAATGCAGTAATCGATCTAAGGACCACTTAGAGCCCTCACCGGAACTGTCGATATTATGCTAAGAGCGTTCGCAGCGCGGATTTATCGCGGTTGCGTAGAAATCTATAAGGCGAAGCGGCCCAAAAAGTGCCATTCGTGCTAGTGGCAGCACGGAAGTATCAGTTAAGATTCAAGACGTCCACCAACCGAATTTTGCTGTCATGGCCCCGACCGTTGCTTCGTTTGCGGGTTGTCCTCGGCGGGAACCAACGATGGATGGAGCAATCCTCTCCCGTCGGAGTCAAGCCAACTCGGCCAAAATTCTCAATGCAAACTCTGGCGAATTCTGATAGGTTTTTCATTCATGAACGCCGTGAAACCACTCGGCATCAAAGAGGCAAAATACCTCGCAAAAATATTGTGTATCGAGGTTTTGCGATAGTTTTAATCTCCGTTGCTCCCCAAAATCGGGACACTAATCTCGCGAAGGAGCTTTTTCTGCATGGCACGTTCATAGTCCGCGTACCCCTGTGCGACCATGGCGAAAGAACCTGGGCCGCGGATCACCTCACGTTCGTAGTAGCGGCGAAGATCAGAATTCTCGTGATCCTCCAAAGCCTTGCCAGCTTGGAGCAGAGAGGCATTACTGACGACCAATGCATTTACGGTCACTTGGGAGAAGGCGCTTAGAGCGTAGACTTGTTCAATCGGGGGGCCGATGTTGTTTTTTCCGTCGCCCGAAACGTCGATGGTTTTTGTCCAACACTCGCTTTTCTGAATGAGTAACTCGGAGGCATAAAGTAAGGCTGTACTGAGCGCGGTCTTAAGTCCGGCGCGCTTTTTGCGAAATGCCAAGATCCGGGCAACCGCGCGATCGATGTCGTCATTTGAATCAAGCGCGATCCAGGGTTGAACAAGAAATTGGTGGTTCTGCGAGCTCCACTCGAAGACCGCCAAATGGACGAAAGCATCTTTGCGAGCGAGGACGGCCGTTCTGACTTCGGCACTGTCGAGGGCATAGGCCAGACCGTTCAACTGTTGCGCATATTCGACCTTGTTGACGGAACCGGAAACATCAAGCGCCAGGACCAGTGCCAGCCGACAGGTCTGGGCCTGTGCGGGGTTGGGCACGGTAAAAAGCGTCAGGAACAGTATGAGAAATAGTCCGCGCATTCTTGGAGCTTCGCAGATTTCATCTGTTTGGCCAGTCCTTTTGCCTTGGGGTGACCAAAGACCCGCCGCTCAAGTCTTGCGCGCAAATTGAATTTGGAGCGGGTGAAGTTTCGCGACCGATCCGATTGTTCAACGTATTGCCTTCCCGTCAAACTGCTTCAATATCCAAAGCCGACGCTTGCGTGCACCTGAAGGTGTCTATTCACCCCGACGGCCGCTGAACCGGAGAAGCTTTATGAAACTACTCGTTCTACAACACGCCACGGTCGAACATCCGGGTGTGTTCCGCGGTTTCCTTAAGGAAGACGGTCACAGCTATGATGCGGTTGAATTGGATCAGGGCGAGCCCTTGCCATCGTTGGACGGCTATGACGGGCTTTGGGTGTTGGGTGGGCCAATGGATGTCTGGCAGGAAGATGCGCATCCATGGCTGAAGGACGAAAAGGCCTTCATTCGCGAGGCCGTCGAGGGCAGGGGGTTGCCGTTCCTTGGTCTGTGTCTTGGGCATCAACTTTTGGCGGAGGCTTTGGGCGGAACTGTCGGCCCGTCCGAAACGCCCGAAATCGGGGTGATGGATGTTCAACTTACCGAGGAGGGGGCGACGGGTGTCTTCCTTGATGGATTGCCCGAGCGGTTTGATTGCCTTCAGTGGCATTCGGCTGAAGTGAAGCAGATGCCTGCAGGCGCAAGCTGCTTGGCGACCTCGCCCGATTGCGTTGTGCAGGCGATGAAATGGGGCACGCGGGCCTATTCGGCTCAATTCCACATCGAGTTGGAACACGACACCGTTGCGAATTGGGCAGACATTCCCGAATACCGCGCAGCGCTTGAGGCAGCCAAGGGGGAAGGGGCAACCGAACAACTGGCGGCGGACGTCGCTGCACGGATGTCTGAGTTCAACGCGATGGCCGAGCGGCTTTATATCAACTGGATGCAGACGTCGGCACAGGTGTGACCCTTTAGGTTGACGGCTCAAAACGCAGGAAGATCAGCGTGCGGTTGAGGGCGGCCTTGTCCTTGACCGAAAGCGCATAGTTGTCGGCCCCGTGCGCCCATTCACGCAAGTCATAGCTGTCAGGGTGATTGACCCGGCTGTCCTGAGGCAAGATCTGTCCCGGACGGCAGATCGTCAGGCTTTGCCACAGGTCGGCTGCAATGTGTGGCACTGCTGCGCCTCTGTAAGGATGGCTCCAAAAGCAGGAGGTGCCGGTAGTGGATGCCTGGGTTCTATACGTCGAACAGGTGGCTTCGGGCGGCGGCGTGCCGGTCGTGGCAAAGCCGTCGAGCGTGTCGAAAATCGTGCAATCGGCGGCCTGAGCGGCAGAGACGACGACGAGCCATGCGATGGCGCAAGTGTGGATCTGGTTTATTCGCGACCAGTAAGCCACTAGGCTTCGGCTGCGCGCATTAGCGACATGCGCGCGGTTTCCAGATGCTCTTTCATCTTGACGGCTGCGCGTTCGGGTTCGCGTGAGCGTAGGGCGTTTAGAATTTCGCGGTGCTGAGCGTTGTACGATCTGATGATCTGCTCATCCAGCGTCAGGTGTCGCATCCTTGTCCATTCATCCAGCGAGCGAACTGTGTTGATCTGGTTGATAAGCCAGATCAGAAGGTTGTTGCGCGTGGTTGCTGCAAGCCTGCGGTGAAAGGCCGAGTCCGCTTCTGCAAATGTGCTGGGGTCGCTTATGGCCGCTTCCATCTTGGAACAGAGCGCGTCGAGGTCCTCGAAATCCTCGCGCCTGCCATGCAGAACGCACAGCCGACAGATGTGCGGTTCCAGTGCGAAGCGTGCATCGATCAATTCCAGCGGTGTCGCGTCATCAACGGCGGCAGGCACGCGCTCGGGTTCTGGTGCGGTTACATAGGTGCCGCTGCCCGCGCGGGTTTCCAGCAAACCTTCTTTTTCGAGTTGATAGAGCGCATCGCGCAGGGTGTTTCGCGCAACGCCCATATCTTCGGCCAAAGATCGAGAGGCCGGCAGCCGTTCGAATCGCTGAAACTCGCCACTTTTGATGGACTGCCTGAGTTCAGTTGCCACGTCTGCGAAGCTTCGTCTGCTCATTTTGAACCGCCTTTTTAAACCAAATATAATCCAATTGTAGAATAAGTGCTCCAAAAAGCAAGTATTGGATCAGAAAGTTGTTGATTTTGGTTCGGCAAGAGGACCATCGTCTACGCAAGTATACAAGAGCGAGGTGTAGGATGGCGTTCCCCCAGCATGCGGATTTCGTGATCGTCGGGGCCGGAATCCACGGTGTATCGACCGCATGGAAACTTGCTGAGCGTTTGAAAGAGCGCGGTGAGCCGGTTGAAGATCGGATCGTCATTCTGGAAAAAAGCGGTATCGCGGCCGGGGCCTCGGGCATTGCTTGCGGTGTGGTGCGTAACAACTATTTCCAGCCTGCTATGCGGCGGCTTATGGCGCACTCGGTCGATGTTTGGGAAAGCGATCCCGAGGGGCTGAGCTATCATCCCGTAGGCTACATGCAGATTTCATCCGAAAGCATGCGGGACGATGTGGGCAGCATCTACGCCCAACAGCAGGAAATCGGTTACGAAAGCGCGTTTATCGAAGGCGAGAATGCCTGCACGTCCTATATGCGTGGCATTTTCGGTGATTGGCAGGCTCAAAAAATCACTTCGGTCTTGCATGAAAAGCGCGGCGGTTTTTCGAACCAGACAAAGACAATGTACGCGCTGGCCAAGAAGGTCGAAGCACTTGGCGTGCGGATTATCACGGGCGTCGAGGTCAAGGGCTTTAACGCCATGAACGGTTCGGGTGCGATCCAGTCGGTCGAGACGAACAAGGGCACGATTTCCTGCGAGCGCGTGATTATCGGGGCGGGGCCCTGGGTGCGCGACTTCTGGTCGATGCTGGATTTGCCAAGTCAGATCACGGTGAAAGGTCTGGACGGCACAGTCCATGAAGACGTGGATATGTGGCGGTACTGGCAGTTGGAAGAAGGCGTGCTGTTGGTCGATCCCGACAAGGGGCGCGCCGACGACGGGTCATTGCCGCCGGTGATCCATGTGGATACGGATGCGGAACTGAAATCGACCGTAGATGGGTCGACCATCACCGAAGAAATGTGGGGCATTTACTACAAGCCCGATTTCCACTTTGGCGGCATTCAGGGCGGCGCATCGCCCTACAAGGTCGACACACCGGTGAACGAGGTGCAAATCGATCCCTATGGGCCATCGTCGCCAGAGTTTGTGGCGTCGGACGAATTTGCCCACATGTGGGTCAGCGCTTTGGCTCATTGTCAGGCGCGGTATGAAGGCACGATGCCAAATTATCATCGGGAAGCCTCGGGCGGGATCGGCTGTTTCACCGCCGACAGTTTTCCGGTCTTCGACCATTTCCGCGAAAACGCGACGATCATCGCCGACAGCAACCACGGCTGGAAGATGCTGGGTGTCGGCCATCTGATCGCGGACGAAGTTTTGGGCGACACCCAGGAGCTGTTGGAGCCATTCCGGTTTGACCGTTTCGCGAAAGGTGAACTGCACCCCGTATCAAACAGCCCATACCCGTGGAGCTGATCAAGAATTGAACGCGAGGTGCCAAAAGAGCACCCGCGAGGAACCAGCAAGGAGAGAAGACAGTGGCCGAAACAGATCTTGAACGCTTTGTAGACGCGCCCGGGCGCGACGAGAAAATCAAGGAAGTGCGGAAGATGATTGATGCCAAGGGCATCGAGTATCTGTATCTGCAGTTCGTTTCGGTCACCGGCAAGATCATGGGCAAGGGTATCCCAGCCGATCACTGGGAAAGCGTCGCACAAAAGGGCTTTCAGCTTGTCTATGGTGCCACGGTCAACCTGTTCACGGATCGGGCCGGAAACTACCTTGGCTATGGCCCGGAAGCTGCTGAATTGGTTGGGATTCCCGAGCCAGAGACCTTCATGCAGTTGCCCTGGGCGCCAACGATTGGCCGGTTTTATTGCACGCTGTTTCGCAACCGCGAGGAAAAAGAAAATCCGGGCGGGTATCTGACCAGCGACTGCCGCGGCAACCTTCGCCGGATGCACGACGAGTTCAAGAAAAAGCACGGGCGTTCGCTGCGGATCGGGACCGAGCCGGAAATGATGTGGCTGAAGTTCGACGAGAACGGCAAGCCGAAGGACGGCTATTCCAAGCCCTATTGCTATCACATCGACCAGTTTGAATCGCTGCGGCCCGTGTCGATGCAGGTGATCCGGTATGCGCGTCAGATGGGTCTGGATATGATCCAGGGCGATCACGAGGATGCACCGGGTCAGCTGGAGTTGAACTGGATGTTCGACGACGTTCTGCGGAACGCCGACCGTCTGACCACCTATCGCCAGATTTGTGCGCAGGTTGCCCGGGAGAACGGGATATTTGCTTGCTTCATGACGAAACCCTTCATGGGTGTGTCGGCCTCGGGCTGTCACCACAACATGAGCCTCTGGCGCGGCGGTGAGGA
>CAZWDS010000082.1:0-14982 GCA_964632495.1 uncultured Rhodobacterales bacterium
GCGCCGCCGGTCACAAGGGCCACGCGTCCTGCCAGCGATTTGGGCTTCGGCATCCGTTGCAATTTGGCCTCTTCGAGCAGCCAGTATTCGATGTCGAAGGCCTCCTGTTCCGGCAGGCCCTGGTATTCGCTGACCGCTGAGGCGCCGCGCATGACGTTGATCGCGTTGACGTAGAATTCGCCCGAGATACGTGCGGTCGCCTTGTCCTTGGCGAATGTGATCATGCCGACGCCGGGCACGAGATAGACCACCGCGTTCGGGTCGCGAAGTGCGGGACTGTCGTCATGTTTGCAGCGTTCGTAATAGGCGGCGTAATCCTTGCGGTAGGCCTCGATCTGTTCTGGCAGGCCGGTCATCACATCGTCAATGTTGCCGGTCGCGGGATCGAAAGGCACCACCAGCGGGCGGATCTTCGTGCGCAGGAAATGGTCGGGGCAAGATGTGCCCAAAGCGGCCAGCGGCTCCATGTCCTTGCCGTTGACGAATTCCAGAACCGCGTCGCTGTCGTTGAAGTGACCAACCATGTGCTGATTGCCGGACACGAAGCCGCGGATCGCGGGCATGAGGCGCGCGGCAATGGCGTTTCGTTCGTTCGGCGGAAGGCTGTCGTGGATCGCACCTCCGAAGGGTGCTGTATCCTTGCTGCGTTCTCCAAGCCATTTGGTTGCGACGTTGATCACGTCAATCGTCTGGTCATAGCACTCCTTGGCCGTATCGGCCCAGGTGAACAGCCCATGGCTTTCCAATACCACGCCGTCAGCATCAGGGTTTTCCAGACAGAATTTCTCTAGCCATAGCCCCAATTCGTAACCGGGCTTTTTCCAAGGCAGCCAACCGATGCGGTCGCCAAAGATTTCCTGCGTCAGTTCTTTGGAGTTCTTCGACGCTGCAATCGCAATGATCGCGTCGGCATGGACATGATCCACATGCTTGCGTGGAACGTAAGCGTGCAAGGGGGTGTCAATCGAAGCGGCACGCGGATTCAGTTTGAATGTGCAATGGGGAAGGTATCCGACCATCTCGTCTTCGAAATCCACACCGCGGTAAAGCGACTTCAATGCCCGCAGCTTGTCCATGTAAAGCGTGGCAAACCCGTCCATTTTCATCGAACCAATGTCGCCACCCGAGCCTTTGACCCACAGCACTTCAACCTTTTCGCCGGTCAGGGGGTCGGTCTCGGTTACCTTGGCCGAGGTATTGCCACCGCCGTAATTGGTGACGCGCTTGTCGGAACCAAGAATGTTCGAACGGTAGAGCAAAAGCTCTGATTCGCTATTCCCTTGCGCGGCTTGGTCGTTCCAACGGCTCTCCAGAAGTTGGTTTTCCAATGATTTCAACATGTTTCCTCCTGGTTGGCGCAGTGCGCCCACAATCCTGATTTGACCCGAGGCTGAGCCGAGCGACCCAATTTGTCAATCGATTTCAATCATTATCAATCATGCTGCGCCGCAGAATGACGGAATATGATTGTTTGTGATTGACAGATGATGCGAATCTCGACAGCGTAAGAAGCGAAGGGAGGTGGGAATGCACGAGAAAGAACGCCACACGATTATCTTGTCCGCGGTCGAAGAACGCCCCGTGGTGACGGTTGCCGAACTGTGCAATCTGACCGACGCATCGGAAGCCACCATCCGTCGCGACATCGCCACACTGGATCAAGACGGACAGTTGCGGCGCGTACGTGGCGGTGCAGAGGCCTTGAGCCCTCCCCAGTTCGTGGGGCTTGCGGGTCGACCCTTTTCGGTCAACGAAACAATGCGGATCGAGGAAAAGCAGACCATCGCTGCAGCTGCCGTCGATCTTTGCGAGGACGGCGACGCGATCATCATCAACGGCGGCACGACGACATTTCAGATGGTCCACCCACTGGCCAACCGCCGGATGCAGGTTTTTACCAATTCGTTCCCGATTGCCGAGCATTTGCTGAAGCATTCCAAGAACACCATCATGTTGTCAGGTGGAACGATCTACCGCGAGCAGAACATCATCCTTTCGCCATTCGAAAATGATGTGACGCGCAACTTCTGCGCGCGTCGAATGTTCATGGGCGCGCAGGGGCTGGGTCCTCTAGGCCTGATGGAGGCTGATCCGCTGCTGATCCAGGCGGAACAGAAGCTGATCGGTCAAGCCGACGAGCTTGTCGTTCTGGCGGACAGCACGAAATTCGAACGACGCTCAAGCCTAGTTCTGTGTCCGTTGAACCGGATCACGACAGTCATCACCGATGACCAGATTTCAGACAAAGCGGCAGCAATGCTTGATGCCGCAGAAGTGACGCTGATCGTTACCCAGTCAGGGGGCGCTCAGAGAAACGTGGCCTCGTAAGGGGCTTTTCCAAGCGAACGTACTTTAGGGAGGATTCCAATGAAACGTCGCACTTTTACCACTCTCACCACCAGCCTCACGTTGGCTGCCAGCCTGTTCGGCTCGACCGCCATGGCTCAGGACAATATGCGCATCGCGCTTGTCGTAAAGGCCCTGGGCATCGGCTTCTTTGAAGCTGCCGCAGAAGGCGCCGAGGAAGCTGCCGCCGAACTGGGTGGT
This sequence comes from uncultured Rhodobacterales bacterium, assembly GCA_964632495.1. Taxonomy (GTDB): domain Bacteria; phylum Pseudomonadota; class Alphaproteobacteria; order Rhodobacterales; family Rhodobacteraceae; genus CALKXV01. Next base: position 2,548 of record CAZWDS010000082.1, read on the forward strand.
GTCGAAATCATTTACACTGGCCCAACAGACACAACCGCGGAAGGTCAGATTGAGGTTATCAATTCGCTGATCGCCCAAGGTGTTGACGCCATCGCTGTCTCGGCCAACGATACCGACGCCCTTGTGCCGACGCTCAAGAAGGCAATGGATCGCGGTATCACGGTGATATCGTGGGATTCCGGCGTGGCCGATGAGGGTCGCCAAATGCACCTGAACCCGTCGTCCAATGCGCTAATTGGCAATATGATCATCAAGCTTGCGGCAGATCATCTGCCCGATGGTGGTGATGTTGCCGTTCTGTCAGCAACCACGACATCGACGAACCAGAACATCTGGATCGAAGAGATGAACAAGGTGATGGGCAACTATCCCGGCATCAACGTTGTTGGCACGGTGTATGGAGACGACCTGGCCGACAAATCCTATCGCGAAGCCACGGGCCTGATGCAGTCTTATCCCGATCTTGATGCGATCATTGCACCGACGTCTGTTGGTATCGTGGCGGCTGCTCAGGCCGTTGTCGACGCAGGCAAAGTGGGTGAAGTCAACGTGACCGGTCTTGGTCTTCCCTCCGAGATGGCTGGTGCCATCGAAAGCGGCGCGTCGCAGTCCTTTGCGATCTGGAACCCGATTGACCTTGGGTACTCGGCCACGATGATTGCTCATGCGCTGGCCTCTGGCAACGCGACGGCAGAACCGGGCGCCGAAATCTCGATCGGCCGCGTTGGAACGATCACGCTGGACGAAACAAACTCGGCCGCGATGGCGGACCCGTTTGTCTATGACGCCTCGAACATCGATCAGTTCAAGTCGATCTTCTAAGTGAACTCTCTCCTGCGCGGCCAACAGCGCCGCGCAGGATGACCCATTCCCAAGAGTCGAGACATTCGATGCTGAAACAAGCAGAAGTGACGATGATGTCCGACAGCACTGTCGAAGATGTCGCGGTCCTTGCGCTGGAAGGGATCACCAAGACCTTTCCGGGCGTCAAAGCCCTGTCCGAGGTTTCGCTTCGCCTGTTTCCGGGCAAAGTGACTGCACTGGTTGGTGAAAACGGTGCAGGCAAATCCACGGTTGTGAAAATCCTGACCGGAATCTACCAACCCGACGGCGGTTCTATCCTGGTCGACGGTCAGCCGACCAGCTTCCCCGTCCCGCAGAGCGCATCCGACAGCGGCGTCACGGCAATTCACCAGGAAACAGTGTTGTTTGACGAATTGTCGGTGGCCGAAAATATCTTTTTGGGTCACGCCCCGCGCGGCGCGTTTGGATTGATCGATCTGAAAGCGATGGCCGAAAAGGCGCGCGAAATCTTGGTCGGCATCGGCGCGAACATCGACCCCGAGCACAAACTGAAAGACCTTGGCATCGCCAACAAGCATCTTGTGGCCGTCGCCCGGGCCCTGTCGATTGACGCGCGCGTCGTCATCATGGACGAGCCGACTGCCGCCCTTTCACACAAAGAGATCGAAGAGCTTTATGAACTGGTCGATACCTTGAAAGCACAAGGCAAGGCGATCCTGTTCATCAGCCACAAGTTTGATGAGATTTTCCGCATCGCGGACAACTACACCGTTTTTCGCGATGGCCAGTTGATCGGTGACGGCGCCATCGCAGACGTCAGGGAGCCGGACTTGGTCAAGATGATGGTCGGCCGCGATGTCAGCCAGATTTTCCCCGAGCGGACATCCAACCCCGGCGATACTGTTCTGAACGTCGCGGATTATTCCCATCCGACCGAATTCGAAGACATCGGCTTTACCCTGCGCAAGGGCGAAATCCTTGGCTTTTATGGTCTGGTCGGCGCAGGTCGGTCGGAGTTCATGCAGGCTCTCTTCGGGATCACGCGCCCTTCGGGAGGAACGGTCGAGATTGACGGCGCGCCTGTCCAGATCAAATCCCCGGCCGATGCGGTCGACAGCGGCATTGTTTATGTGCCCGAGGATCGCGGAAAACAGGGCGCCGTTCTTGACTTGCCCATCTTCCAAAACGTCACCCTGCCTTCGCTTGGACGCATTTCCAGCAGGGGCTTTCTGAAGCTTGCCGAGGAATTCAAGCTGGCGCGCGAGTATACCGAACGGTTGGACTTGCGGGCGGCTTCGCTGGACACGCACGTCGGCAATCTGTCCGGTGGCAACCAGCAGAAGGTCGTCATTGCCAAATGGCTTGCGACCCAACCCAAGGTCATCATCCTTGATGAACCGACCAAGGGCGTCGACATCGGATCGAAGGCTGCCGTGCATGAGTTTATGGCAGAACTCGCCGCGCAGGGCCTCGCCGTTATCATGGTCAGTTCGGAAATCCCGGAGGTTCTGGGCATGTCCGACCGCGTCATCGTCATGCGCGAGGGCCGGATGGTCGCCGAATTGGCGAATGGCGACCTGCAACCCGAAACACTTGTCCGCCATGCTGCTGGTATCTGAAAGGGAACGTTTATGTTGAAACGCATTCTGACATCACGCGAAGCCCTGTTGGTCGGCGCCATCGTCCTTTTGCTGGCGATGATCTCGTCGCGCTTCCCCGGTTTCGTGGCACCCGGCAACCTTGCCAATGTGTTCAATGACACGTCGCCCCTGATCCTCTTGGCGATTGGCCAGATGATCGTGATCTTGACCAAATGTATCGACCTTAGCGTTGCCGCAAATCTGGCGCTGACGGGCATGGTCGTTTCGATGGTGAATGTCGCGGCCCCCGGATTGCCGATTATCGCGATCCTGATGATCGCCGTAGGTCTTGGTACGATTTTGGGCATGATCAACGGCATTCTGGTTTGGAAGCTCGCCATTCCGCCAATCGTCGTGACCCTTGGCACGATGACCATTTTTCGCGGCATCATTTTCGTGATCTCAGACGGCAAATGGGTCAACAGCCACGAGATGAGCCCAGCATTCAAAGCCTTTCCGCGTGCGGAATTCCTGGGCTTACCGGTCCTGGGCTGGATTGCGATCATTGCCGTGATTGTCTTCACGATTGTCATGACGCGCACAACACTGGGACGAGCGTTCTATGCGGCAGGCGGCAACCCCCACGCGGCCACTTACGCAGGCATCAACGTGGGCAAAACCCAGTTTTGGGCCTTCACGATCTCGGGCGCATTGGCCGGTCTGACCGGTTATCTCTGGGTCTCGCGCTTTGCCGTGTCCTACGTGGACATCGCAGGTGGCTTCGAACTGGATGTTGTTGCGGCATGCGTGATCGGCGGTGTGTCGATCATGGGCGGAATTGGCACGGTTGCTGGCGCTTTGCTTGGAGCCTTGTTCCTTGGCATCATCAAGAACGCGCTACCGGTCGTCGACATTTCGCCCTTCTGGCAACTGGCGATTTCGGGGGGCGCAATCATCATTGCTGTCGCCCTGAACGCCCAAGCCAATCGCGAAAAGGGCCGGATCATTCTCAAACGCGCGGAGCAGGCAACATGAGCACCACCGACCGTTTCGTTCCCGACCGCCTTCGGTCGCCGCTAGAACAAAGGCTGAAAAGCTGGGAAACGCTGCTGCTTTTGGTGGCCATCGGGATATTTGTCGCCAACAGCTTCGCCTCGCCCTATTTCCTGAACGCCTGGAACCTGAGCGATGCGACATTTAACTTCACCGAAAAGGCGATGATTGCCTTCGCAATGGCGCTTCTGATCATCTCGGGCGAGATTGACTTGTCGGTGGCCTCGATCATCGCACTTGCTTCCACCGCAATGGGTTTCGCGGTGCAGATGGGCGTCGGCACACCCGGTCTTGTATTGATAGGCCTTGGTGTCGGTTTGCTGTGCGGCGCCTTTAACGGGCTGCTTGTGACAGGCCTGGGTCTGCCCTCGATCGTCGTTACCATCGGCACCATGAGCCTGTTTCGCGGCATCAGTTTCATCGTTCTGGGCGACCAGGCCTTCAAAGGGTACCCAGCCAGTTTTTCCTGGTTTGGCCAAGGCTATGTCTGGTGGGTGATTTCGTTCGAACTGGTGCTGTTTGCAATCATCGCGGTGATCTATGCCGTGCTTTTGCACAAAACCAATTTCGGCCGTGCGGTCTATGCCATTGGCAACAACGCAACGGGTGCCATGTTCTCGGGCATTCGTGTGCAGCGCGTGAAATTCATCCTGTTCCTTCTAACCGGCCTGATGGCAGGCGTCGCTGCGATCTGTCTGACGGCGCGGCTCGGCTCAACCCGCCCGTCCATCGCGACAGGGTGGGAGCTTGAGATCGTCACCATGGTGGTGCTTGGCGGCGTCAGCATTCTGGGCGGATCGGGCACGATCATCGGCGTTGTCATCGCCGCCTTCGTGATGGGGTTGGTGACCTTTGGGCTTGGGCTGTTGAACGTGCCGGGCATCGTGATGTCGATTGTCATCGGTGCATTGTTGATCGGTGTTATCGCGCTGCCGCGTCTGTGGTCCATGTGGCGGGCCCGGTGATGGAGAAGTTTGCGTTCAAGATGCAACTGGGCCCCGGTTGTCGCGCGGACTACATCAAGCGCCATGACGAGATTTGGCCCGAGCTTGTGGCGTTGCTGAAGGATGCCGGCGTCAGCGACTACTCGATCTATCTGGATAGCGACACGAATACCCTGTTTGGTGTCCTTTGGCGGAAGGATGGGCACAGCATGGACGATCTGCCGGGCCATCCCGTTATGCAGAAATGGTGGGCCCATATGGCGGACATCATGGAGACGCATCCAAACAACGAACCCGTCGCCACCCCGCTTGAAACGGTCTTTCACATGCCATGACGGGCCATGTCGCGGTCATAGATATCGGGAAAACCAACGCGAAACTTGTGCTGGTTGACCGCGAACGCCTGACCGAGGTTGCGGTGATCACGCGCCCGAATACCGTTCTGCCCGGTCCACCCTGGCCGCATTTCGACGTGGAAGGACATTGGGCGTTCTTGTTGGACGGGCTGCGCGACTTTCACGCCACGCACGGCATTGATGCCATTTCGGTCACAACCCATGGTGCCTGCGCGGCGCTACTGGACAGTGACGGAAACCTCGCCGCCCCGATCCTCGACTATGAATTTGCCGGACCGGATGATCTGGCAAGAGAATACAATGCCATACGGCCGCCCTTCTCGGAAACCGGGTCACCGAAGCTGGCGGGCGGCTTGAACATTGGCGCGCAATTGTTTTGGCAGTTTCAGATCGACCCGGGCTTGAAGGACAGAGCAATCCAGATCGTCACTTACCCGCAATACTGGGGGGCGCGATTGACCGGTGTGACGGCGACGGATGTAACCTCACTCGGCTGCCACACCGATCTTTGGAACCCAAAGGCGAGTGCGTTCTCGTCTTTGGTTGCAACGCTGGGAATTGCCGACAAACTTGCCCCTGTGCGCAAGCCCTCAGATGTGCTCGGGACGGTTCTGCCGCATATTGCGGTGCGCACCGGACTAAAGCCAGATACACCCGTGCATTGTGGAATTCACGATTCCAACGCTTCGCTTCTTCCGTATGTCCTTGGCAGTGAAGTTCCGCTCAGTGTAATTTCGACCGGCACGTGGGTAATCGCAATGTCGATCGGCGGGACGCCCGGGCCACTTGATCCCGAACTCGATAACTTAATCAATGTGACTGCGCTCGGTCATCCGGCGCCCTCTGCGAGGTTTATGGGCGGGCGCGAACATGACCTTGCAACCGACGGGCCGTATCAGGAACCAATTCAGGCGGATCTCGACGATATCTTGTCGAGTGAGATCATGTTGATGCCTGCAGTGGTTTCTGAAACTGGGCCCTTCAAAGGACATCAGACCGCTTGGCTTGGTAGAGAGCCAGAGATCGGAAGTGGTCGCCGCAGTGCAGCTGTCGCGCTGTACCTTGCCTTGGTCACCGCCGAGTGTTTGCGCAACATAGGTCACGAGGGCGCAATCGTTGTCGAAGGTCCGTTTGCCAGTAACGAAATCTATCTCGAAATGCTGAGCGTCGTGACGGAGTCAGCCGTATATGCGTCGTTAGGATCAACCGGGACAAGCACAGGGGCCGCAATGCTTGTGAGTGGAGCAACGGCGGAGCCACTGTCAACCGCCAGGATGGTGAGTGTCCCGAAAGAAAAATCAATTTCATTGCAGAATTACGCGTCTTGTTGGAAGCAGTCTATTCAGCATCGATCTCTTTAACGAGATGATGTGAATTCGGCGTTTCGATAGAATTCCTAATAGTTGTTTCTCAGAGATTGAAGCCGGTCCCTTTAATCATGGATTCGATATGGGTAGTTGATTTCAGGAATATTGCCCGCTGCGGGTCTTTTGCTTCGAGGCAACGGAAGTCCTTCTATAGAAAACAGCCAGCAGCTCACCTGCGCATTCGCGATATTAACATAAGATTGATTATGCGATTTTCGGTTAATCCTCTGTTTTCAAGTAATAAAAAATTAGATCGGTGGCACATTCAGTTAATGAGTTAATGAGCTCGTCTGACCTTTTTCGGAAATCGTTCGGGATTAGTCAGTCATAGTCAGCACTTCGGTGCGGTTCAGCCGCCCATCTTGGAACAAGATCGCCAGTATTCCATTCATAGAGCCAGCCGACGTGATCACCGGTTTGTCGGTCGTAGATGCGTTTAATGGCATGGGCGTGGAGACGCTCTTCAGGGTGACCTGCCTCCACTTCGGAGACTCCAGCTGCGGTTCTGCTTGGCTTCAGATTGATCTTGACGGCAGTTGTCACAGTGGGCCCTCCGTTCTCTCTCAACGCTAAATCGGGCAAGCCAATGACGGCCATAGCGGTACGACCGCGGCCACTTCCAGCCGAAATCCGCCACTCGGAATAGTTGAGCTTATCTGTTTGGCGCGATCACGATAAGATACGCAGCGGGGCGCAAAAGAACGAAATTTTGGCGCACAAGTCATTGACGAAGAATAGAAAATATTTTGTTGCACCGCAGAAAACGGACGAGGATTTTATGCAACTTTTTGCTCGTCTAGCGTCAGCAGGTGCGGGTAGACCCGTAGATCCTCACGGATTTCCTGACGGACCGTGGACGCCGGAGACATTGGCCAACGCAATTTCATCGATCGAGGCCAATCGTAACGGGATTGAGCTCCGTACCGTCCAGGTATGGTTTCAGGACAATGACAATGGGATCAGCAGCGAGAATCTCAAATGGCTTGCGCGGATTCTCGGATGTAATGATCCAGAGGCGGCCAGCGAGTGGCAGACTGAGCTGCTTCTCGCCGGGCGGCACAGCTGTGAGACCACCCGGAATTTCCCTCACTCACTCCAGAGAATAGTTGAGGACCTCAGCGCAAGCCGACCGCCGCTCTGCTCCGCCAAAAGCGCTTAGTTCACGCGAATATCGCGCGCCGATCTGATGAGGTTTTGAGGCATCTCGTTAAACGCAGAATTGGCCAGACGCCCGTGCGGTCGACCTCTGATCGGGGACTTGGTTGGAGAGGGTCTCCCCTCCCCAAGCGCGATCACTCGGTGATCGGATCGTCGTCGGCATCGTCCGACCGGGGCTCGAAGAGGACGAGCTCTCCGGCGACCGGCGTCGCGAAGAGCTGGATCGTCATATGCGACTTGGCACTCTCGCTCTGAGGGAAGGCGACGCCCACTTTGTGGAAGCGCGTCTTGCCGTCTTTGCCGATCTCGGGTGTGGTGACTGTGAAGTACTTGGCCATATCGATCTCCTTTCGTTTTCGATGCAAACGAACAGGCGGGACCGCCCGGACCGGATGTCAGGCAGAAGAAACCGTTCAAAACACTGGGGTCATGCCGCTTTGAGGAGCGGTGGCGTTGGCTTCAGCAGACTTGCTACATAAGGCGATCCCTCAGTCTCGGGCGGGACATAGCGAGATCGCTCCGAGAGGTCACCGTTCAGCATAGCCGCGCGCACTTTCAGCAGATAGTGCGCGCCGGTTCGTGACCATCGCATCTGCTGTTTCTTGACGAACCGCTTGGCGGCGAGAGAATTGACGCTTGCTTCTGCCGGCGATGTCGCAATGCGTTGCCCCGCTCGATGGCGCGCGCCATAGTTGATCACTGATTGGCCATTTCGGATGATATATGTGTTGAGCTTCTCAAGGAGTTTGTCTGCGCGGCGCGCCCAGAGACAGTGGCCTGTCTCTGAAGAGAGCGCCTTTTTTACGAGCGCAATGAGATCCAAGGTTCGCTTCGACTGCCCGTTCCAAAGTCTCCATTTGATGCGATCAATATCTTGTTCAAACAGCCCGTGACCCTGAGGCGCGGTCAGCGCCATCTGGGCAAGCGGCTGAAGTTTCATCGAAATATGAAACCAGTCTAGAATGTGAACCGCTGGCTGCGGCAACATGCCCGCCAAGCGCTTGAGGCAGTCTTCGCCGTCGGAGATCACCGTAATGTCCCCCCGACCGACATAGCCCTGATTCATCAAAGCCAGTGAAGCAGTCGCGTCCAATTCCGCCAATTGTGTGCCTTCGAACGCAAAGAGCGATCCAGGGTTGTACCCCCGCCCGCCGCGTCCGCAATGACCGACAACCGCCTCGAATGTGCGCCCGCCCCAATGTTTCACCAAGGGGATATGCGCGGTGTCGACGGTGAAGACGAATTCGCGCGCAGGATCGCTTTCCATCTGCAGCTCCAACTGCGTGCGTTCTTCTTTATCCAGGAATTCGTGCCAGCCCCGGCGACGTTCGGCGTCTTCGATGCGCTTTCCGACGGAAAGCGTGCGATGTCGAAGGGTCGTGAACTTGTGGGACAGGTGGCCTGGCAGGAAGGTCGACAGAATATCAGATGCTTCGCGATAGGACATCCTGGCGCCGAGCTTCGCCGACAATTCCATCAATTCGGGCGTGGCGCGATCGGGGCAGAGGTCTGCTGCAGGAGAGAACGTAACGCATGCCCAGGGGTTACAACTCTGGCAGATCATAAGGCGCGGATACTTCACAGGAACCGCGCCGAAAACCGTCAGAATATTCCGTTTCTGATAATCCTTGATCGGTAATTGACCGCCGCAGCATTGACAAACGCGTCGGTAGCGCACCCAAAGATCAAGCTCCCGCTGCACGACTGCTTTCTGGATTACAGCCATGATTACTTTTCCGTCTTCAACTGAGCAGCCAACACAACCATCCGTCAGGCCATCTAGGCTCTTCGCGAAGAGAAACTCCCGCCGATACTCCTCGCCCGTCGGATCGACAGCTTCAACCGTGATACGCCAATGCATGCTATCCTCCACCTTACATCAAAAGTGGAAGTCTCTCACGCGCCAACAAAGATTGCACCCCAGACAATTGAACAGTCTCATGGTAATTAACGGTACAATATGAAAATTAAGGGTACAAACCGCCGTTGATTTTGCAGGGTATTTTCAGACAGGATTCTGATTAATTAGGGTACAGTGACAATAACGCTGACAGCTTCCACAACGTTCCAGAAGCTTTTGACGGCTATATCTGGACGAACCGTATCGAACTGATAGGCCCTCTCCACTCATCCATAAATTAAATAGTGGATATCGAAGCCGACCTTTGTCCTTCGCGCCGCATCAGTCATTCTGGGCTCTCTGCTGCCATTAGATCGGTCGCAGCATAATCACTCCAAAGGCGCACCGCCCCCGGAAGGGACGGCCCAATCCGGAACTTCGACCTATCCACGAGATGCTGCGGCTGCAGCCCGCATTGCGGACATTCGTACATCCCGCAGTATTCCTAGTGCGCAGATGACCAAGTTGCGAATGAAGGGGGCATTGGGAGAGTAACAGGGCTCCCCTTCTGGGACGCTTTTTAAGCGAGATGTTTGGAGTTTACGGTTTGATGGATGAAGATGATGATTTCGAATTATGCATGCCAGAGATTCCTGAGATAGAGATTTTGAAGCGAACTCCAATTATTCTGGATACCAATCCTTATGGTGTTCCCATCAGCCAGGTTTGTGAGGACAGGTGCATTGCTTATCTATGGAAAATTACAGCGCATATGGTTTTCAAGGTGGGAATTACCTCGCCGAATAAAGGTCTCGATCGACTACACTCCGTCATAAATGAACTTGGTCACGACTCAGAAATCTTAAGGGTCATTCGTCTTGAGAATGAAGACGACGCAAAAACGGTCGAAGATGCAATCCTCAATGTTGGCACAGCTGTTCCCGTCGACTTGAAGACCAGAAGGCTTTCTGGTCGTTATGAATTTCGTGAATTTCATCCGGACGATCTAGAGAATGTTCTTGTATTCATGGACAAAAGTCACATTACGCGATGAAAATCTGCGTGGTTGGTTTGGGTTCTTGGTGGACATCGGAGGCAACGCGGCATTGCGTTTGATCGTTTGCAATGCGCCGTGTAGGACGGCCCAATGGAGACATCCAGCACTTTACTTGGATGCTGCAGTCGCAGTCCGCGTTCCAGAAATTCGCTGCAACGGCAAAATAGAGAACGCGCCAAACTCACAAACCGCGGATATTGCGGTCATTCGCAGTGATTTATGACCCGATGTTTCTGCTTTGGTGCTTCCTAGCAGCCGTCACCCACTAGGACCGGAATATCGCAGTGCAACGACAGCACCGCTTCAACCTTCGGGCGAGCGCCTCACTTTGGACCATTTTTGGATTAAAAAAATCCTTTCCGGTTATGATTTGGATTAGTGTAACGTTTCGTCGCAAGCACTTGAAATGTGTTTGCCGCGAAACAGCGAGGGCTGGGAACATGGAAGAACAAATTGCCGAACTGGCGGCCAAGATCGCCGAACTGGAGGCGTCGTCAGCTGTCACGAACACGATGTTTGCCGAAACTTACTACTATCTGACAATTCCGCTGATGATCATCATCCACGCGGGATTTTTGGCGTATGAAATGGGCGCGTCGAGACTGAAGAACGTGCTCGCGTCGGGCGTGAAGAACATTCTCGCCTTCGCTTTCATGGTTCCGACATTCTACTTCTTTGGCTGGTGGGTCTATTGGGCGTTTCCCACGGGCATCACCCTGTCTGCCGGGCCAAATGGCATTTCCGGCCTGGAATACGCCAATAGCATCGCAGCGCCCTGGGTCGAATACATGGGGCCGAACATCGCTGACAACGCCTCGGGTGTGTTCTGGGGGGCCTTTGCGCTTTTCGCGGCGACGACCGCTTCGATCATGTCGGGTGCCGTCATCGAGCGTATTCAGGTTGTGGGATTTGTCATCCTTGCCATCGTCCTTGGCAGCTTTGCCTGGGTGGTTGCTGCAGCTTGGGGCTGGCACGCCGATGGATGGCTTGTCACCCAATGGGGCGTGCACGACTTTGGCGCGGCGGGCCTTGTTCACGCGGTTGCGGGGTTCTTTGCCCTTGGTGTGTTGATCAACCTTGGGCCACGGATCGGCAAGTTCAACGCGGATGGCAGTGCCAACCATATCGGTGCGCACAACCTGCCCTTCACCGTCACGGGTCTGATGCTGATCATCGTCGGTTTCTGGGGCTTCCTGATGGCCTGCCTGATCGTACCAGGCGAGGCCTGGAGCTGGTATCCAGACAAGTTCTCGACAATCTACGGCACGCCAATCACTTTGTCGTCGCTTAGCTTCAACATACTGATGGGCTTTGCCGGTGGGATCATTGGCGCATGGATGGTCACACGGGACCCATTCTGGATGATGTCGGGTGGTCTTGCAGGTATCATCGCCTGCGCGTCGGGTCTTGATATCTATTGGCCGCCGCTGGCCTTTGCCATGGGCTTTGCCGGTGGTGCAATCCTGAAGCCCTGTGCCGCCTTCCTTGAAAAGCGTGGGATTGATGATGCCGTCGGTGCGGTCACCGTGCATGGCACGATTGGCCTGTTCGGCTTGATCATGCTGGGCATCTGGGGGGCAGGCTATCCTGCACTGCAGGGCGAAGGCGCACCTACGGTGTCGCTGATAGGGCAAATTGTCGGTGCGATCACCTTCTTCTTGTTGGGTTTCGTGCCAGGCTATGTGGTGTCGCTGATCCTCAAGATGTGCGGTTTGCTTCGGGTTGGCGAAGAGGCCGAGATCGAAGGCCTCGACACGGCGAAAGTGCCTGTTGCAGCCTACCCCGAAGGCATCGGCGCTTCGGCGCATCCAGCGGAATAATCACAGAATAAGGAGACAGAAAAATGGGATCTGCATTTTCCGACTGGGCGCTTTTTGAAGGCCCGCTTTACATGGGGGCGAATAGCTCATGGGAAGTCATCTGGACGATTGTCGCAGCACTCTGCTGTGTGATCGCACTGGTTGTCGGCAGCCGACACGAGTTGGACGCCTACAAGCGGATGAAAGAAGGTAAGGACGTGGACTCAGGTCCGCTCTGACCCACCGACAACGCCAATCAGGGCCGCCTTCGGGCGGCCCTTTGCTTTCAAAGGATGTCATGATCACGGACAATCTGCCCTTCCTTCGCCTGACCGATCCCGGATTTTCCACCCGTTCGGATGCTGTGCTGACGGCCAGAGAAAACCACTGGTGCGCACGTACCCCCTACGGGTTGGCCATACTGCGGCACAAAGAGGCGGGTCTTGTGCTTCGCGACCGCCGGTTTCGTCAAGGCAG
>CAZWDS010000083.1:0-14922 GCA_964632495.1 uncultured Rhodobacterales bacterium
GATGCCGACTTCGAAGACCTTGGTGACGACGACAAGCGCGCTTGAGGCCGCTGAAAAAGCCAAGATCGAGCTTTCGTCTTCAACTCAAACCGAAATCAACCAGCCCTTTATTTCGATGGACCCAGGTTCGGGTACGCCTTTGCACATGGTCATCAAACTGACCCGTGCAAAGCTGGAAAGCCTTGTCAGCGATCTGATCAAGAATTCGATCAAGCCGTGTCAGGCCGCGTTGAAAGATGCCGGTCTGTCCATCGACGACATCGACGAGGTTGTTTTGGTCGGTGGTATGACGCGGATGCCTCGCGTGAAAGAGGAAGTGACCAAGTTCTTCGGCAAGGAACCCCATCAGGGTGTGAACCCTGACGAGGTGGTTGCCATGGGCGCCGCCATTCAGGCCGGTGTTCTGCAGGGCGACGTGAAAGACGTTGTTCTTCTGGACGTCACGCCGCTGTCGCTTGGTATCGAAACGCTGGGTGGTGTCTTCACGCGCCTGATCGACCGCAACACGACGATCCCGACAAAGAAGTCGCAGATCTTCTCGACTGCGGAAGACAACCAGAACGCTGTGACAATCCGCGTGTTCCAAGGCGAACGCGAAATGGCCGCCGACAACAAGATCCTTGGCCAATTCAATCTGGAAGACATTCCGCCCGCACCCCGCGGCCTGCCTCAGATCGAGGTCACGTTTGACATCGACGCCAACGGCATCGTGTCGGTATCGGCCACGGACAAAGGCACCGGCAAAGAGCACCGGATCACGATACAAGCGTCGGGCGGTTTGTCTGACGAGGATATCGAAGCGATGGTAAAAGAGGCCGAGGACAACGCCGAGGCAGACAAGGCCATGAAGGACTTGATCGAAGCCAAGAATGGTGCCGAAAGCCTGATCCACGCGACCGAGAAGTCGATCGAAGAGCATTCCGACAAGGTTGATCCAACAACCGTCGAAGCCATCGAGCTGGCGATTGCCAACCTGAAGGAACAGATGGAAACCGAAGATGCGGGCAAAATCCGCAGCGGCATCCAGAATGTAACCGAAGCTTCGATGAAGTTGGGTGAAGCGATTTACAAGTCGCAAGCGGAAGCTGCGGGCGAGGCTGATCCCGACCCCGATGCCGAAGAGCCACGCAGTGTAGATGATGACATCGTGGATGCCGACTTCGAAGACCTTGGTGACGACGACAAGCGCGCTTGAGGCCGCTGAACGCAATCCCGACCGGCCTTCGGGCCGGTCTTTGCGTTTTGAAGGGGATTTGAACGATGTCAAAGCGCGACTACTACGAAGTCCTTGGTGTCCAGAAAGGCGCCAGCGCGGACGAGATCAAGAAAGGCTATCGCTCCAAAGCGAAAGCTCTTCACCCAGATCGCAATTCCGACAATCCGAACGCTGAAGCCGAATTCAAAGAAGCGAACGAGGCTTACGAGGTTCTGAAGGACGCTGACAAAAAAGCGGCATACGACCGGTTCGGCCATGCAGCATTTGAAGGCGGCATGGGCGGCGGTCCGCGTGGCGGTGGCATGGGCGGCGGAAATGGTGACTTCGCCAGTGCCTTCTCCGATGTTTTTGACGACCTGTTCGGCGATATCATGGGCGGCGGGCGCCGCGGTGGTGGCGGGCAGCGTGCTATGCGCGGTTCCGACCTACGCTATAATCTGCGTATCTCGCTGGAAGAGGCCTATGCGGGCCTGCAGAAGACGGTTCAGGTCCCGACGGCGTTGGCCTGCGAAACCTGCGACGGGACCGGCGCAGAAAGCGGTGCAGAACCTCAGCAATGCCCTACCTGCTCTGGCATGGGTAAAGTACGTGCCAGCCAAGGTTTTTTCACAGTCGAACGGACTTGCCCAACCTGCTCGGGTGCCGGTCAGATCATTCAAAACCCCTGCAAATCCTGCAATGGCCACGGGCGGGTGGAAAAAGAGCGGTCCTTGTCCGTCAATATACCAGCCGGTGTTGAAACCGGCACACGCATCCGTTTGGCTGGCGAAGGCGAAGCAGGGATGCGCGGCGGACCTTCGGGCGATCTATATATCTTTATCGACGTCGCCGATCACACGCTGTTCCAACGCGACGGCATGAACCTTTATTGTCAGGTGCCGGTGTCGATGACGAAGGCATCCCTTGGCGGTGATGTGGAAGTCCCCACCATCGACGGTGGCAGAAGTCGCGTCAAAGTCCCTGCAGGAAGCCAGTCTGGCCGCCAAATGCGGTTGCGCGGCAAGGGCATGCCGTCGATCCGAGGGGCCGCGCAGGGCGACATGATGATCGAATTGGCGGTTGAAACGCCGACCAACCTGACGTCGAAGCAGAAAGAGCTTTTGGCGGAATTCGAGAAGCTGTCCGAGGAAAACAACCCGCAGACTTCTGGCTTTTTTAAGAAGGTGAAAACCTTCTGGGACGGCATGAAAACCTAAGAATTGTTGCCAGGAATGCGACAGTAGCGCGTTCTTGGCTGCTCTGATCTCTCAGCCGCGCTAATCCAACTAGAATTTGACACAAAGTTGGCTCGAATCGCCGTAATTCCGTACAGTCATTCTGTAGTTAGGTTGGCGTCGTTTTGTGACGCTTATTAGTGAGTAAAAGCCATGACCCCTATTCAGAGAATTTCGGAGAAATCGCAGGCTCTTGATGTTCTGAGCCTTGGCAAGACAGCTTCGACAGCGGATATTCGCGCCGCTTACAAGCGCCTTGTTCATGAAAAGCACCCTGATCACGGGCGCGGCACATCCGAAGAGCTTGCCGAGATCACTGAGGCCTATTCTTTTCTGAAGGAAAACGCCGAGGAGTTGGGCATTCGTGATATGCGAGTCACAAGCCGTTCGATCAACCCGCGACCAAGCGTCAAGCCGACGGAAACTGCGTTTTCCGACGACATCCTTGCAGAGTGTCAATCGGTCTTGCCAGAAGACAGTGATCGCGCGCAGCACATCTCAACAATGTTGCACCGTATGGGTCGAAAGTTGACCTATTTCGTTCCATCAACACCGGCCAATGGCACAAACCACGTGGTCGTCCCAACCGGCGAACTGGTCGATACCCGTAGCGCGCATCCTCGGATCGTGCCTGTTGAAACAAACGATATCCTTGCCGGTGTCTACGAAGTGCCAAGCGACGTCTGTGAAGATCTTTTTCCAGGTGCCAGAAGCGTCAAGATCAAGTTTGTCGCCTAAGCGTTTAACCGGCCTTTAACCACATCGACAGCACATTGGCGGCATGGCAGGTCAGTACACTTTCGATGAGGCATTCCCGACGTTCGTTCCTGAACGAACAAATCAAGCTCAGCCGTCTTACATCAAGGATCACCGAAAGCGTTTACGCGAAAGGTTTATTGCAGGCGGCGAAAAAGCGGTTGCGGACTACGAGCTGCTTGAACTTGTGCTGTTCCGCGCCATTCCCCGCCAAGACGTCAAGCCGCTAGCGCGCAGTCTTCTGGACACATTCGGTGATTTCAGTACGACCCTTTCCGCACCACGCGAACGTCTAGCGCAAGTCGCCGGCGTTGGTGATGCGGTTGTTGCTGAACTTAAGATCGTTGAGGCAGCTGCTCATCGGCTGGCACAAAGCAAAGTGATCGACAAACAGGCCATTTCCGGCTGGAACGCTTTGGTTGGCTATTGCCGTACAGCCATGGCACATCGCGACACCGAACAGTTTCGCATTCTGTTTCTCGACCGCAAGAATATGCTGATCGCCGATGAACCGCAGGCCAAAGGCACAATCGACCATGTGCCGGTCTACCCCCGCGAAGTTGTTAAACGGGCGCTGGAACTGAACGCCTCGGCCTTGATTTTAGTGCACAATCATCCATCCGGGGACCCGACGCCATCGGATGCAGACATCGCCGTGACCCGGCAAATTCAGGATGCAGCCGAGGTATTCTCAATCACGCTTCATGACCATTTGGTGGTGGGTACGTCGGGTGAGTTTTCATTCAGGTCGGCGGGCTATCTGTAAAGCGCTACTCGATCCAGACTTCAACACGGCGGTTCACCTGACGTCCCCAAGTTGTATCATCACAGGCCATTGGTAACGCCTCTCCGAAGGCAGCAACCTGTAGGTCCACGGGTGCAGTTCCAACAAAAGACGCCACAGCCTGCCGCACAGATCTTGACCGCCGCAGTGACAGGCGCTGATTGCCTTCTGGCGGCCCGACACCATCGGAAAACCCGATGAAATACAGCCTGCGTCCATCAAATGTCCCCTGATTGATCGCATCCGCAAGTCGGGTGATGTTCGACGCGGATTGCGCATCAAGCTCGCTGGAGCCATCTTCGAAGCGAAACGTCAAGGTCAGACGATCCCGGTTTAAAAGCGTCGCAACCATATCGCGGACGGCACCTGCAGCATCAGGATCGTCACCGGCAGCCAGAACGGCATTGGCAATCCGGTCACCCTGCCGATCGAACGGGATGCGGCCGATGGCTTGATCGACATAACCTGTGGACGCAATGACTGGCTGTGCCTCTTCCGACCTGACGAAACCGATGAAATCTCGAACGATCTTGGGTTGTCGTGCACCCATTCGTTTTAGGAACAATGGCTGCGTCAACGGATAGTCTTCGGCCCGGATCGTGTCGCGTGTTGCCGGGATTGCAAGACCACATCTGCCGCCAACGACCAGGGGGGTCGCGTTCCCGATGGCCGAGTACATTCCAATTCCAATCGCCGCAGGATCGCGCGCGACGGCATCAGCCAGATCATTCGCGTTGTCGTGCCGCATGGTATTGTCCGGCAGACTACTTGCATACCATCGCTTCAGCAAAGGTTCGGTGCCATTCAAGGCATGAATATCAATCGGGAGATCTGGCCCATCCAGCAACGACCAACTATCCATACGGCCCGACAAAAGAGCGGACAGTTGAGATTGAGTCACCATAGCCCGCGGATTTTCCGGGGCGACCAAAGGCAACACAGCGTCCAACGCGATGACGTCTTGGCGAACAGGAGGGCTTGATGGTTCTTGCCCCAAAGCAATTGCGGCATCACCTGCAGCAAGCCGAACCGCACCTGCGTCATCGTCTTCGACAACGCCTGTGAAAACCACAAGAAGCTGGTCACTAACCGGGTCGCGAAGCTCCCAAACAACGTCTTCGTCGCTCAGGAAAAGGCTGTAGTATTTTAAACCCTCGCGATCCGCGAAGACTTCAAGCAGCGGCGGAATCAGGCGATGGATCATTTCGACCGGGCCCGAAATCGTGGCCCGCGCGACCAGTGTGTCGGGGTCAGGGCACCCTTCGCCTTCGCATCGCAGGTTGCCACCGTCCAAAGTGAGAGAGCCAAAACTGGTTTCGACGCGAAAAAACTCGCCATCGAAGGACAACAATTCGCCTTCGATCCGCAAATTGCCATCCACGGTCGTCAAGACAACTGGCCCGGCCGAAAGGTTGAACGGCCAGCAAAATGCCAGAAAAAGAGCAATCATGCGATGGAACATTTGGGCAGCAGGCTCCGGTTAACGCCCGGCGAGTCTCATGTCCCTTAGAAGGTTTTGCAACAAAACAACTTCGCCGATGCGGTCACAGTCTGGAAGTGCGACTTCTACGTCAGTCTCACTTTGGCGACGAAAGGCTGTTGGCTGGATTGCCTTCGCGTAAGCAATGCGACCGCACGACGCCTGCGTGATTTCCGCTTCTACAACAAGTCGGACAACACCGCGCATCAACGCACGACCGGACGGCACACTGTAAATTTCGGCGGAAGGCCCCGTGTCTGTCGTCAAACGTGTCAGAAAGCCGCCGCGTCCCCGGGAGGCACGCACGGGAGTTTTGGGTGCACCAGACCAGACATGGCCAATCTCGTTCCGGGCGGCTCCGAATTCGAACGCATTCAAGCGCAAATGCTGCGGGCCGTCCCACATCAAGACGACATGTTGAAAGTCCAAGGCATTGGGCACTGAAAGGTCTGCGGAAAGCGTCTCTTCGTTCAAGGTGACAGAGATTGAAACATCTTCGGTCAGCGCGGGCATACGGATCATCATTCGGCCTGTCTCGTCCAGCATCTGCGATGCCAAAACCAAACCTTGCCTGATATCGACCTGCGCCCCGCCATCGCACGGCGCGCGAAAGCTTAGCGATACCGTGCCAGCAGGGGCAGGTGTCAAGAAGAGCCGTGGTGTGCATCCTTGCGTCTTGGCCGTCTGCGCAAGGTCTTCCGATGACTGCGCACGCGTCGGTAAAATCGGTGGACGTTCCAGAATGGGCATCAAGGTTGCGGCAGGTGGCGTTGGAAGCGGACGGCGTTCTTCGCCAGACCTTAGGATCGGAGCAGCATCAGGCCCGCTCGTGACAGATGCCACGGGTTGGTCATCGACCAAAGCCGTTTGCATTACATGACCACTTGAAAACGCTAGAAGCACAACAACAACAAAGGTTGTCGCCCGTCGTTTACTCAACGAAGAAAAAGCGCTCATATCTGCCTCCTCCGGCCGCGCTCTGACGGTGCGGTCCGGTGTTGCAGATCAAGGTAAGCCAAATCTTAGCGGCTGGCAGCCCAACTGCGAAAAGTGGGGTAAACTTTCAAAAGATCTGAGTCGAATGCGTCACAGCGCCCTTAAAGGGCACCGTGACAATGCTTGAACTTTTTGCCAGAGCCACACGGGCAAGCTTCGTTCCGGCCCGGGTTACCCCAAGTCTCGGGATTGGCCGGATCAAATCCAGCCTCGATCGCTTCCACAGTTGGTTCAGGAAAAGCGGCTGAAGGCGCAGCGGCTTGAGATTGCGCCACCATCTGTTCCATCATCGCCTTTTGTTCTTCTTCAGTCAGAGGACGGATGACGGCAAGCTTCTCAGTCACTTCACCGCGCAAACCATCCAGAAGGTTTTCAAACAGCTGGAAGCTCTCTGTCTTGTACTCATTAACCGGATCACGCTGCGCATAGGCGCGGAAGCCCACCACCGAACGCAAATGTTCTAGTGTCAGAATATGGTCGCGCCACTTGGCGTCCATCGTCTGAAGCAACAACTGTTTTTCGATCGAGCGCATGTTCTCGACGCCGAATTGTTCGGCTTTGGCAGCCATGAATTCATCTGTCTTTTCGTAAAGACGCTCTCGGATCACTTCATCATCCACGCCTTCTTCTTCGCCCCACTCAACCACCGGAACTGTGATGCCGAGAGTCTTTGCAACAGCTTCCTTCAGGCCTTCTGTATCCCACTGATCCGCGTAGGATTTCGGCGGAATATGGGTGTGGACCAAATCGTCGATGACTTCCTGACGCATGTCTTGAATGATCTCTTCCACCTCGTCGGCTTCCATGATCTCGCGGCGCTGCCCGAAGATGACCTTTCGTTGGTCATTCATAACGTCATCCAGTTTCAGAAGCTGCTTTCGGATGTCGAAGTTGCGCCCCTCAACCTTCGCCTGAGCACGTTCCAGAGACTTGTTCACCCAAGGGTGCTGAATCGCCTCGCCGTCCTGCATGCCAAGGGTCGATAGGACTTTATCCAACCGTTCGGACCCGAAAATGCGCATCAAGTCATCTTCAAGACTTAGGAAGAACGCTGACCGACCTGGGTCACCCTGACGCCCCGAACGACCGCGCAGCTGATTGTCGATCCGGCGGCTTTCGTGGCGTTCGGTGCCCAGAACGAATAAACCACCTGCCGCAAGAACCTTTTCTTTGTCGCCAACGTGTTCAGCTTCAATACGCGTGCGCACCTCTTCCGGGTCAGCCTCGGGATCGGCGGCCAAAGCCTCCATCACCCGCATTTCGACGTTGCCGCCTAGCTGAATGTCGGTACCGCGACCGGCCATGTTGGTTGCGATGGTCACTGCGCCGGGCTTGCCCGCATCACCCACGATCTGAGCTTCTTGCTCGTGGTGGCGCGCGTTTAGAACTTTGTGTTCAATGCCTTCTTTGGTCAACAAGTCGGACAATGACTCGGACCGTTCGATCGAAGTGGTACCAACCAGGGCGGGCTGGCCCTTGGCGTGCGCTTCTTTGACCTCTTTAACAACACCAGCAAACTTTTCTTCAGCGGTGCGATAGATCTGATCGTCTTGGTCTTCACGTGCGACAGGAACGTTGGTTGGAATCTCGACCACGCCCAACTTGTAGATCTCGTTGAATTCTTCGGCCTCAGTTGTTGCAGTGCCGGTCATACCAGCCAACTTGTCGTACAAACGGAAATAGTTCTGGAACGTCACAGACGCCAAAGTCACGTTTTCGGGCTGGATGCTTGCGCCTTCTTTGGCCTCAATCGCTTGATGCAAACCTTCGGACAAACGCCGCCCGGCCATCATACGACCCGTGAATTCGTCGATCAGAACAACTTCGTTGTCGCGAACGATGTAGTCTTTGTCTTTCGTATAAAGCTTGTGTGCACGCAGACCTTGATTGACGTGGTGAACCAACGTCGTGCTTTCGGGATCATAGAGCGTTTGACCCTCGGGAAGAAGGCCCGAGGCCAACAAGCGCTGCTCCAGAAATTCGTTACCCTCATCAGTGTAAGTGACGTTCCGGGTTTTTTCGTCCAAAGTGAAGTGTTCTTCCCGCACGTCGGGGATCAACTCGTTGATGGTAACATAAAGTTCGGAGCGGTCTTCGGCAGGGCCCGAAATGATCAATGGTGTCCGTGCTTCGTCGATCAGGATCGAGTCCACTTCATCGACAATCGCAAAATAGTGATCGCGCTGCGCGACATCGGCCAGTGTAGGCTTCATGTTGTCGCGCAGATAGTCGAACCCAAGTTCGTTGTTTGTCGCGTAGGTGATGTCGGCTTGATACGCAGCCTTCTTTTCTTCTTCACCCTGGCCCGGATAAACGACGCCGGTCGTCATACCCAGTTGAGTATAGACCTTACCCATCCAGTCACTGTCACGCTTGGCCAGATAGTCGTTCACCGTGACGATATGAACGTTCTTACCCGTGAGCGCATTCAGATAGGCGGGGAACGTCGCGACCAAGGTTTTACCTTCACCGGTCTTCATCTCGGCGATATCGCCTTCGTGCAGGAACATGCCGCCGATGAGCTGAACGTCAAAAGCCCGCAGACCCAAAGCACGTTTCGCGCCTTCCCGGCAGTTGGCAAAGGCCTCAGGCAAAATCTTGTCCAGATCTTCGCCCTCGGCGACCCTTTTCTTGAATTCCTCGGTCTTGGCAATCAAACCTTCGTCCGACAAAGCCTCAAACTCGGGCTCAAGCGCGTTGATCTTTTCAACCACAGGGCCCGCTGCTTTGACGCGGCGGTCATTTACGGTCCCGAAGACCTTTTTCGCTATCGTTCCAAATCCGAGCATTCAATCGCCTCTTGGCATACGGTCTGACGAGGTTGTGTGAGGAGATACGCTTGCCCGTGCCTCTGGCCCGCCATAGAAGTGCAGAATAAGGACTATCCTGCCAACGTCTGCGATGTAAGCGTCGGGTATCCCTCTGTCAACGTCGCCAAGCCGCGCGGCCCCCAGTAAGGAAAGATTATGGCTTTCAGAACGACTTTTTCGGCCCTTGCCACCATTATTGCCTTTGGCCTGCCTTTAAGCGCGTCTGCGGATGGACATATCAACGCCGACACCGTTGTCGCCACTGTGAACGGCAAAGACCTGACATTGGGCCATATGATCGTGCTGAAGCAACGTTTGCCCCAACAATATCTCGAATTGCCCGGCGACGTACTGTTTGACGGCATTTTGGATCAACTGGTGCAACAGACCCTTTTCGGCGAACAGGTTGACGAATTGTCCCTTGGAACACAGCTGACACTGGAAAACGAAGAGCGGGCTCTTCGGGCGAACGAAGAAATCAAACGCATAGCAGAGGGCGCGCTGACCGATGACGCTTTGCAAGCCGCCTATGCAGAATCTTATGGCGCCGCCGAACCTGAAACCGAGTACAACGCGTCGCACATACTGGTTCGAACTGAAGAAGAAGCGATGGCCCTGATCGAAGAGCTGAACGGCGGTGCCGACTTCGCCGAACTTGCCAAAGAAAAATCCGAGGGGCCTTCGGGCCCACGAGGGGGTGAATTGGGTTGGTTCGGAACGGGCGCCATGGTGCCTGCTTTTGAAGAAGCCGTGATTGCCCTTGAGGTGGAAGCCATTTCGGAGCCTGTTCAGACTCAGTTCGGTTGGCATGTCATTCGGTTGAACGAAACGCGACTGACCAACGCGCCAGCGCTGGAAGAGGTCCGCGGCGAATTAGCGGACGGTATTCAGCGACAAGCCATCGAAACCGAGATCCAAGCCTTAGAAGACGCGGCTGACGTCACACGCGTGACTGCCGGCGAAATCGATCCGGCCCTGCTGGATGATCTGTCTTTGTTGGGCGATTAACCTTGGTCGGTGCACTTCCTGTTTCACCGCTTGCGCCAAAAGGCGGGTTTCCCAAGCTACCAACGATCAACGGCGCGGAATTCGCGACGGTTGCCGCTGGTGTAAAGTATCAAGGGCGCCCTGACGTTATGTTGGCACAACTTGCGCCCGGCACCGTGATCGCGGGAACATTCACGCGGTCCAAGACCCGGGCAGCACCTGTGTTGGATTGTCAGGACAAACTCGGCGGATCTTCGGAAGATGGCGCTGCGATCTTGGTAAATTCCGGCAACGCGAACGCTTTTACGGGGATCGCCGGTGTGACTGCCGTGCGCGCAATCACGGATGCCGTGGCCAATGTTCTGAACATTCCTGAGGCACGTGTCTTCACCGCCTCGACTGGTGTCATCGGTGAGCCCTTGCCTCATGAAAAAGTGACAACAACTTTGCAGTCGCTTTGCGAGACCGTTACCGCAGATGGGCTGGGGGATGCAGCACGCGCAATCATGACGACTGATACCTTCCCAAAAGGGGCTTCGCGTCAGATCGAAATCGGTGGAAAGACCATCTCGATTGCCGGAATTGCAAAAGGTTCGGGCATGATCGCCCCTGATATGGCGACGATGCTGGTTTACATTTTCACCGACGCCGTTGCGCGCTTTGAGTTTCTTCAAAATTCGATCTCGGAACTGACCAAATCAACCTTTAATTGTATTACCGTCGATAGCGACACATCGACGTCAGACACTCTTTTGCTTGCCGCGACCGGTGCATCTGGCGTTGACGTCGAATCCACTGGCACCTTTGAATTTTCCAAAGCACTGCGCGAGGTAATGATCGATCTTGCGCATCAAGTTGTGCGCGATGGCGAAGGGGCAACAAAGTTTGTGACAGTGAATGTCACCGGAGCTTGCTCTGACGAGGATGCCAAGCTGGTGGCCAGTGCCATCGCCAACTCGCCTCTCGTCAAAACGGCCGTCGCGGGCGAAGATCCGAATTGGGGCCGCATTGTCATGGCAGTGGGCAAATCTGGTGCCGAGGCGGATAGGGATCGTCTTTCCATTCGGTTTGGCGACGTGGAGGTGGCCAAGGATGGACAAGTTGCCCAAGACTATAGTGAAGAAAAGGCAGCTGCTCATATGAAGGGCGAGAACGTCACTATTTCGGTGGATATTGGCCTTGGGACTGGAAAAGCGACGATGTGGACCTGCGATCTGACGGCCCAGTATATTGCGATCAATGCGGACTATCGGTCGTGAAGACTGTCCTTGTTTCGGCAGCAGCGCTGATCGACGTGGATGGTCGTGTTCTTCTCGCTCAACGACCCGAGGGAAAATCGATGGCGGGTCTTTGGGAGTTTCCGGGCGGCAAAATCGAAGCCGGCGAAACACCCGAGGGCGCCCTGATCCGCGAATTGCACGAGGAGCTTGGTATCGAGACGTGGGAAAGCTGTCTTGCTCCATTGACCTTTGCGAGCCACAGCTACGACGACTTTCATCTTTTGATGCCGGTTTTCGCCTGTCGTAAGTGGGATGGAACGCCAATGTCGCGCGAAGGACAGGATCTGACGTGGGTCAAAGCGCAGAACCTGCGCGACTACCCAATGCCACCGGCTGATGTTCCATTGATTTCGATATTGCGAGATTGGCTCTAGACGAATTCATCTTATGGTTGTATTTTTGTAGCAACTACAATGACGCGTAAGTGATGCTAATGTTTCGCCTAAGGAAACAGTGCACAAGCACTACGTTGTATTTGCAATGCGATGAAATACTCCATGGGAAGCAACAAGGGGATCGGCAAATGCTGAAGACAGTAATTATGGGAAGCTGCGTGTCGGTTCAGGGGATTTTTGTTCAGGCGTTCGAAGACGGACGCATCGCTGTACGTGTTGGGAAGCGCGTTTTCTGCGGATACCCAGTTTAAAACCTGACCTACTCTTAACTACCACTCACTCACTCACGAAAAGCGCCGCTGAATTCAGCGGCGCTTCTTCATTTGCATTATCTTTTCAGATCACGTCAGAGTGCGTTCAACTTCTTCACGTTCAAAGATCTCGATAACATCGCCTTCACGGATGTCTTCGTAGTTCTCGAACGCCATGCCGCATTCTTGTCCCGACTGAACTTCGGCAACTTCGTCTTTGAAACGCTTCAACGTTTTCAGCGTGCCTTCGTGGATCACAACATCGTCACGCAGCAAACGCACACCAGCAGACCGGCGTGCGACGCCTTCTGTCACCAGACAGCCAGCGACACGACCCACGTTCGAGACTTTGAAGACCTCTTTGATCGAGGCATAACCGATGAAGTTTTCGCGCACTTCTGCGCTCAGCAAACCAGAGGCTGCCGCTTTCACGTCGTCCACAAGGTCGTAAATTACGCTGTAGTAGCGAATTTCGACGCCTTTCTGGTTGGCCGTGTTACGTGCCGAGGCATTCGCACGCACGTTGAAGCCAAAGACAGGCGCACCGGAAGCTTCGGCCAGGCCAATGTCAGATTCCGTGATCGCGCCGACGCCCGAATGCAGAACGCGCACGCGGACTTCGTCGTTGCCAATCTTCTCCATCGCCTGAACGATGGCTTCAGAGGACCCCTGCACATCAGCTTTCACCAGAATTGGCATCTCAGCGACGTTTTCGTCTTCCTTGGCCTTCTGCATCAACTGTTCAAGCGTCGTCGCAGCACCGGCTGCCGCACGTTTCTCTTTCGCGGCCTTCTCGCGGTATTCAGCGATTTCGCGGGCCTGTGCTTCGGTGTCGACCACGTTCAGCACATCACCCGCTTCGGGTGTACCGTTCAAACCAAGAACCTCGACCGGAACGGACGGGCCAGCTTCTTTGACACGCTCGCCTTTGTCGTTTTCCATGGCGCGAACCTTGCCCCACTGTTCGCCGACAACAAAGATGTCGCCTTGGCGCAGTGTGCCGTTCTGAACAAGAACGGTGGCGACGGGCCCACGACCCACGTCAAGCTGAGCTTCGATGACAGCGCCTTGCGCCGCACGGTCGGGGTTAGATTTCAGTTCAAGAATTTCAGCTTGAAGCGCGATGGCTTCCAACAGTTCTTCAAGGCCCTGCCCCGTCTGAGCCGAGACTTCGACATCCTGCACTTCACCGGACATCTTTTCGACGATGACTTCGTGCTGCAAAAGATCGGTCCGTACCTTGTCGATGTTAGCCGCAGGCAAATCAACCTTGTTGATCGCAACAATCATCGGAACTTCGGCCGCCTTGGCGTGGTTAATCGCCTCGATCGTTTGCGGCATGACTTGGTCATCCGCAGCAACCACAAGCACCACGATATCAGTCACCTGAGCACCACGTGCGCGCATCGAGGTAAACGCCGCGTGGCCTGGCGTATCCAAGAACGACAACACGGCACCGCCATCGGTCGTCACCTGATAAGCACCGATGTGCTGCGTGATCCCGCCCGCTTCGCCTGACGTCACATTCGCCTTGCGGATTGCATCCAAAAGCGAGGTTTTACCGTGGTCAACATGGCCCATGATCGTGATGACTGGAGGACGCGGCTGAAGTTCTTCGTCTTTGTCTTCGACAGAGACAATCACATCTTCCACGTCGGCATCCGAAACGCGTTGCACAGTGTGTCCAAACTCTTCGATGATCAGTTCGGCTGTATCCGCGTCGATGCTTTGGTTCTGCGTGGCCATAATGCCGTTGTTCATCAGCGACTTCACGATGTCCGCCACACGTTCGGACATCCGGTTGGCCAGCTCGCTAACCGTGATGGCTTCGGGCAACTGAACCGTACGCATGACTTTTTCACGCTCTTGGCTGCCACCCATGGCTTTTTGCCGCGCGCGCTCTTGCTTGCGCTTCATAGCCGCCAGAGATTTCTGACGGCCACCTTCGCCGCCACCCAAGGCTTGGTTCAGCGTCAGCTTACCGCCACGACGACTTCCATCGTCACGTCCACGTCCGCCTTTGTTGTCACGGCGCTGTTCTTGTTGACGATCATCGCGGCGTTTTGCGTCCGGCTTGGCAGCAGCAGGGCCGCGCGGTGCTTGTGCAGGTTCTGCCGGAGCCGCTGCAGGCGCGGGCGTAGCTGTCTTTGCCTTAGCCTCTTCGGCTTCGCGTTTTACGCGATCTTCTTCGTCAGCCTTGGCTTTGGCTTTCTCGGCACGCTCTTGCTCTTCACGCTCTTTCGCCTCGGCTTCTGCCCGGCGACGTTCGCGATCTGCAGCACGTTCCTTTTCATCAGCAGCGCGCTTTTCAGCTTCTTCAGCCTCGGCGGCTTTAGCTGCGGCAAGCGCTTTCATCCGACGTTCAAGTTCCGCATCGGTAATTCCTGCGGGCCGCTTCTTCGGGTCTCCGCCCGTGGCAGACTTGGACCCGGACGCAGGCGCAGACGAACCCCCGCCACTTCCTGGCTTGGGCACGACAACGCGCTTGCGCTTGGTTTCCACCACGACATTCTTGGTCCGGCCGTGGCTAAAGCTTTGCTTTACCTGTCCGGGGCCGCGGTTCAGCCCAAGTGTCTTTTTGCCGTCACTATCGCTCATATGGTCTTCTTAACCTCTTCGGTGGCAGGGCCACCGTCCAATTTGCGAACGCCAGATAGCCGGATGGCGTCCTCTCTGATCCGTTCAGTGAGTCCGCCAAAACCGAGCGCCGCATGTATCACACGTTCGCGCCCAAAGGACAAACCCAATTCTGA
>CAZWDS010000084.1:0-8620 GCA_964632495.1 uncultured Rhodobacterales bacterium
ACTTGGGCCATATCGCCGCGCAACTCTTCGATCTTGTCGACAGACCGATCCATCAACAGCTGCCAGCCGCGCCCGGATTTATCGCGCATGTCGTCCAGCCACGCCGGGTCAAGCTCGCGCCCGCGGTAGGCTTCGATGAACTCGCGCCGGTTAATGCGGGCCTGATCGGCCAGTTTCACCATGTTCGAGTCAATCGACATGATCCGGCGGTTGATGCCGTAAAGCTGGTCGATCAGGGCTTCGATCCGGTTGTTGTGAAGGTGAAGTTCGTTCACCAAGTCCACGATTTCCTGACGAAGCTTTTGGTACTTCTTTTCTGCCGCCGCCGAGAAACTGTCGTCTTCGTTCAGCGTGGCGGACATGCGGTTGTCCTGCATGTCGGAAAGTTTCGAGTAATCCTTGGCGATCCGCTCGAGGATTTCCAGCACATGGGGCTTCAGTGCGGCTTCCATGGCGGCCAGCGACATGTTGGCCGCTTCATCCTCGTCATCATCATCGTCTTCGGTCTGGATCGGGTTGCCGTCGGCGTCCAGTTCCTGCTCGGGCTCTTTCTTGGCGGTTTCGACATTGGTGGTGTCGACGACGGGGGTCACGCCCTCTTCCTCGCCCATGGCACCGCTGAAGGTGGTTTCCAGGTCGATCACGTCGCGCAGAAGAATGTCTTCGGACAGAAGTTCGTCGCGCCAGATGGTGATGGCCTGGAACGTGAGCGGGCTTTCGCACAGGCCCGCGATCATCGTGTTGCGGCCAGCCTCGATCCGTTTGGCGATGGCGATTTCGCCCTCGCGGGACAACAGTTCGACGGACCCCATTTCGCGCAGATACATACGCACGGGATCGTCAGTGCGATCCAGCTTTTCAGTTTCGGTGGCGGCAACCGCCACTTCGCGCGACGTGTTGGCCTCGACCACATCGGTCGCGCCTTCTTTCTTGTCGCCATCATCGTCAGCGTCTTCTTCGTCTTCGTCTTCGATGATATTGATGCCCATTTCGGACAGCATCGACATCACGTCTTCGATCTGTTCCGAGGCCACCTGATCTGGGGGCAACACGCGGTTCAACTGATCGTAGGTGATGTACCCTTTGGTGCGCGCATCAGCGATCATCTTCTTGACCGCGGTCTGGCTCATATCGAGCGCGCCTTCAGAATCCTGATCGTCGGTCTTCTGATCGTCGTTTGTGTCTTTAGCAGCCATACGCCACTCCCGGGCAATAGTGGTGATTCGTGCGAATCCCCGAATCATCTAGCGCGAATCACTGATTCGCAACCCGCGCCCTTGATATTTTGACCCATTGGGCGGTTTTCGCTACGCCTCGCCCCGGCCTTTTGAGTAATCGATTCGCCCCAACAGGGCGTCAAATTCGCTTCTTTCGTCCCGCCTTAGCCGCGCTCCGTTGGGTCCAAGGTCGAATTCTGCAACGTCTTCCTGTCCAGATTGGTCCGGTCCCGTCAGCGCCTCGGCCACCTGAGCCAAGCGCCATGTCAGCCCTTCGTCTGCCAACCCTTCGATGTCCCGCATGGCGTCTTCTATTTCGCGCCGCGCGCCCCGACGGGCGGTCAGTTTGGCCAACTCTTCGGCCACCAGCATCGCCGCGATATCCTGTCCCGCATCTGCGTGCATGGCTGGTGAAATGCGGACATGGCGCGGCTGGAGCAGTTTTTCAAGGGCCTGAGCCCCGCAAAGTTGCTCAATTTGTTCGCGATTGGCCCCTTCTGTCTGAATAAGCGCTTGTCGGACGGTCTCGTGTTCGGGAACCGAGGTTTCCAGCCGTTCCAGATCGGCCAGGAAACTGCCGACCAAATCCGGGTGACGGACCAGAACGGCCAGGATCACCGCCTCTTTCAACTGCTCTTCAAACGGGGCGCCCGCGGCGGCCAAAGCACTGGCCTTGGTTTCCGACATGGCGTTTGCGGGAGGGTCGAACCTTGTGCCGCGCGGTTGATAGCGGCGTTTGCCATCTGGTGGCGGGCGGCCATCGAACAAGGTGCGGCGCAGGCGGTTGATTTCGTCGCCATAGTGGCGGCGCAGGGACGGGTCGCGCACCAGCTTGACGGCGTTCCGCAGGCTTTGATCCAGCGCGGCTTTGCGTTCGGGGCTGTCAAAGGATTTGCCTTCGGTTTCCCGCCGCCACAAAAGCTGGACCAAGGGCACGCTGGCCTCGATCTGTTTTTGCATCGCACCGCGTCCATCGCGGCGGATCAGGTCGTCCGGGTCCATGCCTTCGGGCATCAGGCAGAACCGCAGGGATTTCCCAGCCTCCAACAAAGGCAGCGCCAGATCGATCACCCGCATCGCGGCGCGCAGACCGGCCTTGTCGCCGTCCAACGCAATGATCGGCTCGTCGTGCATCCGCCAGATCAACTGCAACTGATCTTCTGTCACAGCCGTGCCCAAAGGGGCGACGGTGGCACCAAAACCCGCCTCAGACAGCGCAATCACGTCCATGTATCCTTCGGCGACGATCAGGGGAGCTTTGCCCGAGGCCTCGCGCGCGGGGCCGTGGTTGTAAAGACTGCGGCCCTTGTCGAACAATTCGGTTTCGGGCGAGTTCAGATACTTCGCCTTATCGTCCGGATCCATCGCGCGGCCACCAAAGGCAATCGCGCGGCCACGCGCATCCCGGATCGGAAAGATGATCCGGTCGCGGAAGGTGTCATAGGGCCGCTTGCCTTGGGTGGAAGGCTTGGCCAATCCGCCAGCCAAGATCAGATCTTCGGACACGCCCTTGCCCGTCAGTTGATCCCAAAGGCCCTGCCAGCCGGGTGGCGCAAAGCCGATATCCCAGCGGGCTTGCGCCGCCTCATCCAACCCGCGCCCTAAAAGATATTCGCGGGCCGCCGAGGCCGCACTGGTCTTCAGTTGCAAACGAAAGAACTGAACCGCCTGCTCCATCACCTCGACAATCTGGGTGCGCCGGTCGGCTTTCTCCTGCGCCTTCGGATCACGGGCAGGCATTTGCATGCCCGCCTCGCGGGCCAGAATTTCAACGGCCTCCATGAAGGATACGTTTTCGGTCTGCTGCACAAAGCTGAACAAATCGCCCTTCTCGTGGCAGCCGAAACAGTAATAAAACCCTTTGCGATCATCCACATGGAAAGATGCGGTCTTTTCCTGATGGAACGGGCACGGCGACCACATATCGCCCTTGCCCTGGTTCGATTTCTTGGCGTCCCACGTCACTTTCCGACCCACGACCTGGCTGAGCGAGGCGCGGGATTTCAGTTCATCAAGAAAACCGGGTGGCAGTGACATACCTTCTATATCTGTCCCTGTGCCATGGTTGTCCAGAACCTCAAACGGGCTTTCATCTCTTTAAAAGTACGCCCGGGGTGGGAATGGCCCAAAGGGACAGGGAGGGGCTGGCCCCTCCCCTCCATCACAAGCCTTTGGCGCGATAACTGGAGGACACGCGTTCGATCGCCACGATGTAAGCCGCTGTGCGCAAATCCGTCACGTCATCGCGGGCGTGCCAAACCTCGCGCATCGCCTGGTAGGAGGCGCGCATCGTGTCATCGAGCCCTGAACGCACAAGCTCCAGCTCATCAGCGCCGCGCAGGTACTTTTCCTTAAAGTTGCCCGTCATTGACCAGGCAGAGCCAAGATGTTCGCTCAAACGCTCAAGCTCTTCCACGATCAGGTTATGACGCGCCTCTTCCTGACGGCGCTGCATCCGGCCAAAACGGATGTGAGACAGGTTCTTGACCCACTCGAAATACGACACGGTCACGCCGCCTGCATTGGCATACATGTCCGGAATGATCACCGTGCCCTTGTTGCGCAATATGTCATCCGCCCCCGCCGTTACTGGGCCGTTGGCCGCTTCGATGATCAAAGGCGCTTTCACACGGTCCGCGTTCGACAGGTTGATCACCCCTTCAAGGGCCGCCGGGATCAGGATGTCGCAGTCTTCTTCAAGAACCGATCCGCCGTTTTCCACATAGGTTGCATCGGCATAGCCCTTGACCCCGCCATGGCGTGAAATCCAGTTGTGGATTGCCTCTACGTCCAGGCCCTTTTCGCTGACCAGTGCGCCATCACGTTCGATGATCCCGGTGATGATCGAACCGTCTTCTTCCGCCAAAAACTTGGCTGCGTGATAGCCTACGTTGCCAAGGCCCTGCACAACCACCCGTTTGCCGTCCAGCGTGCCAGACAAACCGGCTGCCGCGATATCCTCGGGATGACGAAAAAACTCTTGCAACGCGTATTGCACGCCCCGCCCCGTCGCTTCGACCCGGCCTTTGATGCCGCCCGCTTCGGGCGGTTTGCCGGTAACGCAAGCCTTGGCATTGATGTCGCTTGTGTTCATCCGCGCATATTGATCGGCAATCCACGCCATTTCCCGTTCCCCGGTGCCCATATCGGGGGCGGGCACGTTTTGGGCCGGGTCGATCAGGTCGCGTTTGGCCAGTTCATACGCAAAACGGCGCGTGATCCGTTCCAGTTCGTCTTCGTCGTATTCGCGCGGATCAATGCAAAGCCCGCCTTTCGAGCCGCCAAACGGCGTTTCAACAAGCGCGCATTTGTAGGTCATCAAAGCCGCCAGCGCCTCGACCTCGTCCTGATTAACACCCAGAGAGTAGCGGATGCCGCCTTTCACAGGTTCCATATGTTCGGAATGCACCGAACGATAACCGGTGAAGGTGTGAATACTGCCCCTAAGCTTGACGCCAAAGCGCACGGTATAGGTCGAATTGCAGACCCGGATTTTGTCTTCCAGCCCCGGTGGCAGGTCCATCAGCGCGACCGCGCGATTGAACATAAGATCAACGCTTTCGCGAAATGTTGGTTCTGTCTTGGCACCTGCGTCCATCAGGTTTCTCCTTTGGTCCGCGTCTATGTCTTATGATCCCGTTAACAGCGCCCTAACACCTCGACGTATTTTTACAAAATTATGGCCATTGGACTGCATTGGTAATCAATCCCACTTAACGCGAATTATTGGTGCCTTCTCAAGCCCTAATGTCGTGCGAATTTGCCTTAATTCGCCCAACTTGCGCCACATTTCGCTCCTATAAAATTATAGGTTTTGTTCAAATCTCTCGGCTGCTTGTTTTGAGAGAACAGCGTAGAAAGTTAGGGTAAGTACAAATGGCGCACAAAAAACACCCGGGGGGGCTGTTTCAAAAAGACGAAACAGGATCGCTCACGATCTTCAGCCTCTTTATTTTCATCCTAATCTTGATGATGGCCGGCATGGCTGTCGACATGGTGCGCCATGAACGCGAGCGCGTCAAAATCCAGAACACCATCGACACTGCGGTCGTCGCGGCCTCAAGCCTGACGCAAGAAGCTGAAACCCAGGCCGAAGTCGAAGCTTTGATCAAAGATCACATGGCCAAAGCGGGATTGAACCCTGATATCGTGACGGTCACATCCGACGTGGCTCGGCCCGCCGGAAATGATGAAATCACCAGCCGCTGGGTCAGCGCGACAGCCGACTACCAGATGGACACGATGTTCATGAACATGATGGGCATTGAAAGTTTGCCGGGCGGCGCGTCTTCTGGTGCCCGTGAAGGCAACCAGATGATCGAAATTGCTTTGGTGCTGGACACATCGGGTTCGATGGACGGCGAAAAGATGGACAACCTGAAGATCGCCGCCAAGCAGTTCATCAACACGGTTCTGACAAACAACAGCCCCGAGCGGACGCTGATTTCGATCATTCCGTATTCGCAGCAAGTTCACATGAATGATGACCTGAAAGCCCGGCTGAGCCTGAACACCGATGCGGTTGCCGTTACTCCTGTGCCAACAAATCCGAACGCGATTGCAACCTACATCCCCGGTAACACCGCAACCAACTGCGTGCGCTTCCGGACCGATGACTTTACCAACCGTCGCCTGGTGGACGGTACGGACATCGAGCTTTTGGGTAACTTCAGAATTGGATCGACGGGCAACTTCAGCACGCCCACGGGCGGAAGCCGCTGGTGCCGGAGCACCAAACTTGAAATGATGCTGTTCCAAAACAACGAAACCGACCTTGGCCTTCACATCGATGCGATGGATGCGTCCGGCTGGACGGCTGTTGACTATGGCATGAACTGGGGTGTCGGTGTTCTTGATCCGTCGTTCCAAAGCGTCGTGACTGGCATGATTACCGACGGCCTTGCTCCGGCCACGGCTGCAGGATTTCCCGTAGCGCACGGCACGGAAGATGTTCTGAAATACGTCGTTCTGATGACCGACGGTATCAACACCCGTCAGCGCGATCTGGAAGATCCTTTTAAGTCCGGTCCATCACGCATCTGGCATTCCGAAACGAGGGCCGACGAAGCGGCAAATGGCCACGACTGGTTTGGCTACGTCGTCGAGATGCCTGACAACCCACCCGGACAGCGTTGGTATGCTCCTGGCCTCCCAACAACGACGGCTGACGACACTTACATTCCCGAAGGCCATCCTGACGTGGCAGATGCCGTCCAGTGGGATCACCATGCAGTGTTCGATCGCTTTTCCGTGCCAGAGGCTGCTGATTACTTCTTCAGCAGATCAGATACGGACGCTTTCGACGCTTATAATGGGGCCGTCGAAACGAACATGGGCTGGGCCACCGCTGACACCGATCTAAGGGCAATCTGCTCGGCGGCTCGAACTAACGAATGGATAGAGATCTTTACGGTCGCTTTCGAAGCTCCTGAAGCGGCGAATACGCTCCTGGCGGAATGTTCTGCGAAAGAGGGTAACCACTTTGACGTGGCGGGCACTGACATCAGCGCGGCCTTTGCAGCAATCGCTGCCGAGATCACCAAGTTGAGACTGACGCAATAAGCGTCGAAACGGAGTAGTATCGGTATGAGTTTTCCTTCCAAATTGTTCGGCCGGTTTCGCCGACAAGAAAGCGGGAGCGCGACGATTGAATTCGTTTTGCTTTTCCCGGTTATTATTGCCCTGTTCATGATGGGCTTTGAGTCCGGCTACTACATGGTCCGCAACGTGATGCTTGAGCGCGCTGTAGACATTGCCGTCCGCGATGTGCGGCTTGGCAACGGTCGGGTGCCGAACTTCGACGATCTTAAGGTCAACATCTGCAACAACGCAGGTCTTTTGCCTGATTGTGTGAATTCGATCCAGATCGAGATGCAGGAAGTCGCCATCACTCCGGGTGGCACAGTTCCGATGCAGACCGATGCCAGATGTGTCGATCGCATGTCGACAGACGATTCCCTGACCGGCACCACTTATGATGTGGGTCAGATCAACAGCATGATGATCGTTCGGGTCTGCACCTTGCAGCAGCCCTTGTTCCCGACCACCAGCATTGGCGCCGGATTGGGTGTCGATATTGAAGGCAACTACGCCATGGTCGCAACATCAGCTTTCGTAACCGAGCCAGGCACACGTGCCTTCGCAGCCCCCCTTTCATCCGGCGGCGGCAGCGGTGGTGGCAGTGGCAGTGGCAGCGGTGACGGCAGCTTGGGCTCGGACGGCTGAGGTGAGGAAAATGATGATGCGATTCAATACATCCAAGTGGTTCTCAAAAAACGAAGAAGGTGGCATGTCCATCGAAG
The DNA here is from genome assembly GCA_964632495.1 of uncultured Rhodobacterales bacterium. Taxonomy (GTDB): domain Bacteria; phylum Pseudomonadota; class Alphaproteobacteria; order Rhodobacterales; family Rhodobacteraceae; genus CALKXV01. Next base: position 7,520 of record CAZWDS010000084.1, read on the forward strand.
CAGTGCTGGCCATTCCTATGTTGGTCTGGGCACTGTCTGCGACCTTCGTTTTCTGGGACGCGTTCAAAACCCTGAACATCAGCCAGAAGGCTACCTATACGGTCGCCGATATGCTGTCGCGTGAAGAAGTTGCAATCACACCGGACTATTTAACGGCGGTCCACGAGATTTATGACTTCCTTGCCGAAAGCGACGGCGACAATGCCTTGCGCGTCAGCGTCGTGACGATGACCGAAGACCCGGTCACGTTGGTAAAGACCTTGTCTCTTGTTTGGTCCGAAGGCGTCGGCGGCATTGACGGCCATGACGACATCACGCCCATTGAGTCCCGGATCCCGGACATGAGCGACGGAGAACAATTGATCATCGTCGAAAGCGAACAAGAATGGTCCCCGGCCTTTTCGGTGGGTCTGGCAAGTTACCGGTTCCGCGAAGTGGCTTTGGCCCGACCACGTTTTGCACCTCAGCTGATTTGGGATGCAAGCTAGGCGGGTTTGACCAACACATCTTTGAAAGCCCCGTCCTTTTGGTCGGGGCTTTTCTTTTTTCAGGGATATCGGGTTAGGGTGTCTTTCTTTCGGGGCCGTAGCGCCCTCATTCAAACCCGCCGTCGCGCTCCATAACAAGGGCTGACATCAGATCGGCCATGGCACGTGTCTGGCCACCCGAAAGCGTCCCCCCGACACCAAGGCGTTTTCCAAACCGCCACCATAACCCCGGTGCCCAGCCGTTGCCCTCTGCCGCCTTGAGACGCACTAGGAACCCGTTCGACGGCTTGAATGCAAAGATACCACGTTCCACTTTCGCGATGTTGTCGACGGGCGCCAACATGCGTCCCGACGCTGTGCGCAACCCGTCACGGGTCAGAACCAGACCATCCAGCGTTGATTTGCGAAGATTATTGCCGGACCAAAGCACCCAGACACCAATCCCGACAAAGGCCAATCGCCACAGGTCGGGCACATCGCCTATGGACAAGGCCAACAACATCCCCGCCAGGACCAGTAGCGACAACAGAGCCATCCAACGCCGAAGCGGTGACGGGCTGATCTCAAGCAATATCTCTTCGCTGTCCGTCACGTTGGCTCCATCCCATGTGTC
>CAZWDS010000084.1:8720-14894 GCA_964632495.1 uncultured Rhodobacterales bacterium
GTCACGTCCCTGCCCTCAACTGGCCCGGACGCCGCTGCCTAACACATGGAGGGCCATGGTCAAAAGGCGAAGCAGCGGCAAGCGAAAACGGGCACGCAGATAAAACTGCGTCCGGTCCTTGCCAAAATCGGCTGAAATCCGGCTTTGTCCGTGGATGGTCTGGTTTTTTCGGCACCAGCCGCCTAACGTCTCGCCATGATCCGCATCGTTTTTCTTTGCTTGAGTTTTGGCCTTTTGGGTTGCTCGGACTGGCCGGATGCCAGTCAGGTGGGCGATGTGCAGTCTGATGGGCCTTGGCCAAGTCTGGTACCAACAGCCGATCTGTTTGCCACCCTGCCCCCGGCACGCAGCGGCGAAGCCGATCAGCTGGCGGCAAGGGCCACAGCCTTGCGCGCGCGGGCTGCCGTTTTGCGCCGTTCGGTTGCGACACGTGACGAGATGGAAGCGCTTCGGGCCCGCATCGCGCGTTGAGCGCATTGCCCCTTTAGGCGGAAGCGGCTAACACGCCTCAACATCCTCGAAACGGAGCACATCCATGTCCAACCCTCTTCGCCTTGGTATCGCTGGTCTTGGCACGGTTGGAGTCGGCGTGGTGAAGATCGTGCAGCGTCAGGCGGCTCTTTTGAGCGCGCGCACAGGAACCGAGATCACCATTTCCGCGGTGTCTGCCCGCACCAAGGATCGCGACCGGGGCGTGCGCTTGACGGGTTATGCCTGGGAAGACGATCCGGTTGCCTTGGCCACCCGCGATGATGTGGACGTTTTCGTCGAATTGATGGGCGGGTCCGAAGGCACTGCGAAGGACGCCACCGAAGCCGCGATCCGGGCAGGCAAACATGTGGTCACCGCGAACAAGGCGCTTTTGGCGATGCATGGTCAGGCTTTGGCCGAAGCCGCCGAGACGGCGGGTGTGTCAATCCGATATGAAGCGGGTGTAGCGGGCGGCATTCCGTGCATTAAGGCCCTGTCGGAAGGTCTTGCAGGCAATGAGGTTTCTCGCGTCATGGGCGTGATGAACGGCACCTGCAACTATATCCTGACCCGGATGCAGTCGGCGGGTCTGGACTACCAGACCGTCTTCGCGGAATGCGAGGAACTGGGGTATCTCGAGGCCGATCCGACGCTGGACGTGGGTGGCATTGACGCCGGGCACAAGCTGGCGCTTTTGGTGTCGCTGGCCTTTGGAACGCGGGTCGATTTTGGCGCCTTGCAGATCGAAGGGATTGAAAAGGTTACCATCGAAGATATCGAACAAGCCGCTGACATGGGCTATCGGATCAAGCTTTTGGGCGTGGCGCAAAAGACCGGGCGTGGGATTGATGCGCGGATGTCGCCGTGTCTGGTGCCTGCAGTCTCGCCCGTGGGGCAGCTTGAAGGTCCGATGAACATGATCGTGCTGGAAGGCGACAGCGTGGGGCAGATTGTGCTGCAAGGGGCTGGCGCAGGCGAAGGGCCTACGGCCAGCGCGGTTCTGGCCGACATCTGCGACTTGGCGCGCGGAGCCAGCCAGCCCGTCTTTGGTGTGCCTGCCGCTTCGTTGGTTGAGGCGACCCAGTCGAACAGCGCAACACCTGCGGCCTATTACTTGCGAATGGAACTGGCCGACAAACCGGGAGCGCTTGCCAAGATTGCCGCCGTTCTGGGGGATGCCGGTATCTCGATCGACCGGATGCGCCAGTATGGCCACGAAGCTGGCACCGCACCGGTTCTGATCGTGACCCACAAAGCGGCGCAAGACGACCTGAGCCATGCGTTAAGCGCGATGGAAACGACAGGCGTCCTGGCTTCGGCTCCGGTCGCGATCCGGATCGAGGAAATCTAGCTTTTACAAGCAACCAAGATGGCGCGTGGGGCCTTAACCCCTGACGCCCTTGACCGCTGTTTGGTGATCAGAAAACAAACTGCCAGACGCCCGAGCTGAACAATTCGGCCGCCAGCAAGGCAACGATCAGAACGCGCACGCCCCAGTGCTTGAAGCGCCAGATGACCAGCCCAGCCAGAAAGACCGAAAACCCCGCCTCGATCGGGCCAACGACACCTGCACCTGCGCGGCTGTCCCAATAGCTGTAGGGGCTGTGAAAAACCCAATCCGTGACGGGCCAAAAGTGCTGGCGGGCATCATGGGTGTGAAGCGGAAAGTCCAGCGCCAGATGCATCAGCCCTGCCCCTGCAAAGGCAACAACCAAAGGCCACCGCCGCCAAAGAGCCAAGGCCAGAAACGCGCCCCAAAGCACAAAGCTGTTGTCGACGGCGAAGACGGATTGCCAGGCGTCCGAATAATAATACTCGCGAAACACCGTTTCGGCAGGAACACCCAAAACGAAGATCGACACACCGACCATCACGTAAAGCGACAAATCCGGCACAAAGGCCCCGGCCATCGCCGCCGCAAGACTGCCTTTACGGTCAGGTTTTCCAAAAGCCGCCGCGCCGAAGATAAGATGTGCCGGCGTGTTCACCCCTGCCGCCCTGCCTGCGCTATGTCAGGTCTTTGGACGTCAAAGCCCTCTGGACCTCGCGGCGAACCAGTTTACGAACATTGCGCGTGATCTTCTCGCCCAGATCACCCTGAAGTTCGTCGCGGATCATACGGGAAATAAGAAGGCGCATAGCCTCTTCTTCCGGCAAGGCGGCCAGCGCAGCGATTGCTTCGCCGGTTGCGGTTGGTTCGCTGTGTACTTCGGGTGTCGGCGAGACATCAGTGTCCGCCGTCTCGTGCGCAGGCAGATGATCTGCAAATGGCACGGGTTCGGGTTTTGCATCAGCCGAATTGCTGTCCGACACCTTTTCGGCATCCGACAACAGTTCGCCTGCTGTCACATGGGGATCCAAAGTGTCGTTGGCGAAGATGCTTGGATTGAATTCTTCGGTTCGCAGCACATCCGCATCATGGTCGCCGTTGCCATCAGGGTCGTCGCTGGCAACGTCAAAAGCGCCACCATCATGGTCTCCCGTTGACGATGCAACCGAGGCCGCTACCGCTTCTGTCAAAGCATCGTCGAAATCATCGACGTCTGTCTCTGCCGGTTTGACAGGGTCTTTGAGGGACAAAGGTTCGGTAATTGGACGTCCCGATGCGATCCGTGCTTCGATGTTGGCCACGACATCGTCGGGGTCGGTGAAGGCTTTGACTTCGGCACTTTTGCGCGGCTCGGACGGAACATCGACAGCCATTGGCGCTTCGTCTGCGGTGTCTTCGGCGACCTCGGGCGTCTCTGGTTTGGTCGGCGAGAGTGCGCTTACGTCGCGGCGGAACGTGGGTGTTTCTTCAGACTCGCGGGTTTCGCCATCGACCGCTTCGTCTTCATTGGCGGGGCCGGTTTCGATCAGCGCGATCTGGCTGAGACGCACCGTACTGGCGCGCAGCGACGTCTCGTCCACGGTATTGGTTGGCCGCGTATAGACGATCCGATCAGGCCGGTGCTGCGACTGATCTTCGCTGCCGTCTGGTTCAAAATCGTCCGTCTGATCGTTAACTGCAGCTTCCAGTTCCGCGATCCGCTCTTCCAGAGAGCCTTTAGACCCCTTCGAAGACTGAACCTTTGCCGCCTGTTCCACACGATGCGCTTCGGTCAGAACCAAAGCACCCTGCCCATCGGGCACAAGGGGGCGTTGCTTTCTGGGCAACTCGTTTGAAACGAGTCGCCGCACAGAGGATAGAACATCCTCAACCTTTTGATCCGACACGGATTTCGACATTACGTCCTGCTCTACCTGCCCCTGACACACAAACTAACGTGCGGGACCACGACAAACAAGCTATTGATCGGGCAGGCGTTACTGTCGACCAATGGCACGGAAAAGACTGTCCAGCTTCTTGCCTTGCGGGCTAACGTCATGGGTTGGCCCGTCTTTTACAGCATTGTAATAAGCCGCCGGATCGTAAATCGGCACGTTCAGGCCCAAACGTTCAGCCGTCAAAAGCCCCATGGCATCCAGAACCTGATACACCGCAATGTGACGATCCACCTCAGCCGAAACGCGACTGGTCTGCGCATCCAAAAGCTCTTGCTCCTGATCCAGAACCTCAAGCGTTGTACGTGCGCCCAGTTGCAGTTCTTCGCGCACCCCTTCAAGGGCCAGTTGCGCCGCCGTGACCTGACGATTTGACGCGTCAATGCTGGCAACGGCCACGGCAAGGTTGGCATAGGCATTTCCAACTTGCTGATCGACCAGCAAACCCGCTGTGTAAAGCTGAGCGCGTACCTGATCACGGATCGCCTTGGCTTTGCGCGTGCCCGAGGCGATGGCCCCGCCTTGATAGATCGGCCCGGACAGTTGCACACCAACGCTGGTGCTGTCGTCGCCGTCATCGTCAACAGAAAGCCGCCCGGTCGCATCCACTGTCGGATAGATCCTTTGCGCCGCCTGCAAAACACCCAGTTCAGCGGCCTTCACCTGGTGCTGTACCGTCTTTAACTGCGGATTGAATTGGCGGGCCTTGTCACGGGCGGCATTTTCAGTCGAGGGCACCTTCGGCGTGCGCGGCGGCGGTGCAAGGTTACCGGGATAACGCCCAACCACGGCTTTGAATTGCTCTTTTGCACGCGCCAGACCGCCTTGTTCGGCAGCCAGACCGCTTCGAGCTGCGGCCAGCCGCGCTTCAGACAAAGAGACGTCAGTCCGCGTCACTTCACCCACTTCAAACCGATCCCGCGTGGCGCGCAGCTGCTGGGTCAGCAGGCGCACATTGTTCATGCGCAGCTCGACAAAAGCTTCGGATCGACGCACATCCAGATAGGCCGTGACCGCATTCAAAAGAACGGTGTTTTCGATATCAACCAACCCGGCCCGGGTTGCCAGAACGGTTTCTTTTGCGGCATCGATCCCCAGTTGAGACCGACCGAAATCATACAAAAGTATGTTGGCGGACAGGCTGGCGGTTATAGAAAAATCATCGGACGCAGAGGGATCCGAATAATCCGCACCAAGCGCATAGTTGATCACCGGGCGCAAAGCCGCCATGGCTTGGGCGACATCTTCGTCAGCGGCCCGCAGGACGGCCCTGTTCTGATCAATCAACCCGCTGCTGCGATACGCCATTGCCAAAGCATCCGACAGCGTCTCGGACAACGCCGGGCCTGTCATCAGGGCGGCAGCCAACAGCGCGGCACCGGTTCTGCATGTGAACGAGCCCATGTCGGTTCTCCGTTTCTTCTTAAAGCGCGAACGCCTGTTCAGCCTCAAAGCCCGGCAAAACGGGGGCCGACGCATTGAACAAAAATCGCCAACTGACCTGCCCATCCACTTTGTATCCCAGCCGCATCGCGCCGTGCGCTCCATCGCCAAACAGTGCAGCAATTCTGCCGCCCTCTTTCAACTGTAAGATGAGTTCTTCGGGTACTTTCTGTACCGCACCTTGCAAAAGGATCACATCATAGGGCCCGTGCTTTTCAGCGCCTTCGGCCAAAACGCCTTCGATTACGGCAACATTGTCGACAGAGGCTTCCGACAAGGCACGTTCCGCTTCGCTGGCCAGATCGGGCCTGTCTTCAACTGCAATCACTGCCTCAGCCATTCGGGCCACAAGGGCTGAGGAATACCCAAGCCCCGGCCCCACATCCAACACCATTTCGTCGGGCTGAATATCAACCGCGTCCAGCATCTTGGCCATCAGGCGCGGGTCCAGAATAACACGTCCCGAGGCCAACTTAATCTGCTCGCCCGCATAGGCCGCTTCGCGGCGGTCGGCGGGCACGAAATCTTCCCGCGGCACCGACAGCATCGCTTCGATTATTGGGAACTTGGTCACGTCCGACGGCCGAACCTGCGTGTCCACCATCGTTGTTCGGTGTTGCGAGAAGTCAGTCATAACTAAACTCTTTTGTTCAGAAGCCCTGTTCCCTTGAACCACAAGCAGGGCAGTGCGGCAAGTATTCCAACGCACAAACGTCCGCCAAGCGGTCGTTTTCGAGCGCTTTTTTGCGGGCGCGCCCGTACCGGCGGCGGATATCGGACGTGCCTGTCCAAATCGACTTACCCGCAAAAGATTGCCAAATTACCACCAAATCCTCCCCAAGCCGCTTCCCTGCCCCAAAAGCCCGCGTTATTTCCCCAAGCAAAGCGGCATTTCCACCCTTGCTTTTCCTCTTAAATCCGCCTAGCCCAACGGTCCGCGAGGCGAGTTGGCGGAGTGGTTACGCAGCGGATTGCAAATCCGTGTACACCGGTTCG